>JALEMJ010000009.1 GCA_022768285.1 Aerococcus sp.
GGTGAAGCGGACAAATACTAATCGCTCGAGGACTTATCCAACGGATAAGCAATGATGATACGAAATGGTTAGCGTAATTGATTGATTCAGTTTTGAGCGGACAACGCTCGATATATGGTGCGGTGACGATGGCAAGAAGGACCCACCTGTTCCCATCTCGAACACAGTCGTTAAGCTTCTTAGCGCCGAAGGTAGTTGGAGGTTTCCTCCTGTGAGACTAGGACGTTGCCGTGCTTTTATGGAGAATTAGCTCAGCTGGGAGAGCGTCTGCCTTACAAGCAGGATGTCGGGGGTTCGAACCCCTCATTCTCCATTATGATTCGTTAGCTCAGTTGGTAGAGCATCTGACTTTTAATCAGAGGGTCGGGAGTTCGAGCCTCCCACGAATCATTTCTATGCGGGTGTGGCGGAATTGGCAGACGCACCAGATTTAGGATCTGGCGCCTTCGGGCGTGGGGGTTCAAGTCCCTTCACCCGCATAATCGAATAATTTGCGCCGGCTTAGCTCAGTTGGTAGAGCAACTGATTTGTAATCAGTGGGTCGAGGGTTCAAGTCCTTTAGCCGGCATTATGCGGAAATAGTTCAGCGGTAGAACATCACCTTGCCAAGGTGGGGGTCGCGGGTTCGAATCCCGTTTTCCGCTTAACAGTTAGGCATCATATCCGCCAAGCCTACTGTTATTAACATTTATATATTATGCCGGGGTGGCGGAATAGGCAGACGCACGGGACTTAAAATCCCGCGGTGGTTAAACACCGTGCCGGTTCGACTCCGGCCCTCGGCATAACATTGCGCCCATGGCTCAACTGGATAGAGTACCTGACTACGAATCAGGCGGTTGCAGGTTCGAATCCTGCTGGGCGCATACGGGAAATAGCTCAGCTTGGTAGAGCACTTGGTTTGGGACCAAGGGGTCGCAGGTTCGAATCCTGTTTTCCCGATAAATGGTGTAAATGCCATTGAAATGAATATGAGGATGGCGGCGTAGCTCAGCTGGCTAGAGCGTCCGGTTCATACCCGGGAGGTCATGGGTTCGATCCCCTTCGCCGCTATACAGGTTTGGACCTTTAGCTCAGTTGGTTAGAGCAGACGGCTCATAACCGTCCGGTCGTAGGTTCGAGTCCTACAAGGTCCATAGCCGTTGTTTACTAGATGGAGGATTACCCAAGTCCGGCTGAAGGGAACGGTCTTGAAAACCGTCAGGCGGGTCAAACCGCGCAAGGGTTCGAATCCCTTATCCTCCTTATTTCTTTAAATCTTATACTTGTTATACAGGTAGTTATGTAGTATAATTATTCTGTTAATTATCGCGGAGTAGAGCAGTGGGTAGCTCGTCGGGCTCATAACCCGGAGGTCGTAGGTTCGAATCCTTCCTCCGCAATTTCTTTTGATAAAAAAGATTGGTCCCGTGGTGTAGTGGTTAACATGCCTCCCTGTCACGGAGGAGATCGTGAGTTCAAATCTCATCGGGATCGTAAAGTATTGTCATATATGCGGGTGTAGTTTAGTGGTAAAACTACAGCCTTCCAAGCTGTTGTCGCGAGTTCGATTCTCGTCACCCGCTTTATGGACCAGTAGCTCAGCTGGTTAGAGCGTCCGCCTGATAAGCGGGAGGTCGGTGGTTCGAGTCCACTCTGGTCCATTTAATGTGGAGAATTACTCAAGAGGCTGAAGAGGACGGTTTGCTAAATCGTTAGGCGGTATTTTACCGCGCAAGGGTTCGAATCCCTTATTCTCCGTTCGATGGGTATATCGACATTATACTTGACGACCCGTTGGTCAAGTGGTTAAGACACCGCCCTTTCACGGCGGTAACACGGGTTCAAATCCCGTACGGGTCATTATTGAAGGTCTGGCATTGCTGGATCTTTTGTTATTTTATATCTTGTAACTTGATGTTGGTCTGATAGCTCAGTTGGTAGAGCATATGATTGAAGCTCATAGTGTCGGCAGTTCGATTCTGTCTCGGACCATCAAAGCATAAAGGGGGTTACTATCTTAAGTAGCTCCCTTTTTTGGTTGTTCATCAAATTTAGCTGATGGGGATAATTCCCCATCTTTTTTTGTGTATGCAAAAAGCGCAAGTTTCCGCTAAAGTAATTGTGAACAAAAAAACTTAGAAACGGAGCTTGCGCCTCTTCTTATTCTAGCAATCCCATATAAAAATACAAGCAATATTTTATTGATAATCACTTTTTAACATCAAAGTATAGTAATGTACTAAAAAAGCCTACAGTAGACGGCAGGAACCATCCACTATAGCTTTAAAGCTAAGATTAGGAAGAAAGACTAATTAGTCATTTTCAGCGGCATCTTGCGGCAAAATCAGATTGAGTAAAATACCCACGATGGCGGATAGGGCCGTACCGGAAAGCGTCACGAAATTACCGAGTTCTAGCTGTGCACCACCGAGACCTAAGACTAAAATCGCACTGGCAATAATCAGATTGCGGACGTTTTGGAAATCCACTTTCTTTTCAATCAGTAGTTTCAATCCGTTACTAGCGATGGTTCCGTAAAGTAGGATGGACATCCCACCGAGTACTGGATTTGGGATTGTTGAGATGATGGCAGTTAATTTGCCTAAGAAACTGATTAAAATTGCAATGACAGCTGCTTGGCGTAGAACGTGTGTGGATGATACCTTGGTTAAACCGATGACACCGGTATTTTCGCCGTATGTGGTATTCGCAGGCCCACCGAGAACGGCTGAAACGGCAGTAGCCACACCATCACCGATCAGTGTGTGGTCGAGGCCTGGATCTTTGAGGAAGTTCTTACCAGCAATCTCGCTCAATACGGTGTGGTCACCGATATGTTCAGAAATCGTGACTAAGACGACTGGTACAATCGCCCACATTTCAGGACCGAAGTAGAACTGATAGCTGTCGAACCACGGTGTTTTGAACGGAAGAATAAATTCCGGGAAAGCGAGCCACTTTGCTTCAATAATTGGGGTGAAATCCACCATCCCGAGCGCCATGGCTAACAGATAACCGGAAATAATAGCGACGAGGAAAGGCACGATACGTAGGAATCCCGTGGCTCTAGTGTTGATGAGCGCACAGACCATAAAGGTGAATAGAGCGACGACGATACTCTTCCAATCGGAGTCAGCAACGAATCCAGCATTAGTGACAGCTGAACTGGCGAGGCTCAAACCGATCACAATAATCATAGGCCCGATAACAACTGGTGGTAAGAGGCGATCAACCCAACCATTGCCGATGACTTTGATCGCTAGTGCAGCCAGCACATAGATGCCCCCGCAGATAATAATGCCCGTTAGAGCAGCAGAAAAATTACCATGCATCTGTTCGATCGCCAACTGCATGGCACCGATAAATGCGAAGGAAGAACCGAGGTAAACTGGTGCTTTTCCTTGGGTGAAGAAATGATAGATAAGTGTTCCGAGTCCGCTGCAGAAAAGGGCAACGGACACGGGCATGCCGAGGATCAATGGCACGAGGATGGTTGCACCGAACATAGCGAAGACGTGCTGAATACTGAGAATGAGGCCTTCACCGAACGGCGGACGATCATCGAGATCGTAGCGCATCTTCAAACGAGTGGTATTTAATTCCATAACAAGATAACTCCTTTTCAGGACATAAAAAAGTCCCAAGATTTTGATAGTTGGGACCTCTAAGTACTGAATCGCAGTTTCATAAATATGATGAAAAACGTCCTTTGTCATCTCACGGGATGATATTAAAGGTACCACAAACTGATGAATAGTTTACGAAATACTTTTGAAAAAGTCAATCGTTTTAAGCGTGAGTTATTGCCCGCGTGGGTTGCCTTTGATACAATAAACTGAAAAATAAGAATGACCAATCGCTTAATTCTGATTGGAAATCGCTATTTTTCGGTGTAAAATTTGGCGGAATGATTCACATTTCTAATATTTTAAGCGAACAATAGGTAGCGATCGCGTTATAATAGTAGCGCATTTAATTTTTTCAGGAATATAAAGGGGTAAGTGGCGTGCGACACTTTTTTCAAAATAAACGATTAATAGTGGTATTTTTCAGTGTGATTACGGCGATGAGCTTGATTGCGTTTTCGCTATTCAGTGAGCGGGACATGCCAAAACCACTGAACTGGGTCAATGATGTGAACGCAATGGTGGGGCGTATTGTTTCAACACCGACTAATGCGCTGAGGAATTTCAGCGACTCAGTCACTGAGTTGAAGAATACATATGAAGAGAATCAATCGCTCAAACGTCAGATCGGCACGCTGCAGGAACTTAAAGTACAGAATCAGCGCCTCAAGGAAGATAACGCGGAATTAACCAACTTGATTGGCTTAGCACCGAGTCTTGTCGGTAAAAAAGTGATCGCTTCATCCGTGATCTCGCGCTCACCGAACGAGTGGGCGGAGAGCCTAACCATCGATGTTGGCAGTAACAACGGTATTAAGAAGGATATGTCGGTAATGACGGATGCTGGGTTGATCGGGCGTGTGTACGAGGTTGGGCCGACATCCAGTAAAGTGCGCCTACTGACATCTGATGCGGATAATCATCTCGAAGTTGCTGCTGGGATCCAAACTAAAGATACCATCGAATATGGTGTTGTGAGTGCGTACGATCGCCATAAGAACGAACTCGTTGTTGAGCAGGTGGCACCGGATGCGAAAATCGCGAAAGGTGATGTCGTTACAACTAACGGACTCGGTGGCGTTTCGCCTGAGGGATTAATTATCGGTGAAGTGACTGAGAGTAGTGCAGATAACTTTGGTCTATCGAAGCAAATCCGTGTGAAACCGAGTGCTGATTTCAACGATATACGCCATGTCTTTGTGGTCATGACACTCGGACAGTCTAAGGCGGAAAATGACAGTGAACCGGTTACCGTTGATGAAAATACCTTCAGTGAGGTGACAGAGAACGCAGAGGAGGCAGCGCAGTGATCAAAGCTTTTAAGCAGTACGCGGCGTTACCACTGCTACTACTGTTGGCATTCTATCTGGATGGCGCGTTGCCGCTCGTTTTTGTACCCCTTACTGCTGGCAGTGGTTACCGAATGGATGCCGCAATCAGCTTGTTAGTGATCGTTTACCTCACCGAACACCTCGCAGGCCATCAGCTCAAAGTGCTCTATATCACCTCGGCAGTTATCGGTGCGCTATTCGATCTCTACTACAATCAGATTCTCGGCATTCATCTCTTTATCTGGCCGCTACTTGCCTATTTGACACGGCAGTTGCAGCGTTGGATTCACCACCATTTTTACAGCGAATGGCTATGGATGATCGCAAGTTATGTTCTGTATACACACGGACTGTATCTTCTCTACCGTTTACTCGGATTAAATTTCTTCGCGTACGGTGAATTCTTTATCAATCGCTTTGTACCGTCGCTAATCCTTAATGCATTTCTCGCATTTATTGTGATTGCGGTACTGCGCTATTTCACTAAATGGCTAATGACAGATAAATAATACGTAGCGTCTAACGAGGGTTAGGCGTTTTATTTTGGCGAAAATAAAGTTGACCCACAACCGCGCATCTGATAGAATAGGAGCGTTGTATTTCCGTTGCACCGGAGCTGCAACCGCACACTGTGAGGCTTAAGTTCTAAGAACCCTTACGGTGGCGAGTCTCGGAAAATTAATAACATAGGAGGTGCGTAGGATGTACGCAATGATTAAGACAGGTGGCAAACAGATCAAAGCTGTTGAAGGCGAATCTATCTTCGTTGAGAAACTTGACGCTGAAGCTGGCGACAAAGTAACGTTCGACGAAGTTGTATTCATCGGTGGTGACGATGCTAAAATCGGTACGCCATTCATTGAAGGCGCAACTGTTGAAGGTACAGTTGAAAAACAAGGCCGCGAGAAGAAAGTAACGACGTTCCGTTATATTCCAAAGAAGGATTCTCGTCGTAAACAAGGTCACCGTCAACCATATACGAAAGTTAAAATCGACAAAATCAACGGTTAATAACAATGATTATTGCTGATTTCAAAAAACATGGTGACGATTGGCTCTCTCTCGATGTCACCGGCCACGCGTTGGCTGGCGAATACGGACATGATATTGTTTGCAGTGCTGTATCGGTGTTAGCGATCGGGTTAGCAAACAATTTGGAGCGTATGATGACTGAGGCTAAGCCACTCATTGATTCCGCTTCGGATGGCGGTTATCTCCATATCGAGCGACCGGAGAGCTTGAGTCAGTCGGATCAGCAAACGTGGCAGTGGCTATTTGAGAGCACGTACAGTATTATGGTGTACGATTTAGAACCCGCGTACGGTGAGTACGTCGAGGTTCACTGTCATCAGCAATAACAGAATTAAGGGAGGTACTGAGCGATGTTGAAATTAGATTTACAATTCTTTGCCCACAAAAAGGGGGGCGGATCAACCGCCAATGGTCGTGACTCACAATCTAAACGTTTAGGTGCTAAACGTGCGGATGGTCAGGCCGTATTAGGCGGCGCTATTTTGTACCGTCAACGCGGGACAAAGGTTCACCCAGGACTTAATGTTGGTCGTGGTGGCGACGATACGTTATACGCCAAATGCGATGGTATCGTAAAATTTGAACGTAAAGGCCGCAATCAAAAACAAGTTTCTGTTTACCCACAGGAAGCAGAAGCTTAAGCGACAAGTAATTGAAATGAATAACGCATTCGTCATCAGCGAGTGCGTTTTTTTATACGATAAATGATAAAAAAGGGGAACGCATGGCAAATAACGAAATTAACCAAATTTATGAGGCGTTGAACGAAGCAACGGTGCTGACAGCGGAAGCGTTAGATATGAGCTATACGGAGGCGCTCCACGAAACGTTTCAAAATATTCATCTCGGGGAAGTTCAGCAATTCGATGGCGAACCTTCAGATGGCGTTAAGGCTCAGCTCGAGGAAAAATATCAGATTCTCGAAGGCAAACAATTAAAAGTGAAGGATATTCGTCTGATTGTGGAACTACTGATGCTTGAAGGCGATCGGATGGATCAACTGCCGCCGAATAATCAGATGACACCGCCATCTATCAGCTTATTAATGGGCGATATTCTTGCTAAGGTACTGGATAGCGCTTTTGACAAGAGCCAACCAGTGCAGCTAACAGACTTGGCAATCGGTGCCGGTAATTTGTGGGGAATCGTTGCCGAGACGCTCAGTGCGTTCGGTTTTAACGTGGCAGGAAATGGTGTCGATAGTGATGAATTGATGCTCAGTATCGGCGAACACGTGCTCGCGCTCGAAGGTCATGCACCGGAGCTGTACCACAGCGATGCACTGCAAAATCTCTATATTCCGAAAGCAGATGCGATTGTGGGTGATCTGCCACTCGGTTATTATCCGAATCGCGATATCTCGGATCACTTTCAGAGTGAGAATAGCACTGTCGATGGGAACGACCGCGGTCTCAGCTACATTCACCCGCTATTCATCGAGCAGGGCTTCCAAGTGTTGAATGATGATGGCTGGGGGATCTATCTCGTTCCAGGTAACGTTGCCGAGATGCCCGGCTTTGATAAATTACTCACGGCCATCCAATCGTTCGGTTATATACAGGGATTGTTGCAGCTACCGAAGAATATGTTTAGACAGGAAACAATGAAAAAAGCAATTCTCATCGTTCAGAAAAAAGGCACGCACGCCGTCCAGGCGCCACATGTACTCATCGGCGATATTCCGGATCTCAAGGACGTCGCTGCCGTCCGTAAATACCAAACACGATTAGAAGAATGGGCCGATGAAGTGCACGAAGCGCAGAACAACCATTAACTAGCAAGCGAAGCACAGGCTTATATGTCTGTGCTTTTTTGGTAGTGACAGTGGAACCGTTTGCGTTGTGAAAAATGCCTGTGATAAAATAGTAAATCTTATCAATAGATAAGAAAAATAGGGAATTGAGGAGGTTATAACTTGTGATTTATACATTAACATTGAATCCTGCGATTGATTTATTCATTCAGACGGAAGCAATGGAACCAAAAATTGTGAATCGTACTGACTATTCGGAGGCCACGGCAAACGGCAAGGGTATCAACGTGTCATTTATCTTACAGAAGTTGGATGTGGTGAATACGGCACTCGGTGTCGGTGGTGGTTTTACCAATCAATATATCGAAGATGTGTTAACGCAGCGCGGCATTGCGCATGATTTTGTACATGTGGATGGCATGACACGTATTAACGTGTTTGCACAGGTGACGACGACAGCGGATGAATACAAACTCGTGAATCCGGGACCGACTGTCGATGAAGCAAAACAGATGGAATTATTGCAGAAACTCGAAGCTCTGCAATCAGACGATATGCTAATCATTTCTGGTAGTTTTGCAAAGGGTATCGATCCTGCGATTTTAACGCGCATTGCGGCACTCGCAGCGAAACAGCAGTTTAAACTGGTCATCGACACGAGCTACAAGGAAGTAATGGATACGTTGACGTATCGTCCAGCATTATTGAAACCAAACGATGAAGAACTTCAAACGTGGTTCGATCTGGATCACGTACCTGATTGCTCTGAATGCATCACGCTCGGCAAAGAATTACGAGCGCGTGGGGCAGAAAAAGTGCTGATTTCACTCGGCAGTGAGGGGGCATTATTAGTGAGTGAATCCGGCGTTATTCATGGCTCAGCGCCGCACGGTGAAGCGGTGAATACCACATGCGCTGGTGACACGATGCTCGGTACGTTTGTTGCTTCACAGCTGAGAGGCTTATCAGAACATGAGAGTTTGGTTCAGGCCATTGCAGCTGGCAGCTCAACTGCCTTTACCTCGGGGTTGACAGACTTTAGAGATGTACCAACACTTGCGAAAGATGTCCAACTCACAATGTATGATTAAGGAGGATGAGAACAATGGGAAAGTATCAGATTATCGCAGCGACTGGCTGTCCGACCGGCATTGCGCATACCTACATGGCACAAGAAGCACTGGAACAGGCAGCTGAGAAGCGCGGTGTCAGTATCAAAGTTGAAACGCACGGGCAGACCGGTGTCGAGAACGCGCTGACGGATGAAGAAATTCGGGAAGCGGATGGTGTCATCGTTGCGGCCGACAAGGATGTCGCAATTGAACGTTTCGCTGGCAAGCGTGTCATTAATGTATCGGTGTCCAAGGGAATTAAAATGCCAGATGAGTTAGTTGACCGTATTTTAAATGACGATCAGGTCCCGATTTATCATGCCGATAAAGCCCAGCAGCAGCCGACGACTGAAAAGGAATCGGTATCCGCAGCTGGCATCGGGCATCAGTTATATGTTTACTTAATGAATGGCGTCTCACACATGTTGCCGCTTGTTGTTGCTGGTGGTGTATTGACAGCCTGCTCCTTCTTCTGGGGCATTCATTCTGCTGAACAGGGTAATCCTGAGTTTAATCAATTTGCTTACCTGCTGAATACGATCGGTGGGTTCGCGATGAATTTGATGGTGCCGGTGCTCGCCGCTTATATTGCGGAAGCTATCGCCAAACGTTCCGGACTTATCGTTGGTTTCACGGTAGGTATGATTGCCTACACGAACGGTACAGGATTTCTCGGTGGGCTTGTCGGTGGTTTCCTCGCCGGTGGGGTCGTGTTAGTACTCAATAAATTATTTGCAAAATTACCGAAATCAATCGATGGTCTGAAAGCTATCTTTATTCTGCCAGTACTGGGGACACTGATTGCAGGACTGACCATGTGGTACCTTTCCGTGCCGATGGAAGCCATTAACGAAGGAATGATGAACTTCCTGAAACAAATGGAAGATGCTAACCCGATTATCTTGGGTGCGATCGTCGGCGCGATGTGTGCTTTCGACATGGGGGGCCCGGTAAACAAAGCAGCCTACCTCACTGGTACCGCATTGCTTGCACAGGGGAACTACTACTTTATGGCTGGGGTATCCGCCGCATGTATGGTGCCACCGCTAGCCACAGGTGTTTCGGTATTATTAAATAAAAAAGCCTACACTGAAAAAGAACGCAGTGCCGGCTACGTCAACTTCTTACTCGGTGCGACACATATTACCGAAGGGGCAATTCCTTTCGCTGCGAAAAACCCACTGATTAATATTCCAATTTTCATGTTTGGGTCGGCAATCGCCGCTATACTCTCATACGTGACGCGAACCAGCGTACCAGCGCCGCACGGTGGTTTTATCGTGTTACCGATCGTCAATCGTCCGTTCATGTGGGTCATTGATATCTTCGTCGGCGCTGTGATCGCTGGGATTCTGCTAGCCTTTGCAGAAGGACGGACGAAAGCTGCACCAGAAGTCGCAACGGAAGCGGCAGCTACTGAAGCTACCGAAACGACGGTCACAGCACCTGTCGCTGAAGCAAGTGAAACGCCAGTAGAAGACGAGGATAGCTTGGGCAGTATTTTGAAGCAGGAATACATCCAGATCGATGTGCCGTGCGATACACGCGATGCTGTACTCGATTATCTCAGTATTACCGCAGAAAAATTAGGCTTAACAACCAATTCCGAAGCGGTCTACCAGAAATATCAGGCGCGTGAAGCGAGCGGTTCAACCGGGATGGAACGCGGTATTGCGATTCCGCATGCCGAGGATGCGTCAATTAAGCAGCCAGCCATGTTGATCTTGAAATTACGAAATGGTGTGGAATGGGAGTCGTTCGATGGTCAACCGATCGATACGGTCATTTCGTTCTTGATTCCGGAATCCGGAGGCGAGGCCCACTTGCACTACTTATCAGAAACATCTAAACGCCTGATGCAGGAAGACTTTGTCGATCAACTGAAAGCAGCGAATGATGCGTACACGATTTATCGTTTATTCACTGAAACAGAAGCTTAATCTTTCAGAAAGCGTTAAGGATCGCACCAGATAGTATCACCAGTGAGATATACTGTGTTATGCTAAAGCGATTGAATGGATAGGAGCGAACACAACGATGCAGAAAGTCTATATTGTCGCTGCAAAGCGCACAGCCATCGGAAAATTCGGTGGCAGTTTACGTGAAATGCCTGCTGTGACCATGGGGGAAAAGGTGGTGGCCAATCTCTTTTCAGGGATTGACCAGTCACCAACGATTGCGGATACATTGATTTTTGGGAATGTGCTCTCAGCCGGTCTCGGCCAGAATGTGGCGCGACAGATAGCACTCAACAGTGGGATGAAAGAAGCGAGTACCGCGTACACCGTGAATATGGTCTGTGGTTCCGGAATGAAAGCCGTCGATCTCGGTGTGAAAGAAATCATGCTGGGAGACGCGGATACGGTTGTCGTCGGTGGGACGGAGAATATGAGCCGTGCACCGTATGTCCTCCCCAACATGCGTTTCGGTCATACCATGAATGATGATAAGGTGATTGACACCATGATGTCGGATGGCCTTCAGGATGCGTTCAGTCACGCACCGATGGGATTGACTGCCGAAAATATTGCCGAAAAATATCACATCCCGCGCGAGCGGCAGGATGCGTTCGCTTATCGTAGCCAGCAGAAAGCGATGACTGCCGTCCAGTCTGAAGCTTTCAAGGAAGAAATTGTACCGCTGACGATCCCACAGCGAAAAGGTGAACCGCAGACGTTCGCTACCGATGAGTTTCCACGCTTCGACACATCGCTCGAAAAACTATCCAAATTGAAGCCGACATTTAAATCAGGCGGTACGGTGACAGCCGGCAATGCATCGGGAATTAACGACGGTGCAGCCGGTCTGATCTTAATGAGTGAAGCTAAAGTTAAGGAATATTACCTCACACCGCTAGCTGAAATTAAAGCGATTGGGACAGGTGGCGTAGCACCTGAACTGATGGGTACAGGTCCGATTCCAGCGACTGAGCATGCACTCGCTAAGGCACAGCTGACGATGGCAGATATCGATACAGTGGAACTGAATGAAGCGTTTGCTTCACAGGCAATTGCTGTACAGGATACGCTTGCAATCCCTGATGCGAAGCTCAACCCACGTGGTGGCGCGATTGCGCTCGGTCATCCGATCGGTGCTTCCGGGGCGCGCGTGCTCGTTTCGTTAGTTCACGAGTTGAAACAGCTGCACAAGCGTTACGGTTTAGCGACGCTCTGCATCGGCGGTGGTCAGGGCATTGCAACGATAATTGAAAACGTTTGAGTTTTGCGTTGAACTTCCCTTATAATAAGTAAGAAGAGGTGATGAGTATGAAGAAAAGTGAAAAATTACAGAAAATCGCAACAGTATTTACAACAATCGGTTTAGCGATCACAGCAATCGCTAAAATTGCGGAAGTATTAGACGACTAGTTCGAAATACCACAGAGACTAAAGGATGGAAGGTGAGAGCATGGCAACAATCAGTAGCCGTAGCGCGGATGGCACACATAAGACCATCAATACCTTGTTAAAACAAGATAATCTACCCGTCCCGGCTATCATTGAGCAGGCACCGGGAATTCGAATCTTCGGAAAGCGATTGCGCTCCTTCCTGTTCAGTACTGATATTGCGACCATCTGCTATACTAATGCGGATGCAATTCTCGCCGTCTACCCTTATACGCCGCATCCAGCCATTATCTCGGCAATCTGTCGGGTAGCCAATCAGCCCGTCTTTGCGGGTGTAGGTGGCGGTAAAACGCAGGGAATACGTAGCACCTATCTCGCGCTCTCGGCCGAAGCGGAAGGGGCATCAGGTGTCGTCGTGAATACCCCGATGCCGAATGAGAATGTGACCCGGATAGCGCAGATGATTGATGCACCGATTATCGGTACAGTTGTTTCAGAATACGAGCTTTACGATCGGCACAAGGCGGGGGTTGATATTTTCAACATCGCGGGCGGCAAACGCACGCCACAGTTGGTGAAGCGCATTTCCAAGAAGTTCCCCGATATCCCGATTATCGCTACGGGTGGTAAGACGGATGACAGTATCGCCCAGGCGCTCGATGCGGGGGCGGATGCGATCAGCTGGTCACCACCGACGACCGGTGAACTGTTCCGCGTTTACATGGATAAGTATCGTGCCGATCAGCGCGAAGCCTTCATCGATGAGCATGATGGATTGACATTGAATCAATACGAAGAACAAGTCAAAGCACAGTAGTCACTAGATAGAGAAGGGTGAAAGTTATGCAAATTGGAATTTTAGAACCATTAAATGTTCCGGATGAGCAGCTCAAACCATTGATCGAGCCGCTAGAAAAAGCGGGGCACACGGTCACCGTATACGATGACAGAACGACCGATCCTGATGAGCTCTTTGAACGCAGTAAGGATAAGGACATCGTCGTTATCGCGAATACACCGTACCCTGCTGAAGTGATCGAACGCCTCGACCAGACGAAATACATCAATGTCGCCTTTACGGGTGTGGATCATGTCGGGATGGATGCGGCGAACAAAAAAGGTATCACCGTCTCCAATGCGGCAGGTTATGCGGGGCGCTCAGTTCCTGAATTAGCGATCGGCTTGACTTTAGCGCTTTACCGTAATATTCCAGGTTCCAATGAGGATGCGCGCAAGTCGGATGACTTCCCAGGCGCATTCAAGGGACGCGAAATTGCAGGTAAAACTGTTGGGATTGTCGGTACCGGGAAACTCGGTATCGAAGCTGCGAAATTATTCAAAGCTTTCGGTGCTGAATTGATCGGCTACAACCGCAGCGAAAAAGACGCCGCAAAAGAGATTGGCCTTGTCTACAAAGACTTGGATGATGTGATGGCAGAGAGTGATATCATTTCCATTCACCTCCCGAGTACGCCAGACACGAAGAAAAGCATCGATGCTGAGAAGATCGGCAAGATGAAAGAATCTGCGATCTTAATTAATACGGCACGTGGAGCGATCGTCGATAACGAGGCCTTAGCGCAAGCGCTGAACGATGGAAAAATCGCCGGTGCTGGGATCGACGTGTTCGATGTCGAACCGCCATTGCCAGCCGATACCGCACTATTACATGCAAAGAATGCCATTCTCACCCCACACCTCGGCTTCTTGACTGAAGAATCCATGGTGAAACGGGCTAAAATCGTCTTCGATAATATCGACAAATTTATCGATGGCAACCCGCAGAATGTCATGAAATAGCCAACTAGTGCACTAAAAAAGGTCGCGCCGTAAAGCGCGACCTTTTTGTGTGTAGAGAATTAGTGCCCGTCCGCAAAGGTGACGGTGTTATTGTCGAGTGAGGCGATGCGGGCTTCGGAATAGACGTCAATACCGAGCGCTTCGAGACGCTCGCGACCTTGTTGGAATGACTTCTCGATACAGATAGCGACACCTGCGACGCTCGCGCCAGCCTGCTTGCACAGATCGACGAGTCCGAGCGATGCCTCCCCATTAGCTAGGAAGTCATCGACAATCAGAATGCGGTCATCAAGGGAGAGATACTGACGGCTGACAATAATCGTGTTGTCTTCGTCCTTCGTATAGCTGTGTACGACGGTCTTGTAGACGTCCTGGTCCTGCAATGTTGCCGGTTCTTTTTTCTTGGCGAAGACCATCGGCACATCGAGTGCAGCCGCAGTCATGATTGCGGGCGCAATACCAGAAGCTTCGATGGTGAGCACTTTAGTGATGCCAGCGGATTGAAAATGCGCGATGAACTGATCGACAATACTCTGCATAATTGCAGGGGATACTTGATGATTAATGAATGAATCGACTTTGAGCACATTATTGGGAAAGACCTTGCCGTCTTGCTTAATCTTAGCTTTTAAATCAATCATAATTTCTCCTCTCAATAGACGAAAACGCAACGTATTTTAAGTAATTTTAATATAATTGACATGATTTTAAAATAGCAACACTACCCGATAAGTAGTGATTTTGTTAGAATAGACGATAATTGAGGAGAGGAAGAAACAATGACGAATCATATTGTATTGTATCAACCAGAAATTCCTGCCAATACGGGAAATATTTCAAGAACCTGTGCAGCGACGGATACGCACCTGCACCTCATTCGTCCGCTCGGTTTTCAGACAGATGACAAGCATTTGAAACGGGCCGGGTTGGACTACTGGGATAATGTAATGCTGCACTATCATGATAGTCTGGAAGACTTCATGACTTCAATCGGTGATAGTCCACTGTATCTCATCAGTAAGTTCGCCAACCAAGATTATACGGATGTTGATTATACCGATTACATGGATGACGATTTGTACCTCATGTTCGGGCGTGAGACGACCGGCCTACCAGAAGATTTCATGCGGGCACATGCCGATCAGTGCCTGCGCATTCCGCAGGACGACACTAAGGTTCGCTGCCTCAATCTCTCGAACAGTGCAGCGATTGTCATCTATGAGGTACTGCGTCAACAGAACTTCCCGAAATTGGAACGGACGCATCATTACGAACACGATAAGCTCGATTAAACGTATATTTTCATTAAGAATACACAAATCAACAAGTCATAATGAAAAATTATGTACAATAATGCTAGCAAATTCGGAAAGGAGGGGATAGCGTATGCCTGAAACACCTCCGCAACGCAAGCGGCGGCATCAATCACCTAATGACATCAAAAAACAAGCGGCGAAACGTGCACCGCGCCAGCAGTCGCCGAAGAAACCAACGTCCCATCGTCAATCGACTAACAAGACGTCGGGGACGATTGAAAAACCGGAGAGTTTCTTTGAATACGTCAAATTTTATTTCAAGAAATTCCACATCATTAAATGGTTAGTGTTTATCGTATTGCTTCTAGGCTTCCTGTTCGAGGGGTACCTAATCGGAATGGCGAAGACCACGGACGTCGACAATCTGCAGGAGCGCTTGCAGGAAACGACGATGGTGAAGGATCAGAATGGGAACGACCTCGGTAAATTATCCGGGGCGAATGGGACGTACGTTTCTATCGATCAGATCTCACCGGCCGTTCAGCAGGCGGTCGTATCGACCGAGGACAAGCGCTTCTACAAGCACCACGGTTTCGATATTATCGGTATCGGACGTGCGATGGTCGGTTTATTGGTCAATCGCCAGATCAGTGGTGGGGGTTCGACATTGACACAACAGTTGGTGAAGAATTCCTTCCTGACGAATGAGCAGACGCTGCTCCGTAAATTTAAGGAATTATTTATTTCATTTGAAGTTGAAAAAGCATACTCAAAGGATCAAATCCTCGAAATGTACCTCAATAACACGTACTTCGGTAACGGGGCGTACGGAGTACAGGATGCGAGTGAGAAGTATTTCGGCAAACCGGCCGCTGACTTATCGCTCGCTGAAGGGGCTGTACTCGCCGGCGCTTTGAAGGGCCCGAGCATCTATAACCCGGTCGATGATTACAATAGTACGCTGGAGCGTCGCAACCTCGTCTTGCAATTAATGAACGAGAACGGCTTTATTGATGCGAATGCCATGCAGACCGCTGAAAATAGCGAAATGCCGCAGATGAATAATAAATTGCCTAACGAAGAGAACCCTTACCAGTTCTACTTCGATGCGGTCATCGATG
The DNA here is from genome assembly GCA_022768285.1 of Aerococcus sp. Taxonomy (GTDB): domain Bacteria; phylum Bacillota; class Bacilli; order Lactobacillales; family Aerococcaceae; genus Aerococcus. Next base: position 16,361 of record JALEMJ010000009.1, read on the forward strand.
AAGCCAGCAACAAATTCGGTATTTCCGAAGAGGATCTCATGCATAACGGCTACCAGATCACGACGAATCTGAATACTGCCTACCAAGATGTGCTGAATGACATCTATACAGATCGTTCGCAATTCCCGATCGGGCCGACCGGTGAACAAGCGCAGAGTGCCAGTGTTGTCCTTGATCCGTATACGGGCGGGGTCCTCGCCGTGGTTGGTGGAAATGATGGTCATACGTTCCGTGGATTCGACCGTGCTACGCAAATGCGTCGTCAGCCGGGCTCAGTGATCAAACCGTTGAACGTCTACACTCCAGCATTGGAAGCTGGCTATACGCCGTTCGACATCGTACCGGATGAAGTCAAGTCCTACGGTGCCGAGAAATATGCGCCGCAGAATCACGATTATACGACGGTCGGCGAGCTGTATCTCTGGCAAGCGCTCGCTCAGAGTAAGAATACCACGGCCGTCTGGTTAATGAACGAGATCGGTGTGGAGCCTGCGATGCATAAACTTGATGCATTTGGGATTCCATATACAGAGAGCGATATGGCATTATCCAGTGCACTCGGTGGTTTCGAAAAAGGGGTATCCCCACTCGAAATAGCCAGCGCCTATACCGCATTCGTGAATAAGGGTAAACGTTCCGAACCGTTCTTCATCAAGAGTATTACCGATGCGGATGGTAACGAAATCGTGAAGGATCAAACGCCGAAACAGAACAACGCAATCTCACCTGAAATTGCTGAAACGATGAGCAGCGTGATGATGAACGTTTACCAGGCGGGTGGAACTGGCGCTGCCGCCGCACCGTACGGCCATCAAGTGGCAGGTAAAACCGGGACTGTTGAGACCGGCGAAAATATTCCGGGCGTGAATGACCAATGGTTTGTCGCATACACCCCGGATGTTGTGGTAACATCGTGGTACGGTTTCGATCAATCATCGGATGAGAACTACATCTGGAATGGTAGTCCGATTTCTTCAGGATCGAATTTCCAGAAAATCATCCAAGGGGTACTCGACCAGTCGCCAGGAACACCGTTCGCTGTCCAAAACATTCAGGACAGCGCCGATAACCCTGAGATTGATCAGAATCCAGCCGTCGAAGGCGAAGAATCGTCGTCAGTCGTCGATACCATCAACGGTTGGATTGACCGCGGACGTGATACCGTGAATCGGTTTATCGATCAGTTCAGATAACTTCGTTAGTTAATAGACACTATGCATGACAGCACAGAGAAAGGATACAATACAGTGGCAAATATTTACGACACAATCAATGATCTCGAACGTCAGGTTCGTGAACTCGACGAATACGCAGCGCTCAAGGCAGCAATGGCGGATGTTCAGGCAGACGCTGAAGCTTCCGAGATTTACACGAAATTCCGCGACTTGCAGCAGGGCTTACAGGTCAAATTGCAGATGGGGCAAGAACCGACCGAAGACGAAATGAAACAAGCCCAAGAACTGCAGGAATCAATGACCAACAATGCGATCATCTCCGCATTGATGGAAAAAGAACAGCAGTTAAACCGCGTATTGAACGATGTCAACAATGCGGTAACGAAGCCAATTCAAGAAATTTACGAACAGAAATAATCGCATATTCGAGTACGCGAACGATTGTTCGAAAAAGTCGTGCCAAATCAGTCGGCACGGCTTTTTTTGATGCGTGAATATGCTAGAATAAAGGGCGATATGGTTTAGAAAGGGTATTAGTAATGATTCGCTTTGTACACGCAGCAGATTTACATCTGGGACGGCCGATGCAACGGTTGCAGCACTTCGATCACGAGCTGAAACGTGTGCTGACAAACGCCGTCAATGATAGTTTCCAACATTTAATTGAAACTGCCATTAATGAAAAGGTTGATTTTGTCGTCTTTTCTGGTGATATTTATGATCAGCCGACCGGAGCACTCGCTGATCAATTACTTTTCAAACAGGGGATGGAACAGCTCGCCGATGCGGAAATACCGGTTTATCTCATTTTCGGTAACCACGACTATACAAGCCTCCAAGATCAACACGTCGATCTACCGGATAACGTGCACATCTTCCCGGAAACGGTCGACACGTTGACTCTGGAAACGAAGAGTGGCGAGCGGGTCGCATTGTCGGGATTCAGCTACACGACACAGTGGATAACAGATGACCGCGTGGCTGATTTTCCGATGCGCAATCAGGCCGTCGATTATCATATTGGTCTCTTGCATGGCGCGGCTTACACCGGTGAGACGACGCGTGATCGCTATGCACCATTTAAGCCGGCTGACTTGGCGGCTCACCAGTACGACTACTGGGCACTCGGCCATATTCACGGGGCGCACCGTGTATTAGACGATAATTCTGCTTGGTATGCCGGCAATATTCAGGGCACTCGAGCCAATGAAGTCGGTGCGAAAGGTGCGCTGCTCGTAACGATCGAACGCCACCGCCAGCCAACCGTCGAACCGTTTGAAACGACGGATTGGCAGTTTTATCCGATGACCGTTCCCCTCGATGCCGTTTCTGATATGGAAGGCTTGCGTATGGCGATTGAACAAGCCATGCGTAAGGTGGAGATTACGGCGAGCGATGAACAGCTGAATCTACTCGCTGACGTCACGCTACAAGTAACGAGCGATGACGGTGAGACCATTGCGACCTACCACCGTTACGCGACGAACCTAGCGAATGAAGTGCGTCGCCGCTATCTTAGTAAATATCACAACGGCGGGAGCGATCGCTACGGTCACGTGATGCTGTTCGACCTGCATCTCGCACTTGAAACGGCAGAGGAAGCTGTCGCACTCCTGCCGTACGAACAGAAGATGGCACTCCAGCGCATCGAAACGTATCGCGACCCAGAAGTTTTTGAAACGTTAATCGAACCACTACTGAAGCATTCCGTATGGGTCAACCGCGTGTGGGCGCAGATCGATCATGAACAGATGATCGCCGATGTCGTGTCCTACGCTGAACAGCGCCTATTAATGGATGATGAATCGTAAAGCATCGGAAGGATAACAGCTTATGTACATCTCAAAAATTGATATTTACAGTTACGGAAAATTTATTAATCAGTCGTACAACCTGAGCGATGGCTTAACCGTGTTCGAAGGTGTTAACGGTTCCGGTAAGTCCACGCTCATGAGTTTTATCATCAGTGTAATGTTCGGCTTCCCCGACATGCGCCGTCGCGACCAACGTGCCTATGATACCAACCCGCACGCCGTCTACGGTGGGAAACTATGGTTGAACGAAACGGATTACGGTGACGTCCAGATCGAACGCACCAAAGTCAACGGCAAACAGTCGCTGCACTTCTTTGATGAAGAAGGCGAGCGTCACGATGTCGAAGATTTCGATTTTCTCTTCAAACGTATTACGCGCGATGATTTCACCAACCTGTTCAGTTTCTCGGAAGATGAACTGTTACAGTTTGTGTGGAGCGATAATCAGGCATTGCAGCAGAATATCGCGGAATTGACCACGAACGGTCATCAGCAGATCATGCATAACATCGTGCCGAAACTGCAGCGCGAGGCGGACGATATCTATCTGCCGAATGGTCAGAAACCGACATTAAACCAACAACTCTCAGCCTTAGAAGCAGAGAACGAAACGCTCGAAGATGACGAACGAGAAGAATCGCATTACTTCGAATTGAAGGCTGAGCTCCAGTCACTCAATGACAAGTTGATCCAGCTCGAACAAACGCGCAAAGACTTAAACCAAAAGACGGTCGACTTGCAGGTGGCGGATCAGCAGTCAGATCTCGTGCGCCAGTTCCGTGAAGCTGATCAGGCAATCGCGAACTACAACTTCATCGGCTTCAGCGATGAGGATTACAACCGCTATGCGCAACTCACCGAGCGCCAGCAACAATTAAAAGCCCGACGTGAGCAGCTCGACAGCAGTTCAGACCGTGCGGCGTCCGCAACGACGAATGATACGTTGAGTGACGGCGTGCAGTGGATTATCGATCATCAGAATATCAGTGCGGATATGGTCGCTGAAGCGCGCGCCTATCGTCAGTTTGCGAACGAGGATTCTGAGATTCACGATCAGATCGTGCAGAAACGCTATCGCGAGCGCTCCTTACTGGCAGCGTTGGGTATTCAGTCCATCGATGAACTGCCGGAGCCGTTGAGTGAAGACGAGAATAACGCCTGGCTCGAGCGCAAGAAGGATATCGACAATCGTCGCGTGTTCTATCAGAACACGAAATCTGGCCTCGAAAACCTCCAACAACAGCGCACCGATCTGAGTGAAGAGCGTAAAGAAGTCATGCAGGACTACGATGACTTCAAGGAATACGTCCCGAACCTCATTACCAGCTGGATCAAGACGTTCGGTTGGATTCTGCTCGGTATCGGCGGAGTATTGATCGTCCTATTCCTCTTCACACAACGGAATTTCCTCATCGGTAGTGGGATTGCTTCTCTCGTCCTCGGTGCCTTATTCGCCGTGTTCGGTTGGTATCAGAGTTCGAAAGGCAAACGTTTCGCAGAGAACGAGGACAAGAACTACCGCCTGGACATTCGCGATATCGACAGCGAGCGCGCCGAACTGCAGCGCCGCATTGACGACCAGAACGATCAGCTGAAAGAACTCGAAGAACAGTCGAGTGCTTTCAATCAGGATGTCAAAGATCTCGTCAAATCTAAGGGTGGTTCCGAGTCCATCGCACCGCTCGTGTGGCTACAGACAGACTACGCCGACCAGATTCGCCAGATTGAATCCGATATCGCAGATCTCGTTCAATCCTCTGGCGTCGGTCGCTTCTCCAAAGGTCACGAAGACCTCTGGGACGACTACCAGGATGCGCTGGACAGCGATCGCTTCTCTATGGATGTGGTGTATCGCACGTTCGAAGATCAATATGCGGAGGCGAAGCAGTACATCGGGGACCATCAGTTCGAACTGAAATCACAGGAACAGTATCAACAGGACAGTCGCCAACTCGATCGCGAAGAAGATCGTGTGGTCGATCAACTCGCTGACTTGATGCTGCAGTACGACTACGATGACTTCTCATTCTTCGAAGCTGATATCGAGAAGGAACATCGCATGGCCGATCAGAAACGCGAGCGCGATCGCCTCAAACAGCAGTTGAACGAAGCGGTCATGACGTATAACCTGTCCGATCAGACGATTGACGAACAGATCACTGCGAACCAGGATCGCCTCGGTGACATCAACACGCAGGTTAATCAAACCGTTAATGACATCGCGCGCCTCAACCAGCAGATCGACGACCTCGAGCATCGCGGTCTCGTCGATGATCAAAAACAAAAAATGCGCGATGCCCTCGATGGCGTCTACGAATCATCCGTTGACTGGGCGAGTCGTCAGCTGGCGATTGATGCCTTGACGAGTCAGGTCAGCGACTTCGGGAGCGATCAGTCGCAGGCGGTATTGTCGCAGGCGGGCCGTTACTTGAACCGCCTCTCAGACGGGCGATTGGAGAAACTCGTCTTCAACGATAAACAGCTCGCGCTCGTCATTGATGGTGAAACGCGCGATGCGATTCAGTTATCGCGCGGGGAGCGCCTGCTCCTCTTCCTTGCCTTGCGCTTTGCCTTTATCGATACGGTGCTTCCGGATCAGGAACTTCCGATTATTATCGATGAAGCTTTCGCACATCTCGACGATGATACGCGCGAAGCCGTCTACAACTTACTCGAGGAACGCGCAATGCAGGGGCAGGTGCTCCTCTTCACCCACGATCAGCGCATTGAGGACTGGGTCGATCGCGAACATCTGACCATTCTCAATCGTGAGTAGGTGAGCGAGATGGCAGATTTACCACGCATTAACGACTACCCGGTCGGCGAGCATTTCGAAGTGTTCGTGCTCATCAAGAACGCTGAACTCAAAACCGACCGCAACGGCAATAACTATCTTGCCTTTACGTTCCAGGACAAATCCGGGTCGATCAACGGTATGCACTGGAATGTTACTGATCGCGACATCGAACAGTTCAAACCGGGCGCCATCGTTCGACTCAAGGGCTACCGCGAACTCTACAACGGCAATCCGCAAGCGCGCATTCAGGACATGCGCCTCAAACGTCCCGATGAAGCGAAGGAAATTGCGGATTTCCTAGAGGATGCCCCAGAACCGAAGGATGAAATGATGGTAGAGTTCAAGAAGTACCTCCAGGCCATCACGAATGATAAAATCCAAGCGATCGTTCGCGACCTCCTGAATCAGAATGCGCAAGCGTTCTTCGACTATCCGGCCGCCAAAACGATTCACCACGCCTATCCAGGTGGGCTCGCCTTCCACACGCTCTCGATCCTCCATCTCTGCGAAGCCGTCGTCAATCAGTATGAAGGCATTAACCAGAGCCTGTTGTACGGCGGGGCGATCCTCCACGACATGGCCAAAGTCATCGAATTCAGCGATCCTCTGACCGCGGAATACACCTTCCAGGGCAAACTTATCGGGCATATCAGCCTGATTGCTGAGAAAGTCAGCCTGACCGCCGAAAAACTCGGCTATGACCAGGATGACGAAGCGGTTGTATTACTGAAGCACATGGTCCTCGCGCACCACGGCAAACATGAGTACGGCAGTCCGGTATTGCCACAGCTTATGGAGGCGGAGATCCTCCATCATATCGACGACCTCGATGCCGATATGAACCAGTTATTGAAGGCAAAATCACAAACTGAACCCGGCGAATTCTCTCAGCGACTATTCGCCATGGGCAACAGGGCGTTCTATCGACCGAGTAATGAATTTAATCAGAGATAACCTATAAAATCCCAGTACGTATCCGTTATCACGTACTGGGATTTTTTCACAATACGGTGTACTTTTACATTAATTGCAAGCAATCGATTTATATTGATTCACAATATCAGATTAGAATGTTTTTATTTAACATTTGTAAATATTTTTAAACGGTTATATTGACAACCTTATCTTTGACTAATAATATAAATATATAGGCAATTTTAGATGCATTGTGAATATTATCTAAACTGTGATGTGAGTAATAATACTTTGTGATTTTTGGAGGAAGTATTTAATCTATCCTCATATCATAATGCCTGTTTGAATGTTATATGTTTTATAAGGAGGTTTTCTATGGTCGGCAAGAAAAATTTCAAGCTACTGAGAGAACGCGATGCACAGCGTTTCTACCGTTATGCAATTAAGCGTCTTTCAGTGGGCGTAGCTTCTGTTGCCGTGTCTGCTGGTTTGCTATTTGTATCTAATGGCATCAGTGTGCACGCAGCAGAAGTCACTGATAGCCAAGTCAACGAATCCTTTGTTGATAATAATGTAACCGTTTCAGAAATCGAGGAGGGGGGGGGTACGACGATTCGCTATTACTCGATGAAGTAGATAGCGAAGTCGACGCTCCTGAATCTGAAACAGAAACTAATGATGTCGTTAGTGATGATTCTGAAGCTGTTCAAGTAGAAAATGAACAGAAAGAAATACCATCTGTTTCTGAAGAAAAACGTGAAGTTTCATCTGAGGAAACAGATGCACAAATCGAAGAAGATTCACAAGCAGAAGAATCTTCTCAAACAGTTGAAACACCTGAACAAGCATCAGAACCTCAAAAAGAAGTAGCGGAACAACCAGCTATTTCTGATGATGTACAGCGTGTTGAGCAAACGCTTCCTCAAGAAGCAACTGCACCTGAATATCTAGAACTCCCATCAAGCATTTCTCCGGATGCCACTTTCCATGACTTGTTAGAGAGTGATGACCCAGCTGTCAAAGAATGGTTAGGTCAAATTGGTGTAGAAAACTTCGACACTTTAGATTTAAATCAAGAAGCAAAAGATGCCTTAGTTGCTTATGTGACGCGTGATAAACGTGTATTACCATTTATTAACTTTGCAGTAACAGAAGCAACAGGCCAGAATATTAATGATAATGTTACAGTAAGTAACGTGAAATTTAGTGATAGCTTAGTAAAACCTAATGAAGGTGGAAATGTAAGGTTATCATTTAATTTCTCAGTAAATCAGCGAATTAATGCTGGTGATTATATCACCTTAGAATTGCCGAATGAAGTAGATGCCTATGGTACAGGTAATGGCCGTGCAGATGCGCTGGGATTTGATCTTTATAATGCGGCGGGTATAAAAATTGCTGACGTTGTGTTTGATCAAAATAACCTTAACAGTCTAAATATTATTTTCAATGATGAAGCTGCTGAACGTGCAAATATTACAGCTGGTATCGAAATGACTGTGTTTATTAATCGTGAACGCGTTACAAAAAATGCAACGCTTGACTTGAATTTTGATATCGCAGGTCAAACGTATACTCATCGTGCTGTAGTAGATTATGGTAAATACGATTCGAATGGTGTAGCAAATACTAAATCGATGATTGTTCAAGTTGATCGTGATGAAGGCGATACAGATTTTACTGCAATCTCTTATATCAATCCCCTAAAATATGACGCAAAGGACACGGTCGTAGAGCTGACAGTTCAAGACCGAAATGGTGGTTCTAGTTCGTTCGATAATATTCGTATCTATAAAACTGATGGACAACCAATTGCTGATAGTTTTAGCAAGAATATTGTAGGACAAGATGTTACTGCTCAATTTAGAGACGCTATTCGCAGTGAAGGCGACTTTATTTCAATAACGTTGGGTAATATTACAGATACTTATATTATTGTTGCAGAAGGATCTGCTGACAGTGATGGAGCTGACATACTTTATCAATCCGAGATGTTCGGTACTAGCTCTGTTGGTCGGAGAACCGCATATTATTGGCAAGCTTCTGATGTGCCGTACGATGTAGGTGGTTCTGCTGATGGTGATGTAGTTCGTGGCACTTTTACTGAATTACATACTTACATCACAAAAAATGAAGATGGAAGCATCGTTGATTGTTTCGTAGAAGACGGTAACAACCAATCTGGTACACTTTCCGATCAATACGTTACAGAAAAACGTGATAAAGACGGTTACACATTAGTTGATGTTTTTGGTACAGGCGAAGGGGTTAAATACTCTGAAGAGGGTATCCGTACAAGTGGTAACTTCACTGGTGAACCTTTACATGTAGAATACGTTTACGAAAAGACAATCGAGACAGAAAAATTCTTCAGCATTGGTGACTATGTCTGGGTTGATAATGGTGATGGTATCCAAGGTGGCGAAGGTGACCGCGGTCTTGAAGGTGTAACTGTCACATTAACAAATGAAGACGGCGAAGTTCAAACGCAGAAGACCAATGCTAACGGTGAATACAAGTTCACAGACTTGAAACCGGGTTACTATACGATTAACTTCGAAACACCAGAAGGCTACCGTCCAGTCATTACTGGTCAGGGAACCAAAGAAACGGACTCTAACGGTACGCAGTTGCTCCTTAACCTCAAGGATGATAACTTAACTATCGACTCTGGTTTCGTCAAAGAAGAAGTAGCACCAATCTACAACTACGAAATGACAGTTGAAGATGAACCTTACGACATCGAAAGCACTGAAAACAAAGATCTCGAACCAAACAGCATTAAATTGGTTCAAAGTGGTGAAGATGGACGTATCCGCTACATCTACAAATACGATTCTTCTAAAGACTATCCAAAACGTGAAGATGGTCAGAGTGAAGCGGAATACTTCAAGGAATACTTTACTGAAGTTGACAGTCACGTAGAAAAAGTTAGTGTCCCAGCACAGATTGAATACAACTTCGACAAACCTGTTCAGGACATCGAAAACAATGACGATGGCACTGTAACAGTTATCTTCCAAGATGGTGATACTAAGGTTATTGAATTACCTGAACCAGAAGCACCTAAAGGCGATACTATTGAGGTCGATCGCACTAATGAAGCCAATGGTGAATACGTCATTATTATTAAAGGTCCAGATGGCGAAATTAAAGAAACCATCCCTGTGAAAAATGGTGAGAATGGTGTAACACCACATATCGGAGAAAACGGAAACTGGTTCATTGGAACGGTTGATACTGGTATTAAAGCTCAGGGCCCACAAGGTCCTCAGGGTGAGCCAGGTAAAGACGGTAACAGCGTTAAGATTGAACCTAACGAAGACGGTACATTTGATGTCGTTGTGATTGATCCAGATGGCAACGTCATCAGTAGTGAAACGGTTCGCAATGGTAAGGATGGACAATCTGTAACTGTTATCGCTCAACGCGGTGAACAGGATGGTCGTCCAGGTACAATCATCATCTTCCGTGATAAAGAAACCGGTGAAGAAATCGACCGTGAATTTGTCTTCGATGGTGAAAATGGTAAAGATGGCTCTTCCATCCACGCCTACACTGAACCTGGCGAATACAAAGGTCAGACTGGTCATTGGTTAGTCATCACTGATGATAAGAACAATGAGATTGACAGAACCTTTATCCCAGACGGCAAAGATGGTAAACCTGGTGAATCGATCACTATCACAAATACGGTAACGGATGAAAAAGGTACAACCGTAACATTCAGTGACGGTAAGACCATCTTCATCCCACGTGGTGAAAAAGGTGATAAGGGAGACAAAGGCGATAAAGGTGACAAGGGTGAAGACGGCGTTGGCGTAACTGGTGCGTATATCGACCAGAACGGTAACCTCCACATCCAATACACAGACGGTCGCGAAGATAACCTCGGTCAGGTTGTCGGTCAAGACGGACGTTCTGTCACTGAAACCTTTATCAACCAAGACGGCGAATTGATCTTAGTCTTCAGCGATGGTTCTACTGAAAACGCTGGTAAAGTCACTGGCGAAAATGGTAAGGACGGCGTTGGTATTGTTTCAATCGTAAACAAGGACAACAACACAATCGTTATTACCTTGACTGACGGTTCTACGAAGGAAATCAACTTCGATGATGTTGACAAACCGTCTCAGAACACGATCATTACCAATGTAACCATTAATAAAGATGGTGACTTCGTCTTTAATTACTCAGATGGTAGTCATACCACCGTCCACAACCACTATGGTACGGATAAAGAACCTGTCAGCGTTCAAGATGCGAAGATCAATGAAGCTGGCGACTTGTTGATTACGTTGACTGATGGTCGTGTGATCAACGCTGGTCATGTCCGTGATGACGCAGAATCTGATAATTCAGAAGGTATCCGTAACATCATGATTACAGTGTCCGGTGATGTGATTATTGTGAAGAATGACTTTACAATGGTCGAAATTGGTAATATTCACGGTAAACCAGGTAAGCCGAGTGAAGACACACCTGAGACTCCAGGCGAAGAAACGCCAGAAAATCCAGGTGAGGAAACACCGGAAAATCCAGGTGAAGAAACACCGGAAAACCCAGGTGAGGAAACACCGGAAAACCCAGGTGAGGAAACACCGGAAAACCCAGGTGAAGAAACGCCAGAGAATCCAGGTGAAGAAACACCGGAGAACCCAGGAGAAGAAACGCCAGAAAACCCAGGCGAAGAAACGCCGGAGAACCCAAGTGAGGAAACACCGGAAAACCCAGGTGAAGAAACGCCAGAAAATCCAGGCGAGGAAATGCCGGAGAACCCAAGTGAGGAAACGCCGGAGAACCCAAGTGAAGAGGCGCCAACAACACATAACAATGGTGTCGTGAAAGCTGCAAGCAACACTGAGGAAAGTGGCACGCCTAAACAGGAAGATCTACCTCAAACAGGCGCGGAATTAGGCTTATTACCACTCGGTTTAGGCTTGTTCATGAGCAGCTTCGGTGCCGGTATGGCGTTGAGAAAACGCAAATAATCATAAAATTGATAACTAACTAATACACATACATTCTTAATAACTTCTTCTTAAACGAATGAACTTCCACACCTTTCCCCATAGGTGTGGGAGTTTTTTGTATACAAATTTAAATGCGCCGTTTATTTGATTAGCTGATATTAAAACTAAGTAAATGAATTTAGTGCTTTAAAAAGTTGAACGCTGATATTACCTATAACAATAACAAGTAAGTTTTGCTTTCCGAGACTGTATTAGGAGGTTATAAAATGAAACCACAAATGTTAATTAATGATTATTTACAGAAATGTATGAACCACAATCAAGAAAGAGATGTTTATTTTGAAGATATCAGTTTTTTGAAACACTCAGCTGTGCTTTCAGTAGTTTTAATTTTTTATCTACTTATCCTCAATGCTTTTAATTACTATTTCGGAATGAATGGCGGTATATGTACGATTCCTCCAATACCTTCATACCCTTATTTAATTGTTATAGTCGGTTTGGCAATTTTTGATTTTGTAGTATGTCAGCATTTAGCGACTGAAATTGAATATGATAGAAATATTCGTAGTCAAGACGGTGAAGTGTTTAAGCCTGCAAAAGAATCACTAGCTAAAATTGAGAATAAGAGTGAGCTCCTTATGCTTAGACAGTGTACAGAACAATTATTATCTGAAGTGTCCAGTCGTAAAGTCAGCGGTTGGAATAAAATCAATATGATATTGATGGCTCTGCACGCAATAGGTGTTAAAATGCTCAACTTGTTTCCTTGCTCGCTGTTAAATTTCTTAAATGACGGTTTGGAAGCAATTATTGTTGCCACAAAGTTTATCCAGACTAATAAAGAGGCCTATCAAAACTGTCAAGAAATGTGTCTGACACAGATGAAACGGGTGATTGAAATCAAGTGCGAGATTAACTGTATAACGTAAAAAAACCGCCCAGTCGATGAGCGGGGGAATAAATGGGGCATACAGCAAAAACAGTGTCCCTTCACAAAGATAAAGTGCGCGTAAGCACAAGAAGTACTAGATAAAGGTCACTGTTTAACGTGCCTAAATATGCCGTCACAGGCAGATAATCTGACATTTATGTTAAAATTGGAATTGATTTCTTCCTTACCCCTTTGGTATTTTCTATCTATCAGCTAAATATGACAAACAACCAAAAAAGCCGATACTTTAAGCATCGGCTTTCGTTATTCAATCTTATTCTTATGTAATTAATTCCCCTGTTCAGGTGCCTGTCCCGGCATCGGCATTTGTTGGGATTGTGCTTTTTCAGGGTCGAACTGATCCATGACAGATTTGAGGTCATCATCCGTGACTTCGACTTTGTACTTGTCGACGAGCTTCTTGAGTGCCTTGGTGACAGCGACGTTATCCTGCTGTGCTTTTTGAGCGGTGACCTGTTTTTGTAGGTCATCGCGGATATCGTCGAGTGCCGGTTTGTCTTCGCGACTGTCGATCTTGATGACGTGATAGCCGAAGGAGGTCTGTACCGGTGCGTCGCCAATCTGTCCCACTTCGATGTCTTTCATTGCGTTACGGAACGGTTCCTGAAGCTGCATAATTCCCGTGTTGTCAAGTTTGCCGAGCGAACCGCCGTTGTCCTTCGTCTGATCGTCCGTAGAATTTTCTTTCGAAAGTTCAGCGAAGTCTTCGCCGTTCTTCGCACGTTTGATGAGTTCTTTCGCTTTTTCTTCGTCATCGACTAGGATATGTGAGACTTCCGTTTCCGGTTGGTAGTCTTCGTATGCCTGTTTCAATTCTTCATCAGTGATTTCGATGTAGTTCGGTAATACTTCATTCATCAATGAATAGAAGAGCAAGTTATTCTGGTAATCTTCTTCGGTACCGACACCCATCTGTTGAAGTAGATTGTTGAAGCCGTCTTCGCCGATCTGCGCTTTGGAGGTTTTAACAGCGGCATCGGCGGCCTGATCGAGCTGTTTGTATTTCGGTTCACCGATTTCTTTGGTGAAGAGTTCGGTCAGGATCATGCGTGAGAGAATCGATTCACCGGCGGTATCTTTAAGTTCTTTCATGAAGTCTTCATTAGAGATGGCGATATTTTCTCCAGTCACGATATTGCCTTCTGCATTGCTACTGTTATTCGCACATGCAGCAAGTGTGAGGGTGCTGAGCATGGCGATTCCTGTGGTTAGTAATTTTTTGTTCATAAGTGTGTATCAATCTCCTTGTTGAGGTCTTTCTGGCATGATAGCATATTTTCACAAAAAAAATATGAAATCTCCACACTTCATCGGGAAACTTCATATTTTATTAATGATTATTCGTTATCGTCAGCGTCGTCATCTTCAGGTTCGTCATCAACGTGGCGCGCTTTGGCGTTCTCGAGACGGTCCTGAATGATCTTGAGGTCATCTTGGAGTTGCTCAACGCGATCCATTAAGCGCATGAGCTGCGGTTCCGAACGATCAATAAAGCTCGTGCCGATGTCAGCGACGCTCTTCTGGACGCTGGTCAACGTCGTTTGGCTCTGATCAGCGAGATCAGCGAATGCGTTCTGTAAGTTAGCGAGGCTCTGCGTCAATGAACGCGTGGCACCTTCAACTTCGCGACTGTAATCTTTAACTTTTTTGCGGTTTTCTTCACCGGTTGTCGGGTTATTGAGTAGGGCGATAGTGCCGAAGACGCCACTACCGACAACTAATCCTTTAATAAATGATTTAAACATTATGACTCCTTAATCTGTGCGTGAATTTTTTCAGCGAGGGCATCGAGTTCCTGATCGGAGTAAGTGCCCTCCGGTTGCGGTTGCCATTTGAGGTCGAAATCATCATCCGTTGAATAACGCGGAATGATGTGAATATGACTGTGGAAGACAGACTGTCCGGCGAGTTCCCCATTGTTGTTCAAGATGTTGACACCTTGACTATCAGGGAAGGCTGCGCGAACCGCCCGCGCAATTTTTGGCAGGCGTGCGAATACGGTTTGGGCATCCTCGTCATCATAAGCGAAGATATCTTTGAGATGATATTTCGGAACGAGCAGCGTATGCCCGTATGTGACCTGACCGGCATCAAGAAATGCGGCGACATCGTCGTCCTCATAGACCATGTGCGTTGGGATCTTCCCATTGGCAATCTGACAAAAGATACAATCGTCATCGATGGTACGCATCAAAAACACGCTCCTTTTTCTACAATTATTCAATCCCATTCTAGCATAACATGATCGAAAAAAGTTATATGAGGAACATAGTCATTCACTTATTAGTTTGTTAGAATGGAAGGATCAGCGACACGCGGAAGGGTAGAGAGATGCATCTTTTAGAAGTTAATCATTTGAGCGGTGGTTATCAACATCGTGAAATACTTAAAGATTTAACGTTTTCACTGGAAAAAGGCGAAATCGTAGGACTTATCGGCCTAAACGGTGCCGGGAAGAGTACCACGATGAAGCATATTATCGGGTTATTGCAGCCGATTAAGGGCGATATTCGCCTCAACGGTGCGACGCTCGCGGAGGATGCGGCCACGTATCACCGCAGTCTGAGTTACGTGCCGGAATTGCCGATTCTCTATGACACACTGACGTTGCGCGAACACATCGAAATGATCGGAAAAGTTTATGGTTTGTCCGCTGACGAAACGATGCAGCGCGCGCAGCCACTGCTGGATCAGTTTCGATTAACCGAACGTCTCGAGTGGTTGCCCGCCCATTTCTCTAAAGGAATGAAGCAGAAGGTAATGATCATTTGCAGTATGATGTTGGATACCGCGCTCTATGTGGTTGATGAGCCGTTCGTCGGGTTGGACCCGTTGGCGATAGCGGATTTTACGGATATCTTACTCGAGAAGCGTGCGTCCGGCCATTCGGTGCTCTTGTCGACACATATTCTGGCCAATGCGGAGCGTTATTGCGATCGATTTATTTTCCTCAAGGAGGGGCAGATTAGCGCGATGGGTACGTTGGACGAGATTCGCTCGCAGTGGGACCTTGACGGCGCATCGCTAGAGGATATCTATTTAGCATTGGCGCGAGGCACGGTCGCATGATGACAGAATTATTCAAGCGCCGTGCCAAACAACAACAAAGGCGCGTGTTCGGCTATTTCAAATATATCTTCAATGATCATTTTGTGGTCGCACTGATGTTTTTATTAGGTGCGCTCGCGTTCCAGTACGCGAAGTGGTTGCAGACGGTACCGGTCGGCGGCGTGCCTATGCTCTGGATAGTCAGCTGGGTTCTCGGCATGTCCGTGTTACTTTTGGTTGGGACGCTTGCAACCTTTGTTGACGGCGCGGATATTGTGTTCTTATTGCCGGCGGAGGATCGCTTTGTCGACTATATGCGCGTTACGTATCGATACAGTTTGGTGTGGCCGAGTGCGTTTTTGACAGGGGTATTGGCGGTCAGCTGGCCGTTCTTGACACGCATCGATGCACTGACGTTTGCTTCCTTTATCGAACTGTGGGTAGGCCTCCTCAGCTTCAAGTGGGGAATGCTGTTGACGCAAGCGAAAGCATTCGAGCAGGGGCAGCACGGCTGGCGCTATGGGCGATGGGTGTTGCTTGTTGTACATGCTATCGTCTTGTTTGTCGCGTTGCAGTATCAGCTCTGGATCTATCCAGTTATTGGAGTCGGGCTTTTTATCGGATTGCTAGTCGTTACAAGCCGCACGCATGGGTCACGCACGTGGCAGTGGGAACAGTTGATCGATCAGGAAAACCGTCGCCAGCAGCAGGTCGATGCGCTATTGAGTTTATTTGTCGACGTCCCGCACCGGATGATGACGGTGAAGCGTCGGCAGTGGGCGGATCGTTTGTTGACGCAGCAGACGACCGGAGCTTCGCCGTATCCATTTCTGTACGCGCGCACGTTCTGGCGACAGAATTTTTGGGTAGGACTCTGGGCGCGCTTGACACTCGTTACCGCAATTATCGCCGGTTTCCTTCCCGCTCATTGGCTGAGTTTAGCGATTATCGCTTTACTCATCGTGATGAACGGTATGCAGCTGTTGCCACTGATGAACAGCTATGACCGTCAACCACTGCTGCGGATTTATCCGAATACTAAACCGAATAAGGCGAAGGACAGCGTGCATTGGCTCGGTTTACCGCTCGCTATCACGGCTGGAATCACTATCCTCGTTGCGATTTGGCACTATCGGACAGCACCACGTTTTATTTTCGACGTGATCCTTGTTACAATAGCGACTGTTATTTTATATTTATGGATATACTTGCCAATGCGATACCGCAAGCGGACGCGGTGAGTGTGCTATCTATATCTGAGTAGGAATGAAAGGAGGAATGCGTGGATGAATGATCAATGGACCGGTCGTGATTGGGTGCTACACCCGTTGGACGGTGCGACCGGGCAGGCCTTTATGGGTACGTACAATGAGGAAAAGATTTTTCTGAAGCGTAATTCCTCACCGTTTCTAGCCGCTGTGGCGATGGAGGGCATCACGCCGCGTTTGATATGGACGCAGCGCATCGCGAACGGCGATGTCTATTCCGCGCAGGAGTGGATGAACGGTCGCATTCTATCCCGCGAGGAAATGCGCCTGCCGATGGTGACGGAATTGATTCACCGCTATCAGAATTCATCATATTTACGCCGAATGCTGGAGAAGGTCGACGGCGAAGAATGGCAAGCGGAGCGTTTCTTGGATGACTTTTTAGCGCATACGTCGGAGGCATTCTGTGAGATTCGTCCGATCAAAGCGATGATTCGTGTGCTCAGGGCAACCGCACCGGTGTTACCGCACGAGATGTTGACGGTATGCCACGGCGATTTGAATCGTCGCAATTTCCTCTTAGGTGATAATGAGCGGCTGTATCTCGTCGACTGGGAGATGGTAAAGCTCGCCGATCCACTCTACGACATCTGTCAATTATTTGTCGAATATATTCCGGACGATGAGCGTCGGGAATGGCTGGCGAATTATGGGATGACGAAGGGCGATGATTTTACCAAGCGACTGCGGTGGTACGTGCTATTTCATCTGTTGCGAGTTGCAGAAGATGCGTATCAACGTCGGGAACATTATATGTATAATCACTGCATCTACATGGCACAACAAGTCATGCATGCGATGGTATAAGGTAAGGAGAGAGTATGAGAGTTCGACACAAACCATGGGCGCGCGATAGGATTGCTGAGCATCCGGAGTGGGTTATTCCCAGCCCAGAAACACATGCGGGACATTGGAATGAGGTGTTTGCCGAGGATCAGCCACTACACGTGGAAGTCGGAACAGGTAAGGGGCAGTTCATTATCAATATGGCGCGCAAACACCCGGAGTATAATTTTATCGGGATCGAGTTGCAGTCGGATGTGCTGGTCATGGCGTTAGAACAGGCGCTAGAAACTGAACTCGACAATCTGCGGTTTATTAACGGAAACGGTGAAGCCACTGCAACGTATTTTGCGCCACAGGAAGTGTCACAGCTCTACTTGAATTTCTCGGATCCATGGCCGAAACGCCGCCATGCGAAACGTCGGCTGACGCATGAACGTTTCCTGACCGAATACCAAAAAATTCTGGCAAAAGATGGCACGATCCAATTCAAAACGGATAATCAATCCCTATTCGAGTATTCGCTCACGAGCATGTCGTCATTTGGGATGGCGTTTACGGAAGTATCGCTCGACCTCCACGACAGCGAATTAGCCGTGGAGAATGTGACAACGGAGTATGAAGATAAATTTAGTGCGAAGGGACAGCCTATTTATTATTTACAGGCGAGATTTCGATAGAATAGTGAGCGATCAGATTGGTCGCTTTTTTTGTTTCAGGGGTACGATAAGCGATCGGAACTTCCAGGGGGCAAAAACTACTGTGTGACGTTGCACTTTTCTGTGGAAAAGGTTATAATCAGTCGGAATATACCGCTGGGAATTTGTTCGCAATGAGCGGATTTCTATAAGCAAAAGTATAAAGGAGCGTATCAGAGTATGTGGTTAAGTTTCTATAATCCGAAGGGGATCGGCGATGTGTTGATGCTCGTCGCAGGCGATTTGCCGAGAGAGCGAGTGGCTACGGAAACACAAGCAAACATTACACGAATCTTTGATAACGAAACCAATGAAACATACGGATACAATATTTTCGACTTATCAAGCTACTTTTCATTGGAGCAGACGGGACATGTTGCTCTCAATGACACGCAACTTGATTTGTTGAATCAGCACCTCTACGAATCAGGGTTCGATCCGATTCAATTGGACACCACGCCGCGTCTCGTCGTAGCGAAGGTGTTAGCGTGTGAACCACACCATGATTCCGATCACTTATCCGTCACGCAAACCGACATCGGGGGTGAGACGGTGCAGATTGTTTGTGGGGCAGCGAATGTTCACGAGGGGATGACATCGATTGCCGCCCTGCCGGATGCCGTTATGCCGAATGGACAGATTATTCGTCCAGGAAAACTGCGCGGTGTTGATAGTGTGGGCATGTTGTGTTCTGCCTTTGAATTAGGGATTGATCCTGGGCATAAGCAGCAGGGGATCATTGATCTCGATCAAGAGGTTGCACCGGGGACACCGGCTTCAGAAGTATTACAGTAATTAGCACATAGAGGAGTGATGAGTACGGATGATGGATTGGGAAGGAGAAAGCAGACAACGCGCCAGTCGTTCCAGTGAACGCTTACGGGCACAAGCAGCGCCCGCGCCTCAGCGGTCCAGGAACACTGAGAGCTATAGGGTTGACTTTCCTAATTATTTGAATCCGTACCGGCAAGTGGCACAACCGAAACGTGCGCGACCAGCGGCAGTATCGCAGCAATCGGCCACTCGTTCAAAGGACAAGCGCGCGTACTACCAGCAACTGCACCAGGAGGTTGAGGATTACCGCAAGTATCGCAACCACCGACCGTTCAAGCGGACCGAGGTGCCATCCATCTGGCAGCACACCGCGTCATCAGAGAAGTCACAAGCGTCCAGAGATAAGCAACCCGTGGAATCTTCACCACCCAACAGTGGGCATTCAAGTCAACCGAAGACGAAAACCACTGCTGTTAGTGGGAAGACGCGAACATCGCGTGCGCAGAACGGGCGCAATATTGATTTTTCCGGTATTTTGTCGCGTGAACCGGAAATCTCGGAACAAACATTTAAACAGCGTTATGTCACGGAGGATCGCGATCTCCCACCTTATCTCAAGAAGGAAATGAATGGAGAAAACAAACGTCATGAACAGTGAAACGATTTATCATTTTACCGGCATTAAAGGCACAGGGATGAGCGCACTAGCACTCGTTCTTCACGGCGCAGGCTGCCATGTCCAGGGTTCGGATGTACTGGAACATTTTTACACGGAGAAGGGACTCCACGAAGCGGGCATTCCGATTCTGCCGTTTTCTGAAGACAATATCCAACCGGGGATGGTCGTTATCTGTGGGAATGCGTTCTCCGATGAGCATCCTGAAATCGTTCAGGCAAAAGCACTCGGTAACACGGTCATTCGCTATCATGATTTCCTCGGTAATTGGATCAAGAAATACACGAGTGTCGCAATAACCGGCTCCCATGGTAAAACGACGACGACTGGGATTATGAGTCACGTGCTCAGCGACAATATCCCGACTAGTTACTTGATCGGTGACGGTAGTGGTAAAGGTGCGATGGATTCGGAGTATTTTGTGCTCGAGGCCGATGAATACCGCGAACATTTCCTAGCTTATGAACCGGATTACGCGATTTTCACGAATATCGATTTCGATCATCCGGATTTCTACCACAATTTGGAAGAAGTCTACGATGCCAATCGCAAGTTCGCTAATCAAGTGAAGAAGAAGGTCATCGCATACGGTGATGATCCGATGTTAGCGCGCTTCAGCGATTTGCCGGACATTTGGTATTACGGTTTCAATGACAGTGACGATATCGTTGCCAAAAACATTGAGAAAGATACGCACGGCTCGTCGTTTGATATCTATGTGCACGATGATTTCTACGGACACTTCCAGATTAATCAGTTTGGGGACCACAATATTTTAAATACGACGGCAGTGATCGCTTTTTGTTATTTTGAAGGTTTTCCGGCTGAAGTTGTTAATAAGAGCTTGGCCACGTTCGGCGGGGTGACACGTCGCTTCAATGAACGCAAGGTTGATTCGAATATTCTTATTGATGATTACGCGCATCACCCGTCAGAGATCAAAGCGACGATTCAGGCCGCACGTCAGAAATACCCGGATCGTCCGGTAATTGGGATTTTCCAACCGCATACGTATTCACGGACGAAGGCACTATTGACGCCGTTCGCTGCGAGTCTGAGTTTAGCGGATGAAGTTTATTTGTGCGATATTTTCTCCTCTGCACGTGAACAGGACAATCACGAGATTACGAGTATGGCGATTGCTGATAAAATGTCCGTACCAGCACGACAATTAACCTCGGACACGATCGATCAGTTGCTCCAGTATCACGATGCGGTGCTGCTATTTATGGGTGCGGGAGACGTCATGAAATACGCGGATGATTATATTGAGGCACTGACGGCGGCAAATAACGCCAACTAGCGCTAGGAGGCATTCCAGTGAAACAGATTCGTAAGGCAGTCATTCCAGCAGCAGGTATGGGCACGCGCTTCCTACCTGCCACCAAGGCGCTCGCAAAGGAGATTATGCCAATCGTTGATAAACCGGTGATTGAATTCATCGTTGAAGAGGTATTGGCGAGCGGTATCGAAGAGATTTTGATTATTACGGGACGGAATAAGCGTGCGATTGAGGATCACTTCGATGCGAATATTGAATTGGAGAATAACCTCGCGCAGAAGGGGAAGGACGCTATGCTGGAGACGGTTCGCCGTTCAACACTCGGCAACGTCCAATTCAAGCGCCAGCACTATCCGAATGGCCTTGGAAACGCCGTACTCGAAGCGGAATCGTTTGTCGGTGATGAGCCGTTC
The DNA here is from genome assembly GCA_022768285.1 of Aerococcus sp. Taxonomy (GTDB): domain Bacteria; phylum Bacillota; class Bacilli; order Lactobacillales; family Aerococcaceae; genus Aerococcus. The sequence continues at coordinate 37,932 of JALEMJ010000009.1, forward strand.
CTATTGGCGCTCGGTGATGATATTTTCTTCAGTGGAGAAGGTGAGCCGACTGCCTCGAAGCAGGTGATTGATGCATTTGCAGCAAACGATGCGATGACTGTACTAGCGCAACAAGTGTCCTCAGAGGAAGCCACACATTATGGCATTATGACGGGTGAATGTGTTGCAGGCACGACCAATAGTTACCGTCTGAGCGCATTGGAAGAGAAACCGGCGCATGTCTCAGGTGACGCGCGCGCACTCTGTGGCCGCTATGCATTGACGCCGGAGATTTTTCCGATTTTGCGCGACCTCGCTGATAAACAGACGGCGCAGGAACTCGCATTAACCGAAGCGTTGGATGTTTTAGCTAAACGAGAAGATGTCTATGGACTCGATTACGCGGGTGAATGGTTCGAAGTCGGCGAACCGCTCGGCATGTTGAAAGCCAGCATTCAAGTATCCCTGCACCACCCGGAAATTGCGGATAGCTTCAGAGATTACCTCAAGAATGATGTCATTCCACGTTTGAAAAAATAAGCATAATTAAAAGCGAGTCACGTTGTTGCGTGGCTCGCTTTTTCGTTCGTTATTATTTTTCATTCCATTCGTCGAGCGTGTAGTGCCCATCCTGATAGGTGACGCGCGCATAATGCCCGCAGTTGAGACGATCCGTCAATTCGAAATCGGATAGGACTTCGTGTAGGAAGGCGGAAATCGCAAATTGATGCCCGACGATCATTACGTTAATTTCCGATTTTTGATGATCAATGCGGTACTCAAGGGCGTCATCGTGAATTTGCAGCATGGCCTCCTCGATGCGTGACCAGAAGTCAATGAAACGCTCGGTTTCTCCCGTTTCATCTATCGCCGCGATCTGGCGAGTGAGTTCCGGCAACAACTGTGTCTCCGGAACTTTTTGTGCTTCTAGTGTTAGAATTTGATCATTAATCGATGGGTCAAAGGTCTCGCGAAAAGTTTCACCTTCCAAGCCACCGAAGCCGTATTCTTTTAGGCTGTCATTCGTGGTTACTGTCAATTCGGGGTCGCGACCTTTGATGAGTAATTCGGCACTCTGAATCGCACGTTCGAGCGGACTCGAAAAGACGAGTGCGATCGGTAAATCGCTGAAGCTCTCGTGCAGTGCCTTCATCTGTTCGATGCCTCGAGGGGTTAATGGTGAGTCCTGCCAACCTTCGATGACATTATTGATTTCTGCTTCCGTTTCCCCATGACGAATAAAATAGTAATGAATAGCTTGCACACCGTTCACTCCTCTCTCTATGATTTATTCTGTTATTATTCTACCACACGAAAGGGCTTTATTCACTTGTTCAATGTGAGAATATGATTCGGTTGCCTGGGAGTTGTTTCAGTGTTCGAGACTTTGATAAACTAGTAGAGATTAGACAAGTCTTTGAGGAGGCGGACCAATGGCAACCAAAAATTATCTCAAAACCGATCCGATTGCGAAGGAAATCGATAAAATTAGGGTTGGCGACACGTTCCAAGTGAGTGAATCGTTCCGACCGCAGGATATTTTGCTCTACATGGGCGTGACGGGTGATACGAATCCCCACTATCTCGGTCAGATTCAAAAAAACGAGGATGAATCGGTCAAAAACTACGGATTTGTGCCGATAATTGCGGTGATGGGGGTTTTGACGCGTACGGTGTCAATGCATTTTCCAGGGGCGAATAATGCCATCGTCGAATTCAATTATTCACAGAGTAAGGCGATCGAAATCGGTTCGACAGTGACATTCAGTTTCGAAGTCGTGCGTAAGGAAGAATGGCGCTCAATGTTGATGATTCACGTCACCGGACTCAATGAAAAAACCGGTGAGGACAATATCTTGGATGCGATGTTATCGGTATTGGTGTTCGATGAGGATGGCAAGACCACGTCTGAAAATATCGATGAAGCTGCACAGCGTAATTCTAGCGCCAATGAATATACCGATCATATCGAGGAGGCGCACCATAACCATGACGACAACTAAACAGAAGCTCGTCCTATTCGATGGGAGTTCGCTCGCTTTTCGTGCGTTCTACGCTATTCAGAACGTAGATAGTTTTACTAATAAGAACGGTCTGCACACCAATGCGCTCTATACCTTCCATCGCATGTTGACAAAGATTCTCGAGGACGAGAAACCGGACTATGCGTTAGTGGCATGGGATGCTGGGAAGACGACCTTCAGAACGGAAAAGTATGCCGATTACAAAGGGGGGCGCAAGAGCGCCCCTGATGAATTCCGCGAACAGATGCCATACTTTAATGTGATGCTCGATGCATTCGGTATTGCACACTACGAACTCGCAAATTATGAAGCCGATGATATCATTGGGACCCTCGCATTCAGCGTACCAGCAGATACTTTCGATGTAGTAATTATTTCTGGTGATAAAGATCTAACGCAGCTCGCGCGTGAGCACATCACCGTTAAACTCAATCGACGCGGGGCTACTGAGATGGAAGATTACACACCAGCGACTGTTCAGGACAAATACGGCCTCGCGCCGGAACAGATTGTCGATCTCAAAGGGTTGATGGGTGATTCCTCGGATAATTATCCGGGTGTAACCGGAATCGGAGAGAAAACCGCATTGAAGCTGCTCCACGATTATGAAACCGCGGAAGGTGTCTATGACCATATCGATGATATCTCGGGTAAGAAACGCCGGGAACACCTGATAGAGGACAAGGATCAAGCCTTCTTATCGAAAGACCTCGCGCGGATTCGTACAGATGCCCCAATTACCGTTACAATCGACGATATTCAGCTGCAACCACGCGATGAAGCGAAGTTGCGTCAGTTCTACGAGGATATGAATTTCAACCAATTTCTATCTGAGATGGGCGGCGAATCCAGTGAAGCACAGACAGCTAGTGTCGATGTGCCGGAATATCAGGTGGTCACTTCAGCTGATGAGCTAACCGATGCGATGTTTAGCGATGAACCACGAGCTTTTTATACGGAAATGCTTGAGAAGAATTATCACGAAGGAACCATGCTGGCAGCAGCATGGGGTGACGACGCGCAAATCTATGTGGCGGATGTGGACGTAATACTCGCATCTGAAGCCTTTAAGGATTGGCTGCAGTCCAATCGCCCGAAGTGGGTCTTCGATATGAAGCGCCAGCGCGTGATGTGGCACTACCAGGACGTGCAGGTGCACGGTGTGACGGAAGATGTCCTGATCGGTTCGTACCTCAGTCATTCTGAAGACCTCAGTAACGATATTGCGCAAGTTGCCAGCGCTGAGGATATCAGCGGTTTTCCGACCGATGACAATGTGTACGGAAAAGGGGCGAAGCGCGCCGTGCCGGCTGATAAAACGGCGATGTATGATCACCTCGCACAGAAGGTCCGACTGATTCAACAGTTGGTGGCGATTGAACACGATCACTTGAAAGAAAAAGAAATGCTGTCACTCTATCGCGATGTGGAATTACCACTCGCCGATGTGTTGGCTGATATGGAGGAGCAGGGTGTGCACGTCGATGGCCACGTGCTCGATGAACTCAAGGTCGATTTCGATCAGCGTTTGAAGGAATTAGAAGCCCAAATTTACGAAGAGGCTGGCCATGAATTCACAATTAATTCGACCTATCAGTTGAGCGACGTGTTATACGGTGAGATGGGGCTCCCTCACGGTAAAAAGCTAAAAAAAGAGGGCGAAAATGGCGAGAAATATTACTCGACCGCTCAAGGTGAACTCGAGAAACTGCAGGGTGTGCCGATCATCGATTTGATTTTGAATTACCGCCAGATTTCGAAACTACAGTCGACGTACGTTTCGGGACTCCATGATTTCATTCATGACGCCGATCAGAAGATTCATACGCGCTTCATCCAGACATTGACAGCGACGGGGCGTCTGAGTTCGGCGGATCCGAATTTGCAGAATATCCCGATCCGCAGTGATGAAGGGCGTCAGATCCGTCGCGCGTTCATGTCAGCACATGAGGACTGGATGATTTTGAGTTCCGATTATTCGCAGATTGAACTTCGTGTGCTCGCACATATTTCAGGCGATACCAATCTGAAGCAGGCATTCATCGATGGCAAGGATATTCACTCGGATACAGCCAGCCGTATTATGGATGTCCCAATTGAGGAAGTGACACCAAACCAGCGACGCCAGGCGAAAGCTGTTAACTTCGGGATTGTGTACGGCATCAGTGATTACGGCCTGAGCCAGAATATCGGTATTCCGCGCTACGAGGCGAAGGAATTCATCGATCGCTATTTTGAAACCTATCCGAACGTGAAAAAATTTATGGATGATATTGTGGAGAAAGCACACCAGGACGGTTATGTCGAAACGCTTTATCACAGACGCCGCTATTTGCCGGACATCAATAATCGCCGCTTCCAGTTGCGTAGTTTTGCGGAACGTACGGCGATGAATTCACCGATTCAAGGAACAGCTGCCGATATCATCAAAATCGCAATGATTCGCATGCAGGATGCCTTGGCGGCGCAAAACATGCAGGCGAAAATGTTGCTTCAGGTGCACGATGAATTGATTTTTGAAGTACCGAAAGATGAAGTTGAGGAACTGACCACGCTCGTTAAAGATGTCATGGAGAATGCAGTAGACTGGGATGTCCCGCTACTCGCGGATGTGAACGTTGGCGATACGTGGTACGAAGCAAAATAATTAAAACAGAGGGGGTGGATCCATGCCGGAATTACCGGAAGTTGAAACAGTCAGACGTGGGTTGCTAAAAACTGTCAAGGGTGCAACCATCCAGTCGGTATCTGTGAAGTGGCCACGAATCATCCAGGATGGCGCAGGCGTTGACGCTTTCTGTCAGCAGATGGTCGGCCAGACGCTGGAAACCGTCGATCGCCGTGGCAAATTTTTACTCCTGTACTGGACACACGATGGGTGGATCAGTCATCTCAGAATGGAAGGGAAATGGCTCGTTGTGCCGCAGGAGGTAGCACCGGATCAATATACGCATGTGATTATCGATCTTACAGATGGCCGCTCCCTGCGTTATCACGATGTGCGCAAATTTGGACGCATACATCGCGTCGCCCGAGATGAGATGCCAGCCGCGATTGACGCGCTAAATCTCGGCCCTGAACCGGAAGATTTGACGGTTGCGTATTTGCAGGAACGACTGCGGCGTACCAATCGTGTGATCAAGAGCGTGCTGTTAGATCAAACAGTTATCGCTGGCATCGGCAACATCTACTGTGATGAATCGCTCTGGCTCAGTCAGATACACCCTGAGCGCCCCGCCAATCAGCTGACTGCACATGAGATTGGACAGTTGATCGCCGCCATTCAGTCGGTGATATCGCGCGCAGTTGTGGCAGGTGGCACGACTATCCGCACGTATCAGAATACATTCGGTGAGAACGGCTACTTCCAATTATCACTGCATGCCTATGGAAAAGATGGTGAACCGTGCAGTCGTTGTGGCACACCGCTCATTAAAACCAAAGTACATCAGCGTGGCACAACGTATTGCCCCTACTGCCAAACCTTGGAGGGAAAGCATGACTAAAATTATCGGATTAACTGGCGGCATCGCTACCGGAAAGAGCACCGTAAGTAATATGTTTAAGGCACACGGCATTCCAATTATCGATGCTGATCAAATCGTTTACGACCTTGAGCACAAGGGTGAACAGGGACTACAAGCTATTGTAGATACATTCGGCGCACAGTATTTAGATAGTGATGGCGAACTCGATCGGCGCAAATTCGGTGCAAAAGTCTTTGCGGACTCGAAGGCACTAGAGCAGCTGAATACCATCTTGCGGCCACTGATCCGTCAGCGCATTTTGGATGCGATCCAGGATGTTAAGGCAACGGATGCCATATTGGCCATCCTCGATGTCCCGCTTCTCTACGAAGGCGGCTATGATGCGATTTGTGATGATGTCGTCGTGGTTGCGGTCGATGAAGCACAGCAGAAAGCGCGATTAAAAGCACGTAATCAACTGAGTGACGAAGAAGCTATACAGCGAATTCACTCACAACTCTCGCTCAATGAAAAAGTGCGGCGTGCGGATTTCGTTATTGATAACTCGCAATCACTCGCACACACCGAACAACAGGTTGAGGAATTATTAAAACTCTGGGAATAGTATGAGCCACACCTATCGGATCAACCGGTAGGTGTTTTATTATCAATGTCCTTTACCTATTGTGAAACGCTAACGCCTTTTTATTCGCTAAAACTTGCACTTGTGGGGACAAAAATGGATAATTAAAGGGAATACACTATGGTTATGTAGGGGGTGTACGTAGTGAAATGTCCAAATTGCCAGCACAAGGGGACGAAGGTGATGGATAGTCGCCCACTCGAAAAAGATTCTGCGATTCGGCGTCGGCGCGTTTGTCCAAACTGTAATTATCGGTTTACGACATTTGAGCGAATCGAGCGCCAACCATTGCTCGTGATCAAGAGGGATAATAATCGTGAGGAGTTTTCGCGCCAGAAGCTACTGCGCGGGCTCGTGCGCTCGTGTGAGAAGCGTCCGGTGCCTGTGGAGCAGCTGGAAGGGTTAGTGCAGGACATTGAGTTTGAACTGGAGCAGACGGGTGAGAACGAAATCCCGTCGCGCGAGATCGGTGAGATGGTGATGGATCGCCTACCGAAGATCGATGAAATCGCATATATTCGTTACGCGAGTGTGTATCGCGATTTCAAGGATGCTTCGGTGTTCTTGGATGAAATCAAGCACCTGAAGGAAAAACAAAAGAACGAAACCGAGGGACAGATGGAATTACATTACGATGAGTAGGCGGGAGGAGCAAGCGATGGGTAAACCACCATGGGAAACGTTACAGCTAACGGATACCTTAAAAATTCAACAAGCAGAGTGGCTATCCGATGTCGATTGGAAGACGCTCGCTGCATTATATCTGCCGATCATAGGTAGTCAGTCCTATGCGCTGTTCCATGCGCTCTATCAGTTACTCAACGTGAAACGGTTCGAGTCAGATGTGATTCGCCACACGGATATTACCGATACGCTGGTGTGGCCAGCGCGAACCTATGTGATTGCGCGCGCCCATCTTGAAGGTATCGGGTTACTCGATGTGTATCACCGTGAGGATGCGTATCAAGATCCGCAATGGCTGTATTTTTTGAAAGCACCGGTAACGCCGAAAGCTTTCTTCGAGGATACAGTACTGTCGACGCTCTTGTATCGCGAGGTCGGCGAGCAGCGTTTCAAACAATTGCGCAGTGCCTTTTCGGTTAAGCGACCGCAAGTTGATCGTAGTCAGTGGCAGGAGACGACTTACTCGTTTCGCGATGTGTATCGTTTTTCAGCGGAGGAAACCAGAGCGCTGTCTGATATGACAGAAACGGAAGAGTATGTCCTGCCGTCGCGGCGTCGGAAGTCACCGCACCATGTGTCCGGTGGTGATTTTGATACGACGGTGTTCAAGCAGACGTTATTGCAGCGACATATTCCAGAACAAGCGCTGACGGATATGGTAATGGAAGTGGCAACTGTCATTCATGACCTATATGGTTACGATGAGTTGGGTATCGCGCGATTGGCGTACGAAGCGATGGATTTCAAGCGTCAGCGGATCGATACTGATAGCATGCAGAAACGCGCGTACGATGGTTTGCCGGAGCAACAGAATCAGCAGTCAAATGCAGAAGCAGAAACCACTTCCAATCAGCAAATTCTTGCGCAACTAACCGCCGATCAGCGCAATTTAGCCGAACAGGCGCGTGCTTATCCGGTTATGACGTTCGTATCGTACTTAAAGGAATCGCGTCACGGGTATTTGACCAAGCAGGAACAGCAATTACTGACGGCGATGGTGTCTCGCGGACGTCTGTCGCAAGCCGTTATAAACGTGATGGCGTACTACTATTTGGTTGAATTGGATAAGCCGACGCTCTATCAGGATACGATGGAGGCCACGGAAAATGACTGGCTCAAGCATCATATTGAAACCCCGGAGCAAGCACTGTATTATCTTCAGAAACGTGAACCGCAGCGAAGGAAGAACCAACGTAAGTATTCATCGCACGCTAATTATAAAGAGATGACACCGCAGTGGATGGATCAGTCCACAGATAAGAAAGATGAACAATTAGCAGACCGTACGGACGAAATTCGACGCCTACTCAACAAAGACAAGAAGGAGTGATGACCGGTGAAAAACGTGGGTGATGTTTTATCAAATAAACAGAAAACATTGAAGTTGCACGATATCAATCCGAACGAACGGCGCCAGCTACTCGCGCAGGAAGTCAAACGCGATCCAGAAGTACGTGCGTTTTTCCAAGCACATAAGGACGAACTGAGTCGGGAGATTGTGAACCACAGCATGTCGAAGCTCTATGAATTTGTGAGTGAGAAGCGTCGTGCCCGGGAGCACAAACCACTCAAAATGCCGAATTACACCCCACAGCTCGTGATGGATGCGAATGCGATCACGGTGAAGTACGTGCCAACCGAGGAATTTCAGCGGAAACAGCAGGCCGAGGCGCGTTACAATGCGATGAAGCTAGTGAACCTGCCGAAAGATTTGCATGAGGCAACTTTCGAGAATTTTGATACCTCGGATCGCGGACGGCAGGATGCGCAAATTGAGGCGATGAAGTTCAAAGATCGCTACCTTCAGGCAGAATCCAATCCCAATGCGAGCGACGCATTCGTGCAATCTCCGTATCTCTACGGGAGTTTCGGTATCGGTAAGACGTACTTGATGGCAGCCATCGCAAATGCCCTGGCTGATCACGGGGTGGAAACGACGCTCGTGCATTTTCCGCAGTTGGTGACGAATTTGCGCAACCGCATGAATGAGAACGCGTTGCAGCAGCACCTCGATGAATTGATTGCTTGTGAAGTGCTCGCCATCGACGATATCGGTGCGGAGAACAACACGGCATGGGTGCGCGATGACGTGTTGGGTGTCATTCTACAAGCACGCATGAGCGAGCACCGTGCGACGCTATTTACGTCTAATTTCAGCTTCGAAGAGTTAGAGGACCATTTTGCGCATACGAAAAACACCGAAGAACGCGTGAAAGCGCGGCGCTTGATGGAACGAATTCGCTACTTCGCTAAGGAAGTGCCGATGACAGGCAGAAATCGTCGCCACGACTAAGCAAACGATTATTGCGTTTTCGAATTAAAAAGCATATAATGCCATTATTCAGTCGATGAAAGAAGCTTTAATTGCAATCATTGAACAGAGACAAGCGGTAGGTGAGAGGCTTGGACGATTGCGGTGTCACCACTTCTGAGACATTTTCGGCGTACGCGCAGGCTCTGCGTTAAAGTCGAACGGGTACCCCCGATATCAGTGTAATGAGTGTGTACTGGTCATTGTAGTACATAAGTTGGGTGGAACCGCGGTATAAAATTGTAATTATCGTCCCTTTTCGAGCAATCGAGAAGGGACTTTTTTGTAGTTAAAGGGAGGAATAAAGATGGTAAAGGTAGTATTCCCAGATAATAACGAAAAGACGTTCGATGATGACGTCACGGGACGCGATGTTGCGAAATCCATCAGCAACAGCCTCGCCAAACGTGTGGTCGCCTATACGTTGGATGATGAACTCAAAGGTTTGGATGAACCACTCCCACATGATGGCAAGATCGCATTGGTCGACCCGAACAATGATGAAACGAAAGACGAAGCCCTGCGCATTCTGCGCCACTCTGGTGCGCACTTGTTGGCACAGGCGTTGCGCCGACTCTATCCGAATATTCACTTCGGCGTTGGACCAGCTATTGCGGATGGTTTCTACTACGATACGGATAACGGTTCGGGCAACCAGGTGACGGAAGAGGACTTGCCGCGTATCGAAGCAGAAATGCAGAAAATTGTTAAAGAGGACTATCCGATCGAAGGCCGCGAGGTGTCTTATGAAGAAGCGCTGGACATGTTCAAGGATGATCCTTACAAGGTCGAATTGATCGAAGACTTACCGAAAGACGAAAAAATTACCGTTTACAGCCAGGGAGAATTCACCGACCTCTGTCGTGGCGGACACGTACCGTCCACCGGTTACTTAAAACACTTCAAATTATTATCGCTCGCCGGGGCTTACTGGCGCGGCGATTCTGACCGTAACATGATGCAGCGTGTTTACGGAACGGCTTTCTTCAATGAAAAAGACTTGAAAGCTGACCTCAAACGTCGCGCAGAAGCGAAAGAACGCGATCACCGAAAGATCGGTAAAGAACTCGATCTCTTTATGATTTCACCAGAAGTCGGCCAAGGGTTACCATTCTGGTTACCAGCCGGCGCAACGATTCGTCGTGAAATTGAACGTTACATTGTTGACCGTGAAGTGCAGGATGGGTACTTACACGTCTATTCCCCAGTACTAGCTGATACGGGACTGTACAAGACATCCGGTCACTGGGATCACTACCGCGATGATATGTTCCCACCGATGGATATGGGTGACGGCGAACAATTAGTGTTACGTCCGATGAACTGCCCGCACCACATTCAAGTTTACAAACACCACAAACGTTCGTACCGTGATCTCCCATTCCGTGTGGCTGAGCTCGGGATGATGCACCGCTACGAAAAATCTGGGTCACTTTCCGGTTTACAGCGTGTCCGCGAGATGACACTCAACGACTCACACTTGTTTGTACGTCCAGACCAGTTAGAAGATGAATTTATCAAGGTGCTAGACATGGTATTAGACGTTTATAAGGACTTCGGTATTACCGATTACAGCTTCCGTCTGAGCTACCGTGACCCTAACGATAAAGAAAAATACTTCGATGATGATGAAATGTGGGAGAAAGCACAGTCCCAGTTGAAAGCTGCCATGGACCACATGGGGTTAGACTACTATGAAGCTGAAGGTGAAGCGGCCTTCTACGGACCGAAGTTAGACGTCCAGGTGAAGACAGCATTAGGTAACGATGAAACACTCTCAACCATTCAGATGGACTTCTTGTTGCCAGAGAAATTCGACCTCACGTACGTTGGTGAAGACGGGCAAGATACGCACCGTCCGATCATGATCCATCGCGGTGTTGTATCAACTATGGAACGCTTCGTTGCTTACTTGATCGAAGAATACAAGGGGGCTTTCCCAACATGGTTAGCGCCTCAACAAGCTGTCATCATCCCAGTTAACGATGACGCACACGGCGATCGTGCGTACGAGGCGCGCAACGAATTGCGTAAGCACGGCATCCGCGTTGAAGTTGATGACCGCAATGAGAAGATGGGTTACAAGATCCGTGAAGCCCAGACGAAGAAGATTCCTTATCAATTAGTCTTCGGGGACAACGAAATTGCGGACGGTACCGTGAATGTGCGCCGTTACGGCTCCAAAGCGACAGAAACGATGCCTTGGGAAGACTTCATTACCCTGATTAATGAAGATATTGCTGCGAAAAGTCGCAAAGAAGCCTAATTAATCATTGACAGGCGGGGAATTCGATAGTATGATGTTGTTTGTGAGAAAAAGAAGCAGAAACCCCGTTTCTCACCTGAGTTGACAAGATACGTCCTCGGGTTGATAGTAGCAGTTGTTTTCATATGAAAACATTTGTGATGATATTCAGACGGGTTTGTGCATGCAAGCCCGTTTTTTAGTGGCTAAATGGACGTCTATCAATTAGTAATGTGGAGGTGTTAATTATCGCAAAAGGGATGATTATTAACGAGGACATTCGTTCACCGAAAGTTCGCGTTATTGATCCTCAAGGGGATCAACTCGGCGTTATGGATACGGCTGAGGCTTTGAAGCAGGCAGAAAATGCCAATCTCGACTTGGTCTTGGTATCGCCAAATGCCAAACCGCCAGTTGCCCGTATCATGGATTACGGAAAATACCGTTACGAACAACAGCGCAAAGAGCGTGAACAGCGCAAGAATCAAAAGACCCAGCAGACGAAGGAAATTCGTTTGAGTCCAGCGATTGATGAGAACGACTTGCAGACGAAATTGCGTCAAGGAAACAAATTCATCAAGAAGGGCGACAAAGTCAAAGTTTCTATCCGTTTCAAGGGACGCGCAATCACGCACAAAGATCTCGGACGCGAAGTCTTGCAGCGTTTCGCGCAAGAAATGTCCGATGTCGCCCAGGTAGAACAACAACCGCGCATGGAAGGCCGTTCGATGCAGTTGTTGCTCGCACCAAAAGATGATAAATAAGGAAATCAGGAGGATTGAAAATGCCAAAACAAAAAACACACCGCGCATCAGCTAAACGTTTCAAGAAAACAGGAACTGGCCAATTAAAACGCAGCCACTCTGAACGTGATCACCGTTTCCACGGTAAAACGAAGAAACAACGTCGTCAGCACAAACAACCAGCAATGGTACATGCTACTGACATGCGTCGTATCAAACAAATGCTCGACACACACTAATCTGGATTACTGAAGAGGAGGAAATTAAATGGCACGTGTTAAAGGTGGAACAGTCACCCGTCGTCGTCGTAAAAAATACTTAAAACTTTCAAAAGGTTACTTCGGCGCGAAATCAAAACTTTACAAGACCGCAAAACAACAAGTGATGAAGTCGCATATGTACGCATACCGCGACCGTCGTCAACGTAAACGTAACTTCCGTCGTTTATGGATTGCCCGCATCAACGCTGCGGCTCGCCAAGAAGGCATCAGCTACAGCCAGTTGATGAACGGCTTGAAGAAAGCAAACATCGAAATCAACCGCAAGATGCTCGCTGAATTAGCAGTTAATGATTCCGAAGGCTTCAAAGCCGTTGTTGATCAAGCAAAAGCTGCATTGAACTAATGCATGCTATCTAGGCACCTCTTCATGTTTTGGAGAGGTGTTTTCTTTTTGGAAAAATATGATCGTCTGGTATGATCACATGTGTTCACAAAATACGAATAAATGTGTAGCAGAGCAGTTTATAATGAGATTCTGATAATTGAGAGAGGAGGGAGCGCATGATAGATTTAGATCACGTCTCGGTGGAATTTGCTGGGTCGAACGGCAAAAAGGTTGTGGCCGTGAATGATGTCACGCTCCATGTAAAAAAAGGTGAAATCTTCGGAGTCGTGGGTTATTCGGGCGCAGGAAAGAGTACCCTCGTGCGCACTATCAATCGTTTGCAGAAGACAACCTCGGGAACGGTTACTGTTAATGGTGAGGATATCCAGTCATTACCGGACAAAGAATTACGCGCCGCGCGTAAGAAGATCGGCATGATTTTCCAGCACTTTAATCTGATGCGCTCGCGTACGGTGGCACAGAATGTTGCTTTTCCACTGAAGAAATCGGGATTAAGTAAGGAAGAAATCGATAATAAAGTTGATGAGTTGATTGAATTGGTCGGTCTCAGTGAGCGTAAGAATGCCTATCCATCGCAATTATCCGGTGGTCAGAAACAGCGCGTATCGATCGCTCGCGCGTTGGCAAATGATCCAAATGTCCTGCTCTGTGATGAGGCGACGAGTGCGCTGGATCCAAAGACGACATCACAGATTTTAGAGCTGTTGAAATCGGTGAATGAACGTCTAGGAATTACGATCGTGATCATCACTCACGAAATGAATGTGATTAAACAAATCTGTGATCGCGTGGCTATTATGGAGAAGGGGCGCGCGATTGAGGAAGATACCGTATTGAAGATCTTTGCGGAATCCAAAGAGCCGCTTACGCGTGATTTCATTAAATCAGCGAACCCAGCAGAAAAGGGGATCGATGATATTTTACAATCACCGGATATCTATGGATTGAAGGATGGCCAATCAGTGTATCGGCTGGAGTTCATGGGCAACACCTCAGGGAAGCCGCTAGTTGCGCAATTGGTGGAATCCTACCATGTGTATACGTCAATTCTTTTCGGTAATGTGGAGATTATCCAGAATACACCGGTTGGAACTTTGCTTGTGACGCTGGATGGTGAACCAGAAGCAATTGCCCAGGCGTTGGACTATATCCGCTCGAAAGATATTCAGTTAGAGGAACATACGATTTCGACTGATGTGACGGAAGGAGGGACACGCTGATGGATTTCTTAACTTCGTTAATGCCTAATGTGATGGAAAGTTTAGATGTTATCTATCAATCCACGCTGGAAACTTTGTATATGACGGTTATTACCTGCATTATTTCCTTTATTCTGGGTATTGTTGTCGGTGTGTTATTGACTATTCTGATGCCAGGTGGCTTACGCCCGCATCCGGTGATTTATTCAATTTTGGATAAGCTGGTCAATATTTTCCGATCGATTCCATTCGTCATTTTAATTGCGCTATTAGTGACTGTCACACGTCTCATTGTTGGGACATCTATCGGTACAACGGCGGTAATCGTGCCGATGGTTGTCGGTACAATTCCGTTCTATGCGCGTACGGTACAGAATACGTTGGTAGAAGTGGATGCTGGTGTGATTGAAGCCGCTGAAGCGATGGGGTTATCGACCACGCAAATTATTTTCCGCGTCTTGTTGAAGGAGTCGGTACCTGGCTTGATTCGTATCTCCGCATTGACGTTTGTGAGCGTCATCGGGTTATCCGCAATGGCAGGTACAGTCGGTGGCGGTGGTCTCGGTGACTTAGCGATTACCCGTGGGTACCAGCGTCACCAGCAAGATATCACACTCGTGTGTACCGTGATTATCTTGATTATGGTCTTTATCGGTCAATGGGCTGCGGATAAATTAGCGGAACATTACGAGCACTAGATGGTGGTTCTCTAGGATTGACAGATGTTGTCAATCCTTTTTTATTGCGAAGAGAGGAATAAAATGCGTAGTTTTAATGATTTTAAGGATGCATCGGCGGTTAGTGAAGCTATTAAGAATGGCGAGCTAACACCAGTCGATGCCGTGCAACTGGCACTCGATGCGATTGATCGTGAGAACCAACGATCGAATGCAGTTGTCTACGTGCGACGCGAGGAGGCACTGCGTGAAGCGGCTACACTGACTGATTTAAGTGCGCCATTCGCAGGTGTACCGATACTTATCAAAGATCTCAATCAGCACCTCGAGGGGACACCGCTGACGAGCGGTGCGCGCTTGGATAAGTATTATGTCAGTCCATCGACAGATTTCTTTGTTCAGTCGCTGATCGATGCCGGATTTATTATCGTCGGCGTGACGAACGTGCCGGAGTACGGGTTTAAAACACAAACCGATTCCGTACTGCACGGCGATGCGAAACTGCCCATTGCACCCGAACGTACGCCTGGCGGTTCATCCGGTGGTGCGAGTGCCGCAGTGATGAGCGGGATGGTACCGATCGCCTCGGGGAGCGATGCGGGTGGTTCGATTCGGGTGCCAGCATCCTATACAGGTCTCATCGGTTTGAAGCCGACTCGCGGACGCACGGCGATGGGACCAGGCTCTTGGCGTGGCTGGGGTGGTGCATCGATCCATTTTGCACTCACCCGTAGTGTCAGAGATACAGAACGCTTATTACTAGCGCTGCAGACGGAACAGGAAGCATCGCCATTTCACGTGAATCCTTTGCGCGAAGCGGATTTTGCGGCAGCCAAGCGCACATTCAAGTATTTGCGTATCGCCTATTCGAGTTACAATCCCTATGTTAAACAGGATTCACCTGAAGTCACAGCTCTATTAGCTAAGGCTGTTGCGGCTTGTCGTGCGAACGGTATGCATATACAGGAAGCCATCCCTGATATCGGACAGCGTGAACTCTATCGGAGTTATATGGAAATGAATGGTGTAGACACGGTAGGGATGATCCATGCGATTGAACAAAATCTCGGACGATCGGTGTCAGCGGATGATGTGGAACCGTTGACATGGTCGATCTATCAATACGGACGATTGCTTCCTAACTACACATTGGAGAACAGTATCGCGCTTTGGGATCAAGCAGCCTGGTCAATGGCACAGTTCTTTGAGGACTACGATCTTTATTTCCAGCCGACCACGAGTATGTCAGCACCGATTCGTTCCGACATTCATGAGAGTGAGGACTTGAAGGAACGTATGCGTCACTATGAAACGTTAGATGCCGATGAACAAGCGCGCACGATCAATGAAGCGTACAGTACCTCTCAACGATTGACGTCATACAGCTGGATCTACAACGTCACGGGGCACCCGTCGATCAGCATTCCAATTGGGCAGAATAGTGAAGGCCTTCCGATCGGCTTGCAGGTAACTGCACCGAAAGGACATGAAGATTGGTTATTGGCATGTGCTGCTTTTTTTGAAGCGCGTGGGGACTTCTATCAACCATCATTATAAAAGCAAAAAGCTGTTTCCAATAATAATGGAGGCAGCTTTCTTTAATTGCATTTTATTTTTGTGCTTGGGCTTTCTTTAATTCCTGGAAGTGATTGTATGCTTTCTCGTTATCCTTTTCAACATTTTTGCGATCCCAACCTGGTAAATACTGGCCATGTGTAATACGGTCCATGGCCTCAACCGTCGCATCGCTCTGGAATTCTTTCAGGACTTTTTGTACGGTTGGATCATCTTTATCCTCTGCGCGTACCGCAAATACGAGTTTATAGTCATCGGAAACATCTTTTGGGTCTTCGATGAATAAGGCTTCCTCTGGGGTATAATCGACACTTCCCGCGACACTGGCACCGGTAATGAAGAGGTCGACATCGTCTACAAAACTCATCATCGATGCGGTATCCACTTCCTTGAATTCCAATTGATGCGGGTTAGCCGTGATATCTTCTTGCGTGTAGAGTTGGCCTTCATTCTTCGTCAATTCAATGAGGCCGAGTTGTTCGAAGATGCGCAGTTCGTGATTGAGGTTGACCGGATCATTCCCAATGGCAACGGTCGCGTGGCCAGGAATATCCTCTAAACTTTTGATGTTATCTTTGCTCTTCGGTGTCCAAATTCCGATCGGCGTGATCGTCGCATAACCGACTGGGATTAAATCGAGGTCATGATTGGTATTTGTGTCGAGTAAAAATGGCGGATATTGATAGGTATTCGCATCAATATCACCTTCATTGAGGGCGATATCCGGCTGAATAAATTCACTGAACATTTTAATTTCAACATTAACGCCTTGTGGTTTGAGTCGCTCAGCCACATCTTCCCAGATCAAACGGTTCAAATCCCCACTAGCACCGACGATGAATTTTTGCGGTTCTGAATTCTCTTTGGGGGACTGCGTATTACTACAACCAACAAGCAATAGCACTATGGCAATAAGTGGTAAAAATAAATAGCGACGTTTCACTTAAAAGTCCTTCTTTCCTAATTGTTCTTTTTGGCGGCCTCTTGTTTTAATTTTTGATAATAGTTATAGGCCGTTTGATTATCATGCTCAAGATTATCTTTGTCCCAGCCAGGCGTGAATTTTCCGTTTGTTATGCGTTTCATTGCTTTAGCAGTTGCATCCGTTTGATATTCTTTTAAAACTTTGCTAACGAGTGGATTATCTTTATCTTCATCACGAACAGCGAATACTAATTTAAAATCATTACTTAATGTTTTGGGATCTTCAATGAAAATCGCATCGTCCGGTTCGTAATTCGAAAGGCCAGCCACACTAGCCCAGGTGATAAAAATATCAACATCATCAATAAAACTCATCATTGATGATGAATCAATCGCTTCAAATTCAAGATTTTTAGGATTATTAGTGACATCTTCCAACGTGTACTGTTGTCCCTCATCAGGTGTCAGTGTGACTAGCCCAATATCTTGAATAATACGCAATTCATGATTTAAATTCACGGGATCCTTAGCGATAGCGACCTTTGCATTTTGTGGGAGGTCATCGATACTATTTAAAGGCTTATTTTTAGGGGCCCAGATACCAACTGGTGTAATCTGCGCGTAGCCTATAGCAGTAATATCTAAATCATGGTTCATTGCATTGTCCAGCAGGAATGAAGAATATTGGAATGCATTCGCATCAATATCGCCTTCATCCAGTGCAATATCTGGTTGGATAAAATCGCTAAAAGTTTTGACTTCTAAATCAACACCTTGTGGTTTCAGGCGTTTTCCAACGTCTTCCCATATTTCGCGATCAAAATCACCACTGGCTCCAATAGTAAATTTTTGTGGTCCTGTATCGTCTTTTGGCTTCTGGCTATTGCTACAGCCTACGAGTACTAATAACAGCACAATAACTGGTAAAAATAAATGGCGACGTTTCACTTAAAAGTCCTTCTTTCTATAAGTTATGATCTTTCGACCGACTCTTTATTGTAACCGCTTAAAAGAAATACGTAAAGGGTTTATAGCCAGTTAATGAGAGAAATTTCACTGACCAGTTGATTTAATGATAGCGGTTTATGTTACAATAACAGTGATTTGTGATTATTGGAGGTTTTTAAGGATGTATTACGTCAAAAATCAATATCACGGTGATGAAGTTTACGATCCATCTTGGAATTTGGCCATCGAATATCATTTAGTTGAAGAAGTGGATCTCGATGAACCGATCCTCTTGTTCTATATTAACAAGCCAGCAATCATTATCGGGAAGAATCAAAACACGCGTGCAGAGATTAATCAGGACTATGTCGATGAACACGGCATTGAAGTCGTACGCCGGAAATCCGGTGGTGGTGCGGTATACCACGATTACGGCAATATTTGTTTCTGCTTTATCACAAAAGATGACGGGCAATCTTTCCGTCGCTTCGAAAAATTCACACAGCCAGTCATCGATGCCTTGCACAAGATGGGTGTTGAAGGTGCAGAGCTTCAAGGGCGTAACGATCTGATGATCAACGGCCAGAAATTCTCCGGTAATGCGATGTACTCTAA
Source organism: Aerococcus sp. (assembly GCA_022768285.1). Taxonomy (GTDB): domain Bacteria; phylum Bacillota; class Bacilli; order Lactobacillales; family Aerococcaceae; genus Aerococcus. Next base: position 56,593 of record JALEMJ010000009.1, read on the forward strand.
AGGCGGACGCATGACGGCTCACGGGACCTTAATGTTCGATGTAGACCTCGATGTGACGAATGATGCATTAATCCCTAAAAAAGAAAAACTCACGTCAAAAGGGATTAAATCCGTGCGTAAACGTGTCACGAATATCAAGCCGTATCTACCGAAAGAAAATCAGGATATGACTATTGAACAATTCCGTGAAGCGTTACTGTTGAATATCTTCGATGTTGACGATGTGAAGGATGTTAAGGAATACGTGCTGGACGATGAAGACTGGAAGCAGATCAAAGCTATTCACGATGAGTTTACGGGTAATTTTGATTGGAATTATGGAAAGAATCCAGATTATCAATTAGTCAAAGAGGCGCGAACCGAAGCCGGGCAGGTCGAATTCCATCTCGATATTTCGAATCAGCGTATCAGCCGTATTAAGATTTATGGGGATTTCTTCGGACTCGGTGAGATTGAAGATGTTGAAGATCAGCTGACAGGTATTCCGTACACGGCAGATGCGATTGAGAAGGCACTAGAAGGCATCGATATCAATCACTACTTCGGTGCGACGAGTGCAGAGGAGTTAACGGAAATTTTGAAATAAACGATGCGACAAAAAAGAGCTGTTCGTATGAACAGCTCTTTTGTTATGGCCTAGTTACTAAATAAATCGCGCAACGGGGAGAGGGAATTATCTGCTAAGATTAATTCACCGTGCTCCTGCAACACCGTCTCATTGAATGGCGCGAAGTGCGCAAATTCGAGAATATAGTATCCGACATTTTTGAGATTAAAGACATCAAACTCCATCTCTTCGAAGGATGCCACTAGATAGAAGTGATCCTTGTAGTGATAGATTTTGTATATAATGTGGTAATCTTCTAAGTCCGTATCTTGACTGATATTGACGAGGTCTTCGAGTGTGTCAAACTCGAAAACGGTCGTCAGATACATCCCATCGTCGGTATACGGAAATTCTTCGTTTTTAGCGTGTTGTAGTTCGTTGACTTGATCATTATTATCTTCGGCGATAGCTTTCAGCAATTGCTCAATCTGCTGCTTGCCATCATCGCTATCATCCTGGGCTTTACTGATATATAAATCTAGGCCGCCTTTTTTCGGCATCACCTGGAACGTGACTGAATCGCTCTGCTGGAATTTGTTCGAAACATCAGCTTCTTCGAGAATAGACATGAAGAAATGTTCGACTTCATTCCGATTTTGCAGCAGGTCGATAATTGAAACGCCACGTTCTGCGAGATCGTCGGCATCGATGAAGACACGCAACGTATTTTCATTGATGTATTCCATTTCCATAGCTCTCACCTCTATTGCTACGTGTTCAGTTTACTCTAAATACCAATAAGAGTAAACGATTGTTTATTGGGTATAAGAAAACCCAAGGCCTCGGGATAACTCCGGTAGCCTTGGGTTTCGCGTTTAGGCTAATTGGCGCAAAGCTTCTTCCAAATTGAGCGTACGCACTTCGCGTGGCAAGAAACGACGGATTTCATCTTCGTTGTATCCGATTTGCAGGCGTTTGTCATCCATAATGATCGGGCGTCTCAATAGGGCACTATTCTCTTGGATCAGCGCAATCAATTCATCGAGTTTTAAATCATTGATGTCAACACCGAGATCTTTAAATGCTTTCGATCGCGTTGAGATAATTTCTTCTGTACCGTTCTCAGTCATTTTTAGAATATCTTTGATTTCATCCTCAGTTAACGGATTCGCAAAGATATTGTGTTCGTGATATGAAATGTTGTTTTCTTCTAACCATGCCTTTGCCTTGCGACATGAGGTACAACTAGGTGACGAATAGAGTTCAACCATCGCAGTCCACCCTTTCTCAGGTTGCTTGTTTGACGTTTACTGACATATTCTATCACGTTTTTTGACAATTCGCTATACCTTTTTCACACTTTTGTTATTTTTTATTGAAAAAACATATTTTTAAATGTGAAAAATACAATTGATATTTGCAATGATAATAATGGATCATACTGTCAACATTATGTGCAATCGAAAAATCGAACGCTAATGATCGGTATTCTTGTGAAAGATGCACCTGCTAAACGAGTGGCAGAATCAGCGATTGGAAGACGCGTAATGTCCAGAGCAAGATGTTTTTGAGCAATGGTGCTTTGACCTGCTTGCCTTCTTCCCAGGAGACAAAGTCTTTGCTGTCGAGCAGCTCGCGCATATCTTTTTGGAAATCTTTACTATCGATGATTGCCATTGTTTCCGTATTGAGGAACGCGGAGCGCGGATCGAGATTGAATGAACCTAACGCTGTCACGTGGTCGCCATAGAGTATTGTTTTCATATGGACACTGCCATCACCGATGTAACTCATCAGTTGACTATTTTCGTTGAAGAACGGAGCGTATGCTAAAGTTGCAGAGAATGCCGGGAAATTCGGTGACGTTTTCTTAGAATTGGTGAGAATCGTGATATCTTGATTGTCTTTATTGAGAGACAAAATATCGCGAATCGGTTCGTAAGGCACAGCGTAAGGCGTCACCCAGGTGAATTTCTGATAAACGTGGCTCAAAGCAGCGAGTACCTTTAAGACGTTCGGAGACTTGACGACGTGATTTAGTTGATTATGAACAAATGATACGCGCGCTCTGTGGAACGGCACATTTTCCGGCGACTTATCGTAATCAGATAGTTCATCGCGTGATGCCTTCACGTCTTCAACTGCTTCAGCCATGAGCTGGTGTAAGGTTTCTTCATCGTGAGACAGCGGCGTCTCGACACGACGGACCGGTTTTGCATGAATCAGTTTATCGTAATAGGCTTCGTATTCATTGATTGCTGATTTCTCACCGCGGCGACAAATTAAAAAGTCGAGATCGTACACCGGCTCAGCGATGTCTTTGAAGTAGAAGCGATCCTGAATATTGCGACCGCCAGTAATGAGGTACTGATGATCGACGATGATCGCTTTATCGTGGATATTATCGTTGAGCTTGTAGAAGTTTAACTTCGGATTATGTTAGAGATAGAATGAAATATTCGGATTATTGGTCAATAATTCACTGCGCCAACGATTGTTAAAGGTGAAGGTATTGTTCAGATCATTGAGTAATAAGCGCACTTTGACTCCGCGATCAGCAGCTTTAATAATTTCGTTTAATAGCAGCGTGGCACTATCCGAATCATCAAACATGTAGTAGACCATATCGATATTATCTTCGGCGTGGCGCACGAGATTCAATTTCATATCCAGAGAATCCATCGAATCTGTCAGCAGGGACACATCGTCCTCAGGTATCTGTTCAATATTATTGATGATTGCTTCGTTCGATCGTTTATCTTCTTCGAGTGTGTGATTCGCTTTCTCATGCATAGTACTGGCGATCATGCCCGTGCTGACGATACCATCGAGTGCCAACGCCGCGATGGTAATGATTGCGCCGTATTTGAATACCTTTTTATGCGCATGATATAACTTCCTTAGTGTATTTCATGCTAATTAAAATGTGCCTTTCTGTAAACTAAATTCACTGCGGTTTGGGGGCGTTCCGTGGGATATTTGGTGACTGGCGGTAAATTTTGGTAAACTAGCGATGATATTCAGTAACTTCTGGAAATGGAGGATGAACAATTGATGCAAAGAGTTTTTTCAGGTATTCAGCCGAGCGGTATTCCAACGATTGGGAACTATATCGGTGCTTTAAAACAGTTTGTTGATTTGCAAGAGGATTATGAAACATTTTACTGCGTGGTTAATCAACATGCGATTACGGTGAAGCAGGATTCCGATGAATTGCGCGAAAATACGCGTTCACTGGCTGCACTATATTTAGCGCTCGGTATCGATCCGCAAAAATCAACTATTTTCGTACAGAGCCACGTGCCAGCCCACGCACAGGCGGGGTGGATTGTTGAATGTTTATCCCCGCTCGGTGATATGGAGCGAATGACGCAGTACAAGGATAAAGCGCAGAAACAAGATTCCGTATACTTGGGCTTATTGGCGTATCCAGCACTGATGGTAGCGGATATTATTCTCTACAATGCGGAGAAGGTACCAGTCGGTGAAGATCAGAAGCAGCATTTGGAATTGACGCAGCGCTTCGTTGATCGTTTTAATCATCGGTTCGGAGAGAAAGACACGCCGATTCTCACTCGTCCGGTACCCCTTATTCCAAAATCGGGCGGTCGTGTGATGAGTTTAGTTGATCCAACGAAGAAAATGAGTAAATCTGACAGTAATCCGAAAGGCTTTATCTCGTTACTGGATGATCCGAAAGCGATTACCAAGAAGATCAAGTCAGCGGTAACGGATTCATCCGGCGAAATTGCCTACGATCCGGAGAACAAGCCGGGCGTTTCGAACTTATTATCCATTTACTCAGCTTTTTCTGGTCGCGAGATTGATGACTTAGTCAAAGATTATGCAGGCAAAGGTTACGGTGACTTCAAGAAGGACATCGCTGAATGCTTAGTTAGTGTACTGGAGCCGATGCAGAAACGCCACGCAGAATTAATGGCTGGTGATGAATTGGACGACATTTTGGCTGAGGGGGCGAAACATGCGAACGAAATCGCTGGTGAAACACTCGCTAAGATTGAGCGTGCCATCGGTTTCCGTTAAAGCGAAAACAAATAGTACAGCCTCTCTACGTAATTAATCGTAGAGGAGAGGGTATAGAATGTATTATGCGTTGTCGAATAACCAGCCAGTGCGTGCGAACGAAGAAGCCTTAAAGCCGATAGTGGCAAGGGCTTCACATTATCAATGTGTGAAGTGTGGGCGACCGGTGCAGTTGATTACTAGTCGACATAGACGGCCTTATTTCAAACACGCAGGCACATCGAACAGTACACCTGCGGAATCTGCCTGGCATGCTGCTAATAAACGCTGGCTCGCTGCGGCGTTGGCACGCGCGGGTTACGTGACGGAGATGGAACGCCATATGCCGGATGGTGAGCGGCGTGCGGATGTGTATGTTTTGAGTAAGGGTGGCGCGTACACGATTGAATTGCAGTCATCGTTGATACCTGCTGAGGAAGTCCGGCGGCGCGAGCAGGATTATCAAAAACATCAGCTTGAGGTGTTGTGGCTATTAAATGAACAGCAGCCACATTATCAGTGGTATGCACGCAATTTTCAACGTCTCGTGCCATTTTTACGGATGAATCTCACGTTCGGCGTTTACCTCCCGTATTGGGATGCGATTGAAGAACGGGTGTCGCTCATCAGTGTCGACGGCTTCGGACACATCGTGCAGCGCTGGTTGGTTTCAATCAGTGACTATATCGCGATGTGTGATGCGGACGATTCTACACTTCCTGAGCTGACGCATGGATACATTCTTCCTGACGCTAAGTCATATGCATCGCTGCAATTGCTTCAACGTCACACACGATTGCTGAGACAACCGACACGCGCTGATAAGCAGTTACTGCGCGTGTTATATCAGCAGCGCATTGCCACCGATGCACTCGCATACGACTACTTTCGGTATGACTATCCGTGTGTATTCGTACAGGAGAAGTTGCATCATGTATTGATTTACATGACGCTTTTACGAAAATTGAACATATCGCGCGCTGACTATCGCAGGCAACTCGTGCAATGGCTGCATTTTCGACCGTTCAATCCTGAGCTACAGGTGGCTGTATCACAGTGGCTCAATACCGTATGGCAGCTTTCGAAGCGTGTCGAGAATCAGATTGCTAGTGATTTAAAGGAGGAGAATTAAATGGCAAAAATTACCCAAGTGAAACCGCGCCAAGAGATTTCAACCGACTATCAGTGGGATCTATCCACTGTTTTTCCAAGCGATAAAGCTTGGCAAGCGGCTTATGATCAGGTTGCTGGGCGTTTAGGTGAGATTGATACCTTCAGAGGACGTCTATCAGAAGGCCTAGACACGACGATTCAGGCGTTTGAAACACTGTTATCTGTGAGTCGTGAGCTTGAAAAACTCGTCGTTTACGCCAATATGAAGCATGATCAGGAGACGCAGGTTGCCACATATATTCAGATGAATGACCAAGCTGAACAACTCGCGTCACAGACAGCTGAAGCGGCTGCATGGTTTGAACCGGAAGTGCTCGGTCTATCGGATGATATCAAACGGCAGTTGCGCGATAATGAAGATTACGGACATTACTTCGAAGCACTCCTCCAAAAGGACGGGCACGTGCTCTCTGATAAAGAAGAAGCATTGCTTTCAACATTATCGCCGGTACTATCCAACAGCGCGAATGTTTTCAGTTACTTGAGCGATACCGATCTGACATTCGGTGAAGTAACCAATGAGACAGGCGAGACGATCACTGTTAGTCACGGAAGCTACGGTAAATTGCTGGAATCGATGAATCGCAATGTACGTAGGCAAGCGTTCCATCAGCTACACGATGGTTATCGCCGGGTAAACAATACGATGGCTTCCGTAATGAGCGGTAATGTGAAAAATCATAATACGGATGCGAAATTGCACCACTATCATTCGGCGCGTGAAGCAGCAATGGCTAGTGACCACATTCCAGAGAGTGTCTATGAAACATTGGTAGATACTGTTCATCGCTATTTGCCACTGTTGCACCGCTACATCGCACTGCGCAAAACGATACTCGGTGTTGATCAGCTCTATCCGTACGATCTCTATGTGCCATTGACGGGTGAGGCACCGATCAGTTACACCTATGCGGAAGCACAAGAAGAGCTTTTCAAAGCGTTACGCCCATTAGGCGAGGACTATCTCAAGCATTTACAGCGCGCGTTCGATGAGCATTGGATCGATGTATATGAGAATGTGGGTAAGACATCTGGGGCTTATTCGTCCGGGGTTTACGATACGAACCCATTTGTACTATTGAACTGGCAGGATTCGCTCAGTGACTTCTACACGTTAGCGCACGAATTGGGGCACAGTATGCACAGCCTCTACACGAGTGAGAATCAACCGTACGTATATGGGAGCTACCCGATTTTCTTGGCAGAAATCGCTTCGACGACGAATGAGAATATCTTGACACATTATTTATTGGAAACGAAGAAAGATTCTGCGACCCAGATTTATTCTTTGAGCTACTTCTTGGATTCAGTGAAAGGGACGATTTTCCGTCAGACACAGTTTGCAGAGTTTGAACACTTCATGCATCAGGCAGCCCAGAATGGTCAGGCGCTGACTCCTGACTTGCTGAATGAGAAGTACTTCGAGTTGAATAAGGACTACTACGGCTCAGCATTATCAACTGAAGATTACGATATTGCGTATGAATGGTCGCGTATTCCGCATTTCTATTACAACTATTACGTGTATCAGTATGCGACCGGCTTCTCTGCAGCGACGGCACTCGCTGAACGTGTCACGAGTGGTGATCAGACGAAAGTCGATGCCTATCTGCAATTCTTGAAATCAGGGGATTCCGACTATCCACTTGAGATTATGAAACGCGCGGGTGTTGATATGACAAATGCCGACTATATCGAAGCAACGATGAAGCTCTTTGAGACACGCCTCGATCAATTAGAAATATTACTTAAAGCAAATAACTAAACGTATTTTGAATAAGCAAAAACCTCTAGGAACTCGCCACATCCGGTGGGGGCCTAGAGGTTTTATTTGTATTATTTATGCCATGCGATTTTTAATGATGGCTCATGGGTATTGTTACATTCACACTGACGCGCCGTTTCATCGAAATAGTTGAATAATTGATGTAATGTCTCAGCGTTGATGTGGTGTTCAATCTTTATCGCAATATCAGCGTTTGTTGAATCTGATATGATCAGTGCTGGTAACGTCGTGACATTCATTTCACGCATCAATTGAATATCCTTCTGATAATCTTTGCGGATATAGCGGGACGTAAAACCGTCGAGCCACATCTGATAATCGAGGTTATTTTGACGAATGATAGTTTTAACCGTTTCGTCCTGACATCGCTTGCGATTTTCAATGAAATTATGCTGCATTGAGAGTAACAAGCGATTGGCGACGTGTTTACCTTGTAGCGCAGCAGTTTTGAAGGCGAGTGCGACCTGGTAATTAGCCATCAGATTGAAATCCGCATACGAAGCGGTCATTTGCTCATCGTATGCGTGCAGTTCTGTATCGTGATAGCAAAAAATGCGCAACGACACATGCTGCGGCGCTTCATTAACAAATGTTAAGATTTCTTTTTCAACTTGAAAACAATTGGTGTCTAATGGATTAACAAATAAGAAAAGATCAAAATAATGTTCATCAGTATGATTGATGGGTTTAGATCGAAATCTCATTGAATCGTCCATAAAATTGACCTCCTTCTTTATCATATATCGTAGAGCGGTTCTGTCCGCTGCATCCGAATCATTTTCTTTTCGGAAGGACGTACCGGAATACTATACGTTTCGAGCAATTTGTAAAATTGTCGTTCACCGTTCCTCGGATCGGGTGTCGTTTCCATTTCAAGTTCGTGATCATTGAAATGCGTGAAATGACAATCATCGAGAACAAGTGTCCCGTTTGGTACGTGTGCTTCTATGCGTCGCGTTTCAAACGAGGCAAAGCGTGACATGTCATCCAGTGAGAGTTGGTGTGATTGGAGTGCCTCGCGAATTGCCGGTGCTTCTGGCAATTTTTCCGCTTCAACGAGCGATGTTGCTTCATTATGGCTGAGCTTGTCCATAATTTCAATCATTTGGTTTTGACCGCTCGGCTGTTTCATTGTGAAGTGGTTATAACGCGCGGTCATTCGCAAGCGCAAGCCGATATGACGCTCACGTAGCGCAAAATCTGGTGTATCGAAATAGTAATTGTGCTGAACCACGGCTTGCTCAGAATTTAAGTGCAATTTCTGTAACAATTGCTGATATTCTTCAGCGCTGATGATATTTTTGAATTCTGTTTCTAGATGTTGCCCCATGCGCGCATTCACTCACATTCATTAAAAATTTGGTATTATTCTTTTCATTATACGTCATTCACCAGTGAGTAACAGTATTTACACTCGCACACTGAATTTGTGCATAAAGATATGCTAAAATTTAAGGGATTAAATGAAAGAGCCAAGCGTTGGAGGTCAGAATGAAGTATTCAGTGTTCAATAATGATAATCAAGAATCAATCGAAATTAAAGACTATATTGAATCAAAGCTCGCGGATCATGATTACGAGATCGATGATGAGCACCCGGAACTCGTTATCACAGTCGGTGGGGACGGTACGCTGCTCTCAGCATTCCATCACTATGAGCGTCAACTCGATACGATTCGTTTTACGAGTGTGCACACGGGGCACTTAGGGTTTTACACGGATTGGATTAAAAACGACGTTGATCTACTTATCGAAGGCTTAGCAGCTGACGCAGGAGAGGATGTCAGCTATCCACTCCTAAAAGTGATCGTCAAAGATCGCCAAGATTCAACCATGGAGAAATTGGCACTGAACGAAGCGACCATCCGTCGTTACGAAGGGACGATGAAATGTAACATCAATATCAAAGACGAGCTCTTCGAACGCTATCGTGGCGATGGACTTTGTGTGTCGACGCCGACAGGATCGACAGGACTGAACAAATCGCTCGGGGGTGCAGTCATTCATCCGAGCCTACGTTCATTACAATTGACCGAGATTGCGCCACTGAATAACCGCGTGTACCGCAGTTTATCCAGCCCAGTTATCATCTGTGATCATGAATGGTTTACACTGGATCTCGGTAAAGGCGAGCAGAGTGGCCTATTTATGACGCTGGATCAATTCACTATTTCACTCAAATACGTGAAGGAAGTACGCTTTGAAGTGGCGCCACAGCAGATTCACTTCTCGCGCTATCGCCACACGCATTTCTGGGACCGCGTGCGTCAATCCTTCATCAGCGATCAACCAGGTGAGGATTAGTGGGACTACAGTTTCAATGGCAGGTGGATCGCTCGGTCAAACTGAAAACCTTTTTACAGCATCAGCGCTTGTCACGCTCATTAATCGTCAAACTCAAGCGGCTCGGCCGTATTTGGGTGAATGATCAATCGGTTCCGGTAACATATCCACTGGATACTGGTGATACCGTGACGATCGAACTACCGGATGAAGGTAAACAGGAAGAAATCCTCCCTAAAGCTGGACCGTTAGCGATTTTATATGAGGATCAACACTTCCTAATTGTGAACAAATCAGCGGGCGTTCATACACTGCCGGTGCGTTATCACGATGATACGTCGCTCGCGAGTACGATTAAATATTATTATCAGACGCAGCAATACGATGATCAGGTGATTCATCCGGTGTCACGACTCGATGGGGGCACGTCCGGTGCAGTGATGTTTGCGAAACACCAATTTGCGCATGCCGTAATGGCGCAGGAAATGGCCAATCATCAGCTGGCAAAGTACTATACGGCTTGGACTGAGCGACCGGTCGCCCCGCAGCCGCACGGAGTCATTGATTTACCGATCGGACGGGAAGAGGGTTCCATTATCAAGCGACGTGTTCGCGATGATGGGAAATCCGCGCAGACAGAATACTGGCTGAAACAACAGACGAATAGCGGGTACTATCAGTATCGTGTGCAACTGCATACCGGACGCACGCATCAAATCCGCGTGCATTTTGCGCATATGGGTGCACCCTTAGTCGGTGACGACCTTTACGGCGAGGGAAGCGATATTATCTCGCATCAGGCACTACATTGTCGACGCCTAGTATTCACCCATCCGTTTTTAGACCAACAAATGACAATTGAAGCACCGTATCCTGAAGCGTTCGTCCCTTTAATGGATGATGAACGGCTTGAGGATAGTGAGTAATATTTAACATCAAAGGGAGGCTGTGAGTATATGACAGACGACACACGCAACCACTTTCAACGTGATCATGATCTGGAAGAATTAACAGATATTGAAAAATTTGAGAATGTCACGAAGCTGCTGACTGAGCACAATCGTGAGGCGTTCCGCGAAGAGTTGATGGCCAATCATACGTATGAACAAGCGCAGATTTACAGCCATCTGGATGCCAAACAGCGACAGATTGCGAATGGCTATTTGACACCTGATGAGCTGGCGAGTATTTATGATGTATTCGATGAGGATACTTTCAAAGATACCATCTCTTTCCTCTCAAAAATGGATGACCGGCGTGCTTCTGCAATTCTGGCAGAGATGTATCGTGATAATGCGGCCGATATCCTCCAACAAGTCAAGCCGACAAAGGCACAAATTTATTTGCGGTTGATGCCACGCGGGCAGGCTGATGAATTAAAATCATTGATGCAGTACGAAGAAGATACGGCTGGATCAATTATGACAACTGATTTTGTTTCATTGCAGGCCAATCAGACGGTCAAATCAGCTATGACGCTGGTTCGCTCGAAGGCTGATGTTGCTGAAACAATCTACTACTTGTATGTGGTGGACGACAATGATCGCATCGTCGGCGTCGTGACGTTGCGCGATATGATGTTGGCGGACGCTAATGAATTCGTCTCTGATATTATGAGTGAGCGTGTGGTTGCTGTGAGCGTGCATGATGACCAAGAGATTGTTGCGAAGGTCATCCGCGATTACGACTTCATGGCTATTCCTGTTACGGAAGACACCGGCCAATTAGTCGGTATTATCACGGTTGATGATATTTTGGACGTTATTGACGAGGAAGCCGCAGAGGACTACTCCGGATTGGCAGCCGTTGACGTCGATGAAGTCCACGAATCATCATTAAAAGCAGCTTCGGGGCGTTTGCCTTGGTTGATCACGCTGTTGTTTCTCGGTATGGGAACCGCAACGTTAATCGGTCGCTTCGAACAATTGATTGAAGAAGTAGCAACACTCTCACTGTTTATTACCTTAGTTACCGGGACAGCCGGGAACGCAGGTACACAGTCTCTGGCGGTTGCGGTGAGAAGATTGGCGATGCCTAAAGATGAAAACACCGGCTTCGTTCGTATGATTTTGCATGAAATTGTAATTGGATTGATCAGTGGAACCGTGACGGGAATCACGATTTTCTTGATCATTACTGTTTGGCAACGGAATTTAGCCCTGGCTGGCGTTGTAGGTATTGCTATGTTGTCGGCTATTACCGTCGCTAATGTGGCAGGGAGCTTGGTGCCAATGGCGATGGATAAATTAGGCTTCGACCCCGCTGTGGCATCTGGGCCGTTCATTTCAACGCTCTCTGACCTGACGAGTGTCCTGATTTACTTCTCTGTGGCATCGCAGTTCATGCCATTTTTGGTATAATGTCACGCATGCATAAAAATGAGGCGAATGAACATGTATTTAACTGATCCGACCTGATTCGCGTATCTCTTGACACGTTGTGAAGCGTTATTGACGTGTAATTGGCTGAGAACACGAATAATTAATTAAAAAAATAAGGATGATTAACAATGAATTTAAATGATGAGGTCGCTAAACGACGGACGTTTGCGATTATTTCCCACCCGGATGCTGGGAAGACGACGATTACCGAGCATTTGCTGCTGTATTCCGGGGCGATTCGCCAGGCAGGTACAGTTAAGGGTAAAAAAACTGGCAAATTTGCCACGTCAGACTGGATGGCGATCGAGCAACAGCGCGGGATTTCGGTTACTAGTTCAGTCATGCAGGTAGACTATGATGGCTATCAGATTAATATTGTCGATACCCCAGGGCACGAGGATTTCTCGGAGGATACCTACCGTACATTGATGGCTGTCGACAGTGCGGTTATGGTTATCGATTCGGCGAAAGGGATCGAGCCACAGACGAAGCGGTTATTCGAAGTTGCGAGCAAGCGCGGAATTCCAATTTTTACCTTCATGAATAAACTCGACCGCGTGGGACGCGAGCCGATGGATTTAATTGCAGAATTGGAGGACGTTCTGGGTATCGATGCGTATGCGATGAACTGGCCGATGGGGATGGGTAAGAATTTGGAAGGCCTGTATGACATCTACAATCAGCGCCTCGAATTAACCCATCCGGAAGACAACGGGGACTATGATTATTTACCACTGGATGAGAACGGCGAAGTGTCATCCAATTACGCGATCGCGCAGTCCGGTTATTATCAGGAAGCATTGGAAAATGCGCAATTGCTCAAAGAGGCGGGTAATCCGTTCGATGCCGAAGCTATCCAGAAAGGGCAGTTAACCCCTGTCTTCTTTGGCTCAGCATTGACCGGCTTTGGGGTGCAGACGTTTTTGGACGCATTTGTTGAATTTGCGCCGTCACCGAAGCCGGAAGAGACGGTGGACGGGCAACTGATTGATCCGACTGACGACCGTTTGACGGGATTTATTTTCAAGATTCAAGCGAATATGGATCCGCGTCACCGCGATCGTATTGCATTTGTGCGACTCAGTTCGGGTGCCTTCCACGAAGGTGATGAAGTCGTGATTGAACGTACGGGTAAAACCGTGCGATTGAATAATACGACGCGTTTCATGGCGGATAGCCGTGAAAATGCTGGTGAGGCAGTGGCCGGTGATATTATTGGATTGTACGATACCGGGAATTTCCAGATTTCCGATTCAATCTATCAGGGAAAAGAAAAAATCGCTTTCCCACCATTACCGTACTTCACGCCAGAAATGTTTATGAAAGTTGTGCCTAAAAATGTCATGAAGCAAAAATCGTTCCACAAAGGGATTGAGCAGTTGGTTCAAGAAGGTGCAATTCAGTTATACAAAACATGGCATACTGACGAATATATTCTCGGTGCGGTTGGACAGCTACAGTTTGAGGTTTTCCAGTACCGTTTAGAGAATGAATACAATTCTGAAGTAGAGATGCATCCGATGGGCCGTAAAATTGCCCGTTGGATCGATCACGAAGACTTAGACCCAGCAATGTCGTCCTCGCGTAACTTGCTTTGCAAAGACCGCTTCGATCAGCCGGTATTTTTGTTTGAGAATGAATTTGCGAAGAACTGGTTCGAACAGAAATATCCAGATGTATCGCTCAAAACATTATTATAATTTGCACGAAAAAAGGCATCCGCAGTCAGACTGCGAGTGCCTTTGTCATTTAGTGATTATGATGGTTTAATCGTTATCACTTGCGTCATCTGCGGATTCTTTCGAGGAATCATCGGCAGATTCACTATTTTCAGCCGGTCTATCCGAACTGAAGTTATCGACAACGATTTGATTATCCGTATTGGTATCGAAGTGCACGTAATGCAATTCCGGATTCTTCAAATAGACATCAGCGACTTGGTTCTCAATCTGATCCTGAATGATACGACGGAGCGGCCGTGCACCCATTTCTGGATTGTAACCGAGGTCTACGAGGCGTTCCTTCACATCTTTTGTCGTATCGATATGAATCTCTTGGCCATCGAGCATGTCGTTCAATTCATCAATCATCAAGTCGACAATCTTAATCAATTGTTCTTTCTTGAGCGGGTTGAATTTGACGATCGCATCGAAACGGTTGAGGAATTCTGGTTTGAAGAATTCTTCCAACTGATTAATGATATTAGCCTGCTCTTTGTCATGATCACGCGCACCGAAGCCGACGCTCGCTTCTGTATTACCACTGCCGGCATTGGAGGTCATAATCAATATTGTGTCCTTAAAGGAAACCGTACGCCCCTGCGCATCCGTGAGACGTCCATCTTCCATCACTTGCAGGAAGGTGTTCAGTACATCTGGATGTGCTTTTTCAATTTCATCGAGCAGAATCAAAGAATACGGGTGACGACGAACGCGCTCAGTCAACTGACCAGCTTCTTCGTAACCAACGTATCCCGGAGGTGAACCGATCAGTTTAGACACAGAGTGCTTCTCCATGTATTCCGACATGTCGAAGCGAACCATGGCATCTTTGGATCCAAAGAGTTCCTCAGCTAATTGACGCGCCATTTCGGTTTTACCGACACCAGTCGGACCGACAAAGAGGAAGCTACCGATTGGACGTTCGGATTTATTGAAGCCGATACGGTTACGACGAATCGCATTGGCGACCGTTTTAACCGCGTCATCCTGACCAATAACGTTTGCCTTCAGGTTCTTGTCAAGATTGACGAGCTGTGTCTGTTCGTTTTCTTGTAAGTCACCGACAGGAATACCGGTTTTCTTTTCGATCAGTTTTTGAATATCGCTGACATTAATGACTGGTGTGTTTTCAGGCACAGATTCATTCTTATCGCGCAATTCCTTGTAGTGCTGCAACTGATCACGGTAGTAAGCGGCTTTTTCATAGTCTTCTGACTCTGTAGCCATCGTCTTCAATTTTTCTAATTCTTCGATCTGTTTGTCCAATGTCTCTTTATCAACAAACGGGACGGACAAGTTTTTCTTCGAACCGGATTCATCGAGTAAGTCGATGGCTTTGTCCGGTAATTGGCGATCAGTAATGTACCGGTCTGAAAGGGTAACAGTAGCTTTCAGCGCGTCATCAGAATACTTCACACTGTGGAATTTTTCGTATTTTGGCGCGATACCTTTGATGATCTTGATCGTTTCCTCAACGCTCGGCTCATTCACCGTAATCGGTTGAAGACGACGTGCCAGTGCCGCATCTTTTTCGATATTTCTGAATTCATTGAATGTCGTTGCACCGACTAGCTGCATTTCGCCACGAGCGAGTGCAGGTTTCAAGATGTTACCCGCATCCATTGTATTGCCTTCAGTACCACCTGCACCGACGATTTCGTGGATTTCATCGATGAAGAGAATAATGTTTTTATTGTCACTGACTTCTTTGATCAGTTTTTGCATCTTCTCTTCAAACTGGCCACGAACACCGGTACCTTGAATCAATGAAGCGACATCAAGACTGATGACTTCCTTCGATTGTAGTTTCTGTGGGACTTCCTTGTTTACAATGCGCTGTGCTAATCCTTCAACAACGGCCGTTTTACCGACACCGGCTTCACCGATTAACACAGGATTATTCTTGTTGCGGCGGTTCAATATTTCGATAATCTGCTGAATTTCTTCATCACGGCCGATAATTGGATCGAATTTACCTTGACGCGCTAATTCAGTCAGATTGGTACCGTATTGGTCCAAGAATCCGTTACCACCATTGGCGGCACCACCATCGCCACTGAAGTTTCCTTGATTGATATTTGAAGCATTAAAGCCACTGCGGCCTTGAAACTGTCTAAAGATATTATCGAGATCATTCCAACCATTATTTCCCCAACGATTCATATTGTTCTGATCATCGGTGGAATCGATCGTTGGTTGATCACTTTTCTTTCCGGTGACAACTTCGTAATAGCACGCCTGGCAAAGGTTAACAGCTTGTCGTTCGCCGTTAACATTCGCATACATATGAATTGCGGCTTCACGTTTACCACAACGTTGACATACCATAATTCGTCACACTCCTTATTGAAAAACATTACATCTAAAGCCAATGTCAACTCAATGTGTTGACCTTTTTTGACCTTGCGAATGTATTATACATTGACCATGTTTGACTTTCAAGGGGTAATGATTAAAAAAGTCTAAATTTTGCTGTGACAGCCATTTAGCGCGGAAAAATCGCGCTATTTTCGACCGCTAGGCGGTAGTCACGAGCAGCCTGGCTCTTGTCTAATAATGCATTTAATGGTAAATTATTTGCGTAAGCTTTTACATATTAGTGTCAACGTATGTAGAAGTAGAACATGTTACAGAATAAGGAGAGATTGAATCATGGAAAAACGCGATTTTCACATTACTGCTGAAACAGGTATTCACGCACGTCCAGCCACGTTGTTAGTACAAACGGCTAGCAAGTTTGAGTCTGAGATTAAATTGGAATACAAAGAAAAATCTGTCAACTTGAAATCTATCATGGGTGTTATGTCTTTAGGTGTCGGCCAAGGCGCAGACGTTACTATCTCTGTAGAAGGTAGCGACGAGCAAGATGCGATTGCTGCTATCGAAGACACCATGAAGAATGAAGGTTTATCTGAATAAGATGAATAAATTTCAAGGTATTGGTGCCAGTGATGGTATCGCAGTTGCGAAAGCATTTTTGCTAGAGCAGCCTGATTTAGACTTCGAAATCGGCCAAGCTGATGATAAAGAAGCCGAAATCAGTCGGTTGCATGAAGCAATTGCGACGAGTCGTGGCGAAATTGAAAAGATCAAGGAAGTAGCTGCTGAACGCTTATCTGCAGAAGAAGCCGAGGTCTTCGACGCGCATTTAACGATGTTGGAAGATCCAGAAATGGTATCCGGTTATGAATCCAAGATTAATGACGAAGGTTTGAATGCGCAGTCTGCTGTTCGTCAGAGCGCTGACATGTTTATTCAGATCTTCTCTTCAATGGAAGACAACCCGTATATGCAGGAGCGTGCGGCGGATGTTAAGGATGTTACTGACCGTTTGATTGCGCATTTAATCGACGCGGATATTCCGGACCTCAGTTTGATTTCGGATGATGCTGTGGTTGTGGCCAACGATTTAACTCCGAGTGATACCGCCCAGTTGAATAACTTTGTTAAAGGTTTTGTAACCAATGTTGGTGGACGCACTTCTCACTCTGCAATTATGGCGCGCAGTTTGGAAGTTGCTGCCGTAGTCGGTACAAGCAAAGCCACTCAGGAAATTAAAACGGGCGATGTGATTATCGTCGATGGGTTCAAGGGCGATGTGATTGTTAGTCCGGATGAAGCCACAATTTCTGAGTATGAAAAGTTAGCGCAAGATTTTGAAAACCAAAAAGCTGAATGGGAACAACTTAAGGACGCTGATTCCGTATCAAAAGATGGCAAACAATTTATCTTTGCCGCTAACATCGGTTCGCCGAAAGATATGCCTGGAGTTCACGCGAATGGTGCCGAAGCAATCGGTCTTTACCGTACAGAGTTCTTGTACATGAATTCCGATGAATTACCGACTGAAGAAGAACAGTTTGAAGCTTACAAAGAAGTTCTTGAAGGCATGGATGGTAAACAAGTCATTATCCGTACGATGGATATCGGCGGCGATAAACAGTTACCATATTTAGCACTACCGGAAGAAATGAACCCATTCTTAGGCTTCCGTGCAATTCGTGTCAGCTTAGCACGTGAAGAACTCTTCCGTACGCAATTGCGTGCGTTATTGCGTGCGTCAGCTTACGGTCGTTTGGGCATTATGTTCCCGATGATCTCTAACATTGCTGAATTCCGTCAAGCCAAAGCTGTTTTGAATGATGAAAAAGCAAAATTACAGAACGAAGGCATCAAGATCGGTGACGACCTCGAAGTTGGAATTATGATTGAGATTCCTGCAGCAGCCGTATTAGCTGATCAGTTTGCGAAGGAAGTCGATTTCTTCAGTATTGGGACAAACGACTTAATTCAGTACTCAATGGCTGCTGACCGCCTCAATGAGCGCGTGTCTTACTTATACCAGCCGTATAATCCTTCTGTACTGCGCTTAATCAAATTTGTGATTGATGCCGCTCACAAAGAAGGCAAATGGACAGGTATGTGTGGGGAAGTCGCTGGCGATCAAACAGCATTACCAATCTTAGTTGGTATGGGCCTCGATGAATTTTCAATGAGTGCCACATCTATTTTGAAATCACGTAGTTTATTAGCTCAGTTAGATACGGAAGAGTGTCGCAAATTGGCTGACAAAGCAATTAACGAATGCCTCACTTCTGATGAAGTTGAGCAATTAGTTGAAGCGTACAAAGCACAGTTAGCTGACTAACGTCATTCTTTTCAAGAGCGTGCAAATCATGAAAGTGGTTTGCGCGCTTTTTTAGTAATTGGCATCTATGAAGGGAGTCCAATCAATGTCTATCGAAGAATATGTTAAAAAATTTGATGAGAAAGTTGTCTTTCAAGTGTTCTCACAACTTTTGCAACCGTGGAATCACGATCCTAAAGAAGCGATAGGTACAGATCTCTAATCACTATTGCATATATTAAATATATAAGGAGGATGCATGGAATCACTAGCATTATATGATCATCTCAAAGCCATTCAACATGCTGCGCTACCGCACTTTTACGTCGAGCGCATTAACTTCGGTATCAAAGAGTTAACGGAATGGCACACAGTTAAACGAACAATCGCTGCGCCACAATTACTCAATGAATTGGGTGTGCGCCGTAATGAAGATATTCAGAAATTACGTCAACTACTTATTGAAAAAGGAACCATCGAGCCATTGGGCAGTGACGTAATTGCACAGGATCTCGCCAATCTACCGATTAAACATCTCGGTTTCTATCTCGATGTTTATGTCTTAACGATTGGTGATTATGCGGTTGCTTATGACGCTGTCAAAGCCAAGTTAGCTAAGGATGGGCGTGTTGACAATTATGAAAACTGCCTCTACATTGCTGCCTATCTCGCCGCAATGGTTGATGATGATGCGGTTACGTATCTACAACGTGCGAAGGAATTGGCGAATGATCAGTACGAAAGGATCTTATGCCAGCACCGGTTGGCGACGTACTACATCAAGCGTACAAAAGATGATGAGAAGCAATCGGAAGCCTTGTCCGACCTGTTCTATATGATCAATCAGATTGAAGAGGAAGCTGTACGCTGGGCGTATATTGCGATTTTTGATAATCTGTATTCATTGTTCTTGACCAAGCATCACACGCCGTATAAACAGATTATGGTTTTATTGCAGAATGCACTGAGTGTGATTAAGGCGTCACTGAATAGTCCAATTTTCACTGAGCAAATGAAAATTCAGATTGCGCGCTACCGCAGTCAGTTGAGCATTAACCTGTCCCAGTTGTATGCGGATAAGGAACATACGCCGAAAGCCATTGCCATCTTATTAGACGATTTGAAGACAGTACAGCGTTACGCACCGGACTACCTCGGCGAGTGCTACGGGGCGTTGGCATATACGTACTACTTGAATAAGGACTATGAGGCAGCGATTGACTACGGAACAAAGGCGTATCAGTTCTTTGAAGCCATCGGGAGCGTGGCAGGATGGAACACCTCCAAAGATATTTTGGTTGCTGCGCATTACAAGCACGGTGATATGGAATTGGCACAGCAGTACTTTGAAACAACATTAGACGATTTAGTTGCTGCAGAAAATGAATAATAGATAATAACGCATGAAAGGCATCGCGGATGTGATGCCTTTTTATTATGGAATGCTAAAAATTCGTTAGGTGCTTTATTGTTTAGTGTACGTTGTGATAGTATGTAATGACAAAGAACGGAGGAGAACGGAAGTCCATGCGCATTGGAATTTTTACGGATACTTACTTTCCACAGACCAGTGGGGTATCGACATCGATCGAAACACTGTGTGAGGAATTGCGGGCGCATGGGCATAAGGTGTACCTTTTTACCACTACTGATCCCGGCGCGAAGCCAGAGAAATATATCTACCGTTATCGCTCGGTACCATTTGTTTTCTTCAAAGAGCGCCGAGTAGCTGCGCCGTTATTGCATCGCGTCTATCAGCAGGTGAAGGACTTAAAGCTCGATCTCATCCACACGCAAACAGAATTTGGCTTAGGCCTCTGCGGACAACAGGTCGCACGGATGCTGCATATTCCGCTGGTCCATACCTATCACACCTGGTATGAGCATTACTTACATTATATTTTTAATGGGCATTTGATTCATCGCAAAACGGTACAAGTATTGTCCAAGTGGTTTTGCAACCGTACGAATGAAATCGTTGTACCGAGTGCGATGATGGGCGAGGTGTTGACGAATTATGGCGTTTCTCGACCGGTTCACGCGATTTCAACGGGTGTGCAGATCCCCCCGAGGATGAGTGATGAGTTGCGCTGCTCGATGCGTCAGTCATTAGGTCTTCCTGACGATGCGATCGTATTGCTCTCCGTCAATCGTCTCGCCGAAGAGAAAAATCTCGATGCTCTGTTAAAACATTTTAAAACCTGCTATGACCAAGATGAGCGATTACGCCTCGTGCTTGTCGGGGACGGTCCAGAACGCGAAAAACTCGAACATCTCATTCGTGAGCTGCACATCAATGATCAGGTTATTATGACAGGAATGATTGCGCATGAAGAGGTCTCCCACTTTTATCAAATGGCTGACGTGTATGTGAATTTATCCGTCACGGAGACGCAGGGGTTGACATTCAGCGAATCGATCGTTAATCGCTTGCCAATTGTCGCCTTGGCGAATGACTATTTATCGTCATTGAATGAACAGAAACAGCTCGGTGTCCTTTTAACTGATCCCAAGGAATTGTATCCGGCAATTCAAGAGGTGATGGCTCACCGCGAAGCTATTGTTGCGCATTTAGATCAACTCACGCCATATGTGAGTTCTGATCATTTTTATCAGGAGATGATTGCGGTGTATGAACGCTTAGTCAATTCTGATAAATCGTGATTATTGCTAGATATAGAACGTTAGGAATGATAGAATAACGGAGAACATCGAGCGAAGGGAGTTTTTTCGATGGAGCCATCACAATTAAAGGCGATTATTACGCGACTGGAAGCAATGACAGCTGACGATTCATCGATTGATGTACGTAAATTTGAAAAAGATGGTACGGAGCGCTGTACCGTCACATTTGATAGAGAACGCCAAATGTTCTTGTTGGACGACCATAGTGAAAACGAAGATTTCGAATTTGACGATATCGATTTAGTCGCCATGGAAATTTACGACTTGATTCAATAGAAACGAATAAGATTGAAAGTTTGAGAGCCGCGGTAGGAATACCCGGTTTTTTTCTGAATAAAAAGGGGAACAGTATGCGGATTAAAACGGTCATTGCACAGTTAGAATTAGCACATTTACTCAGAGATAAGCCAGCAGTAGCTGATGATGTGGAGATCACATCACTATCGTATGATTCGAGAACGAATCGTCCAGACAGCCTGTTTTTCTGCAAAGGTCAGCAATTCAAAGCAACTTACTTAGAGAAGGCCATTCAGAACGGTGCAGTATTCTACGTTTCTGAAACAGCTTATGATGTAGCAATTCCAGGCTTAATTGTGTCAGATATTCGTCAGGCCATGGCCGTCGTTGCGGATACGTTCTACGACCATCCGTATCAATCGTTTTATACAGCAGGTATTACGGGTACAAAAGGAAAGACGACGACCGCTAGTTTCCTTAAAGCGATTATGGATGCTTGGGCGGCGCAGGAACAGGAATCTGTATCCGGTTTAATTTCCTCAACACGCGTAGTCACTGGCCAGCGCGATGAAGCAGCCGTTTTGACAACGCCCGAATCCTTACCACTCTATCAGTACCTCGATGAAGCGCGACAGGCCTCGCTGCCATTTGTAACCATGGAAGTATCGAGTCAAGCATTGAAGTATCATCGGACAGACGGCATTATTTTCGATGCAGTGGCGTTTTTGAATATCTCTGAAGACCATATCAGTCCAATCGAACATCCGACCTTCGAGGATTATTTCTCAAGTAAATTGAAGATTTTCAAACAGGGAAAGTTAGCAGTGATCAATAAAGCTTCTGATCATTACGAGCGCATTTACAACATGGCAGCAGCGAGCGATACGGTACAAAAAATTATTACAATTGCCGTTGATGACTCATCAGCCGATATTTATGCGACGGATTGTCAGCCGCACGGTACTGGCTATCGCTTCACAGTCAATGGTATCGGTGAGCCGTTCAACTGCAGAATTCAGATGAGTGGAGTGTTCAATATTGCTAATGCATTGGTAGCACTTGCAATTGCGGCTGATTACGGCGTGCCACGTGAGATTTTGGCAAATGCTTTGACAAATGTACAAATACCGGGACGCATGGAGCATTACCAATCGGCAGATCAGCGTCTACACGCTATTATCGATTTTGCGCACAACAAGCTTAGTTTAACGGCATTATTCCAGACGGCTCAGCAACTGTATCCTGGTGCAAAAATCGGTTTAGTCATTGGGGCAACTGGTGATAAAGCAATTAGTCGACGTACCGGCTTAGCGGAGGCAGCGGCAGTGTATGCTGATCACGTCATTTTTACTAGTGATGATCCTGGCAGCGAAGATCCTCTGCAGATTGCGAAAGAGATGCAAGAAGTTGCGCATCAAAACGGAAAAGAAACGACGATAGAACTCGACCGTCCTAAAGCCATCGCTGAACTATTTCAATGGGCAGCATCGGAAAGTGGCCCAATCGTTCTGCTAGTGGCAGGCAAAGGTAACGAAGATACAATGAAGACGGCTCGCGGTGCTGAAGCTTATGCGGGAGACAGCCATTACGTCAAAACAGAACTTACCGCTTATGATAGAATAGGCAGAAATTAGAGCTAGAGGAGTGCATCAATGCTTAAGAAATTCCAACCCACGTGGTTTATGTCATCTATCTATACATTGACACCGGAATTACTCAAAGAAAAAAATATCCAAACAGTTATTAGCGATCTGGATAATACACTGTTGCCATGGAACGTGATGGACGCGACAGAAGAGTTGAAATCCTGGGCACAAGATATGCACGAAGCCGGCATTACCGTTATTATTTTATCCAACAACCATGGCGAACGTGTGAAGCGTGTGGCTGATCAAGCGGACATCGTTTACCAAGGTGATGCTCGAAAGCCACTCAAAAAAGGGATGAAGCTGTTGATCGCTCGATTCCATGTGGATGTCGAGAAAACGGTCTTCGTTGGCGACCAGTTGTTGACGGATATTTTTCTCGCGAATCGCATCGGTATGCGCAGTGTTTTTGTGAAGCCGATTGTTGAGAACGATAATATCTATACACGTATTAATCGATGGCTCGAGCGAAAAATTGTCCGGCATTTTAAGAAGAAAGATCCTACATGGGGGTGGCAGGAATCAAATGAGTGAAGAGCCAATCTATTGCATCGGATGTGGTGCAGAAATTCAATCGGAAAACCCGAATCAGCGCGGCTATACACCGCAATCTGTGATTAAAAAAGGATTAGAGAATAATGCGCTGTACTGCCAGCGTTGTTTTAAATTGCGCCACTATAATCAGTTAGAGAGTATTGAAACGACTGAGGAAGAATTTACGGCAATTCTCAATGGTATTGCGGATACACACGCCTTAGTGGTGAATGTGATTGATATTTTTGATATTGCGGGATCTATTATTCCTGGTATTCAACGAATTATTGGAAATAATGACCTGCTTTTTGTCGCAAACAAAGTTGACTTATTACCTAAAGAAATTAATCGCAATCGTCTCAAACATCGCATCCAGAAGATCCTGAGTGATCAAGGCATCCACGTTTACGATGTACTCTTTACTGGTGCGGCTAAGAATCAAGGCATTGATGCGCTGTATCGTACGATTGAACAGGCACGCCACGGCCGAGACGTCTATGTTGTTGGAGTGGCAAATGTCGGCAAGTCCACACTTATTAATGCGCTAATCAAGAGTCGAGGAATTCAGGGCGAAGTGATTACGACGAGTCAGTATCCAGGTACAACGCTCGATATGATCGAAATTCCTTTCGATGATGACACGGCACTGATTGATACACCGGGTATTATTCACGATGGACAACTGACAGTTGGTTTGTCGCATAAAACATTGAAGCAAATTTTACCGACTACCGAAGTGCGTCCGCGTATCTATCAATTGAACCCGGATCAGACACTATTCATCGGTGGTCTTGTGCAGGTGGACTATGTGAGTGGTCCGCGTCAAGGTATTGTCGTTTATGCTTCCAATCAATTGAACATCCATCGTCGCAAGTTCGCTGGTGCTGATGTTTTTTACGAGAAGCATGTCGGAGAATTATTGTCACCCCCTACCGCCAAAGAGATGGAAGCCAGCCCCAAGCGTATCACAAAGCACTATTCAATCGATGAACCGTGTGACATTGCGATTTCCGGTTTGGGATGGATTAAAGTGCCAAAAGCAGGACAGGTACATATTCACGTGCCTAAGGGTGTGGATGTGTTTAAACGTGCACCGCTCATTTAGTGAAGGAGGATGGCAATGAACAATAAACAGAAGAGCTTTCTCAGACGTGCAGCACAGCGCGAAAAAGCCCTTTTTCAATTAGGAAAAGCAAATATTACGGATGAATTCATTAATCAGTTGAACGACGCTTTGGATAAACGAGAACTGGTTAAAGTATCGATCTTACAAAATGCGACGATTAGTGACCAGGAAGCTGAAGCCTTACTGCGTGAACAATTAGATGCGGAGTGGATTAATCATATTGGCCATACATTGAGTATTTATCGTACATCGCACGTCGCTGACAACCGTGAATTATCGCTACGTGTGAATGGGATGCGGGCGAATGGCTAATGGTTGAGGCAAAGCAATCGACAAATACGATTTTGGCTACAGAAGCGCAGACTGAGCAGCGTGATATCGAGAAGCGTGTTGGCATTCTAGGCGGAACGTTTAATCCTATCCATAACGGCCATCTCATTATTGCGGAACAGGTGCGTGAAAAACTCGGACTTGACGAAATTTGGTTTATGCCGGATTATGAACCGCCACACGTTGATGCGAAGGACGCGATCGACAGTCGCTATCGGCTAGCGATGCTCTGTTTAGCGCTCAATAGTAACCCATCCTTTGTCGTGGAGACGGCAGAGATCGAGCGTCAGGGAAAGAGTTATACAATCGATACTGTCAAGGATTTGAAAAAGCGCTATCCCAATATACAGTTTTACTTCATTATCGGTGCCGATATGGTGGAGTATTTACCGAAGTGGGCAAAAATTGATGAGTTGGTCGATTTAATTCAGTTTGTGGGCGTACAGCGCCCCGGCCATCAATTAGAGACGCCTTATCCGGTAATGACAGTGGATGTGCCGCTCATTGATATTAGTTCCTCAAAAATTCGCCAAATGATACATGAAGGAGAGAGTATCCGCTATTTAGTTCCGGATGCTGTCGCTGAGTTTATTATGAAGGAGGGGTTGTACCGTGACTGAGTTAACCTATACTAAAGGCTTTATCAATTGTACGCGCGATGAACTCACTGAAACTGTAAAACAAGCATTATCAGATGAACGTTTTGCGCATTGTCAGCGCGTAGAGGCTACCGCCATCCAGCTTGCTGAACAGCACCACGAAGATGTGGAACGCGCGTCGATCGGCGGTTTATTGCATGACTATGCGAAAGAAAGCAAACGCGCGGAACTCGAGAAATACTGTGATCATCCGGATTATAAACAGGAATGGCAAAATTGGGGACGCGCAATTTGGCACGGTCCACTAGCGGCGATGAAAGCGCAGCGGCACCTCGGTTTAACTGATGAAGAGATTTACTGGGCGATCTATGATCATACAGTAGGTACATTCCATTGGACGCCTACAGCTAAAATTATCGCGATTGCGGATTATATCGAACCGGAACGTGATTTTCCCGGTGTCGATGAGGTTCGTCACTTAGCAATGCATTCGCTAGATGATGCGATCGCTTTTAAATTAAAACATGAATTGGCATATTTAATTGATGCTGAAAAACCTGTATATCCCCAGACATTCGCTGTTTATAATTATTGGCAACAAACACATCAGAAAGGATAATGCACGCATGGCAAAATCACCAAAAGAATTAATGGAAATTGTTGTAAAGGCTGCTGACGATCGCTTGGGCGAAGATATTAAAGCTTTGGATGTTAAAAAAATGACACCGCTCGCTGATTATTTTGTTATTTTGACAGCACGCAATGCCCGCCAAGTCAAAGCACTCGTTGACACGATCGTTGAAAATATCGAGAAAAACGGCTACGACATTAAGGCGATTGAAGGTAAGCACGCCGATGACTGGCTGCTCATCGATGCGATCGATGTGATTGTTCACGTCTTTACGCATGAAGCGCGTGAGACTTACAATCTTGAAAAATTATGGGGTGATGCGGATACTGTTGATATCTCAAACCTCATCCAATCAACAAGTAACGACTAATGACAAGTTGTGCTGCCATTTCGGAATGGAATCCATTTCATAACGGCCATCGCTATCTCGCTGCACAGATTCGTCGTACTTTATCAGATGTGACAATTATTGCAATAATGAGCGGCAACTACGTACAGCGTGGCGAGCCGGCGATTATTGATAAGTGGTCGCGTGCTGAGGTTGCACTGCACAATGGCTATGACCTCGTTTACGAATTACCTATTTGGTACGCTTGTCAGCCGGCAGATTATTTTGCTTACGGTGCCGTCAATCAAGCCGTTGCACTCGGCTGTGAATACTTGGCGTTTGGTGTTGAAACGGCACAGTTTTCGGACTACGAGCGTCTGGCCGATTGGGTAGTTGCCCATCCGAACTGGGAGAAAAGTCTAAATTCAGAAATTGATGCGCGTATCAATCGTGGCCAGCACAAACTCCAACAATTGGAGATGCTACCCGAGCAGGTGGCTGAGCTCTCCGGATTACATATCGATTTTTCAGCGGGAGGTAATACGTTGCTGGCGTATTCTTATGCGAAAGTCAATGCAATGCTCGGACACCCTCTGAGACTATTACCGATAATTCGTACGCATTCGACGCATGATGTTAAAGCGATTGCTGACGAAACAATGTATACGAGTAGCACGGCCATCCGTACTTATTTACGACGTGACGACATTGGTGCCTCTGAGTCAATACGACGTTTGCATCGCGTAATGCCACACGCATTAGCCACGAAGCTCTGTCAGTCTAGGCCATTACCGGACTTGACGTTATGGTATCCGCACATCAGGTACTTGCTATTGAGTCAGTCGAGCGAACATTTATCCCAGCATTATCAGATGTACGAAGGGATTGAGCATTCTCTCGTGGAAGCTGCGAAAGATTATCAGATGTATGCGGATTTTATAGAAAACGTGACCAATAGGCAGTGGACGGTCGGACGTATTCAACGTGCGCTCGTCATGTTGGGACTCGATGTATACGAATCCGAAGCATTCCAAATGATGCGACAGCGGCAGCCACTGTTTATGCTCGGTGCTAATCAGCGGGGGCGTGCTTATCTCAACGCTCGTCAAGCACCAGCAGAAGATACGCGTTATACGCCGGTTTCGCGTGCATCGCGTGATACGGTAAAGGAATGGCCACTGTGGTTTCGCGCGGATCGCATTTATCAAACATTTTTGTATCCAGATGGTGGCGAACAGAATTTTGGGCGTGTGCCACAGCTGCTGACATGATAGAATGAGTAGCATGGGGAATGTCGTTGACAAAGTGTATGGGAATCGGTATAATTTTTCGTGTTGCTTAGAGGTGGTCAAATCATGCAGTGGACAGTTGATGATTTAATGTACGATGCTCAGGATCCAATGGTAGTGGATACGGAAGCGGACGTTACATCATTACTACAATCGCGCGATGACGAGGTATTAGATGCTTCAAATGCGCGTGTTAAAGGAATGTTGTTGTATGAGGAAGGAACAGTTTTGTTCCAAGCTACGGTTTCTATCAATGTGACAATGCCTTCAACACGGTCACTGACACCGGTAGATGTACCATTAACTTTTGCAATTAATGAACGCTACTTCGCGCCTCAGAGTCAGACGGATATTAAGGATGATGAGCGCGTCGTAGCGATTGCGTTATCGGATGATACCATCTCTCTTGATGAGATATTGGTGGATAATATCTTAGCGAATTTGCCGATGGTTCGCTTGACGGCTGAAGAGGAATCGTCAGGCAAAATGCCAGAAGGAAATTCATGGCAGGCGATGACAGAGGATGATTATGAGCAACATAAACATGAATCTGTTGATCCTAGATTAGCCGTGCTTAAGGATTACTTCACATCAGATGATGCTAAAGATGACGATTAATTCAATTTGCTGGAGGTGAAGAGCAATGGCAGTACCAAAACGTAAAACTTCAAAACAAAGAAAACATCTACGTCGCACACACAAGAAATTAGCTGTACCTGGGATGGTACAGTGCCCTAACTGTGGTGAATACGTGAAATCCCATCACGTTTGCCCGAACTGTGGTTTCTACGATGGTCGTGACGTTTTTGCAGATAAGAATACCGAAGAAGCTGACGCTTAATTAAGCGATCATCTTTTCGTATTATCCCGGGACCTCGTGTTCCGGTTTTTTTGTATCCGGTAATGTATGTATCGGCATAATTGGTGAATGAGTCAGACGATAGCGAAGGGGTATTGGGTAGTGTTTCAGATCGTATTGGAAGTCATCATTGATATCTTGCCAATAATCGTGCTTTTTGTAGCGTTGCGTTTTCGAAAAGGACTTCGCGCAGTGCAATCTTTGCATTTGGTCCCAATTGATGTGGTGCATCCATTCTTGTGGCTTGTGATTCATTATAACTCTAAACAAATACTGCACTATTCGTTGCTACCGTTCATCGGTGTTGTTTTTGCGGTACTTGGTGTAGTCTATATCTTCATGCATTATTTTAAAGGCGATGCAGACTTACAGACACATCAGATGTTTCGTAAGCTATTTAATCAATTATTTATTTTTTCCCTGGGGTTCGCGATTGTGCTGATTATTTGGCGCATCGTGCAATTAATCATTGGTGGATGATAGGAGACATTTTAATACACGAAAAAACGACTTTCGTTTGCTCCATTGAGTGACAGCAGACGTGAGTCGTTTTTTTGTGGAAATGTGAGGGATTTATGTGGGATGATATGGTGGAAAGTGGTGGATTATGGTACACTCGATGGTATGAGGGGCGGGTGATTCTCGATGTTAATCGGCGAGTATAAACACAACATTGATACGAAGGGACGATTAATCATCCCCGCCAAATTTCGAGAAGATCTCGGTGACCATTTAATTATTACACGTGGCCTCGATGGTTGTATTTTTGGCTATGCGCCGGATGTCTGGGCGCAATTACAACAAAAGTTAAAGCAATTATCGTTAGCAAAGCGGAATGCACGCGCGTTTATGCGTTTCTTTTATTCTGCGGCCTCGGAAGTGGCATTTGATAAGCAGGGGCGTATTAATATCCCTGCACCCCTTATTGAATTTGCAAAAATCGAAAAACAATGTCGAATAATCGGTGTCAGTGACCGAATTGAAATTTGGGACGAAACCTCTTGGGTAACGGCTACCACGGCGATGGCAAATAGCTTTGAAAGTATTGCCGAAGATTTATTTGATACGGATCAGCTAGGATAGATGAGTCATGACAGAAACATACCAACATACGAGTGTCCTGCGTGAACGTGCCGTTGAATTACTGAACATTCAGCCGCATGGTATCTATATTGATGCAACACTGGGACGCGGTGGACATACCACGGAAATTTTGAAACATTTAGCGCCTGATGGCCAGGTTATCGCTTTCGATCAAGACGATGAAGCGATCACTTATGTGACCAAACACTTTCAGGACGACATTGAAAGCGGGCGTTTAATTCTCGAGCATCGTAATTTTCGTGAGATGGATGTCGCACTTCAGTCCCATGGGATTAAACAGGTCAATGGTATTCTGTATGATCTCGGTGTTTCCTCACCACAGTTGGATGATATTGCACGCGGGTTTACTTATCGCTACGAGGCACCTTTGGATATGCGGATGAATCGCGAGCAGGAATTAACAGCTGAAACGATTGTCAACGAGTGGCCGTTCGAAGATTTGGTACGGATTTTCAAACGCTATGGTGAGGAACCATTTGCAAAGCAGATTGCGCGGGCGATCGAACATGCACGTGCTGATCATCGTATTCAAACGACGAATGAGCTCGTAGATCTCGTGAAACAGGGAATTCCTGCAGCAAAACGACGCACAGGTGGCCATCCGGCTAAACGGGTGTTTCAAGCTGTTCGCATTGCCGTGAATGATGAATTAGGTGCGATCGAAACATCCTTGGAGCAAGCCTTGCAGTTAACTACTGTCGGGGGGCACATCGTTGTGATTAGTTTCCAATCATTGGAAGATCGCTTAGTCAAAACGATTTTCCGTGAAGCAACGACACCCCCGGAAGTACCTGCAAACGTTCCCTTACTGCCTTCACAATTACCGAAACCTGATTTTCAGCTACTGACGCGCAAACCGATTGTTCCCGACGATGAGGAAATTAAACATAATCAACGCTCACACAGTGCGAAGTGTCGTGCTGTTGAACGGGTATCGCAGTAGCGACAATTAGGAGAACATGATGGGAATCTATGCATTAAACAAAAATCACGTTGCATTAAAACACTACGCAGCACCAGTCGATCAATCTATACCTCAAATCCATAAGCCATCGAAAACACAGACCGTAGTGACCAAAGTGCGCGCGCTGTCTAAGCGCAGTCTGATTTTTATGCTGAGCAGCTTAGCGCTTTTTGTAAGCACGTTATTACTGTTGATTGCGATGCGTGCGAATTTTGTCGTTCAGACGAAAGATTTAGAAAACCTTCAGCTGCAACTCTCCGAGATACAGGAAGACAAAATGCATGCCGAACAAGAGGTTAATGAACTGAGCAATTACGACCGTGTCATTAAAATTGCCGAAGACAACGGGCTTGAAGTCCACGAAGACAATATAAGGAATGTCAATCGATGAAGAAATCTCAACACATGCGGGATAATCGTAAGCAAGTGATTCGCGTGCTGGCGATTATCTCTATTTTCGTGATGCTCGTTTTTCTCGGGCGTTTTTTCTATATTATGGTCGTCGGTCGTGCGAATGGCTACGACCTAGTGGAGCGAGCATCCGAGCGAACCGTAGTAGATAATATTCTACCGGCGAAACGCGGTACTATTTATGATATTGGTGGCGAACCCCTTGCAATGGATGCAACGTCTTACACACTGCAGGCTACCCTGACGACAGAATGGTCGGACAAGGGCGCACCACCGATTCACGTACCACCTGAAAAAAAGGAAGAAACTGCCGAAAAATTGAGTAAACACATCAATATGAGTAAGCAGGAAATCCTCGATCGCCTCAATACGAAAGATGCGAAGCAGGTGGAGTTCGGGGATGCCGGTAAGAATCTCACTTATGCGGAAATGTCAGCAATTAAGAATGAAAAATTACAAGGAATTGATTTTTCCGAACAGCCGGCGCGCCTGTACCCGAATGGTAAATTTGCCTCCCACCTTTTAGGCTACGCTAATTACAGTGGTGATGAAGAAGACGGCCATAATCGTTTAGTTGGTCAGATGGGCATCGAAAAAGCGCTGAATCAGATGCTTACCGGCAAGGACGGTATTCGTCTGCCTGGTGGCGTAACTGGCGGGGAGGATAAGACCCAACAGGCACCAGTTGACGGGCGGGATGTCTACACCACGATCGATTCGCGTTTACAGTCTTATTTAGAAACATTGGTCGATCAATTAGAAGAAAATTCGGATCTGAAAGATCTCACAGCTATGATGGTTGAGCCATCGACAGGAAAAATTATGGCTGCGACACAGCGGCCGACGTTTAATCCGCAGACACGTGAAGGGTTGGATGGTATGTGGCAGAATTTGCTCGTTGAAAAATCCTTTGAGCCGGGGTCGACCATGAAAGTATTTACGGTCGCAGCTGCGATTCAGGAGGGGGTATTCAACCCAGAGGCCATGTATCAATCTGGGGCGATCGATGTAGACGGGACCACTATTCGTGACTATAACCTCGTTGGCTGGGGAAAAATTTCAGAACTGGATGGCTTAGCGCATTCGAGTAACGTCTTGATGGTACAATTAGTCCAGAAAATGGGCTATGAGAAGTGGAAGAACTACATGTTGGAATTCGGTTTAACCCAAACACCGCAATCTGGATTAGCGAATGAAGATAATGGGTACATGACATATGGGACAAACGTCGAACGTGTGAATACTGGCTTTGGTCAGGGTATACGTGTTACACCATGGCAATTAATGCAGGGCTTTACAGCAATTGCGAACGGTGGCAAGATGATGCGTTTGCATTATGTCGATCGGTACCAGGATGCGGACAGTGAGATCAAATTCCAAAAACCAGAAGAAATCAGTAGCCCGATCTCGCCGGAAACGGCTGAACTCACCTTGAAGTATTTGACCACTGTTGTCAGCAAAGAATTTGGCAGTGGACGTGTCTTCAATATCCCAGATACTCAGATTTCAGCTAAAACAGGAACGGCAGAGATTTACGATGAAACGCAGGGGACCTATCTACCGGATGAGCACATCTACTCCGTAGTCGGTTTTGCGCCTACCGATCATCCGCGTTTTATTTTTTATATTTCGACGCGGGGTATGCATTATCGTGATGGCAAAGATCCGCATACGCAGATTGCGGACGTGTTTGTGCCTTTCGTGACACGCGCCTTAGAGTATACCAAACTAGAGACACAGAATAACCAATCAAAAATTACAGTACCGAATGCTACCGACATGGAAACGGCGCAGGCCGAACAAACGGTAGCTAATAGCGAAGGCTTGCGTAGCACCACTATCGGTTCAGGAGATACTGTCGTCGCGCAGTACCCACAAGCGAATACATCATTAGCGAGTGGCTCTACTGTCTATCTGAAGACTAGCGGGCGACTAACGATGCCTGATTTTTCGGAAATGTCACGTTCCGATGCTGAAAATCTCGCACGTATGCTGGGCTTACAGGTAGCGTTTGAAGGCGACGGAACCGTCAACAGTCAGGATATTGCGCCTGGTGCGCCTATTAAAGAAAATGATCACGTCACATTTCAACTCACACAGTAGAAAGGAATTGTTAAACAGATGATCCCCTTGTTAATCAGTGCAGTCCTCACTGCGATTGGCCTGCCATTTTTTATCCGCTTTATGCATAAACGCCAATTTGGACAGGAAATTTTAGCGATCGGTCCAAAGTGGCACGAGCAGAAGAGCGGGACTCCAACCATGGGTGGCACTGTATTCATCGTCGTTGCCGTGGTTGTGTCGTTGCTTGCAGGAATGTGGTGGACACAAACCACAGCTGATTATAAGCAGTTACTGACCGCATTGTTTGGCTTGCTGGGATTTGCGATTATCGGTTTCTTAGATGACGGCTTAAAAATTTTTCGCCATCGCAATGAAGGATTGACTTCTGGACAGAAATTTTCATTGCAGTTAGTGCTGAGCACAGTTATTGCATTGGTAGCTGTATTGTCTGGACAAGTGACCACTTTGAATTTACCGTTCAACATCACCTTCCAATCGACTTTGATTATTGTGCTATTTACAATTATATGGTTGACGGGCTACTCCAATGCCTTTAACTTAACAGACGGCATTGATGGGTTAGCTGCAGGGAATGGGATTATTAGTCTGCTCGGCTACTACTTCATTGCGCGTGCACAAGATGCGCAAGGTATCGCGCTCTTTTGTTTAGTATTGGTGGGCGGATTAATCGGTTTTCTCTTATTCAATCGCAAACCGGCTAGTATTTTTATGGGGGATGTCGGTTCATTAGCGATCGGTGGCGTGCTTGCAATTATCAGTTTATTGCTCAACCATCCGCTAACTCTACTGTTCATCGGAATTGTATATGCACTGGAAACAGCAAGTGTTATGATTCAGGTGACAGTATTTAAGCGCACAGGCCATCGTGTATTCAAGATGACACCTATCCACCATCACTTTGAAATGAGTGGTTGGTCGGAATGGCGAATCGATATCGTGTTCTGGTTAGTAACGCTAGTATCAACAATAATTACAGTATTGTGGGTAACACAATAGGGAGGCTTCAATAGTGACAGTAACAATAGATCCAGCAACACTAAGTGAGCGGACGGTACTTCTGCTCGGACTCGGGAAGAGCGGCCAGAGTACACTTAAGCATCTCGCACCGCAAGTGAAACAGTTTTTAGTCTATGAAGATGAAGCATCCTCACGAGATGAGGAACTTGCACAGTATTTTGAGCGCTATGCGGTGCGCTACTATACAAAAGATGCGTTTTCCGATCAGCTGTTAGAAACAGTTGATCTCATAGTGAAGACGCCTGGCATAACGTATGATCATCCAGTGATTGTTGCAGCAGCCGCGCAGGATTTGCCAGTTGTTACTGATGTGGAAGTTGCTGGGGTACTTACTGAAGCTTCGATTGTGGGCATTACAGGTTCAAATGGGAAAACGACCACAACATCGTTAACCTATGAGATTTTCAAACAGGGATACTCCAATGGCGAAGTCTTTTTAGGTGGGAATATCGGTGTGCCAGTTTTTGATACGGCGCTCGATGCCAAAGTCAATGATCAACTCGTTTGGGAGCTATCGAGTTTCCAACTGCAGGGCACACAAGAATTTCGGCCACAAATCGCTGCTATTTTGAATATTTACCCGACGCACTTGGACTACCACGGGTCGATGGCTGCCTATATCGCTGCGAAATGGCATGTTACTGCCAATCAAACTGCCGATGATTATCTCATTCTCAACGCCGATCAACCAGAATTATGGACTAAGCGCCAAGAGACAGCAGCTACTGTTGTACCGGTGACCATGACACAGGACATTTATGACGGTGCCTGGTATGATGAGCAGGAGCAACAACTTATGTGGCGTGATGAAGTGATTATGACACGTGAGGAACTGCGCTTGCCCGGGGACCATAATGTTCAAAATGCACTCAATGCGATCGCAATCGCAAAATGTGCTGGTATTGATAACGAAGCTATCGTCAACGTTCTCCAGACATTTACCAGTGTCAAACATCGCATTCAGTTTGTGAGTGAGATCAATGACCGCAAATTCTATAACGACTCGAAAGCGACGAATGATGAAGCAACATTGACAGCATTAAACAGTTTCAATACGCCAACTGTGTGGATTGCCGGGGGATTAGAACGGCATATTCCGATTGATGATTTATTACCGGCACTGTCTCATGTGAAATCACTTGTGACAACGGGTGAAACGAGTGAGAAGTTCGCTGAATTAGCCGCTAAAGCTGGCATTTCCATTGCTGGTCACGGGGAGTGGATTGAAGATGCCGTTTCTATAGCCTATTCGCACAGTGAGCCTGGCGATACGATTCTCTTTTCTCCAGCGAGCGCAAGTTGGGACCAATATCCTAATTTTGAAGTGCGTGGTGATCGCTTTATCCAAGCGGTTTTGGACTTATCAGCGCGTGAAGGAGGAGCGACATGCGATTAATTTTTTCCGGTGGCGGTACGGGTGGCCATATCTATCCCTCACTCGCATTGATCAATCGAATTAAACGTCAGGATCCTAAAGCAGAAATTTTGTATGTTGGCACGGAGAAGGGATTAGAAGCGACACTCGTGCCTAAAGCAGGTATCCCTTTCCAAACGATTCGCATTCAAGGCATTAAACGGTCGTTGTCACTGGACAATGTGCGCACTGTCTGGTACATGTTGTCGAGTGTACAAAAAGCTAAACAGATGATCGCAGACTTTAAGCCTGATGCGGTGATTGGAACAGGGGGCTATGTGTGTGCACCTGTCCTCTACGCAGCATCGCGAATGGGAATTCCTACGATCATTCATGAACAGAACAGTATCGCTGGGTTAACTAATAAGTTTCTCGCACGGTATGTCGATCGCATCGCTATTAGCTTCGAGAGCGTGGCCAATGATTTTAAGAATTACGAGAATAAGGTTGTATACACTGGTAATCCGCGTGCTCAGGAAGTCGTTTCTATTGAGAAAAAAGCCGATTTAGCCGTGTATGGCCTTTCCAATGATTTACCGACCTTGTTGGTATTTGGTGGGTCGCGCGGGGCACAGCGTATCAATGAGGTGATTATGTCGCTTCTCGCGCAGCTGGAACAAGCGCCGTTCCAGACGTTGATTGCGACGGGAGATATCTACTATAAAGAATTTACCGAACAGTACCCGCAAATCGCGATGTACAACCACGTCAAACTCACACCGTACATTGACAATATGCCGGAAGTATTGAATGCGGTGGATTGCGTCATTGCCCGCAGTGGTGCGACAACTTTGACGGAATTAACGGCATTGGGTAAACCGAGTATTTTGATTCCAAGTCCAAATGTGACCCATAATCATCAGCAGCGTAATGCTGAGAGCTTGGTTGTTAAACGAGCAGCGGAAATGATTGTGGAATCGGATCTGAATGAAGAACAATTAATGGCTAAAATCACCAAGTTAATGACAGATGATGCCTATCGCGAGGCAATGGGTCAAAGTGCAGCACAGATGGGCGTTCCCGATGCGGCAGACAGATTATTGCATGTTGTAAGCGACGTGATGACAAGTAAATAGATGAATACTAGCGCTTGAGAAAGGAGGCGGCGTGAGTGGTTGATTGGAATAGAGAAGCTAAACGATACCAGCGGCGACAGGCACAGCAAACGGATAATCCTGACCAACCAGCGAAAACAGGAAAGGCACAGCGAACATCGCACACTCGGCGTCGTCCCGAGCCAGTAAAGAACGTGCAAAATACGTCTAATTCAGCCTCGGCCCGCCTTCATGCACAGCTCGATAGTCTCGATGCGAAAGAGCGAAAGGCACGGCAGCGAAAAGTTAGCCAGCAGCAATCTACTAAGCAAGCTAGGCGACAGCGATCAGCACAATCAGTTGCAAATCGTACGCAACCGAGGGCACAACAGCGAAAAAATTCGTCCCAGTCCCCACAAGTAAAACAGACACGGTCCACCCGCCACTTTTCGAAAGCAATGGCGGGCTACTTGCTACTTTTTATAGCTACTGGTATCGTGTTCGCACTCTGGTCATCACCACTCAGCCGACTCTCAGAATTGGCGGTCGATGGCAATCAACTCGTTTCAGCTAAGACCGTGATAAATGATTCGGGGTTGCATCCTGATATGTCTCTTTTAGATACGATGACCTCAGCACGTGAAGTAAATGATGCGTTGCAAGCGAAACATTCCAATATCAAAAATGCGCGTTTAGAACGCAATGGACGCAAAGTCACTGTCGAAGTACAGGAATATCAACCAGTCGCTAAAGCGTATATCAATGGGAAGTTATACCCTGTATTTGAGAATCAGAAAGTGTTAGCAATCGATGCCAAGGCGTACTTGAAGAAGCTACCATTACTCGAATCATTTGCGAACGGTCAAGTCGAGCGATTAGCCGAAGCACTGATGAAAGTGCCAGAAGATGTGCGAACAAAAATCAAGCGAGTGACCAATATTGAGGATAAAACACACCCGGATCGCATTGCTTTAGAGATGAGTGATGGGAATATTATTATCGGGGGAATTGATCATTTTGCGCAACGCTTAGGGTATTATCCAAATGTTCTCAAGGAACTTCACGGTGAGACGGGACTCATTGATATGGAAGTGGGCATTTATTATGAACCGCTCACGCCGTTAAATAATCCGTATGCGACCGACGAGGAAAAAGAAGCCTATCAAAAGCAGATCCCACCAACCCTACCTGAAAATAATAGTAATGAAGAAAGTACAGAAACGACGTCAACCGTGACTGCTGATGGGGCGAATGATGATGCATCGGCGAATGGCGCTGCTGATAGCGATACAACACAGGATCAGCTAACGTCATCAGAAAACACTTCACAGCCAGCCGAGGCCTCTGAGAATCTTCAATAATTAGCGAAAAAATTTTTTAATAGTCAGAGGGTTATGCTAAAATACAATTAATATGGATATAATTATAGACTGAAAAATGGAGGTTTCAATTTATGAGTCAATCACAGACTTATGTCGGACTGGATATTGGAACCACTTCTGTTAAAGTTGTTGTTGCTGAATATGCCAATCAACGATTAAACGTGATCGGTACAGGCAGTGAACGTTCAGATGGCCTTAATCGCGGCGTGATTGTTGATATTGACAAAACTGTCCAAGCAATCACACGTGCTATTCAGGAAGCAGAACAAAAAGCAAATGTAACAATTGACCATGTAGTGGTGGGAGTTCCAGGCAATCAGATTAGCATTGAACCGTGCTATGGCATGATTGCTGTGAATAATGAAGATCATGAAATCACTGATAAGGAGATTCGCGATGTGCTCGCTGCCGCACGTGTACGTTCGATCCCTCAAGATCGTGAAGTGATTTCAATCATTCCAGAAGAATTTGTTGTCGATGGATTTCCGGGTATCCAGGATCCTCGTGGAATGACCGGCGTTCGCTTAGAGTTGTACGCTGATATGATTACTGGACCGAAGACGATCATTCATAATATCCGTCTCTGCGTTGAACGTGCGGGATTAACAATTTCGAATCTTGTCGTTCAACCGCTTGCCGACGCGAGTATCGCCATGACCGCGGATGAACGTGAAGTGGGAACGATTATGATTAACATGGGCGGTGGCCAGACGACCGCAAGTGTCATTCATGATAATCAGTTAAAATTCGCTTACGTTGATCAAGAAGGTGGCGTCAATGTCACACGCGATATTGCGACGGTATTGAATACTGGCGTCGAGAATGCAGAACGCTTGAAGCGCGAATACGGCTATGCGAAATCTGAGGATACCAGTCCAAAAGAGAGTTTCCCAGTCGAAATGATCGGCAAACGTGAGGCTGAACAGAGTGACGAACACTATCTTTCTGAGATTATCGAAGCACGTCTTCAACAGACTTTCGAAGCTTTAAAAGAACCGCTCGATCAAGTTGAGGCTTTTGATCTCCCGGGTGGTTTCATTATTACAGGTGGGGCTAGCTTGTTGCCAGGAACGATGGATCTTGTCGAAGAAGTTTTTGACCACGAGGCGACACTCTATATTCCTGATCAAGTCGGATTGCGTACGCCTGCGTTTACGACGGCTTACGGGCTAGTCGCGTATGCGTGCCGCATGCCTGACATTTACTTAATGACAGAGCAGCCAACAAATGCGACGATACGCACACGTTCGAAAGCCCAAGTATCGGCTAAACCGCGAACGACGCAGTCGACATCGCGTGCAGCACAACCACGACAAGAAACGATGGCTTCTGAACCAGCGCAAACAAAACCAGAAAATCTCGAACCAGTGTCACCATCTCCAGAGGCATCAGATGAAGAATCTGAAGGCGTTTGGGATCATATCAAACAAATGTTCAATGATATGTTCAGTTAGGGCGTTTAAACTTTTGGGAGGATAATTAATGGATATGGAATTTGAAAATCAAACAGAAGAATACACGAATGCAGTCATCAAAGTCATCGGTGTTGGTGGCGGAGGTAATAATGCCGTAAATCGTATGATCGATGAGGGCGTCCGTGGCGTTGAATTTATCGTCGCCAATACGGATACGCAAGCCTTGAACCATTCAAAAGCTGAAACAAAAATTCACCTGGGACCAAAAGTCACTAAAGGACTCGGTGCAGGCGCACGTCCGGAGGTTGGCCAGAAAGCTGCTGAAGAAAGTGAAGATCAGATCCGTGAAGCTTTAGAAGGTGCGGATTTAGTCTTTGTCACAGCCGGAATGGGCGGTGGTACAGGAACGGGTGCAGCACCTCTAGTTGCAAGCATCGCTAAGAACGATATCAATGCATTAACTGTCGGCGTTGTTACCCGCCCCTTCTCTTTTGAAGGACCTAAACGTGGGAAACAAGCCTATGAAGGTATCGCAAAATTAAAAGAAAACGTCGATACCTTGGTGACGATTGCCAACGATCGCCTATTGGAAATCGTTGATAAGAAGACCCCGATGCGTGAAGCATTCGGTGAAGCTGATAATGTATTGCGTCAAGGGGTTCAAGGTATTTCTGACTTGATTACTTCACCAGGGTTTGTGAACTTGGACTTCGCTGACGTCCGTACCGTAATGGCTGATCAAGGAACCGCATTGATGGGTATCGGCCAAGCAGGTGGTGAAAATCGTACCGCTGAAGCAACGAAACGTGCGATTTCTTCGCCATTATTGGAAGTTTCCATTGATGGTGCAGAACAGATTCTGTTGAATATTGCCGGTGGCGAAGATATGACATTGTTTGAAGCACAGGATGCGGCTGATATCGTAGCTGCTGAATCTTCAGATGAAGTGAATATTATCTTTGGTACAACCGTCAATGAAGAATTAGGCGATGAAGTTGTCGTAACCGTTATTGCTACAGGTATTGACGATGAAAAGAAAGCCAGCAAGTCTCAGCGTCAGGGGAACAGTTCAGCTTTCCAATCATCAAAAGCAGAACGCAAACCTAAAGCTAGCGGTCGTTACAGCAACGAACCTGATAAATTTGAACGCAAACAGTCTGAAGGCGGCGCTCGTCGCTACGAGGAACCGCGCCGTCGTCAAGACGATGAATGGCGTCGCCCATCACAGAGCGAAAACTATGATCCTCGTGAGTACGCATCGGAACGCGACAACGATTACGACCGTCCGCGCCGTGACTTTGATAATGTCGCTTCCGATGATGAAGTGGATACACCCCCATTCTTCAGAAAACGTCGCCGTTAATCGCTGACGGCAATGATTGAATAAGTGTTCGCTAACAGCACTGAAAATCTTTTGAGATAGGAGCATCATATGCTGTCATTCGTGATCATCGTTCAGCGTCTGATTCACATCTATAATATTTTGATCGCTGTTTACGTGTTACTCACGTGGATTCCAGGTGCGCTTCAATCCGGGTTAGGGCGTTTTCTAGCTCGCCTTGTGGAGCCGTATCTTAATATTTTTGAACAGTTTATCCCACCTATTTTTGGGATTAGCTTCAGTCCGATGTTTGCGATTCTACTGTTAGAATTAGCATCACAAGGATTGATGGTATTGGTATAACAGACGTTTGATTGATGAATTAAACAATTACACAAAGAGAGAATCACTGCTGTGGGTTCTCTCTTTTCACATCATTAGGAGTTTGATAATTAAAACGATGAGTGAAGCAATTTTTCAACATTTTGGTACTGAAGAACGTGCATTTATTGAGAAAGTATTGGACTGGCAAACGCGTGTTGTTGAGCGCTATCAACTAGTGTTGACACCATTTCTAAATCCACGAGAGCAGTACATTGTTAGAAGCATTGTTGGCGACACGGATGATTTCCAACTCGCATCATTCGGCGGTTTTGAGGGTGCAGAGCGTCAGCGGATATTATTTATTCCGCCGTACGTGGAGGAAACAACGACAGATTTCGAAGTTTCGATATTATCGATTGCTTACGCTGAAAAATTTTCATCATTACGCCATGGCCAAGTGCTCGGTAGTCTGCTCGGACAAGGACTGCAGCGCAATCGCATTGGTGATATCATCTATCAGCAAGATCAAGCGGGAAATTGGCAGTGGCAAATTGCAGTGGACCAAAAGCAATTGGCGTTTCTCATTCAAATGGTTACCCATATCGGACGCACACCGGTGACACTACAGGAACGACCATTAGCTGAGGCACTTCCTGTTCCAGATAATTGGCAGCACCACGCCTCAACCGTGAGTTCCTTCCGCCTGGATGTCATTGTATCTGAAGCCTTCCACCTGTCGCGTGGTCGCGTCAAAGAACTCATCAATGGGGGTGCCGTCACGATCAATTGGGCGGAAACAAAATCGCTGGCAGCTACTGTCAATGAATATGATATAATTTCTGTCAGAAGACACGGTCGCATTCGTCTCGATGCGAAAGGAAAGCCGACCGCCCGCGGGAATTATCACATCCAGTACAGTGTGATTAAAAGTCAGTAAAGGAGTTGCTCATGCTAGCAGAAGATATTAAGACGAAGACTTTTAAATCGAAGCTCAAAGGCTTTGATAAAGAAGAAGTCCAAGCATACCTTAAAGAAGTCGCTGAACAGATGAACCAAATGGATGCTTCGAATCAATATGTCCAACAACAACTCTACGAAGCTAACCAAGTGATTGATGAATTCCGTGAAAAAGAAGCGACATTGAACCGGTCAATTGTCGTCGCGCAGCAGGCTGCGGATCGTTTGAAATCTGAAGCGATTGCTGAAGCAAACGATATTGTCGCGCGTGCGCAAGCGACGGGTCAGCAAATCTTGCAGACATCCGCTGAGCAGGCGACGCGAATAAAACAGGAAACAGAGTCGTTGAAGGATGTCAGTCGGACCTACATCCATCAGATGAAAGCACTGATCGAATCTGCTAAAACCACACTCGAAGATGAGCGCTGGGAAAAATTATTCCAAGATCAACCGGTCGATCCGGTCGATACGCCAGCATTGGATAGCGTATTGAACGGCGATGCCTTACCGATCAGCGATGGTAAGGCGGAAGCGATCTACCAGCAACACTTTGAAGCACAGGACAAGGCGAAAAAGCAGGAACAGATGTTTGAGGATAACGAGCAGCGTTACCAGGTGCGTCTCTCTAGACAGCCTATCCCGCA
This sequence comes from Aerococcus sp., assembly GCA_022768285.1. Classification (GTDB taxonomy): domain Bacteria; phylum Bacillota; class Bacilli; order Lactobacillales; family Aerococcaceae; genus Aerococcus. Next base: position 99,470 of record JALEMJ010000009.1, read on the forward strand.
ATCTAATGACGTAGCGGAAGATGATGGTGAATTCGAAACACCACAGGCAACGACTGAAGATACCACTGCATCCTCTGCGACTGATAATGACACGATTGCGGAAACACAAGCATCACGTCCAGAAGAAACGCTTACCTCTGAACCAGATGAGGCATTATCAATGGATGAAAAAACAGCTGATGAGACCAAGCATACGGTTTTAGCACCCCCGACGTCAGAGTCAACACAGAACCCTGAAGAATAACAATTGCAATATTTAGAAAATTAGGCTATCCTTTTTAGTAGCAAAACTGCAGAACACGAACAACTATCTCCAAAGTACGACAGAGAGCCGATAATTGCTGAGATTCGGATACTTTGCTAGTTGATTTATCATCTGCAATGAATTAGCACCGAAACATTGAGTAAGTGCTGACGTTGGCGGCGTTAACGCAAAGAGGCAATGCTTGAATTGTAAATTATGGGTGGTACCACGGAGATCTCGTCCCTTGTCGGATGAGATCTTTTTATTTAGGAAGGATGACGACCATGAAGATGAAAGAAACCCTCAATCTGGGAAAAACAAAATTCCCGATGCGTGGGAAATTACCGACAAAAGAGCCGGAACGTCAAAAAGAATGGGAAGAAAATAAAGTCTACGAACAGCGCCTCAAACAGAATGAAGGCCATGATACATTTATCCTACACGATGGCCCACCGTACGCTAACGGGAATATTCACATCGGGCATGCGATGAATAAAATTTCCAAGGATATCATCGTGCGTTCGAAAGCGATGCAGGGGTATTATGCGCCGTACATTCCGGGATGGGATACGCACGGTTTGCCAATTGAACAAGCTGTGACCAATTCTGGGGTAGATCGCAAGAAAATGTCGATTGCTGAATTCCGTAAGATCTGTGCGGATTATGCGCAGAAGCAAGTCCAGCAACAGCGTGAAGACTTTAAACGCTTGGGTGTAGCGGGGGAATGGGAACACCCTTATCTCTCCCTCGATAAAGAATTTGAAGCGCAGGAAGTACGCGTCTTCGGCAAAATGGTTGAAGCCGGTTTGATTTATCAAGGAAACAAGCCAGTCTACTGGTCGCCGTCGAGTGAATCAACCTTGGCCGAAGCAGAAGTTGAATATAAAGATGTTGAATCTTACGCCATCTATGTGGCTTTCCCAATCAAAGATGGTAAAGGTATCCTCCCTGAAGATAGCGAACTCATCATCTGGACAACGACCCCGTGGACGCTCCCTTCCAACTTAGGGATTTCCGTACATCCTGACTTCGATTACAGTGTTGTTGCGGTCGATGGTCATCATTACGTTGTTGCATCCGAATTGCTTGAAAAAGTGAGCGAAACATTAGGCTGGGAAAATTATGAAGTGACGCAGCATCTCTTCGGACGTGAAATGGATCGTATGGTAGCGAAACACCCATTCTACGATCGTGACTCATTAGTGATGTGCGGACGCCACGTCACTGCTGAAGATGGTACTGGTTTAGTACACACGGCACCGGGTCACGGGGACGATGACTACAAGATCGGTGTCGAATACGATTTGCCGATCCTATCCCCAATCGATGCGCAAGGACGCTATACCGATGAAGCACCGGGCTTCGAAGGGTTATTCTACGAAGAGGGTAATCAGAAATCATTAGAATTACTGAAAGAAAAAGGTGCGCTGCTGCGTGAAGATAAATTTATCCACAGCTATCCACATGACTGGCGGACCAAGAAACCAGTAATTTTCCGTGCAACACCGCAATGGTTCTGTTCTGTCGATAAAATTCGTGAGCGGACACTCGACGTCATCAATAATGAAGTACACTGGTGGCACCCATCTGGCCAACGTCGCATCTACAATATGATTAAAGATCGCGGTGACTGGGTAATCTCCCGTCAGCGCGTATGGGGTGTGCCGTTACCAATTTTCTACGCAGAGGACGGCACGCCGATTATGACTTCGGAAACGATCAATCATGTCGCTGACCTCTTCGAAGAATACGGATCAAATGTATGGTTTGAACGCGAGGCGAAGGATTTATTACCAGAAGGTTTCACCCATCCAGCATCGCCAAACGGTCAATTTACCAGAGAAACGGATATCATGGACGTTTGGTTCGATTCCGGTTCGTCGCACGCAGGCGTGATGGGGACGCGTGATAATCTGTCATTCCCTGCCGATCTCTACCTCGAAGGCTCCGATCAGTACCGTGGCTGGTTCAACTCGAGTTTATTGACGTCAGTCGCTGTTAATAATCAGGCACCGTATCGCCAGGTTCTTTCACAAGGATTTGTGAACGACGGTGAAGGCCGCAAGATGAGTAAATCGATCGGAAATACTGTATCGCCGAACGATGTTTCTCAGCAGCGGGGGGCAGATATTTTACGTCTCTGGGTAGCATCCGTTGATACGCAATATGATGTGCGTATTTCCGATGAGATTTTGAGTCAGGTTGCTGAATCCTACCGCAAGATCCGCAATACGATGCGTTTCATGTTGAGCAATATCTCAGACTTCGACCCGGATCAACACGCGGTAGCTTACGAGGATCTAGAGCCGATTGATCAATTCATTTTGAATGAATTGGATCGCATAGATCAAGAAGTTATTGATGCGTACAATAACTATGATTTCAATACGGTATTGCACAGTATCTTGAACTTCTTGACATTGACGATGTCTAGTTTCTATATCGACTACTCGAAAGATGTCATCTATATCGAACGCAAAGATGATCCCGCACGTCGTAATATGCAGACAGTCATGTACAAGACAACACATGATTTGACGATTCTTTTGACACCGATTTTGGTACACACGACCGAAGAAATCTGGCAATATCTCAAAGAACCGGAAGACTACGTCCAGCTTGCGAATTTCCCAGAAAAGGCCAACTATTCAAATCATGAAGAGCTTTACACGCTGTGGCCGGAATTCCTAGCATTCCGTCAGAAAGTCAATAAAGTGTTAGAAGAGGCACGTGACCAGAAGATCATCGGGAAATCGTTATCCGCGAAATTAACGATTTATGCGGATGACGACACGCAGAAAATGCTTGAACAGGTCGGTGCTAAATTGTCGACTTACTTGATTGTGTCTCAGTTGGAGATCAAATCGCTGTCGGAAGCACCGGAAGATGCTTATGCATATGAAGGATTCAAATTAGTCGTCTCGCCAGCGGAAGGCGAAGTCTGCGAGCGCTGTCGCCAAACATTGCCGTCTGTAGGTACCATCGACGAAGCCCCGACATTATGTGCGCGCTGTGCGGAAATCGTCATCAATGATTTTCCCGAAGCTTTAGCATCGGAGGACTAAAATGTTAGAAGGTACTATTCAACGCTATGATGAGCATAAGGGCTATGGTTATATCAGCTATCAAACGGAGACAACCGACCATGAACTCTTCTTTCATCGTCGTGCGGTGGAACTATCGGACTTCAATACAGTATGTCCTGGCCAATCAGTCGCTTTTGAGATTGCACGCGGTGAAAAGGGATGGCAAGCCGTTAATCTACAGCGTGTGATGAAATAACTGGTAAAATATTAAAAGTCCCTGAAATTTAGCGCTAATATTAATCATTGACGATAACTTTTGATAAAATAGCACTAGCAAAAGCTTGGACACATTGTGTTCAGAAAGGAAGATGCACATGAAAGCTGCGGTTATTACTGATAGTACCGCGACACTTAGTGAAGAGATCGCTCAGCTGCCTAATGTGTTTGAAGTGACTTTTAGTGTCCGTTTCACAGATGGCACTGAGATGCCCGACAGCAATGATGAGCCATCCATCCGTAAATTTTACGAGAAATTACATACCGAACCTGGTATTCCAAAAACGTCTCAACCCAGTTTGAATCAATATTATGATATTTATGATCAGTTGGAAGCAGAAGGTTACGATACGGTATTCTTCTTCACAATGCCGGGTGCATTGAGTGGTGCCAATCAAACGGCCCACATGATTGCGAACGAGATGGAAGAAAGAGGCATTAAAACGTATGTTTACGATACGCATGCGGTTTGTTACATCAATGAACGTTTTGTACAACAAGCCTTGGAGTTAATCGATGCAGGCGTCGAAGCGGAAGAAATTGATCACAAGATGAAATGGGCAATCGATCACACGCGCGTTTATGTGATTGCGGATAATCTCGACTACCTCGCTAAAACTGGTCGTTTGAGCACACCAGTGAAGTTACTCGGTAAAGCCTTAAAGATCTGCCCAATTCTGACGATTAACGAAAAGGGTGAAATCGTCATTATGGAGAAAATCCGTACCGTCAATCGCGCATTAAAGCGTGTCGCTGAGCTGGCGCAAGAACGTGCCGAGAAATTTAAAAATGATGTGCACGTTATTGTTGGTCACGGGGATGCACCAGATAAATATGAATCAGTTCTCGGTTTAATTGATGAGAAGGTTAAACGATTAGATCTTCGTAAAGGCTATATTACACCAGTTATTGGTGTATATACTGGTCTCGGATCAGTGGGGGTTGGCGTTATACCATCGCTCAGTAATGTTCAATAATTGTGCAAACAGTAAAGCGAAGGATAATCCTTCGCTTTTTTGAAAGAGGAGATTACATGGAATTTGGTGAAAAAACTGTCAGTAAAGAGACAATATTCGAAGGCAACCTGCTCACACTGGAGAAACATGACGTTAAATTACAGAATGGCAATTTGAGTCAACGGGAGATCATTCGCCACGGACCAGCAGTAGCAATTATCGCGATTAATGAGGGAAAGATCGCAATGGTGCGACAGTATCGCAAAGCCATCGAAAAAGCAATACTAGAAATTCCTGCTGGTCTGGTTGATCCAGATGAGGACTGGGATGTGGCTGCGAAGCGCGAGTTCGAAGAGGAAGTACAATTGTCCGCTGATCACTGGGAACGTCTCGTCGGTTTTTATGCCTCACCGGGTTATCTCGATGAATACTTGCAGCTCTATACAGCAAAGGGCTTACATCATGTGGCGAATCCTAAGGCTCAGGATGCGGATGAACATTTGGAGACAGTATGGCTTACAGGCGATGAATGTGAGGAAGCCATCAAATCTGGTGAAATTTGTGACGCAAAGACTATTTATGCGGTATCCTATATGAGACAATATTTACAGTAATAGAGGAGGTTCATCGGTGAGTAACGAACCGAACAAAAAACCGCAAACGCGTGAATCATACCGTCGACGCAAAGATCGCGAGCGCTTAGAAAATCGACTAGGTAATGTTTTAGGTTGGCAGGATGAGCAAGGGAAAAATCATCGGAGTAAAAACGCCAATGATGAGACGCAAGAAGATACTATGTACAGTCAGACCACGCGGATGTTTTCGCTAAATGATGAGGCTGTACAGAGGGAACAGCCGAAGCGTCGCACAGCACCACAAGCTAATGCGCGCAAGGCATTGTCGAAACAGACTGCGCGCACGTCGCATGCGAGAAGCCTACCGCAAGTATCAAAAGCTAAGGCCACGCCACGTGTGAATACCCCTAAAACTAATTCACAGATTAATGATCAGTCGTTCTGGCAGATTAAGCGTGGCAAGCTCGACCGCTATTTAACGGTTGGGATCGTTGTACTCATTATCGGTATTATTTTGTTAACGATTGTAGCACTGTATTTCTAAGGAGCGCATACTGGAATGAAAATTGCGATTATCTCGGCACTACAAAAAGAACTCGATAATTATCTGACACACATCGATCACCTTGAAGCCCATGAAGCTTACGGGATTGCGTACTGGCAGGGAACCTACCAAACGCATGACATTATCATTGCGAAATGCGGTGTCGGTAAGGTCAATGCGGCTATGACGGCGACATTATTAGGAACGATGCAGCCAGATCTCGTCATCAATAACGGTACGGCTGGAGCTGTGGATCCCGATCTAAAAGTGGGGGATGTTGTGATTGCAATGCATACCCAATATCACGATGTCGATGCAACAGCCTTTGGAAATGCCTTAGGACAGGTGGACGGCATGCCCGAGCGTTACCCGAATGCTACCACGTACCAAGAATCTTTAAAAAATGCAATTCTGGACGAAGTACCGGAAGCAACTGTCGTGACCGGAACCATCTTAAGTGGCGATAGTTTTATTGCTGATCCGGAGAAAGTCAAAGCGATGCGTGAAAACTTTGAAGATGCTGAATGTGTGGAAATGGAATCGACAGCGATCGGGCAAGTCTGCTATCGTATGCAGTTACCATTTTTATGTGTCCGTGTGATTTCCGACACCGCATCTCAGGATGCCGATGTATTATTCGATCAGTTCGTCGCCGAAACAGGCAAAGTCGGCGCGTCAGTCATTCGTAAGTTTCTAACCGTATTGCAGTAATCGAGATGATGTTATGGCTGCGAGAATTGAACAGGGCTTAGGCTGGGCATTACTATTACTTCTGTTGATCGGTGGGGCACTGGGATTTAACGACAGGGGCATATACTGGCGATTACTGCTGGGCATTGCTCTAGGATATATCATCAGTCGTTCAGGTATCGGCTTTGCGGGGATCGTACCGAATACTTATCGAAGTAAAAATCCAAGCATGTTTTTGAATGTGTTGCTGTTATGCTTGTTAGCGACAATCGGTACTATGCCAGTGGTCATGTTCGTGCCCGGTGAGTGGCAGCTGCTGATTCATCCGATTAACGGTGGCTTATTGTTTGGTGGACTGCTTTTTGGTTTTGGGATGAGTTTAACTAGCTTTTGTTCAATGACCATTCTGATGAAACTAGCGACGCATTTTATCGATGCACTGATTGCACTGGTATTTTTTGGATTAGGTATCTGGTTCGCTTTTCCGCTTGAGGATACGCCACTCGTCAAGCAGACGTGGCTACAGTCCAGCACCATCCGTCAGGGCGTTTATTTTCCTGATTGGTTCCGGACAGCAGGCAGGGGTTATATCGGCGGTCTCATCATTACAGCCGTATTGTGCATTATCTTTGCGATTTGGACATTATGGTACTGTCGCCAGAAAATATCGTGGCATAGTATAAAGCAATGGTTTAGCCTAAAGAAGGATGAACAAGCTGATCCATCGCTTTCGACATATTATCGCCTATTTCAAGCCGAGTGGTCACTAACGCTAGGTGCCATCCTGCTAGCTGTTGTGTGCAGTGTCATGATGTGGACAACACATAGTGGGTGGCAAGCTGCGTCGCCGTACGGCATTTGGTTTGGGAAAGCACTAATTCATCTCGGCGTGTCACCGGAGCTTGTGGCAGGCTACGCACATAAAAGTATTTCATTCTTTACCGAGCCTTTACTCCGTGATGCAGGTAGTGTACAGAATATCGGGACATTGGTTGGTGCTGTGATTTATTTCTTAACAGCGGGGCGTTTCTTCAAAACATTTCGCTCGGGTTTGCATATTCGCTGGCAAGATGTACCGATATATGCCCTGGGTGGCATTGTGATGGGGGTCGGCACGCGGCTCGCGAATGGCTGTAATGCGGGTGCCTTATTCACGCCAATTACGAATTTTTCGCTCTCAGGGTGGCTTGTGCTTATAGCCACAATGATTGGTGCCTTTCTCTGCATTCGATTGAAATCACATTTAAAATCGTCCATATAAAAAAAGGAACCGGCATTGCCGGTTCCTTTCGTATATAGAAAAGAGAAAATGAAGATTATACTTGGTTGTAGTATTCAACGACCAAGGATTCGTCAATTTCTTGGTTCATTTCATCACGTTGTGGTAAACGACTGAGCGAACCTTCTAATTTTTCTTCATCGAACTGAACATAAGGAACGTGTCCGTACAAACCTTCAACAGAATCTTTGATGATTTGTAAGTTCTTCGATTTTTCACGAACGCTGATCACTTGACCAACCTCAACGTGGTAAGAAGGAATATCCACACGTTTACCATTAACTAAGATGTGACCGTGGTTAACTAACTGACGTGCTTGAGGGCGCGTAGATGCTAAACCTAAACGGAATACAACGTTGTCTAAACGTTGTTCAAGTAAGATCAAGAAGTTCTCACCGATTGTTCCTTCAGTCATCTTAGCTGCCTTGTTGAACAATGTGTGGAATTGTTTTTCATTCATCCCATAGATGAAACGTAATTTCTGTTTCTCCTGTAATTGCAAACCGTATTCGCTTAAGCTCTTGCGACGTTGGTTTGGACCGTGCTGACCTGGTGCGTAAGGACGGTTAGATAATTCCTTACCAGTACCAGAGATTGATACGCCGTAACGACGTGATTTTTTCCAAGTTGAACCTGTGTAACGTGACATGTACATCTTCCTCCATAAATATAGTTTGGAGTAAAATAATAACGAGCTGATCGCATTCGTGCAGTTCTACCGTAACGTTCCCCAGATGCAGCCGCGGGTACTAGCTTCACCACTTGTGGGTAGACTGTTGACGAGCTTGCTTCAACTCCGCTGCATTATTTTACACGCTTATCATCATAGCAATGACAGAGAGATAAGTCAATCATCATATTAAACATTACGTGATAAAAAACTATTGATAGATTTGAAATTATTTTTGTTGAGGTATAAAATGAAACCGCTTCAAAAGTTTTAATTAAAAAGTGGGGAGGAGATAATAATGAAAAATAAAACATTTAAATGGCGGGTTATTGTAGGAAGTTCATTAGCAATGATGGCGATAGGGCATGCACAGGTCGTTCAGGCTGAGGAAAATGATATAGGGTTTGAGTCTAATAATCATCAATTGACTAATTATGATATTAATTCGTATCCGGATACTTCTTCGATGGTACCCGATGATGCTGAGGTACAAGAAAAACTGTCTGATGAAGAAGTAATTGGTGCGATGGATAATAGTATGCATGATAATGATGAAGATATCTTTAGCGATTATTCTGACAATGAACAACCGTTGAGCATTATTCCTAAAGGTCCCGATATTACACCAGAAAATATAACAGATTGGGAGCAACTAACAGGTAAATCAGAGGATATCTATCGCAGTACGGTGCCATTAGTAAAACGGTCTAAGGGTTCATCAATTAATAGTGTAAGTAGCTCGGATGCGAAAGTGATATCACTGGCCTATTTGAATACAAACTCAGATGGATATTCGGCAGTCGGAGGTAACAAAGATGGTATGAATACGTATGCGTTCGACTACTGGCAGTACTTAGATCAAATGGTTGCGTGGGAACAAGTTGTTCCACCCGTAGATATGATTGATGCCGCCCACAAAAATGGTGTACCAATTTATGGAACAATATTTTTCAAATGGTCCGATGAGGATAAAGATGTCGAGATTGTTAACAAATTTTTAGAACGAGACACAGATGGACACTTCAAAGCTGCAAAGAAACTTGTGGACATTGCTGAGTTTTATGGATTTGACGGCTACTTTATCAACCAAGAAACAGTTGTCCCATACGGCAATGGTAAAAATTATGCAGATGATTTTATAGCATTTATGACAGATGCCAAGCGTTTGGGAAAAGAAAAAGACAAGCCTATTGAATTTGCTTGGTATGATTCAATGACCAATTCTGGTTTCCGATCCTATATTAATGGTGTAAACGAATCAAATAACCATTTTGTGGAAGCTAGTGACAATAATCAATCAGTAGTCGACGAGTTCTTTATGAATTTTGATTGGTTATCAAAGGATAAAATTGACGGTACAGTGAAAGCAATGCAGGATGCGAACCGCAGTCCTTTCGATGCATATGCCGGGCTGGAGTTACAGAAGGGTGGTGCATATCAAACCAATCAAAAAACATCTCTAATTGTAGATGAAAATGGAAAACTGAAAGTTTCGCTGGGATTATTCGTACCAGATTCTGTACGTGGTTTTGCTTCAGATGGTGTAGATTACCATACCCAGGAAGATATCTTTTGGACAGGTCATACAGGCAACCCAATTAAAGAGGATGGGACTCATGACGATGAATGGTCGGGCATTTCGCGATTTGTCGTTGATAAAACAGTTATTAATCAGCCCGAATTCTTTACAACATTTAATCCTGGGCACGGAAACTACTGGTTTGTTGATGGTAAGAAAAATTCGGACCGTGCATGGGCTTCGAGAGGTATACAAACAGTTATGCCTACTTGGCGTTATTGGATAGCTAATAAAAATGCAACATTATCAGGGGCTTACGATTTTGAGACTGCGTATAATGGAGGAAATTCCCTAAAATTTTCAGGTAATCTTGAGAATAATGCCATAAGTGACATTATGTTATACGCAACACATTTTATTCCCCAGAAAAATACAATTTTAGAATTAACGTATCAATCCAATGTTGAAGTGCCAATATCGATAGGTGTTGCAACGAGCCCTGACTATTCTGAGGATAAAATGATATATTTTGATTTAATGCCTGGAAAGGGCTGGCAAACATCTACTATCTCACTTGCGCCACTGAAAGGACAAATGGTTTATGCATTAAAAGTCCGTATAAAATCAGATACTGCTGTTAGAGATTATGCATTGCACCTTGGTCAGTTGGCAATTAAATCTAATGATTCAAAAGATATATTCGCTCCAGAAAGCGTAGAAATTATAGATCAACGATTATTCAATGCCCAGGAAGCGGAGGCTATTATCTCGGTAAATCCAGTAAAGAATGCGACCACTTACGAAGTATATCAAGAAAATAACGGCCAGTGGCAATTCATTAATGGGGCCTCAGAACCTAATATCTATTTGCCATTTATTACTCGCGGTGACACTGAGAAAGGCAATGATCAGAGATTAGCGGTAATAGCGATTGGAAAAGAAGGAACACGTTCTGAACCAACATTATTTAATTTCCATTGGGGAATCCCAACATCAGCAACGACCCAGCCACAATCGGAACCTGAAAATATTATGAAAAGAGTAAACGCTATTGAAGCAGATCGTGGAGAAAATGCTGAAATGCCAGAAAATATGCTGACAGGAACAATTACAGGAACGTCGGATAAATGGTTCTATGGCGGTTCATCTGCACAAGCAATTGTGACATTCGATGAACCAGTGACAGTTGTTCAATATCATATCGATCACGCTGGTGCAGGTGGTGAAGATGTTGAAAAGAAACTGATGAATACGAAAGACTTTAACTTAGAGTATTATGATGAGCTTCAGGGGAAATGGGTTGTGGCTTCGGAAGTTAGAGATAATCATGCGGATACTACCGATATTGTATTAGACCAGCCAGTTACGGCTAAACGATGGAAACTTAATATTCTTCAGGCTGATAACGGATCTCCGTGGGGTGGTGTACGCATTTATAATTGGAAGATGTATGAAACTATTAATAATGAAACACGCAATTTACCAATGGTCGGTCAAACAATCATACCATTGTCGAATGCTAATCACTATGCGGTTCGCTTAACAAACGGGATACCTGGGAGTAAGGTAACGCTTTATCGACAATTTGATAAAGAAAATAATCGCTTAGCATTACCTATTGCGTCTACTACAGTAGATAAGGAAGGAAATGCAATCTTTATGGATATTGAACTTCCTCAGGATCAATATTATGTGTTCTACCAGACCGCAGAGAAAGGAAAATCAGCTAGCAATGTTTTGGCATTAATTTACGGGAAGGAAACTATGTCAGATGAAGAACCAGATGATAATAATGATCCAGATAAATATCCAATTTTAGATGATGAAAATGAGGTAAATGGTATCCAGAATAATGGAGTAAATAATCTTACAGAAAAGAATCATTTTGAGGGGTTACAGACTGATCGATCTGAAATAGGGAACGATGGCGCTTACAAGAATCTTAATGTATTAAGTACTAACTTTCAGAATACTAACGGCATAGGACTATTGTCTAACAGTAGCCAAGAAGCAGGAGAAGTTGATCATAACTTATCCAGTTCTGCTAACGAGATTACAAAATTATCATCAGTCAAGACACGACTTCCACAAACAGGAACGACTAATAATATATTATTGGGAATTATATTTGTTGGCATTGGTAGTATTTTCGGTTTGAAACGTCGTAAAGCGCAAGAATTAAAGTAAAGGAGTATTCAATATGTATGGCGCAGTTGAAGCAGGCGGTACAAAATTTGTTTGTGCAGTTGGTGGGGAGGAAGGAAAGATTATTAAAAGAATTCAATTTCCTACGACAGACCCCGACGAAACTATTAAAAAGGTGACTGATTTTTTTAATCAATATCCGATTGAAAGTATAGGCATTGGGTCTTTTGGACCAATAGATGTGAATAAAGATTCTGAGACGTACGGTTATATCACTTCAACACCGAAATTAGCATGGAAAGATTATAATTTTTTAGGTGCGATAAAAGGTGCTTTTGATATACCCGTTGTGTGGACCACTGATGTCAATGTTGCAGCGTATGGAGAATATCAAACAGGTGCTGCATCGGAACTAAATTCATGTTTATATTTAACAATTGGCACTGGTGTTGGTGGGGGCTATATTGTGAATGACCATATACTGGGAGGTTATACACATCCGGAAATGGGTCACATTTTAATTACTAAGGATGCCGAGGACCGAACAGATGGCTGGTGTCCTTATCATAAGGATCAGTGCCTTGAAGGTCTAGCCAGTGGAAGCGCTATTAAGGTTAGAACAGGGAAATCAGGTAATGAATTGGATATAGAAGATCCTAATTGGACATACGTAGCTGATTATATCGCACAAGCATGCGTAACATTTAGCTTAACACTATCACCAGAACGAATCATTCTAAGTGGTGGTGTTATGAAACAGCCAGGTTTACTACAAAAAATAAGGCACAAAGTGATTGAAAAATTAAATGGGTATTCAAAAATTCCTCCAATTGATACATACATTGTTACACCAGCATTAGGTGATGATGCAGGGATTACCGGATGTTTATACTTAGCTGAGGAGGCTAGGATAAGTGAAGTCAAACACACAAGGGCTTGAAAAATAAAACGTTTTCAATTACAATATGCGTTGTCGAAGGTTGCAACTTGACGCTTTGTGTTCTTGTTGGGGCTTTATTTGCGATGAAACAGTTAGTACTTTATAAAGTGCTGAAGGGAGATAATTTATTATGGCTGAAAAAGTCATTATGTTGGCTTGTGCCGCAGGAATGAGCACGAGTATGTTAGTATCCAAAATGCGGAAAGCAGCAGAGGAGCAGGGGGTTGATGCTAAAATTTTTGCTGTTGCAGCTGCTGAAGCGGATGAACGTATTGAAAGTGAAGATGTAGATGTCTTGCTTTTAGGTCCTCAGGTACGCTTCATGGAGAAGGATTTTAAAGCAAAACTAGAACCTAAAGGCATCCCAGTAGGTGTTATTCCAATTTCCGATTATGGGATGATGAAAGGTGATAATGTATTAGCTTATGCGGATGAATTGATGAAAGGGTAATAGACATTGGATGAAGATAAGCTTCAGGACATTATGAGCCTGATTATCTACGGTGGCGATGGAAAGAGTTCTTCGATGGAAGCCATACAGGCTGCAAAAGACGGCGATTTTGACTTGGCAAATCAGAAGATAAAGGCTGCCGAAGATTCTTTGTTGGAAGCCCACCATAAGCAAAGCAAGATGCTCGCTGAGGAGGCTCAAGGCAACTCAGAGGCAGTATCATTATTGATGGTGCATGCTCAGGATCATTTAATGACGGGTGTTGCTTTTAAAGATCTTGCCAAAGAAATTGTAGAACTGTATAAGAAATTAGACGATAAAGAATAGAAATCGGTGAACAGAATGACTGTATTAGCAGTTATTGATGTCGGTGGTACAGCAATCAAATATGGTAAATATAACGTTACTGATCAGAAACTCACCGATCAGCAACAGGTACCTACACCGGATACGTTGGAGGATTTTTATAATGTAGTCTCAGATATAGTATCTGAGATTTCTAGAGACTGCACCCTAAAAGGCGTTGCATTCAGTATGCCTGGAACGTATCAAGCGTCTACTGGTATCATTGGTGGAATCAGTGCTGTCCCATATATTCATCAATTTCCAATTCGACAGGCTCTCGAGGAAAGATTAAAGCTCCCAGTCTCTATTGAAAATGATGCAAATTGTGCGGCGCTAGCCGAAGTTGCTAGTGGTTCTGCAGAATCGCTGTCTAATATTGTATTTATTGTTATTGGAACCGGTGTTGGCGGAGCAATAGTACTTAATCGCCAAATTATTCCAGGTGCGCATTCGATGGCTGGAGAATTTGGCTATATGATTGATTCAACCAATCAATTGTTAAGTCAGCGTGCAACAGTTTTTCACGCGACAGAGCGTTATGCACAGCAAACTGGAAAAATGATAACCGGTGAGAAACTACTTAATGATGTGAGAATGGGCGATGAAATCGCCATTGCCGAAACAGGGAAAATGTATCGGTCGTTGGCTCAAACTATTTTTAATTTACAATATACGATTGATCCGGAGGCATTCATAATTGGCGGCGGTGCTTCTAGAAATCCGCAATTTATTGATGCGCTCAACCAGTCAATTTTAGAGATTATTGATGATTATCCGGAAGAGACTCAAGTGGTACCTGTGGTTAAAGCTGCTAAATACGCTAACGATGCCAATCTTATTGGTGCAGCTTATCGATATTTACATCAGAAATGAGTTAATACTGAAAATTTTTTTAATCAATTTGTAAGCGCTATTGTATAGAAAGGAATGTTAACCATGAATTTTAATGTTGATGCGATGCAAGAACCATTGCTAAAAGCAGCAACTTGGGTTCAAGGAAATTCGGTGTTGCAAGCAATTAAGAATGCCTTTGTTCGAACAATTCCATTCACTGTTATCGGGTCATTCTCAAACCTGATTTCGATGCAGTTGAATGCATTGATTGCGAACCAAGGCTGGGAAGGGGGATTCTTAGAAAAAGTATCGAACCTCTTTAGTAATCTGGGGTTAGCCACCTTAGGAATTATTGGAATTATTGTTGTACTATCAAGTGCTTATTCTTATGCTAATGAATTAAGTCAACGACCAGAAAATAAAAACATGAATAAAATCATCGCAACATTACTAGCGTTGGCTGCTTACTTTGTAATGGTACCAAACAATGTCAATTTTTCTGATCCGAGTGTGGAAGCAGTTGAAGGTTTTGCACCATCATTCTTCAATTACGAGGGTATGTTTACTGGATTAGTTATCGGTATGGTTTCTGTATATCTATTCTCCTTATTTAGCCGTACCAAATTAACGATTAAGATGCCAGATAGTGTTCCACAAAACGTGTTTGATTCATTCTTTGCTTTAATTCCAATGACTGGTGTGTTATTAATCTTCGGTGTTGTAAGAATTGCTATTGAAGCAATGGGCTTCGCATCTTTGAGTGAATTAGTTCAAACATTCCTAATTACACCACTTACCTCCGTTGGTACCGGGTTACCAGCTATTATTGTTGTTATTTTAGCAGAACAGATTCTTTGGTTCCTTGGACTTCACGGTTTCAACATTGTATGGGGTGTTGTCGGAGCCTTCTGGTTACCACTCTTCCTAGAAAATGTTTCGAAATTTGCTGAAACGCAGAGTTTTGCTGGTATCACAATTGCTCCTAATACCATGACTAACGTTTATGCTATGATCGGTGGTTCAGGTGCAACGTTTGGATTACTAATTGCTATGTTAATTCTGACTCGTAAAGGTGATAAAGAGCGGGAAGTTGCAAAATTAGGTTTAATTCCGGGATGTTTTGGGATTAATGAGCCAATCATCTTTGGGTTACCAATCGTTTTAAACCCAATTATGTTAATTCCGTGGATTGTTGTGCCAATTGCTAACGCAGTAATCGCATATATTGTAACCAAGATTGGTTGGGTAGTTCCACTAGTTGTCCAAAACGCAGGTAATGAACCAATCTTTATTAGTACCTGGGTATTAGGTGCTTTCCACTTGAGCCCAGTTGTATTAACAGCAGTCTTAGTCGTATTGGATGTATTCCTCTATGCACCATTTGTTATGATTCATTTGCGTAATGAACGCGAAGTCCAAGCAGAACAGGTTGCTGAAGAGAATCAAACTGGTGAAGCAATTGTATAATACTATCTATCCGAAATGTGCTTGAAATTTATGGAAGCGATGCAGTAGATGCATCGTTTCTTTTATCATTTTAATCAGAGCGTAGCAATCTATTAAATAATCACTGATTAAAATATTTTCATTCTATGAAAAAACTGGAATTTGAAAATATACCCTATATAAAAACATTATCATATACTCGAATAAGCATTTTTATGAATTAAAGAAAGGAGAATACCTTTTGAATCAGGTACATGTTATTGCACATACGCATTGGGATTTTGAGTGGTACTTTACACGTCAACATGCTCGCGTGCAATTTGCGTATCATATGCAAGAAGTCTTGGACGCATTGGAAACTGATAAATTAAATTATTATTTACTAGATGGGGCTATGGCGATCGTTGATGACTATTTAGAGACGCATCCAGATAAGGAGCCAATTATTAAAAAGTTTGTTAAGGAAGGAAGACTTTTTGTTGGCCCATGGTATACACAAATTGATGAGATGGTAACTTCTGGAGAATCTATTGTACACAACTTGCAATTAGGATTTTCAACATCTCAGGCTCTCGGCGATACGATGATGGTTGGTTATCTTCCGGACTCATTTGGTCAGGGACAGGACATGCCAAAAATTTATAACGGTTTTGGTATTGAAAATGCCCTTTTCTGGCGTGGACGACCGAAAGAGAAGGATGCACGCTATTTCTATTGGACAAGTGATGATGATTCAAAGGTTTTGGTAGCAAACATTCAAAATGGCTACTATGCAGGAACTGATTTAGTAGAATCCGATGATCCGAAGCCGATGCTCGAGCGTATTACAACAGATACTGATTCAAATGTTCATGTTCTTCCTGTTGGGGGCGATCAGCGTCCCGTTGATTTCAATTTAAAAGAGCAAATTACTAAGGTAAATGATAGTAATTTGCCGTATAACCTGCTGGAGAGTAACTATCCCGCTTTTTTCCAAAATCTACGGAAAGAAAATGACTTGCCAACGTTCTCAGGGGAATTTGTTGATCCATCGTTCTCAAAGATTCATCGAGGTATCTACTCATCACGTTCAGATTTGAAGAAACTGTATGATCAGTTAGAAAATCTAACAACATTTGTTGTTGAGCCATTAATGGCTATTGCTAAAAATCAAGGAATTGAAACAGAGTCAGGCATCGTTTCTGAAATTTGGGAAACTATTGCTAGAGGACAAGCACATGATTCTTCAGGTGGTTGCAACTCTGATGTGACTAATGACGATATTTATCATCGCGGACAAGTTGCATTGCAATTAGCGGAGAGTCTTCGTGATTATTTACTGCGAAAATTAACATCTGGTGTAGAGAAGTCGTTTGATATTGTAGGTTTTAACACGCTTCCTGAAGATTGCGATAGAGTATGGACATTCCGACTGTCAACAAAGTCAAAAACATTTAGACTGTTAGATGAAGAAGGAAGAGAAGTTCCATATCAGTTGCTTACGCAATCTGAAGAGGACGCGGCAACGCTTCGCCATAATGCCGAGGAACAAGAAGCATTACCGTACTATCGGACGACCATTGCTGTTAGAGCGATGATTCCTGCATTAGATTGGGTAGGCTTTTCAATTGATGAAACTGGTGATGGTGGTTATGAAATGTCCAAAGTGGAAGTCATTGAGAATGATTATTATAAACTTAGCTTTACTCATGAAAAGTTAGTAGCTTATGATAAGCAGACAAATACTACTTATGATAATTTCTTAACATTTGAAGATGGCGGCGATGAAGGAGATAATTATGACTTTTCACCTGCATATGAAGATTGGATCATTGGTTTGAATTTCGAAAATGCTCATGCTTCGATCACTTCGGGAAAACTGGAGAGTCAGTTAGTAATCGAAGGCTCTTGGAAGTTACCGAGAAACCTTGATTCCCGAAAGCAACATCATGCAGATACGACAGTAACGTACCAACTGTGTCTAACGCTAAAACAAGACGATCGTACAATTGGATATAAATTGAATGTTGATAATACAGCCTATGATCATCGTCTACGGTTAGTAATCCATACACCAATTAATGCTGAGCATAGTATTGCTGATACACCGTTCGGTATTATTGAACGGCCAGTTGAAGATGTTCATCTGAACGATTGGAAAGAAATCGGATATGTTGAAGAACCAACAGCACTTAGACCATTTCTACATTTCATAAATGTCCATGATAAACAGCATAGTGTTAGTTTCATTGGTTGCGGTGAAAAAGTTGGCGAAGTAATTGGTAGTGATTTTGAGCAATTAGCAATCACTATGTTTCGGTCTGTGGGATATTTGGGACGCCCAGATCTAAAAAGACGTTTAGGTGACGCATCAGGATTAGTCAATCGTTATGTTGAAACACCTGATAGTCAATTAATCGGTAAGCGAGAAATGACAGGTGGGATACGTTTGGAAGAGTCATTCAACCCGGTTGCTCTCCAGGAAGCTCATCATGCATTGGTAACAGATGGATTATTCTATCAGAATCAAAACATTGATCGGTTCACCGATCCTTTGCGCTACTTTATGATCAATTCATTATCGCGTCCTCTTATGCACTATCCGCTATTTGAGTTCGAATCGGACCAATTAGTGGTCTCTCTAGTGACTGGTGTGTCTGATAAAGTTAACTGTATCATGCGAGTATATAATCCATCTAAACGTACGGTTCATTCAGCAGGGAAACTACACTTTGCTCAGAAGGCAACATTATGGTCCATGAACTTAAACCATGATAAGAAGTCGTTAATTGATAGCCATATCGCTGAGTACGATTTAACGAGCTTCAAACCTGGTGAAATTAGAACGTATGGAATTGATTTCAGATAGTGGCTGATCAATAGGTACCTCGCACGATTGCGAGGTATTTTTGATTTAAAGGAGATAATTTATGACTAATGAACAGCAAATAGCGATCGATAATTTGAAAGTATGGGCTGCCAACCACTCATTACCAGACCAAAGATTGCAAAAAAGATTTCAAGCGTTGCTACCGGATGCTTTAGAAAAAGCTACCGAGAAACTAGCAGATGGAACATACTTTGTTAAAACGGGTGATATTCCCGCAATGTGGTTGAGAGACGCCACGTTCCAAGTGCTACCATATGTTTCATTGATTGATGATATTCCATCACTTGCATCAATACTAAGGGGTGTACTGCATCGTGAATTGAAATACCTTTGCATTGATCCGTATGCTAATGCATTTAATATTTCAGAGAATGGCGCGCATTGGGATGATGATGATCAAAGTAATATTCCAGTTTCAGATTGGGTGTGGGAACGAAAGTATGAAATAGATTCCCTATGTGCCCCAGTGTTACTAGCTATCAAATTATCTCAAGTACTCGATGATTCAGTTTTTGATGATTTATTCTGGAAGGCTTATGCTGAGGTCATTAACGTGTTTGAAACGGAGCAACATCATAATACATCACCTTATTTCTTTATCCGTGAGAATGCCCCCAAAAATGATACGCTGTATGGTAAAGGGGGTCGAGGTCTACCCATAGCAGAGACGGGATTGATTTGGAATGGTTTTCGACCAAGTGATAATGCAAGCAAGTATGGTTATCATATTCCTGATAATTTTTATGCGCTGTATGTTTTGGAAAAGACATATCCAAAGATCAGTGATCGTTCTCTAAAAGAGAGATCAAAGCATATTATTAATGATTTGAAGGTTGGATTAGGTAAGTATTCATTGACGACATTGCCGACTGGACAAAAAGGTTATGCCTATGAAGTAGATGGGTTAGGACATTTTTCTTTAATGGATGATGCTAATGTACCGAGTCTATTGGCATTGCCATTAATTTCTTCAGTATCCTTTGAAGATACATACTATCAGAATACGCGTGATTTTATCTTAAGTAATAAAAATCCTTATTACTATTCCGGGGAAGTCTTATCAGGAGTTGGCAGTGAACATACGCCTGAAAACTATGTATGGCCGATCAGTGTACTGATTGAAGGACTAACCTATCCAGACACTCAAGTGAAGTTAGATAGACTTTCATTAATTTGTGATACTGACGGGAAAACGGGCCAGTGTCATGAAGGCGTACACGTCGATGATCCGAATCGATATACTAGAGATTGGTTTAGTTGGGCCAATATGACTTTTTGTCAATTAGCATTACAAATACTACTCGATAAATAGGAGGATTATTATGTATCAATTTCCAGAAGGATTCTTGTGGGGGACCTCTACATCTGGACCACAGACTGAAGGTAGAACAGAAAATGATGGTAAAGGAAACAGTATTTGGGATTATTGGTATCAGAATGAACCAGAAAAATTCTTTAATCAAGTAGGGCCAGAAGAGGCGTCGACGTTTTATAAACATTGGGAAGAAGATATTGACTCATTAGAAGCGACCGGCCAAACAGTATTTCGGACGTCAATTCAATGGTCAAGATTAATACCAGAAGGCGTTGGCAAAGTTAATTCGGAAGCAGTATCGTTTTATCATAATGTTTTCCAGAAAATACATAAAAAAGGTATACATTTAATTGTAAATTTGTATCATTTTGACCTACCGTATGCACTTTACAAAAATGGTGGATGGGAAAACAAAGATACAGTAAAAGCATACGTTACATATGCTAGCAAATGTTTTGAATTATTTAACGATGTGGTAGATGAATGGACAACTTTTAATGAACCTATTGTCCCTGTAGAAATGGGCTATTTTAATTTCTATCACTTACCTGGAACCATTGATGCGAAGAAAGCTTTTCAAGTCGCTTACAACACTCAGTTGGCAAGCTCACAGGCCGTTAAAGAATTGCATAAAATTGATAAGACTAAAAAAATAGGTATCATCATTAATTTAACGCCGGCTTATCCAAGAAGCTCCCAAGAGGCAGATGTAAAGGCGGCACAAATAGCTGATTTGTTTCAATCTAGAAGTTTTTTAGATCCTTCAGTAAAAGGTGTTTATCCGGACGAACTGATTGCTATTGCTAAAGCACATAATGTTTCACCAGAGATAACACCTACTGAACTAATAGATATTAAGGAAAATACGGTTGACTTTCTTGGCGTTAATTACTATCAGCCTTTACGTGTGCAAGCTCCAACGTATATGCCTAATCCAGAAGCGCCATTTACACCTGCATATTACTACGAACCATTTTCACTGCCCACTGCTAAAGTAAATCCTTACCGTGGCTGGGAGATTTATGAACGCGGCATTTATGATATCGCAGAAAATTTGAAGGACAATTATGGTAACATTCCATGGCTTTTGACTGAAAATGGAATGGGTGTGGAGAATGAGGAAAGATTTATTGAGAATGGTGAAATTCAAGATGACTATCGCATTGATTTTGTAAAAGACCATTTAAGATGGCTGCACCGCGCTATTGAGGAAGGAGCTAACTGCCACGGGTACATGATGTGGACATTTATTGATTGCTGGTCCTGGCTCAATGCCTATAAGAATCGCTATGGGTTAGTTGCGTTAGATTTAGATACACAAAAGCGCACAATCAAAAAATCTGGACGGTGGTTTAAAGAATTAAGTAGCCACAATGGATTTTCTGATGATTAAAAGGGAAAATTATTAATTTTTTTTAATTCTAAGAGGTGCTGAAAACCAAAACCGCTAATTACTCGCTTGATGAAAAGGGATACAATGCTATGATTAGATTATTGAATTGGAGGCCTTAAAAATGTATCTGGTAGAAATCAAGCGTGATGGTAAGATGGTGCGCGACATGGGCATGCAGATGGCAGCGCAAATGTATGTATTAAATAATATTTTTTTGGATGATGATATTATCATGCCGTATCGATGTGATCCCGCTGTTCAAATTGGGAAATTTCAAAATACTATCGAAGAGATCGATGTGGATTATGTGGAAACTCATCACCTTCCGATTGTGCGTCGCGATACGGGTGGTGGCGCCATCTATATGGATATGGGAGAGGCTAATTTTATTTTTATTCTCTCTAATCCCGGTACAGTGAGCGAGAATTTTAAGCGGATTTATGATCCGGCGATTTCGGGGCTTCAGGCGTTAGGTGCTCAGCAAGTGCAACAGCGTGGGCGCAATGATTTGGAAATTGAGGGCCATAAAGTTTCTGGGTCAGCGCAAACAATTATTAAAGGGCGTTTATACGCGGGCTATTCATTACTGATGGACATTGACGGTGAAACGATGGCTAGCGCATTGCGACCGAATGCCAAAAAGATTGCTTCTAAAGGTGTAAAATCTGTTCGCAAACGTGTCGGAGGAATTCGTCAGTATTTATCCCCAGAGTATCAAGCAATTTCCGTTGATGAGTTCGAAGAATTGATGTTGAAACACTTCCTCGCTGTTTCCGATCTAGCAGATGCGAAGCGTTATGAATTCACTACAGAGGATTGGGAGGCGATCGATCAATTATATGCCGAAAAATACGGCAACTGGGATTGGAATTTTGGTGCATCACCGCGCTATTCCTTCAATAATGACGGGCGCTTCGATGCGGGGACAGTAGACATCAGTATTGATATTAACCACGGCAAGATTGAGCACATCCGCATTTTTGGTGATTTCTTCGGTGAAGGTGAAATATTTGATGTGGAAGAAGCACTTATCGGCTGTAGCGTGCAGCGTGATAAATTAATTGATCAGCTAACAGCTATCGATCTCGATCATTATATTAAAGGATTAAAGCCGGAGGAGCTTGCTACGTTGATCCTCAACTACTAGTCGGTGGGATGAATTTCACTCCCCGAACGGTCATCCTTTGTGATAAAATGGTAGGGATTATATGGATGACCACATAAATTTACATTGAACGGAGGATTCAGCGTGCCAATTATCATTGCGCTTATTATAGGTATCATATTGGTACTCATCGTCTATGGACTGCTGTATTATCTGGGGCATCGCTATGGTGAGAATATCCAGGCACTCGACGATAAAAAACAGGAGATTTTAGCGATTCCTGTACCGGATAAACTGTATCAAATTAAAAATAAACATGTGTCTGGCAATACGCGGCGCTTGTATGATACCCAGCGCGCAAAGTGGCAGACGGTTAAACAGTACAACTTGTCAGAGATTGAGTCATCATTGGTTTCAGCACAGAATCAAGCCGATAAATTTAGTTTGGTAAAAGCCCGTAAAGAAATCGATAATGCTGAGGAATTACTCGAGGATACTGAAAGCGACGTACGCGCTATTAATGATGCCTTGACCGACCTCCTCGCTTTGGAAGGTGAAAACGAGGCATATTACGAAAAAACGTACGAGCGTTACGCGGCGATTCGCAAACAGTTACTCGCGCACGGTTATGCTTATGGCGATGCGATTGATATGTTAGAAAAGCATCTGTCGTATGTTGAACTCGATTTTACCAAGTATAATGCGCTGATGAATGATGGTGACTTCATCGGGGCAGATGAAGAATTACATCAGATCAACGAGGATATCGATGCGTTGGACAATATGATGTCGCATATTCCGGATATCTTGGATAAGATTGATAATGAATATAACGAGCAATTGCAGGACCTCAAACAGGGCTATCAGCGGCTGCAAGAAGAAACATTCCAATTTCCAAAGGGCGTGAATGTCTCTGAAAGCATCGATAAAGTAGCGCAAGATATTAAGAATGCCTATGATGCTGTACTGGCTGGTGACTTAAATGAAGCGAAGAACTTGATGAAGGTCTGCGAATCACAAATTGATCACACGTACCAAATGATGGAAGATGAGATCAATGCGCGAGATTATGTCGATAAAAATCAGGGCAAATTACAGAAACAATTCGATCAAGTCTCACAGAGTAATCACTACAGCCAGTTGGAAGCGGATCGGATTTCACAGAGTTATGTACTTCATGACAATGAGGTTGGCAAGATCCGCGAGTTCTCGAGCGAAATTAAGAATGAACAGCAAAAAATTGAGCGCAGCAATGAACAATTGGCAGCGCGCACGATTGCTTATAGTGAGATGAAGAAACGCATTGAAGAAGCATACAATATCCTATCCTCGGTGGAAAAAGGACAGTCGCATATCATTTCATCAATGAGTCATCTTAAATCGCGTGAGAAAGAAATGCGTGATGAGTTGTACGAAGCTGATCTCGAGTTGCGCAACATGCAGCGTCGCATAGAACGCTTCAACTTACCAGGATTATCGGACGATTACTTGGATCTTTTCTTCGACACGCAGGATATGATCGAGGATATTGAACACAAGATGAACCGCGTGAAGCTAGATATTCGCACGATGACAGAGATTATGACGAAGATCGACAATCAGCTGAATGCGTTAGCCGAGCAAACAGAAGCAATTTTGGATGATGCGATTCTGACAGAAAACTGTATTCAGTATGCGAATCGTTTCCGCGCTGAGAATCCAGATATTAATCAGGCCATTCAGGACGCCAATCATTATTATTATGATAAGTTTGATTATCAAGCTGCCCATCAAACAATCGCAGATGCGATCGATGCTGTAGAGCCGGGTGCTTCGCAGCATGTTGCGGATTGGTACTATGAGGACAAGAAACGCGGAAATCTTTAGATTTTAGGATTTCGTGATAAAATAAGAATCAAATGATTGAAAATGAGGTTGACAATCAGCCTCATTTTTATTTTTGAGAGAAGAGGTTTTTTGTGATATATTTTGACAACAGTGCAACCACGCCGATATTTGATGAAGCTGCACAAGCGATGACACAAACGATGACGCGCTATTTTGGTAACCCATCGAGTCTCCATCGCTTGGGGGATGCCGCACACCAACTGCTTGAAACTGCGCGACGTCAGGTGGCCGAATTGCTTGGCTGCGAGCCTCAGGAAGTGTTTTTTACGAGTGGTGGCTCGGAATCAAATAACTGGGCAATCAAAGGCACGCTGCTCGAAAAAGTACACAAAGGGCAGCATGTCATCACATCAGCTGTCGAGCATCCGTCAGTGAGAGAAACGCTCAATCACTTGGAACAACAAGGGGTTGAAGTAACCACGCTACCTGTAGATGATGAGGGGCGCGTGAGTGCTGATGATTTAAAACAAGCGATCAAACCGGAAACTGTGCTCGTTACGGTCATGGCTGTTAATAACGAGATAGGTGCGATTCAGCCGATCGAAGAATTAGCCGAGGTGCTTGAGGATTATCCAACCATACATTTCCACGTCGATGGCGTACAGAGTGTCGGCCGTTTCGATTGGCCGCTGATCCATAAACGTGTCGATTTAATGAGTTTCTCGGCTCATAAATTTAATGGCCCGCGCGGTGTCGGTATTCTTTACAAGAAAGC
Organism: Aerococcus sp.; assembly: GCA_022768285.1. Classification (GTDB taxonomy): domain Bacteria; phylum Bacillota; class Bacilli; order Lactobacillales; family Aerococcaceae; genus Aerococcus. The sequence goes on from JALEMJ010000009.1 coordinate 124,694, forward strand.
TAATCGTCATATCCAACCGTTAATTGATGGTGGCGGACAGGAGAAAGGCTTACGTAGCACAACCGAAAATCTAGCGGGAATTGTTGCGACAGCCAAAGTACTTCGTCTATCGTTGGAAAACGCCCCTCAGGAAAATGAAACCCATCGTGCCATTCAAGCGAAGCTGCGCCAATTTTTAACTGCGCAGGGAGATAAGATTCGCATCTTTTCGCCAGAGGAACACGGTTCGCCGCACGTTTTATGTTTTGCCTTAAAAGGTGTGCGCGGTGAAGTTGCCGTGCATGCGCTGGAGGAACATGATATTTATGTATCGACCACAAGTGCTTGTTCCAGCCGTAAAGTGGATAAAGTATCCAGTACTCTTCAAGCAATGGGCGTTGATGGGACATGGTCACGCTGTGCGATTCGCTTGAGTTTTGGATCGAAGAATACGGTGGCTGAAGCCGAGGAATTCATCAAAATCTACCAGCAGTTACTCGAAAAATTCGCTAAAATTCAATAATGAAAAGGTGATTGAATGAAGAAGACCATCATGGTTCGCTACGGTGAACTATCTGTTAAAGGGAGCAACAAAAAGCGGTTCACGCATCAGCTAGCGCGCAATATCCGTAAGCGCCTCGCTGACTATCCAGATGTAGTAGTAAATCCATATAATGATTTTATTTTCATTGATTTAAATAATGCATCGGAAGATGTCGTGCTCGATCGGCTGCAGGACGTCTTTGGGATTCAGAGCTACAGTCCAGCTTATGAGGTATCTCGTGACTTCGAAGAGGTCAAACGTGTCGCTAAAGATATCGTTCAGAAACGATTGGTTGAAGATCCGTCAATCCAAACGTTTAAGGTTGCGACATCACGGTCTGACCACAATTTTGAAATGGACACGCAAGATATTAATCAGGAACTCGGTGGTTATTTAGCAGAAAGTTTTCCACAACTTAAGGTACAAATGATCGATCCGGACTTAACTGTTCGTGTCAAAGTTCGCTTCGATGATTTGGTGTTGAGTTTGGACTGGTTAGAGGGTGCTGGTGGACTCCCTGTCGGCAGTACTGCGCCCGCAATGTTGATGTTGTCAGGTGGTATCGATTCACCAGTGGCAGGGTACCTCGCCATGAAACGCGGTATCCGTCCGACCATCGTCCATTTCGCTTCGCCACCGTACACTAGCCCGCAAGCACTCCAGAAAGCGAAAGATCTCACGCAGAAATTAACACGCTTCGGCGGTGGTTGGTTGAACTTTATCGAAGTGCCATTTACTGAAATTCAAGAAGAAATCAAAGAAAAAGTACCGGCTAACTATTTGATGACAATTACGCGACGCATGATGTTCAGAGTATCTGATAAGATCCGTGAACAATTCCACGGTTTCGGAATTATTACCGGTGAATCAGTCGGACAGGTAGCCTCACAATCTCTGGAAAGCATGTTTGCGATTAACCAAGTGACAAGTACGCCGATTTTGCGACCGGCGCTAACGATGGATAAGTTGGAAATTATTGATTTAGCACAGAAGATTGATACGTTCGCTCTCTCCATCCTGCCATATGAGGATTGCTGTACTGTTTTTGCACCACCTTCGCCAAAGACTAGACCGCACTTGGATAAAATTGCGAAATATGAAGAACGCCTCGACATTGATGCGTTAGTTGATCGCGCCGTTGAAGGAATTAAAATCGAAAAGATTGAACTGGAAACAGCCGAAGAGACCGTCAGTGCTGAATTTGAAGAATTACTATAAAAAATAATAAAAAAGCATCACCCATAAGGATCGCCGTGAAGAGAGGCGTTCCATCGTGGTGGTGCTTTTTTGTGTTCTATTACATCTATTGTGGCGAGGGTATTACCCGAAGTAAGTAATCAGTGCCATGACTAAACTGATAATCACACCAGCAAGCATGGCGAAGAGCATGATATAGGTGAATAATTTACCAAAACGTTCACGACGAGATTTGCGTTTAGCCGCTTTTTCATAGGCTTTGTCGCGTGCGCGTTTTTCTTCTTCTGTGACTGCCATCGAATCCCTCGCTTTCCTGTAAGCTCTACTCAGTATAGCACAATGACATTCTATTTCCGCTACTTTTTTGGTATGATGGGGCGAGAAAGCATTTCACATAAGGAGGAAACAGCATGAGCAAGGCGAATATTGGTGTGATCGGCATGGCAGTGATGGGACGAAATCTCGCATTGAATATCGAGAGCCGTGGCTATACTGTAGCGCTTTATAACCGCACTTATAGTAAGACAGAGGCTGTGATGGCGGATTATCCAGAGAAGCAGTTGTTTGCGAGTGAGACGTTAGCTGATTTTGTGGATAGTATCGAACGTCCGCGGCGCATCATTTTAATGGTGAAAGCCGGTGCGCCAACGGATCATACAATTGAGCAATTACTACCATTACTTGATAAAGGTGACATCCTGATTGATGGCGGTAACACCTACTTTAAGGACACAATGCGGCGTTATAACACGCTCGGTCAATCAGGCATTCATTTTATCGGCATGGGCGTATCAGGCGGGGAGGAAGGTGCCCTCCACGGTCCAGCACTCATGCCCGGGGGCGATCGAGAAGCCTATGAAATTGTTGCGCCAATTCTTAAGGACATTGCTGCAAAAGCTTCTGATGGGACACCATGTGTCACATACATCGGTGATAACGGTGCCGGACATTTCGTCAAGATGGTACACAATGGGATTGAATACGGCGATATGCAGCTGATTGCAGAAGCCTATGCGCTCATGCGGGAGTATTTAGGGCTTTCTGTTGAAGAAATTGCTGATACCTTTGAGACATGGAATCAGGGTGAATTACGCAGTTATCTCATTGAAATCACAGCAAATATTCTCAAACAGCGTGACCCAGAGACAGATCAGCCGATGATTGATGTGATTGTCGATGCGGCTGGAAACAAGGGGACTGGTAAGTGGACCTCGCAGGAAGCATTGGATCTCGGGATACCATTACCGACGATTACTGACGCGGTATATGCGCGCTTCATCTCAGCCATGCGCGAGGAACGTCAGCGAGCAGCCAAAATTTTAGGTTCAGAGACGACACGTTTTGAAGGTAGCGATGATGAGAAGAAAGCAGTTGTAGAGAAAGTTCGCCGCGCCTTGTATTTCTCTAAAATTATGAGTTACGCCCAAGGGTTTGTAGAATACCGTGAAGCTAGCCGAACATATCAGTGGGATCTGGACTACCGAGAAATTGCCAGCATCTTCCGCGCCGGTTGTATCATTCGTGCCGATTTTCTTGAAGAGATCATGGCCGCGTACGATCGCAATCCTGAGCTCGAAAATATTTTGTTGGATGATTTCTTTGTTTCAGTCATTCAGAAATACCAAAAAGATGCCCGTGAGGTGACAGCTTATGCGATTCAGGCGGGAATTCCAGTCCCAGCTTTCGCTAGCGCTATCGCTTATTATGATAGTTATCGCGCTCCCGTGCTTCCAGCAAACATGATTCAAGCGCAGCGTGACTACTTCGGCGCCCATACCTATCAGCGCACCGACAAGCCAGGGACTTTCCACTTCTTATGGCAAGAGGCGAGCGAAACGCAGATCAATTAGGGAAGCGGGTGTTATATGCCATTTTTGTATATGAATGACAGACAAACATATTCTATTGATCGTGGACACGTGCTTATTGCTGCAAGTGATCAGCTCTATGCGAACTATTTAAAATCAGAACTAATGACGGAAGGCTACCATGTTGAATGCGCGATTAGTGGCAACGATGTGATCAGTCGCATGCACCAAAATGAGTGGAATCTGTTGATTATTGATGACGGCATGCTGGATATGAGCGGTCTCGAAATTTGTCGACGCGTGCGTTTAGTCAGTCGCTGGCCAATTATGATGTGTGCCAAACACTTTAACTCCGCAGAAATTGTGGCTGCGCTCGATTGTGGGGTAGATGCCTGTTTTTTACGTCAAACGCCGAGTGAAGAAATTTTAGCTCAGGCACGTGCGCTCCAGCGTCGTATCCGTTGGGAGTCGATACCCTATCGCGATGTTTATCGTCATGTTCTGAAATTTAAGGATCTTGAGTTAAATCAGGCGAATTATACGCTTCGGCGTGGTAATGAATTGATTCCATTATCCGAGCGAGAGTTTCAATTGTTAGCAGCGCTGATGGGGCATGTCGATATTGTACTGCGACGTGATGAACTTCTGAGTTGGGTATGGGGCTATCCAAAAAATACGAAAACAACGATAGTCGATGCCTATATTCAACGGCTCAGGCGCAAATTAGCTTCGGCAGATCGTCCGCGCAATTACTATATCGTTACTGTACGAAATATCGGTTATATCATGCGTACACTAACGATCAACTAAATACAAAAAAGGGATCGAGATTATTACTTCTCGATCCCTTTTTAGCGATAGTACTAGGCTTATTTTTTATGACGTTTTTGATCATTTAACTGACGAGCGCGATCTTTTTGTTGATCAACAGTTGAAGCGCTATTTGTCACATTACGGCGTGGACGTTGCGGTTGCGTTGGCTCAGAAATATGGATATCCTGTGCTTCGACTTCAGCTGCCACCTTCTTTTCGAGGCGTGGACGATAAATATAAGTGGTCCATAGCATTTGTCCCACTGACCATATCGCGGACGTCAAGAAGTAAAGCATTAATCCAGCTGGTGAGGAGAACGTAAAGAATAAAGCCATTAATGGCATCATGAACATAGTGCCAGCCATCATACGACGCTGTTCTTTTGGTACTGACATTACAGAAATGAAACTCTGCGCGATGTAGATAACCATCGTCAATACCCCAATCAACAAGCTACGATCCCCAAGGCGGATTCCTAAGAACACATAACTGCTGATATTGTCGCTATTGTACACGGCTGCATAGAGTGCGGTGATGATTGGGAATTGGATCAATAGTGGCAAACACCCTGATTTCAACGAACCGAGTGGGTTAAGACCTACTTGTTGGAAGAAGGCCATCTGTTCACGTTGGAGCGATAGCATTGCTTCCTGATCCTGTGACTGTTGTGCTTCCTGTACACGTTGTGAAAAGCGATCCATCTGTGGCTTGAATTTATTCATAATCACTGTCTGACGAATACTCGCTTTCTGAGAGCCGAGCATCAGCGGTGTGAGCACCAAACGTACAATGCAGACAACGAGAATGACAGCGATACCGTAATTACCTGCAAATAGACTAGCAAATGTTTCGATTAACCAATTGATCGGTGGCACGAACAGACGATACATAATACCATCCGGATTTCTCACATTAACACAGCCGGCGAGTAATGGTGTGATCAGCGCGAGCAAGCTCAACACTTGCAGACGTTTATGCGATTTTGTATTTGACAAAAAGACACATCCTTAGCTTAAAATCTTATCGTCTCTTAATGAATAATCTTGAAGGAAGATAATTGTTTTTCATCTGACTCATCGACGGTTTCGATTGTATCGATAATGGCATAACCGCGCTTAGCTTCTGCCTTTAACGTATCGAGAAACTCTTGGCGTGCCGCATGATCTGCTTGTAAGACGATAGTGACGGAACCATCGTTTTCATTTTTAACGGTACCGGTGAGATTCAATTGTTGGGCAGCCATCGCGACGGTGTAACGAAAACCGACACCCTGCACACGACCATTGATACGAAAAGTAGTGGTTAACATCTTTCATCCCTCTTATTCAATGTAGACAATATCATATTAAGTTTACTCGAATAATCACGATATCTGCAAGTCCCAAACCAATATTTAAAAAAAGAAGTAGGTAAGCTATAATGAGCGGATAGCAAGGTTATCCTGACGCGTCATAGAGGGGGAGAGTGCGTGGCTAAAAAACGAAAAAAAAGAACTACAAAGCGCAAGAAAAAGAAAACGACACCGACCGTTGAAGTGGTAGCTGTCGTTTGTTTAATCCTTTCGATTATCGGGCTATTCCACTTAGGATTTATTGGCACTCTCGTCGATGCACTATTGCGCACCTTTGTCGGTGAATTATACGTCATTGGGGCAGTGCTCATTATTGGATACTGCGGTTACATTTTACTAAAAGATAAAAAGCAAGCATTATTTCCGCGGAGCATTCGGGCCATTCTATACCTTTTTCCAATCATATTACTTGCGATTCATGCCGTACAATATGAATCGATTGCGATGTCACCAGATCTATCTGTGAGCGGCATTACATGGCAGAACATAAAACTCGGCTTTTTAGGTCGCTTTGATGCGGCTGTTGGCGGGGGTATGATTGGGGCAGTTCTATACGAATTAACGCATTTCCTGTTTAGTCAGATTGGAACGTATATCGTTGTTATTCTTGCAATCATTTGGTGGGTGGCCTGGATTTTTGGTTTAAGACTCGAAGACTTCATTACAACTTTTCGTTGGCTATGGTCGCGCGGCGTTTCATACAGTGAACAGGAGGTCACACACACTTTGAAACAGCTTGTTGAGCATCAGCAGGCGTTAAAACAACGCGCACGGTCAACGAAGTCTAAGCCACAGCGCCAACGTATGAACCAACAAGAAAAATCGTCTCGCGTTCAAGCTAAAGAACAAACAGAAACACAGGCGATCCCAGATATGCCACCTATTCCCGATGAGTCTGATATGCCACCAATGCGCGAAGAAGTCCCAATTGTAGGGCCTACACCGCAACAATCTGAGACGGAACCGACGAAAAAACAAACGACGAGTAAATCGTCCACCGCTGAATCGCAGGCTGAACCGGCAGATGACATTGCGATGGATGTTTCAGAATTAGAAAATGAAGACTATGAGCTACCGGATGTCTCACTGTTGGATCCTGCGCAGCATACGGATCAAAGCGGCGAATACCGCGTCATCAAGGAAAATATCAAGAAGTTAGAGCGGACGTTGAAAAGTTTTAATGTCGACGCCAAGGTGACTAAAGCTAACCTTGGCCCATCCGTTACCAAATACGAAATCCAGCCTGCTGTTGGCACGAAGGTTTCTAAAATCACTAATCTGTCTGACGATATCGCCTTGGCACTTGCCGCCAAAGATATTCGTATTGAAGCGCCAATTCCAGGGAAGAGTGTGATTGGTATTGAGGTACCAAACCAGACGGTGAGTGTCGTATCATTCCGCGATATCGTTGAAAACGCACCGAAAAGCAATAAACTACTGGAAGTAGCGCTCGGCCGCGATATCAGTGGGAATATTATCACTTCCAATCTTGCTAAGTTGCCGCATTTATTAGTGGCTGGTTCAACTGGTTCAGGGAAATCAGTCGCAATCAACGGCATGATTGTTAATCTATTACTTCGGGCTAAACCGAATGAAGTTAAGATGATGATGATTGACCCTAAAAAAGTAGAGTTGACTGTTTATAACGGTATCCCGCATTTACTGACACCGGTTGTCACCAATCCTCGAAAAGCGGCTGGCGCATTGAATAAGGTTGTCGAAGAGATGGAGCGCCGCTATGAATTATTTGCTGATGCGGGGCAACGGAATATTGACGGATATAATCACTACATTCGCACACAAAATGCGAAAGGCAAAACGGCTGTGCCGATTCTGCCGTACATTGTTGTGATTGTGGATGAGTTGGCAGACTTAATGATGGTTGCCTCGAAAGAAGTCGAAGCAGCGATTACGCGTCTCGCACAGATGGCACGTGCAGCTGGGATTCATATGATTCTGGCTACGCAACGGCCTTCTGTCGATGTCATTACCGGGATTATCAAAGCAAATGTGCCATCTCGTATTGGATTTGCGGTATCTAGTGGGACAGACTCGCGGACGATTATCGACCAAAACGGTGCTGAAAAATTGCTCGGTCGCGGCGATATGCTGTACTTGCCGATGGGGGAAGGAAAGCCGATTCGTGTGCAAGGCGCCTACATTGCAGATGATGAAGTCGCTCGTGTAGTCGATTTTGTCAAAAATCAGCAAGAAGCACATTACGTTGAGACCATGAAACCGGAAGAACCAAAAACAGATACGCAGGGTGAAGATCTTGACGAATTATGGCAGGACGCCTTGAATTTTGTTGAGACGCGCGAAACCATTTCAATTTCTATGCTTCAGCGCCGTTTCCGAATTGGCTACAACCGTGCGGCACGCATGATTGAAGACATGGAAGCACGCAACATTGTCGGACCACAAGACGGTTCAAAGCCACGCAAGGTGAATATTACTGAAAAAACTGAAACTGATAATCGAAAAGACCGACAATCCAGTGAAATTATGTCATGATAACTGCATGAGATGGAGGGAAAACCTATGAATTTACCAAATAAATTAACTGTATTTCGCATTTTTATGATTCCATTATTCGTTATCCTGACAGAAATTGCGACGCGTACCGACAGTGGCATGTTAGTTGTATTAGGCAGCGAAACGTCATGGTGGATGATTATGGCCTGCATTGTTTTTGTTGTTGCCAGTGTCACGGACTGGCTCGATGGTTACATCGCACGCCAGGATCATTTGGTCACTGATTTTGGGAAATTTGCTGATCCACTCGCCGATAAAATGCTAGTCATTACCGCAATGATCTCCTTAACAGCTAATGGGATCGTACCTGCTTGGGCAGTGAGCGTTATTGTGATGCGTGAATTGGCGGTTACCGGCTTACGCTTGCTATTGGCAGGTGGCGGAAATGTTATGGCAGCGGCATGGCCTGGAAAGGTTAAAACAGTTACGCAGATGTTAGCAATCATCCTATTGCTTATTAATGACTTTCCGTTCGCCTTCTTGACATTTCCAATCGGGCAAGTGATGTTTTATATCTCTGTCGTTATGACTGTCATTTCAATGGCAGATTATTTCTGGAAGAATCGTGCCGCTTTAACTGATTTTTAGCGACCAATTTGAAGGGTATCGACGTATTTAATAGATAGGAGCATTCAGAGTGAGAGCGGAAATTATTGCGGTCGGCACAGAAATGTTGATGGGTCAGATCATTAACACGAATGCGCCCTTCCTCGCTGCTCAATTGAACGAATTGGGCTTCGAGCATTATATTGAAACAGTGATTGGTGACAATCCCAAACGATTACAAGCGGTAACGCATGATGCGGAGGTACGGAGCGATGTGATCATCTATTCAGGTGGTATCGGGCCGACACAGGATGATTTAACCAAGCAGATGATTGCCGAATATCTCAAAGAGCCACTCATTTATGATGAAACGTGTTTAGCTAATCTCAAACAGTGGCTCGGTGAACGCCATATTGAGATGACAGATAATCAGAAACGTCAGGCACTGACCTTCAAGAATGGACACACATTTCATAATCCAAAAGGGTTGGCAGTTGGCACAGCGATTATTAAGCATGAGCATTTATATATCTTCCTTCCCGGTTTCCCAAATGAACTGGAAGCCATGTTTTTAGAGGAAGTGAAACCTTATATCACTGAGCATATCTCGACGGATCACGTGCTGACCTCACAATACTATAATTATTACAATATTGGTGAGGCGGCACTGGCAGACAAGATTGAGGATATCATTGCGCAACAGACGAATCCCACACTGGCAATTTATGCCTCGAAGGATGCGATTACGGTACGTGTCACGGCACACGGACGTACGGAAGCTGAGAATCAACGGGAAATCGCACGTGTGGAAGCACAACTTGATGAGCGATTGGGTGCGTATTTCTTCAGCAAAGGGTGGAAGCATACCATTCCCGAAACGTTGTTTGAACAATTGCGTGCGCAACAGTACACGATTGGGTTTGCAGAGAGTCTGACGGGCGGTCTGGCAGCGGCTAAAATGGCACAGATACCCGGTGCTTCGTCAGTGCTGCGCGGGAGTCTAGTGTGCTATGATGCTGAAGCAAAGATCCATATCGCTCGTGTATCACCGGATGTCATCGAACACGATGGTATGGTAAGTGAAGCGTGTGCGAAACAATTGGCAGAAGGTGCTAGGGAACAGCTGGATACGACCATAGCACTCAGCTTTACGGGTGTTGCTGGTCCCGATGAGATGGAAGGAAAGCCGGTTGGTACCGTGTACGTCGCTTTGGCAATCAAAAATCAACCAACATTAGTGAAACACTATCAGTTGTATGGGTCACGCAATACCATTCGTGAACGGATCATCAATCTCGCAATGTTCGATTTGTTGCACGATAACTTTAAATAAAGGAGCAAGTTATGCCTAAGAAAAAAGAAGAAGCACAGAATACAGATCGTGAAAAGGCGTTGAACGAAGCGCTAAAGAAAATTGAACGCAATTTCGGTAAAGGAGCCATCATGAAGATGGGAGAATCGGCGAATACGAAAGTATCTGCTGTACCAAGTGGCTCACTCGCACTCGATATTGCGCTCGGAGTCGGTGGTTATCCGCGAGGTCGTATCGTTGAAATCTATGGCCCTGAATCTTCAGGAAAGACGACGGTAGCACTTCACGCCGTTGCTGAAGTCCAAAAACAAGGCGGTACGGCAGCATTCATGGATGCTGAAAATGCGTTGGATCCAGAATATGCAAAAGCACTTGGTGTAGATGTCGACAATTTATTGCTGTCACAACCGGATACCGGTGAACAAGGACTTGAAATTACCGATGCCTTGGTAGCCTCCGGTGCGGTCGACATTGTAGTTGTAGACTCTGTTGCTGCGTTAGTGCCACGCATGGAAATCGAAGGGGAAATTGGAGATTCACACGTTGGACTCCAAGCACGCTTGATGTCCCAGGCCTTGCGTAAACTTTCCGGTTCGATTAATAAGACTAAGACAATTTGTCTATTTATTAACCAGATTCGTGAGAAGGTCGGCGTTATGTTCGGAAATCCAGAGACCACGCCTGGTGGACGTGCATTAAAATTCTACTCCACCGTGCGTTTAGATGTTCGTCGCGGTGAACAAATCAAAGATAGCAAAGAAGTTATCGGTAACCGTACGCGCATCAAAGTTGTCAAAAATAAGGTGGCCCCGCCATTCAAAACAGCTGAAGTTGATATTATGTATGGCCAGGGCATCTCACAAGAAGGTGAATTGGTCGATTTAGCAAGTGATCTCGATATTATCTCGAAGAGTGGCTCATGGTATTCTTACGGTGACGAACGTATCGGTCAGGGACGCGAAAACGCGAAAGTATTTCTCAAAGAGAATCCTGAAGTATTTGAAGCAGTCGATCGCGAAGTCCGTAGGCACTATGGGTTTGGTCCTAACGGTAAATTGACTGAAGAAGAACTCCAAGCCCTCGCCGCTGATGAAGACGAAGCAACTGAAACTGATCAAACAGACGAAGTAGAAGCATCAACTGAAACGATTGATGAAGACGAAACGATGGACCTGTTTAACGACGAAGACTAAAACAAAAGCCGCAGTTATGCGGTTTTTTTTAATCATCCAATGTATCAAAACATACGCATCACGTCAATTGTGTTTGATTGACAATTATAGTACTAGACGATAAAATTAATAATTGTACGTGATGTACAAAGTTGTTTATTACTTGGAAAATAAATAAATAAATTTTCGATAGACGGAGGTGATAAGATGCCTTTATTGTTAGCTGTTGCCTTCGTTATCGTTGCTTTAATTGCAGGGTTTCTGTTCGGTAACCGTTCAGGAATGACACGCGGACAGGCCCAAGAACAAGAGAAATTGCGTGCAGCACATCAAACTGCCGATGATATTCTTCAAGATGCAAAGAGCAAAGCCGAAGCACACAGCAAAGAAGTTTTGGTCAATGCAAAAGAACAAGTGCAAGAATATCGTAATCGCATCGAGAGTGAACTAACTGAACAGCGCCAAGAAATCAAGCAGAAGGAAAAACGTATCTTCCACCGTGAAACTAACTTGGATCACCGTGAAGATGCGATTGCGTCAAAAGAAGATAATTTGAACGCCAAGGAACAGTCGTTGACGGATCGATCGAAGAATCTTAAAATGCGCGAACAGGCGGCAGAAGATCTCATTGCGAAGCGCCAAGAAGAAGTTGAACGTGTGGCAGTGATGACGGAACAACAAGCCAAAGACCTGATTCTTTCTGAAACAGAGAAAAAACTATCTAAGGATATTGCGATTAAATTGCGTGATGCTGAAGCGCAGTATCATGAACAAGCCGAGAAAATTGCTCAGAGTATAATCTTAGAAGCTATTCAAACGAGCGGTGTTGATACTGTTCAAGATACATCGACAACGCATATTGATCTGCCAACCGATGATATGAAAGGGCGGATTATCGGTAAGGACGGTCGAAATATCAAGACCATTGAGGCGTTAACGGGTATCGATTTAATTATCGATGATACACCGGAAACTGTCGTGTTGAGCGGTTTTGATCCGATCAGACGTGAAATTGCGCGTCTCGCGTTGGATAGCTTGATCAAAGATGGGCGTATTCATCCAGCGAAGATTGAGGAAGCCGTTGAGCGTGCGCGCAAGGCGATGGATTCTCAGATTCGTGATGCAGGTGAAGAAGCAATCTTTGAACTCAATATTCACGACATGAATCCTGATCTCGTTAAACTTGTCGGTCGGTTGAAGTACCGTACAAGTTACGGGCAGAATGTGTTGAAGCATAGTATTGAAGTTGCTCGCTTATCAGGAACGATTGCTGCAGAACTCGGTGAGAATGAACGTCTCGCTAGACGTGCAGGATTATTACACGATATCGGTAAAGCAGTCGATCATGAAGTTGAGGGTACGCATGTTCAGATCGGTACGGAATTGGCACGCAAATATGGTGAAAATGACACAATCGTCAACGCTATTGCCAGTCACCACGACGATGTGCCGAAAACGTCCGTTATTGCTGAAATCGTACAGATTGCTGATGGATTATCGGCAGCGCGTCCGGGTGCACGTAGTGAATCCTTTGAAAATTATATTGAGCGACTACACAACTTGGAAGATATTGCTCGGTCTTACGATGGGGTTGCGAACGCTTATGCGATTCAAGCTGGACGTGAAATTCGCGTCATGGTTGAACCAGGTAAGCTGGATGACTTAGAAACGATGAAATTATCGCATGACCTTTCCCAGAAGATTGAGGAGTCTCTAGAATATCCAGGTCAAATTAAAGTAACGGTAATTCGAGAGGTACGTGCTACGGACTATGCGAAATAGTTTGTAGGTATATCGAATCACTTAGAGGGGAAGCTTCAGTACAATGAGGTTTCCTCTTTTCTTATTATGATAGGAGAATACAATGACAAAGCATCAAATGACAGCTGAAGGCAAACGCAACGCCGAAGAAAAGCTCGCGTATTTGAAAAATGTCCGTTCAAAAGAATTGCTCGAACGAATGAAAAATGCACGCGGTAACAGTGATATTCCGATTAATTCTGACTTCACCCTGGCAAAGGATGAATTGAAGTATACGGAAGATCAGATTAAAGAATTAGAATTGACACTCGATAATGTCGAAATTATTGAAGAGGATAGTGCCGAATCGACAATGGATACAGTAGCATTTGGGACGACTGTTACCTTCAAGGAAGTTCCGGATGGTGACGAAGAGCAGTATAAGATTTTAGGCAAAATGGAAGCTGATCCGGCGAAAGGTATCATTTCTGATGAATCACCGATTGCTAAAGCATTGATGGATAAGCATGTAGGCGATACGGTAACGATTCAATTACCGGAAGACACGCTGACTGTTGAAATATTAAATGTTGAACTGATTGACTGATATCGAGGCGCTCCTAGCTGTGTGAATTGAGCAGATGCTTGTACAGTAGGGGCGCTTTTTCGCATGTTAGTGTCAAGACTAAATGTTACTGTGGGCAGAGTAAGGGATTATATTTGTACACTAGCTGGGGTTCAAGAGTTATATATTGGCGCTACTATCTGATGTAATATCTCCAAAATGGCAAATTTAATCAGTAGTTTAAAGCGCTTTCAAATTTATAGAAATTAAAACAATGATGGTATAATATCGATTATAAATTAGGTTTCCTTACTAGAAGCAAGACTATGCTTATTATCTACTTAGAGCCATTGAATCATGCCAATTTTAGGATTGAAAGGAAATGTTACATTAATCATTATTATTTCATTGGTGATTAAAAGTGAAGATCTTTTAGTTAAATTAGGAATGTATGATGGTGATATGAACATATTTTCTTAGTGTTTTTCCCGCACATGTGGGGGATCTTAAAAGTAAAATAAATTATAGAATTGCTATCTGTGGTTGCCTATTTCTTTTTAATGATAAAGTCTGATGATATTAACTATCTAATATCGATCTCTATTTTCAGCTTGTTGAAGTTAGCGATTGGGTACTGTTTCATATCAGACTTTTTCTTTTAACATTTTTAGTGTTCGAATATACATCTTTAAAAAAGGATTAATTTAAATTTTTACAATAAAAGGAGGTTTCGACCAGTGGCGAGTAGCGATTACAAAATATATGACTTATATCAAAATGAAGATAATCATGACGTCTGGTGGGTAGATACTTATGATAGGCGCGGTGAATATATTTTTACTTTTGATAAAGAACATTTCTTTAACTTTTTCTCTGATTGCCCTCAGAATCTCACACAATCGCAGTGGGAAATATTTAAGCGAGAAGAACCTGCTTTAGCAAGATTGAAAGAGAGTAATGAAGAAAAAACTAAGATTGATTGATAATTTACTAGAGAATAATACAAATTTTTGAGTTAAGGAAGATTTGGGGCATAAAAGTGGAGACAAGTGACTTAGCAGAGAATCAAAAAGATCGGCTATTATTTTTACAACATGCACCCAATAGTCTCAAGACGGATGATCAGTGGGCAGAATACTTAAAATTCTATGAAATGCTGGATTGGGAAGAGCCAGATAGAAGCGAAAAAATAGGCCAATACACTATCCATTTCCTAAGAAAAAGAAGCATAACATTTAAAAAATAAAGCGTATACATTCTCAAAGGTGTCAATGATGGAATATGAAGACTTAACACAAGAACAAATGGATAGACTTAATCTTCTGCGTCATATTCAAAATAGCAGTAAAACTGATGAGCAATGGGAGGAATACCTAAAATTCTATGAAATGCTAGATTGGGAAGAGCCAGATCGTAATGAAAAAGGCCGTCCGTTACATCATCCATTTCCTAAGAAAAAGAAGCATAATAAGTGATAAGTATTTATTATCTATTGAATTAAGGGGACGCGGTGGATAAGGTAAGATTATTCTATAGATAAAATGATGATACGGCATATTGCTTTATTAAGTACCTTTTCTTGCATGTGTAGGAGTGTTTCCAATTGACAATCATGACGTATTTGCTAGCCTCTTTCCCACAGATACGAGGCTGATTTTTGTATCATTGAACAAAAAAGACATTGTTGTGAGAATAACCATAATCCTTGAAATATCAGTGGTGCCAATTTAGCAAGTCATTCCCAACTCTCGTGGATTAGTTTTGGATCTCGATAATTATGCTAATCAGCTCAATACCGTAATTTATCAAAGCACAGCTTGCTTTAGTGGTGATATGGAGCCGGTTGATCCGAGTATGAATCCCGAAGCAGTTGAACAAGTGACGTTTTTTGAACGTTATAGCGTTAGTCATCATCCGCATGGAGACAGTGATATTTATTTCGATTTGCGTTATGCGAACGATGTCCAAACGGTGTCTGAAGATTTAGGAATAGATTATACCGATAACCAACAAACCGTTGCATCGCTAATTAATGACGGCAAAATTGATATTGAGAACGATAATCATCTTCACGGTTCTCTTGTCATTGTGGCAGAATCAACTGATTTTGTTCCAGATCAGGATCTCAAAGATGGCGAAGCATTGGATCGTCAAGTTGAAGTCATCGTCGCTGCTGATTATCTCATTGATGTCTTTCGTACAGACGATATCGTTCAATCGAACACTCAAAGCGATGGTAATATCGTTCATACTTTTACCAGTGATAGCTCACTACCAGCAGATACAGTTGGTGTAAATTTGTTAATGGATGTAATGAATAGTCTAAGCGACAATCCTAATGAAAATATTCAATTCTTCGATCAGCCATGGACTGTCCACATGACACTATCTGTTCCAGTAACGAATCACGAGCTGTCATTTACAGATTATAAAGAAAGTCTTCGTATGGATTTATCTTTATGTGTCGTTGATGCTGTCCAACAAGTTATTAGTAGCGATATTGAAGAACGCAGTAGTGAGTCAGAAATCGATACTTTCAATTTAGAAGGTAAAAAATTATATGACCTGATGGACGCTATTCATCACTATAATGATGAATAGAAGAATTAACATAATTATTAATTCTTTATCTGGGTAAGTGATGGCAGCTTTCATTTGTTACAATATTTATTTTCAATGATTGTACTGATAGTAAGTAATAAAAACGTAATGGAGTGGCACGATGATTGAAGAACTAATGGATACGATAGAGGAATACATCGAAAATCATTCTATAGCAGAACATGACATGTCTGCCTATATAGAAGACTATGTCTTAAATCATTATGATGAAATTAAAGCAGAAAATCCCAAAATCGCTCGGCATATGAATGATTACTTTTTGGACATTTGCGATCAAACCGAGCCAGGACTCACGGGGACTAATTTTGATGAGGATCTTGAACGTGAGTATCAGATTTTACGACAAATGATTAGTCAAACAGATAGCAATTGATTCAGTTGTCTTCACGTGAAAAAAGTATAAGGGTATCAAAGTCGTGGAAATTGAAGATTTAACACAAGAACAGCGCGATAGGTTAATATTTTTGAACCATATTCCCAATAATCGAAAGTCTGATGCCCAATGGGAAGAATACCTGAAATTCTATGAGATGATGGACTGGAAAGAGCCGGACAGAAGGCAGTGGAGACGGCCATTGTACTATCTAAATCCAAATAAAAAGAAACATGATAACAAAAAAAGAAAAATTTAGATAAAGGTACAATTAATCCAGTTCATTAGCGACAATAACTAAAAAATCCCTTTTCAGCAAAGAGCAGTTATCTTGAAAAGGGATTTTGAATATCTAATACCTTGTTGAAAAACTACATCGCTTGCGTTTTTGGAACGACAGTAACAGCTGTTCCAGTCACAGTAATGAGCCCCATACCGCTCGAAGCCTCAATATCGACGCTTAAGCCGATGACTGCGTTAGCACCAACTTTTTCAGCGGCTTTCGCAATTTCTTCTTTTGCGTCATCAAATCCGTTAATCAGGGCTTTTTCATAGCCTTTGGAGCGCCCACCGACTAAATTGCGGAAGCTTGCGCCAAAATCCTTGAAGAAGTTTAGCCCTACATAAACATTAGCGAAAACGACATCGTGATAACTTTGAATATCGTAACCAGGAACGTTTTCGGTCGTAGTAATAATCATTAGGCTCCCTCATTTCATTTGTTGTTGTAGTCATTATAGCAGAGAAAAACAGCTAAAAATTGCGAATTTATTTAAAAAACCTTCAAGTTTAAAGCAACGTATATGATTAATTTCCTTAAAAGTTATAGATCTCTACTATAATAAATATGAATATAAAATTATGAGGGCGAGCTAGTCATGGAGGTTAAAGACTTGACACAAAAACAACGGGATAGATTAATATTTTTGAATCATATTCCAAATGATCACAAAACAGATGCGCAATGGGAAGAATACTTAAAATTTTATGAGATGATGGACTGGGAAGAGCCTGACTGAAATGAAAAAGGATGAGCATTATACCATCCATATCCAAAGAAAAAGAAACATGGAAATTGAAAAAAGTCAATCAATATCAAAATCTTATCGGTCGCGGTAATAGAAAAGGCATCGCAATATGAAGATACGATGCCTTTATTGGTATAGTCTCGAGAGCGGGATTCGAACCCGCGACCGACGGTTTAGAAGACCGTTGCTCTATCCAACTGAGCTACCTCGAGTCAATCAAACAAGAAACAATCTATCAAATATGGCTTAGAAAGTCAATAGCAGCAGTAAAATAATGCCAACTATTCCTGTACTTTGTGTAAAATTGAATATTTTATTGAAACCGTATTCGCATTGTGATATATTGACGTATTGATTTACAGGCAAGAATAGAATGGAGACGAGTTATGAATACAATTACAGTCATCGGGAGTATTAATTTTGATCGCACAATTCGTGTCAAATATATGCCTAAACCGGGTGAGACGATCCATACCGAAGAGATATTCTCTGCTGGTGGTGGAAAGGGCGCGAATCAAGCGGTAGCTGCACAGCGCTCTGGTGCTTCGACGCGTTTTATCGGTGCAGTGGGGAATGACTCTGCTGGCGATATGTTGAAGGATTTACTCATCGATGAAGGCATCGATTTATCAGGTGTACAAACACTCGAGAAACAGGCGACGGGACGCGCGTACATCGTTGTGGATAATCACGGCGAAAATAGTATTATGATTCATTCAGGCGCAAACACTGCTTTTACACCAGAGGACGTGGCAGCACGCAAGGAACTCATTCAAAATAGTGATTTTGTGATTGCGCAATTCGAAAGTGCGATTGATAGTACAATCGAAGCGTTCCGTATTGCACGAGAGGCCGGAACAAAGACGATCTTGAATCCAGCGCCGGCTGAAGAGAATATTCCAGAAGAACTTCTGCGTTTGACTGATATGATCGTACCAAATGAAACCGAAACGGAAATTATTACCGGCATTTCAGTAACAGATGAACAAAGTTTGCAGCAGGCAGCTGATAAGTTACATCAATTGGGGGTGCAGGTAGTTATTATCACGATCGGCAGTAAGGGCGCCTTTTATTCCTTAGCAAATGGCGATAGTGGTGTCGTATCCGCATTAAAAGTTTCAGCAGTTGATACAACAGCTGCCGGGGACACCTTTATTGGGGCAATGACAAGCGTACTTGACAAAGACTTCAGTAATTTGAAGGAAGCCATTATGTATGGTAATAAAGCATCGGCACTCACTGTACAACGCTATGGTGCACAGCCATCCATTCCATATCAAAAAGAATTAGAATAAGTAATTGTTGCAGAAAAGGAGAAGAACAATGAAGAAAACAAAAGTTATTAATTCAGACATTTCCCGTGTCATTGCACAGATGGGACACTTTGATACGTTAGGAATCGGGGATGCTGGGATGCCAGTGCCAGCATCCACCGAAAAAATCGACTTGGCCGTCGACAATGGTATTCCGGGTTTTATGGATGTATTGAACAACGTTCTCGAAGAATTAGAAGTTCAGCGTATCTATTTGGCGGAGGAAATCAAAACCGAAAATCCTGAAATGCTTGAAAATATTAAGAAGCGTTTGCCAGATATGCCGATTACTTTCATTCCGCATACTGAAATGAAAGCTGCATTGAAGGATACACGTGCCTTTATCCGTACCGGTGAAATGACGCCTTATGCGAACATCTTATTAGAGAGTGGCGTTGTATTCTAAGCAATCAGGGCTTTGAAGGAGGAATGACAGTGAATTTTACAGCATTATTAATTGGTCTCGGACCGGTCATCGGCTGGGGCTTTTATCCGACGATTTCAGCGAAGCTCGGTGGACGACCAGCCAACCAAATTTTGGGTTCAACGCTCGGAACATTAATCTTTGCTTTGATTTTTAATTTGGTTACGGGCACGAGTTTACCAACAGGGATGGATCTCTTTCTTTCCATTATTTCCGGTATGAGTTGGGCGATTGCACAGAGTATTACCTTCCAATCATTTACGTTGATTGGTTCGTCGCGCGCAATGCCAATCACGACAGCTTTTCAGTTGATCGCGAACGCACTGTGGGGTGTTATCGCCTTAGGTAACTGGCCAGGTGTTGCAGCTAAATTACTCGGGACATTAGCACTTGTGTTAATTATTATCGGTGCTTCCATGACGGTGTGGTCGGAAGATAAACGTTCACAGCAAAATGCCAATAATTTGAAAAAAGCGGTAATGTTATTAGCGGTCGGTGCGATCGGTTACTGGGGATATTCTGCAGCACCACAAGCCAGCAGCATCAGTGGGATGCAAGCATTCCTCCCGCAAGCAATCGGTATGGTAATCGGTGCACTCGGTTATGTGTTGCTCGTTAACTTTAAAGACAACGAGCCACTAGCATTGACGGAAGTGTTATCTTATAAACACATCTTGCCTGGGTTCTTCTTTGCATTTGCGGCGTTGACTTACCTCATTTCTGCACAGCCGAATATGAACGGTTTGGCAACAGGATTCATCTTATCTCAGACATCCGTTGTATTGGCCACGCTGACTGGTATCTGGTTCCTAGGTGAAGAGAAAACCAAGAAAGAGATGTTGGTGACGATTGCTGGATTGGTACTAATTATCGCGGCAGCTGGTATTACTGTTGTTCTGTAACCTATGATTTCCCGACTAAATACAGTCATATCACTGGATGCCAATGGTCTTCGCTTGAAAATATGAAAGAAAACCATTAGAGTTAAGGTGTTGGCATTTTTTATAGTATATATTTAGGAGGAATGAGAATGATGCACGCAGATTACACACGTGATGAAGCTGGTCGCAGCTTGTCATGGGGCGCTGTATTTGCCGGTGTAGTGACGTTCATTGCACTGTTAATCACGCTCTCAATGATCAGTTCTGCACTAGGCTTTGGTCAATTTGATCCAACACTAGCAAACCCATTTGAAGGCATGGGCGTTTGGCAGATCCTTTGGTTAATCGTTGAATTTATTTTGTCATTCGTTGGTGCTGGGTTTGTTGCCGGTGCAACCGCTCGTCGTGCTGGTTACTTACACGGTTTCTTGACTTGGGCAACAAGCGTTATCGCATTTGTTGTATTGATTAGCTGGTTAACAATGTCTGCACTTTCTGCTGCAACATCTGCTGCTGGCACCGTATTGAATGCAGGTACGAATGCAATTGGTTCCGTTGCTCAATCAGCATCTGATGCTGTAACAAATGGTATCCAAGCCGTTTCTGACAACATTTCTGGTGGCCAAGCTGATATCGATGATTTAGGCCAACAGGTTAGTGAGGTATTGACAGCAACAGATATCCCAGAATTACAGCCGGAATACTTGACGAATCAATTAGACGGTGCAACTTCAGATATTAGCAACGCTGCTAAGGACATCTTGGTTAACCCTGAGAATTCTGACCAGATTGTTTCTGATACTCAGAAGAAACTGTCCGATCGTGTAAACCAGATTACGGAAGCTGTTGATACTGATACAGTTGCTAATGCTGTTGCTCAAAACACGTCATTGACAGACGAAGAAGCAAAGCAAGCAACCGAAAACATCGTTGATGGTTACCAAAAAGCTGCTGAAGGTTTGAGAAACGGTATCCAAACTGCTTCTCAGCAGTTAAGCCAAGCAACGACGCAATTGCAAGGCCAGATTAATCAACTTGCTAACAACGCTAAAGCTGGTGCAGACGAAGCAACCGACACAATCTCCAAAGGTTTCATTTGGGTATTTGTTGGTTTAGTCATTGGTGCTGTATTGGCTACAATCGGTGGTTACTTCGGTGTAAACTTCTCAGTTAACATGATGAACCAAAAACGTAATGAGAGACATGTTGAAACTCACGTTGAATAATTGATTAATTATTCTTCGCTGTACGCAAAGGGGACAGCGCTTCGGCGTTGTCCTTTTTGTGTGCGCACGTTTTGAATTTGCGTTGGGCCAGTGATAGAATGAACAAGAATTACGGATGCATGATAGTGAGGTTAGATACAATGGCGGAAGTTTTTACACAGAAATATATTATTGATTATTCGATGTGTGACCGTTTTAATGAATGGCGCTTGGATGCGTTGCTCGGGATGCTAACAGCAACTTCTACAATGCACAACAATACACATATTTCGCCTGACAGTGAATTGTACGATAAATACCTATGGGTTGTGACTCAACACGATATTCGCGTCAATCATCTGCCGCAATTGGGCGATGAAATTACAGTCAGTACGGAGCTATGGGGATACAATCATTATTTCTGCTATCGTTCATACGAAGTCACTGATGTGAACGGGAAAGAAATTATTCACATTGAAACAACATACACTCTCGTTGATAAGGACAAACGCAAGATCGTTCGTGTCCCTGAAGAATACATCCAGGATTACAAAACAGAGTACATCGGCCGCAATAAGGATATCGTGCGACTACCTAAAAAGATCACACCAACACATTCAGAGGAGCGGCGCACGCGTTACTCGGATCTCGATAGCAATGGTCACGTTGGCAACGCTGTGTATGGACGGTGGCTGTTAGACGAAATGGGCCTTGTTTGGCTTGAGAAATATAATTATCGTCGCATTGTGATTAACTACGATCATGAAATTTTGGATGGTGAGCCGGTACACATTGAACGTACGGATCCTGAATTTATCGAAGGCGTGAGTGTCACAAACCATCAGATTAATAATGAACAGCAGACATTTGCTAAATTTAGAATTGAGTGGACGAAGCGCTAAGCGATTGATATTCTTAAACCTTTATTAAAGCTGATCAGATAACGTTTGAGTTATTCAAAATGTGATATGATTACCTCGACTTTTAAAATGTGTGGAGGAGAATTATGCGCGTCTTTAATCCTTTAGTCATGATCGGCTTAGGCGCCTCGTTACTCATTGCAGGTTGTGGCAATGCGGCAAATGACCAGTCAGCTGATCAATCATCATCGCATCCAACGTCTACTGATTCAGCTTCGAGCGAATTTACAGTTAATGACAATTCACAGAATTCAACGCCAGAATCAGAAACATCAAATGAAGATTCTGAGCCATCACCCGACGGCTCGACATCACAGGAGAATGGAGATGTACAGGAGAATGCTACATCAAATGAAGATGAAGCGGCATCTCCGCAAGAGCCAGAGTCTGAGACACAGAAGGGTGACGAGCAGAGTGCAGTCAGCCATCAGTTAGTGGAAGAAGTCATTGAGAAGATTAATCAAGCGACTGATAATATGTATCGCGCCCCGGGATATTATTTCTCAGTCAATCGCGTAGATGAAGATGTGCTGCAGGTTGAAATTCGTCGAGATGCCCCTGATACGCAGGCAATGGCGAATCTCGTTGGATTGTTCGAATATGATGTTAATACGCAATCATTACGCGAAAAAGATCCCGTTTCTGGGGAATGGAAAACACACTAATAGGGTGCAATAGTGTTCTTGTAACTGATCAAAAGGTTTCAAGAACATTTTTTGTTATTGTTGAAAAATACCACGGCAGTAAGCTATCATTAACGATGAGTTTGTCCAAGAAAGGTGTACGCGTTATGAATAAGCAAAAAAAGGAAAGTTTAATGCCAATCGTAATGCAGACGGTACAAGACGCTGCGATTGGTTCTAGCGCTGCAGAATTAGCTTACTATTCTTTATTATCCTTATTACCAATTTTATTGCTATTAGCTAGCATTATTCCTTTGTTACCATTCGATCACACCGTATTGCTTAACATTTTGACGGATTTTATACCAGATCAGGTAGAGCTACTTCTGTTGCCAATTTTCTCTGATTATTTACAGACAGTGAGTACTGGGGCTATTTCGATATCATTAATTTTGGCGATATGGTCAGCTTCAGCAGGTTTCTCTGCACTGCAACGTACCATGAATCGGGTGTATCATACACCGAGTGTCGGTAACCCGATCATTGTGCGCCTATTTTCTTTTTTAGTGACCGTGTTATTAGTGCTTGCAGTGGGCGTTATTGGGATTGTCTATGTATTCGGTGAAACCATTTTTCGCTGGTTAGATCATTCATTACACTTATCGGGCGGTTTAGTCAATCTCATCGGCAGCATCCTTTCACTGCAATTGCCGATGATGTTTATCAGTTTACTCTTTCTGTTTACATTTATTTATTGGTTTATTCCTAATGTGTCTCGTCGATTCCGTTACAGCTTTGCGGGGGCTGGCGTTGCGTCGATACTATCACTGCTATTGAGCATGTTATTCGGTGTGTACGTCCGTTTTCTCGGCGGTTCAAATGTCAGTAACGGGACTTTGGGTGTTTTCATTAGTTTGATGCTCTATCTCTTCTTGAATGGGATTGTCATTATTATCGGTGCTATGGTGAATGTGATTTACTACCGTATTGATCATTATCGCGATTTCTACCGAAGTAACCGCATTGAACACCGTATTAAGCGCTCTAAAGATTTTGATCCAGATGATTCAGAAAACGTATTAAAGGGCGCAATTAACACCTCGTATCAGACGGTATCAGAACGGAGGGATAACTAATGAAGCAGGAAGCGCGCGGTACACGCGGACAAGATTTGGGCTTACGTAAGCATGAGCGTATCGATAAAACCGTCGTCATTACTGTGACGCTATTGATGCTCATCAGTTTGGTATCAATCTTTTCAACGACTTTTCTCTATAATAATAATGGCTCTTGGAAGCAAACATTGCTGCAAATTGTGTGGTTCGCAGTGGGCACGTTGTTTGCGCTTCTAGCGACCCTATTGGACAAAAAGACCTGGTATCAGCTCGCACCGATCGGCTATGCATTTGGTATTTTACTATTAGTATTGGTTCTGATTTTTTATAGTCGAACGATGGCAACTTATACCGGAGCAAAGAGCTGGTTCGCAATTGGCAATTTTACGTTCCAACCATCTGAAATTGTTAAATTTTTGTATCTACTAATGATGGCACGTTTAGTTGATCAATATATGGACGACTGCGAAGCCAATCACTATGTGGATCATTCCGTGAAGTGGCAATTAAAATGGGACCTCAAATTCATCGGAAAGATGTCGCTGTGGACACTGATTCCAATGGCACTTGTTATTTTGCAAGGTGACTTGGGAACGATGCTGGTCTTTTTAGTGATGTATACCGGATGTGTGTTTATCTCAGGTGTGAATTGGCGAATCATCCTACCGATTGCAGTATTATTAATTGTGATCTTTGGCTTGTTATTATTCTTTGCCATTTATGATCGTGAAGTACTGTATCATTTGGGCTTCAAGGATTATCAGTTTGCACGTATTGATTCGTGGTTGCATCCTTTTGATAATACGCGGCAGGATAGCTATCAATTGAGCCAAAGCTTGAAAGCGATCGGTTCCGGGCAGTTCTTTGGTAAAGGGCTCGGTAATTTTGAAGTGTATGTACCTGTTAGAGAATCCGATATGATTTTTGCAACGATTGGTGAGAATTTTGGGTTTATCGGTGCAAGCATTGTATTACTTTTATTCTTTATTTTTCTTTTCCAGATGGTATCAATTGCTTACGATACTTATGATAGCTTTTGGATTACCGGTGTGACAGCTGTTGTAGTGATGTTCGCTTTTCATATTATTGAGAACGTTGGCATGTCGATTGGTTTATTACCATTGACCGGTATCCCGCTGCCTTTCGTTTCGCAGGGTGGTTCGGCTATCATCATGAACATGTTGTGTATTGGCTTTGTGCTGTCGATTAAGTTTAATGCCGGAAAAAGTGATAAGCAGTTAATGAAGCGTTCAGTCACGCGTGGCATGCGCCGCTTATCCGACTGGTCAGAATCACATATCAATCAGCGCATGCGTCAATGGTTGTAAAATGTCAGAATTGTGTCGTTATATCGCATAATGTGATATGATACGAATGGATGAATCGCATATAGTTAGAGTGGAGTGTTGTAAATGACAGAGATTAATCAAGAAACAATCCGTAATGACTTGTACCAGGCTGTGAATGGTGAATGGCTCGAGCAGGCAGTCATTCCTGATGATAAACCGGCAGCTGGTGGCTTTCATGAACTACGCGATAATATTGAAGAACTGTTACTGACAGACTTAGAAAAATTTGCCTCGGGAGAGATGGACCCTGAGAACGATGATCAGCGTGAAATGACGAAGTTTTATCGGTTAGCTAAGAACTTTGAGCGTCGCAACGCTGAGGGTGCTGAGCCATTGAAAGATGGAATTGATCGCATCCTATCACTTGAAAAGATTGAAGATTTTCAAGCGTATGCCAAAGATGCCGTCTTATCCGGTCAGTCCTTACCTTTCAACATCGGCGTGCAACCGGACATGAAAAATACGGATATCTATGAATTGGGAATGACGCAACCAGGGACTATTTTGCCAGATAAGTCATTTTATAATAATCCGAAGGGAGACCAATTATTAGATGTTTATCGTCAGTGTATGACGGAATTGTTGACTATTGCAGGTTTCAGACAAACTGTGGCCGGCAAGTGGGTACAGAAAGCACTCGATTTTGATCGCTTTATTTGGCCACGGACACGCAGTCATGAAGATATGGCGGATTACGTCAAATTATACAATCCACGTTCATTAGAGGATGTTGAGAGCTACGCAAAACACTTTTCTTTCAGCCAGTTGTTTGAGGAATTATTGGGCGATAAACCCGAAAAAGTCATAATAGCAACGCCAGAGTACTTCGAACACTTCAATGAGATCTTGATTCCTGAACATTTTGAGGAACTGAAGGGTTGGCTGTTGGTTAATTTGATTGATCATGCTTCTGGCTTATTATCAGAAGATTTGAGACAGGCAGGCGCCCGCTTTGACCTTACATTGTCGGGAAGTCCAGAAGCACCTTCGCCGATTAAAAATGCTTTTTACTTAACCACATCAGTATATGATCAAGTTATCGGCGGCTATTACGGTAAAAAATACTTCGGACCGAAAGCGCGTCAGGACGTTGAGCGCATGGTCAGAGCAATGATCGATGTTTATAAATCACGTCTCTCATCCAATGAGTGGTTGTCTAAAGACACGATTGAAAAAGCTATTGTCAAACTGGATGCGATTGATATTCTCATCGGTTATCCTGATGATGTTCCAGAAGTTTATCACCGTCTTGTCGTTGATGAAGAAGCTTCACTTTATGACAATGCGCTGCGCTTCAATCAGATGATGATTAAACGTGATTTTGATCGTTGGCACCACCTAGTTGACCGCGCGGAATGGGACATGAGTGCGGATACTGTTAATGCTTATTACGATCCAAGTAGTAACTTAATCTGCTTCCCAGCAGCGATTTTACAAGCACCGTTCTATAGCCTTGAACAATCCACCAGTGCTAACTTTGGGGGTATCGGTGCAGTGATCGGACATGAAATTTCACATGCATTCGATAACAACGGTGCCCAATTTGATGAGCACGGCAATTTGAATAATTGGTGGACCGATAACGACTACAAGATCTTCCAAGAAAAATCTAAAGCGATGATTCAAGAATTCGAAGGCTTACCGCTGGGTGACGGTAAGGTTAACGGGAAGTTGACGGTTTCAGAAAATATCGCTGATGCCGGTGGATTGAATGCCGCATGGCGCGCGATGACCGATGAGGAACGCGATGGGCAGGCTTTCTTTATTAACTGGGCAATGATCTGGTGTAGCAAGATGCGCCCTGAGTATCAGGATATGTTACTTAGCGTCGATGTTCATGCGCCAGCATACTGGCGTGCTAATAAACAGCCACAGAATATGGATGCATTCTACGAGGCATTTGATATTCAAGCCGGTGATGAAATGTACCTCGAACCAGAAAAACGTGTTGTTATCTGGTAGAGTGATAGACAATGAATAGCTAAAGGTCGACGCCGATGTCGGCCTTTTTTTGATCAAGAAGGAAGGAAAACGATGTCAGTTTCTGATCATGAATTAATCAAAATCGTCTCAATGTATTACGAAGAAGGTATGACACAAGCTGCAATCGCGAAAGCGCGTGGCGTGTCACGTTCGCTAATTGCTAAGTACCTCAAAGATGCACGAGAGCGAGGAATTATCGAAGTAGTCATTAAAAGTGAATCGATTTACACCACACATCTTGAGCGCCAGTTGGAACAACAATTTCATCTTAAAGAAGCCATTGTCGTAGATACGAGTGGTCTCAAAACAGACGATATCAAGAAGCGGGTCAGTCAACAGGCAGCTTTGCATTTGAAGCATATTATTGATGATTACCAGCATATTGGTATTTCATGGGGAAATACGTTGCGGCATATGGTTGATGCATTTCCATACGTTAATTGTCCGGAAGCAGAAGTCATTTCTTTAATTGGTGGGCTGAGTGATGATTATTTTGATATTCAATCCAATCAGTTGTCCTATGATTTAGCGCGCAAAATGCGCTGCAAAGCCAAATATCTCTATGCGCCAGCACTCGTTTCGAATCAAGGCATTTTAAAAGAACTAGCGGATAATCAAGCAATTCAACACGTGCTTGAGGAGGGTAAACACGTCGATTTAGCACTTGTGGGGCTTTCATCCCTAGCTCAAGAGCAAAATATGCGCCGGATTGGGTATATTGACGATGAAGCGTATCGTCAACTTGAGATGCAGGGCGCGCGGGGTGTCATTAATTCGCGCTTCTATGATGTGAATGGTAATGAGCTTGACAATAGTATCAATCGCTCTGTATTAGGGATGACGCTCGAAGATATACAGGCCATCGACAATGTCATGACGGTCGTTTATGGCGATGAAAAATCTGAAGCAGTGCGCATTGCCTTGAGCGCCGGTTTGGTAAATACGCTTGTCACGACTAATACGATTGCTGAAACTATCATTTCAAATTAGCTTGTAACATTTGCCAATCACTTTGACAAATTACAAATAAACCAGTAAACTAATAATGAAAAGAAATAGAGGAGGGATTTGTAATGACTGATTATGATTCCAAAGACTACTTAAAGAAAGTTGATGCCTGGTGGCGCGCCGCTAACTACTTGGGTGTTACTGAGATGTACTTGAAGGATAACCCTTTATTGAAACGTCCGTTACAGGCATCTGACGTTAAGCGCCGTCCACTCGGGCACTGGGGGACGCTCGCTAACCAGAACTTTATCTACGCGCACTTGAACCGCGTGATTAATAAGTATGATCTGAATATGGCATACTTTGAAGGTCCAGGCCACGGTGGTCAGGTAATGGTTGCTAATTCTTATTTGGATGGTTCGTATACGGAGCGTTATCCGGAGTATACGCAGGATGAAGCAGGGCTGAATAAATTTAATAAGCATTTCTCATTCCCTGGTGGTATTGGCTCACATGCGACAGCTCAGACACCTGGATCTATCCACGAAGGTGGGGAGCTCGGCTATGTATTGAGTCACGCTGCAGGTTCCGTATTGGATAATCCGGATCAGATTGCTGTGGCAGTTATCGGTGACGGTGAATCTGAAAGTGGACCATTACAAGCTGGCTGGCTTGTCAACGTATTCTTAAACCCAGTGAACGATGGGGTTGTCTTGCCAATTTGGAACTTAAACGGTGCTAAAATCGCTAATCCGACAATCTTTACCCGTAAATCGGACGATGATATTCGCAGTTATCTCGAGGGTTTGGGATGGCATCCTTACTTTGTAGAAGGTGAAGATCCTGAAAAACTACACCCATTAATGGCTGAGGCCATGGATCAGATAATCACGGAAATCCAATCTATTAAGGAAAAAGCAGCAACTAGAACGACGAATGAACAGACAATGCCGCACTGGCCGGTCCTCGTGTTACGTACACCAAAAGGATGGACTGGGCCAAAAGGTACGGCACACGAGCGCATTGAAGGTGGTTACCGTGCGCATCAGGTACCGATTGATGTTTCCGAGAGTAATTTTGATAGAAGCGATGAGTTAGAAGAATGGTTAAAATCCTATCGTCCGGAAGAACTGTTTGATGAAGCAGGTCATCCAAGAGAAATCTTAACTTCGATTGCACCACAAGGCCAGAAACGGATGGCACTGAACCCGCTGGTAAATGGTGGTGTTGATCCGAAGCCATTGGAATTACCAGATTGGAAAGATTTAGCAATTGATACGTCGGTACGCGGGGATATTGATAATTCAGATATGACATCGCTCGGGGAATACCTAGCTAAAATCATTGAAGCTAATCCAGATAATTTCCGGATGTTTTCACCGGATGAGAATGATTCGAACCGTTTGAACGCGGTATGGCGTGTCACCCAACGTCAATGGTTGGAGGAGATCAAGCAGGACTACGATTCAAATATTAGTTCCGAAGGTCGTGTCATTGATTCACAACTATCTGAACATCAAGCAGAAGGATTGCTTGAAGCGTATACGATGACTGGTCGCTACGGGATTTTTGATTCTTATGAATCATTCCTGCGCGTTGTGGATTCAATGATT
Organism: Aerococcus sp.; assembly: GCA_022768285.1. Taxonomy (GTDB): domain Bacteria; phylum Bacillota; class Bacilli; order Lactobacillales; family Aerococcaceae; genus Aerococcus. Next base: position 154,653 of record JALEMJ010000009.1, read on the forward strand.
ACGCAACATTTCAAATTCATGCGTCAAGCAGATGAATTGGACTGGCGTCAACCGTTTAGCGCATTGAACCTGATCTCAACATCTTATGCGTTCCAACAAGATCACAACGGCTATACACATCAAGATCCAGGGATTTTAACGCATTTATCCGAGAAACAGCCGAAATTTATTCGTGAGTACTTACCAGCCGATACAAACACGATGCTCGCTTTGATGAAAGAAAATGTTTTGGGAAGCAAACAACGGATCAATTTAGTTGTCGGCTCCAAACACTTGCGTCCACAATTTTATTCTGTTGAAGAAGCTGAAAAGCTCGCTAAAGATGGACTGATGGTTGTTGACTGGGCATCCACAGATCAAGGTGGTCAACCAGATATTGTGTTTGCAGCTTCTGGTGTTGAATCGAATCTAGAAGCATTAGCAGCTATTCAGTTGCTAAATGAAGCCTTCCCGACATTGAAGATGCGCTATATTTACGTCGAAGATGTTTTGAAATTGCGTCATCCGTCTGATGATCCACGTGGTCTCGATGATGAGACATTCGATCAATTGTTTACGACAGATGCACCAGTAATCTTCAGTTTCCACGGGTATACTGATTTGATTAAATTAGCTTTCTTTAAACGCCATAACCACCAATTACATGTTCATGGCTATTTGGAAGAAGGAGACATTACGACACCGTTCGATATGCGTGTGTTGAATGGATTGGATCGCTTCCACCTTGCAAAAGAAGCTGCTGAAATCGTTTACCATGAGGAAGCCAAAGATTTTGTAGCTAAACAAGAAGCGTTACTTCACAAACATCGTGCCTATATCCGTGAATATGGTGAAGATCTTCCAAATGTTTTAGATTGGAAATTTAAACCACTAACGAATGCTAACGCAGAGTAAATTTGATACGCTAAATTAAAGAGCTCCCGCTGATGGCTGTATTGCTATCTTGCGGGAGCTTCTTTGTGTTATTTATCTTCATAGCGTAAGGGGTATGGTTGGTCATCGATTGCGTGTGTCTGCGCGTAGCGATAAACGTTCGGTGCCGTCAGTATGACTAATAAGAATACAAAGCCAGTCTGGAACCATAAGATTGGCACATCGATCAGTCCATGTACGAGAATACAGGCGATCATGCTACAGTACAGTGCGAGTTGTGGGCGGAGTGTTGGATATGCACGCAAGGCATTGATTAGCCGTGTCATGTAAGCGACGGGCATAGCAAATAGGGAACAGCCGATAATTCCGAAGCTCAATAACAATTCGAGATATAAGCTGTGCGAATGAGGCTTAAAGGTAAAACCATAGTACCTTGATAGATTCGGATAAGCGAGAAAGCCTTGTCCGAACCACAGATGATCGCGGATACCCGTCAATGCATGCTTCCAAATGAGCATGCGATCATTCAGTGCCCATTCGACATTATCAAATCGCGGTAAATAGCCTGAAAAAGCTGCAATAACGAGCAGAATAGTGATTGCGCCGACGCCACCGACTGCTTGCTTTTTGTAACCACTGATGTACAAGAAAATAAACATAACGACAGGAATCACCAAAAATGGTGTGCGGCTTCCAGTCATAATGACAGCAATGATGTTGAGGAGGCCAATGACGAGATAACCGAATTTGTGTTTATAGTTTTTGGTTTCAACAAACCGATAGATGATACATGTTAAAAAGAATTCTAGCATCATGGCATAATAATTAGGATTAAAAAATGTTGCTTCTGAGCGATTACTCCATGTGCGGGCGAGTGCTTCGGAAATGAATGTGTAGTTCCACTGGGGAATGACCTTGTAGTACTCCAGGATCGCAAAAATTGCTAATACACCGCTTGCCCCAACGAGCCAATCGATCAGTATCTCCAGAAAAGATGGGTGAACATTCTTAGTATAATAGTTAAAAAATACCATCGTGATCACCACAGCCAGTGAAACAAGGACGCCGAGGCCATTGAGGTTGACGACGGCTATGACCAGACTGTAGAAGATAAACAGCCACAAAATAGTCTCTAGTGGGCGTTCTGGAAAAAAACTATCCGAGAGCATATTTGAAAAGAACAGAATAGCGAGCACGACGGCGAAGATAATTAATCCCATATAAAAAGGTAGCATTAAGCCGGTGATTACAAGAATCAGCAGTACGTGCTGTAAATGCCACGATAATTTTGGTTCCATGAATAGTATTAGCCACCTTTAATTTAAACATAACCAGTATCTACTACTTTACTTGATTTTATAGTAATCGGCAAAGTCTTTTTAGCAAATTTCAAGGAATATTAATGTAAATTTGTGAGAAAGTTGCTAAAAAGGGGACGGATATTATTGTGATAAACTATGAACGAGGTGAAGAGATGAAGACATATGATTTTATAGTTATCGGGGGCGGTAGTGGCGGAATTGCCTCCGCCAATCGTGCGGCCGAATACGGGGCGAAGTCCCTGATCATCGAAGAAGATGTTGTCGGTGGGACATGCATTAATCGTGGCTGTGTCCCTAAGAAAATCACGTGGTTTGGGTCACAAATGATGGATAACAATCGACTTTATGCTGAAGATTATGGTTTTGATTTGTCGCTCAATCACTTTGATTACCAGACATTAAAGGCCAACCGTGAAGCCTACATTGAACGCACGCATCAATCCTACTTTAAAGGATTTGAATCGCGAGGAACGACATTTATTAAAGGACATGCGGAATTCGTAGACGATCATACGCTGCGTGTCGGTGACAATTTGTATACCGCGTCACATATAGCTATTGCGACGGGGACACGCCCGGTTTTACCAGATATTGAGGGAGCTGAATACGCAGAGACTTCCGATGATTTCTTTACTTGGGAAGAGCTACCACAGTCTGTCGTGCTTGTAGGTGCTGGTTATGTCGCATTAGAGATTGCAGGGATGTTGAATGCTTTAGGAGTTGAGGTAACGCTTGCGATTCGTCATGAATTGCCGATGAGTAGTTTTGATCAGGAAATTGTAGAAAAGCTTGTTGAACGAATGGAAGCATCAGGAATTACGATTTTACGCAATCATCACGCGCAAGCGATCCAAAAGCACAATGATGGCTTTACATTGTCGTTTGGTGAGGGTGATCAGGTGACAGTGGATCACGTATTATTTGCGGTTGGTCGTCGGCCAAACACGGACCACATTGGTATTGAAAATACAGCGATTGCATTGACTGAACGCGGACATGTGCAAGTTAATGATTACCACCGCACTACAGTCGATGGTGTGTATGCATTAGGTGATGTGATTGGTAAAACGGCACTTACGCCAGTCGCTATTAAAGCAGGACGGACGTTATCTGATGAACTCTTCAATCATGCTGAACCGTTCCGTTTGAATTATGAAGGTGTGCCAACTGTTCTCTTCACACATCCAGAAATTGGTAAGGTTGGATTGACAGAATCACAGGCACGTGAGAAATATGCCGATCAAAAGATTAAAATATATCACAGCCAATTTACGACGATGAGGACAGGATTGGGTGATCACCGAGAACCGACTGTCATGAAGCTGATTGTGGTTGGTGAAGAAGAGCGGATTGTCGGCCTTTGGGGTATCGGTAGTGATGTGGCTGAAATGATTGAAGGCTTTGCAGTAGCCATTCAGATGGGTGCCACCAAAGCTGACTTCGATCGAACCATCGCTATTCATCCAACGAGCAGTGAAGAATTCGTCACGATGCGCTAGTTAAATAAAACGGGTATAAGAAAACGCGAGAACAGTGAATGAACTGCACTCGCGTTTTTTGAGTTATATCATTCTCCTTGTATAAGGAGAATCGGCATTTTAATTTTCAGCGCGTTCAGCATAACCGCTGGCACGCATAATCCATTTGACGATTTCGACGTAAACGATGATGGATAGTGCGGCACCGATAATCACTAACCACATTTTACCTGCTATTGGATCACCGACGAGGTGGTTTGTACCGAAGATCGTGTTAATGCCCGGTATAAATACTGTCAGTAAAAGTAAGAGCGTGGAGACTAAAATCCCAATGTTGAATGATTTATTATCAAATGGGTTTTTAGCGAAGAGCGACTTGAATACCGACTTGCAGTTAAACGCATGTGCTAACTGAATGAAGCACAGGGTCATAAATGCCATAGCTTCTGCATCTGGATACAAGCCATCAACTATCTCTACATTCAATACATTAACCGCAAACCAGAAGACGAAGAGGGTAATTCCACCTTCATAGAGTCCCTGATAGAAGATGCTTGGTAAAACACCTCGTGATAAGAGGCTCGATTCAGCTCCTCTCGGTTCGTGTTCCATCACATCGCTCTCGGCTTTTTCAAGTCCTAAGGCAATTGCTGGGAAGGTATCGGTTACTAAGTTAATCCATAAGATGTGGATCGGTTCCAAAATCTCCCAACCGATCAAGGTGGCAACACCGATTGTTAAGACTTCACCTAAGTTTGCTGAGAGCAAGTATTGTATGGCTTTTTGGATGTTAGCGAAGACTTTACGTCCTTCTTCGACAGCGGTAACGATGGTTGCGAAGTTATCGTCAGCAAGGACCATATCAGAAGCGCCTTTGGATACCTCTGTACCAGTAATACCCATACCGATACCGATATCTGCCTGCTTCAAGGAAGGTGCGTCGTTCACACCATCACCAGTCATGGCAACGATCTTATTGTGTTTATCAGATTGCCATGCCTTAACGATACGCACTTTATGTTCTGGCGCCACACGCGCGTATACCTTGTATTGTGCCACGTGTTCTTGCAATTCTTCATCAGAAAGCTTGTCTAAATCTTTACCGGTCATTACGACATCATCGTATGAATCATCATCCGTGACGATACCGAGACGCTGTGCGATTGCAAATGCAGTCACAGGGTGGTCACCGGTAATCATGATGACGCGAATACCAGCACTGTTAGCCTGCGCGATTGCTTCTTTAGCTTCCGGACGTTCTGGATCGATTTCACCGACCATCCCTGCGAAAACTAAATCGCGTTCATCTTCTTCAGAAGTATATTTATCTTTTTCTTCTGGAATGAATTTGAACGCTGTAGCGAGAACACGGAAAGCCTGATGTGCTAAGTCATCGTTTTGCTTCAAGATTTGCTCGCGAATCTCATCCGTTAATGGTTCAATTTTGCCATCGTGATAGAATTGCGTACAATTTTCCAATAAAACGTCCGGTGCACCTTTTGTCATAACGACAAATTGACCCTGAGATTGATCAGATTCTTTAGCAGGATGCACAGTTGTTGACATTTTACGATCAGAATCGAAGGCAATTTCGCCAACGCGAGGTTGCTTGTCAAGAGCCGCTTTAAGGTCAAACCCTTTGTCCATACCGAATTGAATCATTGCGGTTTCTGTTGGGTCGCCAGCGAGTTTCCCATCAATGCTGACAGTGGTATCATTCGCAAAGTTCATAATCTGGAAGACCGGTTCATCAAAATCAATATCTTCACTCGCATCATGTAATTCACCATTGTAGTAAACTTTTTCGATGGTCATCTTGTTTTGTGTCAGGGTTCCAGTTTTATCAGAAGCGATGACCTGTGTCCCGCCAAGTGTTTCTACAGCTGGTAATTTACGCACCAGGGAGTTACGGTCGGCCATTTTCTGAGTACCTAAAGCCAAGATAATCGTTGAAATAGCCGGTAGCCCTTCTGGCAAGGCAGCGACTGCAACCGAGATAGCTGTCAGCAACATGCTGATCCATTCACGACCTTCTAAGACACCAATACCGAAGATAATGATTGAGATAACGACAATGGCCCATGTTAAGAAACGTGTCAATCCAGCCATATCGCGCTGCAATGGCGTCTGTTTATCTTCGGAATTCTCGATCATAGTCGCAATATTACCGACCTCGGTATCCATAGCGGTAGCAGTGACTACACCAGTAGCACGACCATATGTAACGTTAGTCGAAGAGAATGCCATATTGACACGATCGCCAATTCCAGCATCAGCCTCCACGATACCAGTTGATTTATCAACAGGGACTGACTCGCCCGTTAGTGCTGCTTCTTCAACTTGCAGAGAATTTGACGTAATCAAGCGCATATCAGCTGGGACAATATCTCCCGCTTCAAGAACGACGATATCGCCTGGGACAATGTCTCTCGAGTCGATAGACTTAGTATCGCCATCGCGTTTCACTTTCGCTTTAGGTGATGACATCTCGCGTAAGGAATTGATCGCATCCTCAGCGCGGTTCTCCTGAATAACACCTAAGACGGCGTTAATGATAACAACGACTAAAATAACAATTGCATCAACAAGTCCATTGAGTCCCTCCAATACAATGGATAGACCAGCGGCAATCAATAAAATAATGATCATCGCATCTTTGAACTGATCGATAAATTTTTGGAAGGTGGAACGTGTTTCGCCTTCCGTGATCTCATTGGCACCGTATTTTTCTTTACGGCTATCTGCTTCACTCGAGGATAGGCCGTCTGCATCAACATTAAATGTTTTCAATATGTCATCGGCATCGACAGTAAAGTATTTGTCATGAGATGATTCTTCTGCCATTTATATCACTCCTTCTTTCCACAATTAATAATTAATTATTTAATGAAGATAAAAAAATAACCTGCGATACCATTAAGTGGTTATCGCAGGTCTTACCTTTTCAGATAGTACCAGCAGTAACGCACTGCAGGTAATTGTTGATACTATCGCAGTGTAACTGCTGGTTACTCCCCTACAAGATCTTTATCTCTCATTTCGGTTATTGTAGCAGAAACTCTCAAAAAAGCAATTAGAATAGTATTATAATACAGCATATATTTTAATGAAGAGGCACGATAGCGTGAAGTGGGAGGAGACAGACGATGGATTATGACGCAGCAATACAGGCCATGAATATTCCTTATCATCCAACGAAAAGGCAGGGAATGACCGAAATTCGGCGTGCCTGCGATATTTTAGGAGAGCCGCAGAATCATATTCAAACCATTCATGTAGCAGGGACAAACGGAAAAGGGTCCACGGCGAAAATAATGCAGACGATGCTTGAAAAAGCTGGGTATCGTGTCGGTCTATTCACATCACCTTCATTGTATGAATTCAATGAACGTATTCGAATTAATGAAACTTATATTTCTGATGGCGATCTCGTTCGTTACTCAAATGATATGCGTGAACGCCTCATTTCTGAACATGTGCAACTCAGTGAGTTTGAATGGTTCACCGTTTTAGCTTTTTGGTATTTTTATCGTCAGCAAGTGGATGTTGCCATTATTGAAGTAGGTATCGGCGGCTTGCTTGATGCGACGAATGTTATTGACCAACCACTGGTGTCGGTTATTACGCATATCGGACGGGACCATATGGAAATACTTGGCGATACATTAGAAAAAATCGCTGCACAAAAAGCGGGAATTATTAAGCCACACGTGCCCGTCGTTTGCTACCCACAAGATCCTCAAGTGATGAAAGTCATTCATGCAGTAGCTGATCAAAAACACGCGCGACTCATTATTCCTGACGATGATCAAATTAAAATTACTACGCGTCAGTCAAGCGGGCAAACATTTAATTATAAGCGTTGGAATCATTTGACACTGCGACTGTTGGGCGATCATCAAGTCGTTAATGCCATTACGGCGCTTGAAACGATGATTTACCTCTCTGAGTCGAATGTTTTTCATCTCACGGATGCAAATATTCGGGATGGACTCGAGAAAACGTATTGGCCGGGACGGATGGAGTGTATTAATGAAGAGCCGCTGATTGTAGTCGATGGGGCGCATAATCCACAGGGAATTGCGTCACTTGCGAATACTTTGAAGGAATACTACCCCAATAAACGCATTATCGGCATTACAGCTACAATGAAGGACAAAGCGATTGAAGACATGATTCCGCAAATGGCACCACTCATTGATGAATATTTTGTACTATCTATTCAGGACCTACCGCGCAGTTTAGATCCCAATATTTTAAAGGCAAAAATTGAAGCTTATGCAGATCGTCCGGTAACGATTAGTGAATCAGTGGCTGATGCCTTCCACCAAGCGATGAGCACATTAACAGATGATGATTTATTGCTGTGTTATGGCTCACTCTATTTGGTTAGCGATTTTCGTCATGAAGTGATGCAGTGGCAGGCGAGCCGAAAAAATGTCAAAAAATAAACAAATATAGTTTGACCAACATTGACTAATGAGCTATACTATTCCATGTAATGAATCAAAGGAAGGAGAGATTACGATGAATTTAGTTCCTACAGTCATTGAACAATCATCCCGTGGAGAACGTGCGTACGACATTTATTCACGGTTACTTAAAGATCGTATTATTATGTTGAGCGGTGAGGTTAACGATGATCTTGCAAACTCGATTATTTCTCAGTTACTATTCCTCGATGCCCAATCGCCAGATAAAGATATTTACCTATACATCAATTCACCAGGTGGCTCTGTAACAGCTGGCTTAGCAATCTACGACACCATGCAGTTTGTTAATTCTGACGTTGTCACGATTGTTACTGGGATGGCCGCATCTATGGGTTCGATTTTCTTAATGGCAGGTGCTAAAGGCAAGCGCTATGCATTACCAAACTCTGAAGTGTTGATTCATCAACCTTTAGGTGGCGCACAAGGTCAGGCTACGGAAATCGAAATTGCGGCTGAGCATATTTTGAAAACAAAAAAGAACTTGCACCGTATCATTTCTGAATGCACGGGTAAGCCAATTGAACAAGTCGAAAAGGATACTGATCGTGACCACTGGTTGACAGCTGAAGAAGCTAAAGACTATGGGATCATCGATCATATCATGGTTAACAACAGCGAACTAAAAGAAGATTAATCAGACACTCAATGGGACGCGGACGATCGTTAAGGGTCGTTCGCGTCTTTTTTGTGAAATGGTTGCACTATGTTATAGATGCTGGTATACTGTAATTGTGGATGGGGGGTACGTGAGTGCCTCAATATTTTCACGCCGCTGGTCAAAAAATGACCGTTAGGACAAGATATGCCCATAGAATGCTGGAAAGTGATAGAATGAATGCAGTTTTTGACAATCTCATAATGGTGGTTCCAGAACTGCTTCCTGTGTATCAACGTCGAATCAAGGTTTTACGAACAATTATGCGGTATGGACCGCTTGGGCGAAAGCTCTTAGCAGAAATGCTCGGTATGACAGAGCGTCCGCTCAGAAAGGATATTGATCTTCTCAAAGAGCAGTCCCTAATTTCAGTTACTGTGAATGGTATGACAATTACCGATCGAGGACAGCAACTGATTGCCGACTTATCATGGGTGGACACTGATCGGCAATTGCGAAATCGGCATCTTGAGCAGAAATGCCGTCAGGTGTTGGCTTTTCCAGAGGTATATGTCATAGCCAAGGACGCAGCAGGTGATATTTGGTCACAGATGGGAATGGCGATTTCCAACCATTTAGCACACGTGCTGGATAGTGGACACTGTACCATAGCTGTCGCCGGGGGAAGTACACTAAGTCAACTGGTGCCCAACATTTCCAGTGATGTGTTGCAACAGGGGCGTTCATTCGATGTCGTCGCAGCACGCGGTGGGCTACCAGAGTCAACTGCGATTCAAGCAAATACCCTATCTGAACTGTTAGCGGATAATTTAGATGGTAACGCGCATGTGCTCTATAGTCCTGAAACAATGAGTGAAGCAGGAGTGGAAGCGCTCGAGCGTGAGCCGGCCATTGAGGATACGTTACAGTTTTTAGAGCATCCGGATGTGGTGCTGTATGGTGTTGGCGATGCGCAGCAGATGGCGATTCGCCGTCACCTTTCGGATGAGGTAGTCAAACGGCTTAAGGGAGAACAAGCCATTGGAGAAGTCTTCGGTAGTTTCTTTGACAAGCAGGGTAATATCCTATACAGTATTCCTAGATTAGGAATGCATCTTGAAGACCTCGCGTCGGTGGCTTTTCCTATTCTTGTCGCAGTCGGTGCTGAGAAAGCTGAAGCGCTGACTGCTTATTCAAGGCTCGCACCGCCACAGTCGATGGTATTTATCGACGAAACGTGCGCTCAATCGGTTTTAAATGGGGCAACCCATCTAAAATAAAATGTTTATTACATGTTAATTTTCTTAAGGAGGAAATTCATTCATGGTTAGAGTAGCAATTAATGGTTTTGGACGTATCGGACGTTTAGCTTTCCGTCGTATTACCGAAGTTTCTAGCGACATTGAAGTTGTTGCAATCAATGACTTAACTGCACCAGAAGACTTAGCTTACTTGTTAAAATACGACACGGCTCACGGACAATTCGACCACGACATTGAAGCTAAAGACGGTGCTTTAGTTGTTGATGGCAAAGAAGTTAAAGTCTTTGCAGAACGTGACGCAGCTAACTGCCCATGGGGAGACTTGGACATCGACATTGTGTTGGAATCTACTGGTTTCTACACTTCTGCTGAAAAATCTCAAGCTCACTTGGATGCAGGTGCTAAGAAAGTTTTGATCTCTGCACCAGCTAAAGATGATGTTACTAAGACGATTGTTTACGGTGTAAACAATGACATCATCACTCCTGATGACAAGATCATTTCTGCTGCTTCATGTACAACAAACTGCTTGGCTCCAGTAGTTAATGCTTTGGAAGAAGAATTTGGTGTTAAAGTTGGTAACATGTCAACAATTCACTCTTACACTTCTACCCAAGCACTTCAGGACAAACCAGGTGGACGCAAGAACCGTGCCGGTGCTGCTAACATTATCCCAACAACTACTGGTGCTGCTAAAGCAACTGGTAAAGTTGTTCCTAGTGTAAACGGTAAAGTTGACGGTGCAGCATTCCGCGTACCTACAATCACTGGTTCAATTTGTACTTTCTACTGCATCTTGGACAAACAAGACTTAACTGCTGAAGAAATTAACGCAGCTGTTAAGAAACACACGAGTGAAGCATTTGCTTACACTGAAGATGAAATTGTTTCTTCCGATGTTATCAGTACACAAGTTGGTTCAATCTTCGACGCTACCCAAACAACTGTTTTGACAGCTGATGACGGTACACAATTAGTTGAAGTTGCTGCTTGGTACGACAACGAATCTGGATTTACTTCAAACATGGTTCGTACGCTTGAAGAATTCGGTGCACAAGCTTAATTAAATTATTAGCTTGAGGCATAGCGAAAAGCGGGAAGCTTCGCGCTTCTCGCTTTTTTGTAGGATTGAATCACATTTGAAGGAGGGTGTCTTTGAATGGCTAAGAAGACCATTGAAGATATTGAATTAAAAGGTAAAAAAGTATTAATGCGTGTGGACTTTAACGTCCCAATGAAAGATGGCGCGGTTGGCGATGACAACCGTATGGTACAAGCATTACCAACGATTAAATATGTTTTGGATCATGACGGTAAGTTGATTCTTTTCTCTCACCTCGGTCGTGTAAAGACTGAAGAAGATAAAGAAGGCAAAAGCTTAAAACCAGTTGCTGAACACTTAGAAGAACTGCTCGGTCAAGCAGTACGTTTTGTTCCAGAAACACGTGGCGAAGCGCTACAAAAGGCTATCGATGAACTCAAAGAAGGCGAAGTTCTCTTGTTCGAAAACACACGTTTCGAAGATATCGATGGCAAGAAAGAGTCTGGTAACGATCCTGAATTAGGGAAGTACTGGGCATCATTAGGTGACGTTTTTGTTAACGACGCGTTCGGTACGGCTCACCGTGCACATGCTTCAAATGTCGGTATTTCGGAAAATATGGATGATGCTGTCGCTGGTTTCTTGTTAGAAAAAGAATTGAAATTCTTGGGCGACGCAGTCGATGATCCTGAGCGTCCATTTGTTGCCATCTTAGGTGGTGCTAAAGTCTCAGACAAGATTGATGTGATCGAAGCTTTACTTCAAAAAGCGGATAAAGTTCTCATCGGTGGTGGTATGGCCTATACCTTCCTGAAAGCGCAGGGATACGAAATTGGTAAATCCTTGCTCGAAGAAGACAAGATTCCATTAGCAAAAGATTTACTAGAACGCGCTGGTGATAAATTGGTATTACCAGTAGATGTCGTTGTTGCAGATGAATTCGCCGAAGATGCAAATAAGAAGGTTGTTTCCATCGAGGATATTCCTGAAGACTGGGAAGGATTAGACTGTGGTCCAGCTACCGTTGAAGCATTTAAGGAAATTATAGATGATGCAAAAACTGTCGTATGGAATGGACCAATGGGCGTATTCGAAATGGACGCTTTCGCAGAAGGTACAAACGGTGTCTGCAAAGCTATCGCAGAATCTGATGCCATCTCGATCGTCGGTGGCGGTGACTCCGCTTCTGCTGCTAAGAATTCTGGATTTGCTGATAAATTCTCCCACATCTCAACTGGTGGGGGTGCATCAATGCAATTCTTAGAAGGCAAAGAATTGCCTGGTGTCGCTGCATTATCAGATAAATAATCGTTCGAAGGAGGACAATCTATGCGTCGTGTATTAATTGCCGGCAACTGGAAAATGAATAAGAACGCCGCTGAGGCTCATGAGTTTATCAGCGGCTTGAAGGAAGCACTAGATACTGAAAAGAAAGCTGAAGTATTAGTTTGCCCACCGACATTGTTTGTTCAACATCTTGTAGAAGAAACAAAAGATACGCAAATCAAAGTTGGCGCTCAAAATGCATACTTTGAAAAGAGCGGAGCTTTCACTGGTGAAACGAGTCCGGAAGCATTAGCAGATCTTGGTGTGGATTACATCATCATTGGTCACTCAGAACGCCGCCAGGGCTTTGGCGAAACCGATGAAGATATCAATAAGAAAGCTAAAGCAATTTTCGATGAAGGGGTAACACCAATCATCTGCTGTGGCGAAACCTTAGAGCAGCGTGAAGCTGGTGAAGCAAAAGAATTTATCTCTGGTCAGATCCGTGCCGCTTTGGATGGTTTATCTGAAGAACGAGCTAAAGAAGCTGTAATCGCTTATGAACCAATCTGGGCAATCGGTACTGGCAAGAGCGCGTCTCCTGAAGATGCTGAAGAAATCTGCGCTGCTATCCGTGAAGTGGTCGCTGATATTTACAGTAATGATGTTGCTCAAGCTACACGTATTCTTTATGGTGGTTCAGTAAAACCTGCCACTGTTGATGATATTCTTGCACAAGAAAATATCGATGGTGCATTGGTCGGTGGCGCGAGTCTTGAAGTGGACAGCTTTACGGCTTTAGTTAACGCTGCTGAATAAGAAAATTAACAGATAAACATTTAGGAGGAAAACTTAAATATGTCATTAATTACAGATGTTTATGCACGCGAAGTTCTAGACTCACGTGGTAACCCAACAATCGAAGTTGAAGTTTTAACTGAAACGGGTGCGTTCGGTCGCGGCATGGTTCCATCCGGTGCTTCTACTGGTGAACACGAAGCTGTAGAACTTCGTGATGGTGATATAGATCGCTACCTCGGAAAAGGTGTCAGCAAAGCTGTTGATAATGTTAATGAGCAGCTTGCAGATGCTGTTATCGGCTTGGAAGTTACTGATCAAGCGTTGATTGACCAGACAATGATCGATCTCGATGGAACAGAAAACAAAGGCAAACTCGGTGCTAACGCCATCTTAGGTGTGTCTTTGGCTGTCGCACGTGCTGCTGCTGAAGAAGTTGGTTTACCGCTATACAACTACCTCGGTGGTTTCAATGCTAAAGTATTGCCAACGCCAATGATGAACATCGTAAATGGTGGTTCTCACTCCGATGCACCGATTGCTTTCCAGGAATTCATGATTGTACCTGCTGGTGCACCATCATTCAAGGAAGCATTACGTTGGGGTGCTGAAACGTTCCACAACTTGAAGAAATTATTAGCCGAACGTGGACTTGAAACGGCTGTTGGTGATGAAGGTGGATTTGCACCTGCCTTCGAAAGTGCTGACGATGCATTAGCAACAATTGTTAAAGCCATCGAAACGGCTGGTTACAAGCCAGGTGAAGATATCTTCTTAGGTTTGGATGTTGCATCTTCTGAATTCTACGACAACGGTGTATACGACTACACCAAGTTTGAAGGCGCAGATGCACCAAAACGTTCTGCTGAAGAACAAGTTGAATACCTTGAATCCTTAGTAGACAAATTCCCATTAATCACTATCGAAGACGGTATGGACGAAGACGACTGGGAAGGTTGGAAAGTTTTAACTGACCGCTTGGGTGACCGTGTACAGTTGGTTGGTGACGACTTATTCGTAACAAACACTGGTCGTTTAGCTAATGGTATTGAAAAGGGTGTATCCAACTCTATCTTGATCAAAGTTAACCAGATTGGTACTTTAACAGAAACCTTTAATGCTATCGAAATGGCTAAACGCGCAGGCTACACTGCTGTTGTTTCTCACCGTTCTGGTGAAACAGAAGACTCAACGATTGCAGATATCGCTGTAGCTACAAACGCAGGCCAAATTAAGACCGGTTCGTTATCACGTACCGACCGTATTGCTAAATACAACCAATTACTCCGTATCGAAGATGAATTGGGTGAAATGGCACAGTATGATGGCTTGAAATCGTTCTACAACTTGAAGAAATAATTAAATAGTTACTGGCACAGTCATGCGTCGTAATTACTGGAATGCGTGATTACTCTTCTCGAGTAGTCACGCATTTTTGTTTGCTTTAATTTGACAGGAGGGAATGCAAATGCATACAATATTTTGAAGATGTAGTTCTATTAGTGATTGGGAGAGGTGATCGGCATGATGAAGAACAATGAAATCAGGCACGCTTCAGATCATATTTTAAAAGCAGAATGGCAGGCCATTCTTTCAAAAAGTGTGCTCATGTTCTTGTTAATGATTGTCATTCAAGTGATATACAACGCGTTTCTATTTGTCGTTGCGGTTTCATTAATCGGTGTGTTTGATAACTTGTTCCTTCAAGCACTTGGAGGAATTGCGATGTTTCTACTCGCTAGCTTGCCGCGCGTGTTTATAAATATGGGATTTAACTGGAACTTTTTAAATCTTGCTACAGAAGCGGCCTTCGATGTTAGAACATTTTTTGAACCGTTGATGTCACATCCTGTGCGCAATCTCATAGTCACATTATTTAGAGAATTAATTGTCAGTCTGCCGGTGTTTGTTGGTTACTTATTAATTGCTAATATCGGGGGACCAATCGTCATATTGAATGGGCAACTTGAAACATCTATTTATAGTTTTGGTATAGCGACTATCTTCATTATCACTGTAGCGATTGCTATGACTCTGTTATCGATATGGCTCAATGTAATTATGGCCTTTACTGATTTTGTATTGAAAGATCGGGTAGACAGTGGAACATTTGCAGTGATTCGCTCGGCTTTTGAAACGATTAAAGGTCATGTACTGAAGTATATTGGTTTACAGATCATTTTAATGCTTCAGCTGTTTGGTGGTCTCTTACTCGGTTTAGGACTTTTAATGTTAATCACTGTGCCACTGGCTAATATTGTCGAATGGCTCTCGGTGATTATTGGTATTATCGGAAGTATCCTCTTGGTCGTCTTCGCTTTTGCGATGATGATCCGTTTTAATATCATTGATGCCGTATTTTACCGTGCGGCTGCCACAGAGAATAGAAACGATTAATTCAAAGTTAGAAAGCGTGATGGCGTGTGGGACGTCAAATACATATTTTTCATACGAATGATTGGCATTCACATCTAGATCACTGGCCACGAGTGCAGTCCTATTATCAACAAGAGAAAGTACGATTAATGGCACAGGGGAATGATGTATTATTCTTTGATATTGGCGATTGTATTGATCGGTTTGAGCCTTGGACGGAAGTCGAACAGGGTCAAAATATCGTTGAATTATTGAATAATCTGCCAGCTGATGCCGTAACGATCGGTAATAATGAAGGCGTAGGATTGTCGCATGAGGTGTTGACTCACTTGTACGATCATGCGAATTTTCCTGTCGTAATAAGTAACTTGTTTGATAAAGAAACAGGTGAGCGTCCCGAATTCGCTGAGCCCTACCATATGCTGAACTTGCCTTTTGGTGTTACGGTAGCTATCTTCGGTTTAACGGCGATTTACCCGGTATCCTATGATGTCGTAGGGTGGGATCAGACAGCCATTGATGATACCATTCAGTATACGTTAGACGAGATTATGCCGCACCATCCAGACATCATTCTTTTTCTAAGTCATTTGGGTGCGGATGAAGATGAACGTATCGCCAAAAAATTTCCAGATATTCACGTTATTTTTGGTGCGCATACGCATCATGTGTTTGAACATGGCGAATGGGTAGATCAGACGCTACTAACCGGTGGTGGAAAATTTGGGACGTATCTGGGTCACTTAACCATTGATTATGAATTATTTGAGAAAGGTATGCGTAAGAAGGCGATTAATGAGGAATTGATTGCTACGAAAGACTTGCCTTCAGTGCCTAATGAGCAACAAAGGGTTTCAGACTGGCATCAGCGTGGACGTGAACAACTCACTAATGAAACAGTTGGGGAACTTCCACAAGACCTTCCGAATGCTGAATCACATATTAATCCACTCCAGTCGTATACGCTGAAAGCTATTAAGGCTGAAACACATGCCGATATTGTATTATTGCATTCGGGACTATTTTTAACTCCTCTCCAGAAAGGCGAGGTAAATCGGCAGCTGTTGCATGACTGTCTGCCACATCCAATGCGTTTAATACAGTTGGAAGTAAGCGGGGAACAGTTACTAGAGCATTTAGTGCCGGAGATAGCGGCTATGCATGACAAATTACAGTATCAACCGATCAAGGGACTAGGATTTCGAGGACATATTTTTGGCGAATTAGCATTTTCGGACGTCGTAACAGAGAAAAGTATTGACCGACAGCGACGGTACCGTCTGATTACTGTTGATCATTTAACCTTTCTGCCGTTTTTCCCGCTACTGCATGATAGTGTAGGCAAATTATGGGGAGAACCATTTTTGCGTGAAGTGCTTGGAAATTATATCGCCAAACAGACGAGAGGAGGCGTACAGTGACTACGGAAAAAACGGATGGCATGACAGATAAATATTCTAAAGCCCATGTGCTAATGATTGACAGTGAGCATATTAATATTGAAAATCAGCAGTTCGTTGTGATCGCGAAGACGAATGATGACGCGCTATCGATCAACGCGCTTGCACTTCGTTATGTGCCACTATTCGATGTTTATGATTATCTGGTTGGTGACTGGAGCGGTGGCCAATTGCGCTTAAAAGGCTTTTATGAAGGAAATCAACCCGATACGCCAATTGATAGGGACATTCGCTATCTTGAGGATTACCTCACGGAGTACTGTAGTTTCGGTTGTGATTACTTTGTACTGAAACATGAACGAGATACCGATGAGCGGATTGCTCAGAGTGAATCTATTAAAGAAAAAAATAAAACTAAAACCCATAAGCATAAAAATTACAACAAAAAGAAGAAAAAGAAACATACACGGGCGCAGGGAAAAACGAAATTCAAATATCGCGATAAGCATGCGGATGATTACCAGAAAAAATACTATAAGGGCAAGAAGCAAAAACGCCAGGTCAAAGATTATACGAAGCATCAAGCCTTTAAAATTCATTAGCCTAAGAAAGGAACCCAGTCCATGACAGCATTATTGATTGATTTAGACGGAACGATTTATCGTGGGGATGCGCGTATTCCAGGCGCAGCAGAGTTCATTCGGCAATTGCAGGACGAAAGGACACCTTTCTTATTTGTGACGAATAATGCTGCACGCAGTCCTGAAGTAGTCCAGGAGGCGCTTGCTCAGCAACATGATATTCATGTCAGTGCTGATACGATCTATACGAGTGTGGATGCGGCATTATATACTGCTAAAGGAATATTAGCGAAGCGACAAAAATCGGCGAATGATACTGAAGTTTTCCTCGTGGGGAGTGACTATCTGAATGACACACTGGTCGATGCCGGCATGACCGTTCATCGTAAACAAACCACCCAATCCGAAGATTTTGTGGTGGTCGGTATGGATTTTAATTCATCCTATCAGACGCTATCGCAAGCAGGGCTGGCGCTCCAGTCAGGGGCAACCTATTTACTAACGAATCCCGATTTACAGTTGCCCTCTGCAGAAGGATTTTTGCCCGGTAATGGGGCAATTGGCCAATTATTAAAAACGACAAGTGGCGTCGATTTTATTAATTGTGGTAAGCCCTCGCGGCGTTTCATTCAAGGCGCGCTCGATCGCCTAGGCATCACTGCAGATGATGCGATGATATTGGGCGATAGCTTGCGTACGGATATTCAAGCAGGGATAAATAGTGGCATTGAGACGATTATGATCGAAACAGGTGTGAACACACGGCAGGATATCGACTCGCTTGGTATCAATCCCGATGTCGTTGTTGAAGATTATCAGACACTCAGTAAATGGTGGCAACAGCGATGATGGCAGTGATTAAATCACTCGCTCAGGCACTCATACTGGGAGTCTGGTCATTACTTTTGGGATTCGTTATCGTCGCCTGCCTTTCGCCACTGATTTGGCTGTTGACGCTCACTCTCAGTGGTGATATGGCATCTTTACCGTGGTCATTTGCCACGATGTTCAGGAACTACATGGCGATGCTCGGATATTTGTTATTTCCATGGATTACTGTACTCCAAATGCCTGATTTCCCAAGTAGTTATAGCGCACTTTCACATTTTGCAGAAGTGAAACAACTATTTATGCTGGCATTTATTGTTTTTGTTATCTTTACTTTCATTGTCTATCTTGTGGTCAGAAAGTGGCGCCATTCGTATGTTTCAGTGGTTACGCAGTATTTACTCGATGGATTAATGATTTTACCTGTAGCATTGATCGTTTTGGCGAGCTTAAATTTTAACCAGTGGTTTATTGCTTTTCATTATTTATTTTTCAACAATAATGATTGGCTGTTTAATCCGGTAACCGATCCGATAATCCTTATTCTACCGGAATACTTTTTCGCGGTATGCGCGGCAGCTGTTGTGATTTTCGATATTGCGACCATTTATGGGATTAAACGATTAGTACACACACATAAATTGCCAGTGATTCCTAAGAGTGATGATTGAGTCTATACATGGGGTATGTTAGAATCTAATGGTGAATCAACTGGAGTGAGGATTTGAGCATGCAAAACATATTAACCATTGCAATTATTGTGTTAGCAGTATTGCTGATATTAGCGGTGGCAGTTCAGCCATCAAAAAATAGTTCATCTGCTAATATTACCGGTTCGACGCAAGCACTCGGTGGTCGCCGTAAAGCGAGAGGTTTCGAAGCGGCGATGGATCGAGTGATACGTGTTCTCGGTTTAGTATTTATGATTGTAGCGCTGATATTAGCAAAATTAGCAGTATAAATCGTAGCAGCTCGGAGTAGTTTCCGAGCTTTATTTTTGAGAGGGGAATGGCTATGTCGCCGTATACGTTAACTGGTGAAAATCACCGTGCTGTACTATTACTTCATGCTTATGCCAGTAATAGTGTTGACCATAATTTATTAGCTAAGGGATTGAATCGTGCTGGATATACCGTTAAGACAATCAATTTCACGGGGCATGGTACTGGAAAGATCGAGGATGTTTTAGCAGCAACACCGGAGGATTGGACAGCTGATGGTGAACAAGCTCTGCGTGAATTACGTGAAATGGCTGATATTGACGGCATTACTGTATTTGGTTTATCACTCGGTGGCATTGTCGCAACACGATTACTGATTGATGATAAAAGCTTAGTCGGTGGTGGGAACTTCAGTTCACCTGTCATGCAACAGGATGCGACGGACAGTCATGTACCGGATGCTTTTTTATCAATTGCAGAGAATCAGCTCCAGAAACGTCAGATGGATCGTAAAGTTGTCGATGAACAATTATTGGCACTCCGCCCACAGGTAATCAGCGCGTTGAATCAGATTTCAGCGTATAGCCGATCCATTCAAGCGGATCTCAAATATTTGCATCAACCTTATTTTGTAGCTTCGGCTGGGCATGACGAAATGATCAACTATCATATTGTCGATGAAATTGTCGATGTGCTTAAAGACCAAGTCCCTGTTACGCACCATCATTATCCAGAAAGTAAGCATGCGATGACAGTGGGGCGTGTACACAAACAATTACAAGAAGATGTATTAGCATTTTTAGATCAATGTGACTGGAAGTGAAATTGTGGAAAATCAAGAAATTAGAAAACAAATTATTCAATATCTATCCGAAGCTACTGCACCCGTTACGCTTCGTGAAGTGAGTGAACATCTTCAGATGCAGGAGAGTCAAGATTACACGCGACTCGCACGTTTAGTAGCAGCAATGGATAATGACCGTGAAATTGTGATCAATGGTGCGGGAACATTGCATTTGCCGTTAACGGGCCAAACACTCGAGGGTTCATTCCGCCAGAATAAAAAAGGTTTTGGCTTTGTTCGCGTAGAGGAATCGGAAAGTGATATTTTTGTTGGAAAATTCGATACTTTTGGAGCGATGAATCAAGATACGGTCAAGGTATTAGTCAAAAAGGAGGGTGACGATGTTAAAAACATCAACCCTGCTGGACAAATCGTCGCTATTGTTGAGCGAAAGAATACGCGATTGACCGGTGAATTTAAGCTACTGGATGATCGGACGAAGCGTCAGACAGGTTTCATCGGTACGGTTCACCCACTCAACAAGGGTTGCGAAAATATGGAATGCTTCATTTCAGCTGATGGTTTACACCCGGTGAATGGGGAAATCGTTGTCTGTGATATTACGAAGTTTCCAGATAGTGAACAACCGATGCGCGTCGAAGCTGTTGTTAACAAAATTATTGGTGCCAAAGATGCGCCTGGATCTGATATCTTGGCCGTTCTATCGATGTTCGATATTCCAAGTGAATTTCCTGAGGATGTCCAAGCAGAAGCCGATCTCGTGCCAGAAGAGATTACAGATCAGGATCGCGAAGGACGGACCGATTATCGGGATGAATTAACCATTACGATTGATGGGGCCGAATCGAAAGATTTGGATGATGCCGTGTCACTCAGAAAATTAGCGAATAGCAATTATCTACTTGGCGTTCACATTGCCGATGTTTCTTATTACGTTACAGAAGGCAGCAATATCGATCAGGAGGCTTATGCGCGTGGTACGAGTGTATATCTCACCGATCGCGTTGTACCGATGTTACCGCAACGCTTGTCTAACGGTATTTGTTCTCTGAATGAAGGCCAAGAACGACTAACAATGAGTTGTGTGATGGAGATTGATCCTTCAGGCAAGACGGTAGATTATCAGATTGGGCCGAGCCTCATTCGTTCGAACCACCGGATGACTTATGATGATGTGAACGCCATTATTGAGAAGGAAGATACTGAGTTATCAGCGAAATATGCTGATATTGTGGAATTATTACATCACATGGCCGAGCTACATCGCCGTTTAGAACAAATGCGTCATCGCCGTGGAGCGATCGATTTTGATACACCTGAGGCAAAAATTATCGTTGATCAAGATGGACACCCAATTGATATCCAAGTACGGGATCGTGGGATTGCTGAACGGATGATTGAATCATTTATGTTAGCTGCAAATGAGACAGTTGCGCGAGAGTACACTAAACGCCATCTGCCGATGATGTATCGTGTTCACGAACATCCGGAAGATGACCGTATTAAAGAGTTTAAAATTTTTGCGCAAGCACTCGGCGTTAATGTCCCAAGTACAGATGGGAAGGTAACACCAAAAGATTTACAACAGACACTGAATGATATTGAAGGGAAATCAGTGAAGCCTGTCATTCAAATGATGATGCTCAGAAGTATGCAGCAGGCGAAGTATGCCGTTGATCCACTCGGACACTACGGCTTAGCTGCGCCTGATTATACACACTTCACATCACCGATTCGTCGATATCCGGATTTGACAGTACATCGACTCATTCGCAAATATTTAACGAATGTTCCCGATGAAGGAACGCAGGAAGAATGGGCAGAACAGATTGCTGAAAATGCGGAACATTCGTCTACAATGGAACGGCGTAGCATAGATGCTGAACGTGAAGTTGATAGCATGAAGAAAAGTGAGTACATGGTCGATAAGATTGGTGAAACATTCGATGCTATTATCTCATCGATTACTGGCTTCGGCATGTTCGTTGAATTGCCGAATACTGTTGAAGGATTAGTGCATATCTCTACGTTAAAGGAAGATTACTTTAACTTTGATCAAGACCATTTATTATTAATTGGTGAACGTACGGGTAAAATTTATCGCATTGGCGAGCCTATCAAGGTCAAATTGATTGATGCAGATCCTGAAACACGTCAGATTGATTTCCAATTAGTAGATGAAAATGGCCACACGACTAGTAATTCACAGCGGTCAAGAAATAAACAGCATGATAGCCATCGTCAAGGCGATAAGCACCGTAGTGGTCGCGGAAACAATCGCTCAAAACGTTCCAATCAATCATCGCGTCAACGCAACGGAGCGCTGGCGAAACGTAAACGTTAGAGGAGATGAAACGAATGGCAAAATCAAAAGATCAAGGGAATATCGTTGCGACAAATCGCAAAGCACGGCATGATTTTACCATTGAGGATACGGTGGAAGCAGGAATTGTGCTTACCGGTACGGAAATCAAATCTGTCCGTAACGGTAAGGTAAACCTTAAAGATGGGTTTGCTAGAGTCGAAGCGGGTGAAGTATGGGTATACGGTATGCATATCAGCCCCTTCAAAGAGGGAAATATTTTCAATACGGATCCGATGCGACAACGCAAATTACTGTTAAAAAAACGTGAAATCAAGCGACTTGATAAAAAGGCGCAGGAAACCGGTTATACACTTGTTCCTTTGAAAATGTACATTAAACGCGGGTACGCGAAAGTGTTACTCGGCATTGGCAAAGGTAAGAAGCAGTACGATAAGCGCCAAACTTTAAAAGAACGTGACATGAAGCGTTCAGTTGACCGTGCCTTGAAGAACTATTAAGCAGTGTATAAGGAAAGGGGGCGCCAATGTCAAAAGGTGTCAAATTATATTTTATGCGCCATGGTGAAACCATCTTAAATCGCTACAATCGCATGCAAGGTTGGGCCGATGCATTATTGACTGAGGAAGGTAGGCAAGGAATTGCGAAGACTGGTGAAGCATTGCGACACATACCATTTTCGGCGGTATATACGAGTGATTTGAGTCGGACGGTGGCGACAGCCCAGATTATTCTTGCAAATAATGTGATGACAGCCAGTGATATCACAATACAACAACTCCCAGAATTTCGTGAAGAATATTTCGGGAGTCTGGAAGGATTAGAGGCTCAGCCAATATGGGATGATATGGCGGCATATGTTAGTGAACATTTTGATCCGTCATTAATGAGCGACAATGAGCTAGTGCGTCGACAAGTTGACGCGTTCCATGCAATCGATCCTGAACATGATGCGGAGGACTTCTTAACCTTTTGGACACGTGTCGAAAAGGGTTTAATTGAGGTAACGCAGCGTCATCGTGAAACAGATCAAAATATTCTAATTGTCAGCCATGGCATGACGATACGTAATATGCTTCATGAGTTGATCCCCGAATTCTCACTCGATACATTTCTAGATAATGGCAGTGTATCGATCGTACGCTATCAAGATGGTCATTATCATCTCGATAGTTTTAACCAACTGGATAACTTTAATTAATCGATTGCTTGATAAGAAAATAAATACACGAAAAAAGGACACTGTTTTCAGTGTCCTTTTCATTTAATAATATTTATCACTACTAGTCGTCAGTGTACGTTACGCCTGGGTTCAACATATTCTTAGGGTCTAAAGCATGTTTAACAGCTAATAATACATCGAAGTAAGCCTGGTTGTGGAAACGTTTGAAGTATGGTTTCTTCTCACGACCAATGGCATGTTCAGCTGATGGTAGACCACCGAAATCACGAATCATATCGTAAAGACGATCTTCGTATTTTAATAGTAATTCTTTCCATTCTTCGTTTGAATAGTCGTGTTGGAGAACACAGATATGGATATTACCATCACCGGCGTGGCCGAAGAACGCACTATCCATATGTAATTCCTCACCCAGTTTCTTCGCCTCAGCCACGAGGTCAGTGAAGTGATTTGTTGGGACACAAGGATCGTACATCTTCCAAGTCCCGGCTGCGTCAATACCAGTAAGAATATTGTCGCGTACCTTCCATGTTCTGATGTGTTCTTCATCTTCTAAGACTTTGTGCCCAATAGCGTTATTGGCTGTAGCAATGCTTAATAGTTCATCAATTTGGTGATCAATGTCATCAGTACTGTTTCCAGCTAAAGTCACCAATATTTGAGCACCGCCGGCAATTTCTGGTACTTTTTCGCCAACATATTCTTCGGCTAGTTTAACACCGTTCGCTTCCAGTAATTCAATAGCTACAGGGTGGAGTGTAGACTTAAGTACGCTACCTACAGTTGGTGCGGATTCCGTTACATTATTGTAACCGATGAGAATAGATTTTTCATAACGTGGACGAGGGATAACTTTCAATTGGAGTTCAGTAATAATACCTAATGTTCCTTCTGCACCAATGAAGAGGTCTTTGAGGTCGTATCCTGAAGCATCCTTATTGTTCAAACTCCCGCAGTGGATGGCTTCACCATTTGCAAGTACAACGTCAAAACCACGAATGTTATCGCGCGTCACCCCGTAACGAACGGCACGCATGCCACCTGCATTCGTGCTTGCGTTACCACCGATAGTCGCTCTCTTCATTCCAGGATCTGGTGCATAGAAGTAGTCAGTATCAGCTAAATAGTCGATGACATCTTGTAGTAGAACCCCAGCTTGTACATTCAATGTTAGCGTTTCTTCATCAAATGAAAGGATCTTATTCATTTCGTTCGTGCTAATCAGCCATGAACCGTTATTTGGATAGGATGCCTTTGCTAGGCCAGTTTGTGATCCAATTGGTACGATTTTAGCGTCTTCTTCATTGGCACGTCTTACAATCTCCTGTACATCTTCAGTTGACTCAGGAAACGCAATCATATCAGATTTTCCGACGGCAATACCACCTTGATATGCCGTGATATATTTATCTGGAACGTTTTTCTCAATTCTCATTCTAGTAGATCCTCCATCATTTTAGTATTTCTAAACGTTTTCAATACAACCATTATACACAAATATTTTGTGAAGTAAAATAAAAACTTTATAGCTATTTATTGTTTACATCAATTTAGAGCGTATATAAACAGAAGATGTAAGCGTTATCTTTGAAACGATGAAATCAGAATTAAATGATAAAGATATTCACAATCATATACTAAAGATAGTGATAAATATTCGAATACTTATCAATGGTCTTTCTTTGACTTAATGCCTATAACCCTGTACTATTCAGCTAGTTATACGGAAAGGAAGTTATTGATATGTCAGTTAAAACAATTAAAGATATTGATATTAATTATGAAATTGACGGGCCGGAAAATGGTGAACCTGTTTTCATGATTCACGGTTTCCCAGATTCATTGAAGACCTGGCGTGAATTATTCCCTCTATTAAATGACGCAGGGTAGCGTACAATTCGTGTCGATCTTCCAGGTTATGGAGACAGTGAGATCCCAGATTTAGAAATGATGCGTTTGGATCGCTTGACTGAAGTTCTGCATTTATTCTTACAGGAATTGAATGTGGGTAAAGTCCACTTGATGGGTCATGACTGGGGGGCCGTGACGTCATGGTTTTTCGCAGATCGCTACAAGGAAGATATTAAGTCCTTTACAGCTTTGAGTGTAGGGCACCCATCCTCTTACTTAGATGGCGGTTTTAGTCAATTAACGAAAGCTTGGTACATATTATTGATTTTGAACGACAATCATCTAGCTGAGCAATTGTTCTCTGCTGATGACTGGTCATTGTTCAAGACGTACTTTGGTGCAGATGGTTTTGATGAATACTGGTTACCTGACTTGAAACGCGAAGGTCGTCTGACATCAACTATGAATATTTACCGTGCTAACTTGAATCCAGAATATAGTGAAGATATTATGACAACAGTTGGTAATATTGAATCTGATGTTTTGGCTATTTACGGAGGTAAAGATCTCTCATTGACACCGGATCAAATTAAAAAATCTGGTGCTTACGTTGACGGTGAATTTGAAACATTCGGTATTGAGGATGGGGCACACTTTTTGCCACTGCATAATGCTGAGGACATCGCACCGAGAATTATCGAATTCTTAGATAAAGAATCTGATTAATCAGTGCACATCATTTAATGTTTAACCGGGGAATTAATAATTGTGTTGATTCCTCGGTTTTTTATTCTAAAAAACGGTAAGATTACGAGCCAAATTGTTGAATGATAGTGATATTTTAGAACTAAACCTGACAAAAACCTGACGACTAAAAATAAAAAATAATGAAATTATGTGAAAGTAACAATTAAAAAGCCTATAAAAAAGCTATTTCAGAAACCAAAGTTAGTGAAATAGCTCAACAATGCGGCCAAGAGGACTTGAACCTCCACGGGAAAATTTCCCACTAGCCCCTCAAGCTAGCGCGTCTGCCGATTCCGCCATGACCGCGTATCTATATGTTATTTAACGACAAGAAGTATTCTATCATGAATAATGATGACTTGTCTACTTATTTTTTAATTTTTTTGTTACAACGTATAAATATGTTTTATTGACGATTTTTCAAATGCTTGATAACATGGCACTTGCGATGAGGCGACATAACATAGCATAACCATAAGTCTATGTGAGGTCACAGAGAGCGTGGACGTTAGTCACTACAGGAAGTAGTTAAGCGCTTGGTCACTGCTGATGTGAACAGTAGCGACCCTTGTCTGGGAAAAGTGGGATCATTAATGGTCCCACTTTTTTTGTGTCGTTTAACTAATAGCGCATGAAACGCTATTCCGATTGTGATAAAATAAATGCACAAACTACTGAAAGCGATAAGATGCTAGTTATTGAGAGGAGAAAAAACATGTCAAAAGTATTTGCTGTGAATGCTGGATCTTCTAGTATGAAATTTTCAATCTACCAGTTACCAGAAAAAGAGGTTGTGAGTTCAGGTTTGATCGACCGAATCGGTATTGGTGATTCAAATATCAAAATTAAATATGCAGATCAGAAATTTACTGAAGTGACGGATATCGACACTCATGAACAGGCCACGGAATACCTATTAGCTAAGATTAAAGAATTAGGAATTATTGAAGACTTTGATGAAATTTCTGGTTCTGGTCATCGTATTGTTGCTGGTGGGGAGATTTTCAAGGATTCTGCGTTATTGGATGATGCGGCTATCGAACAAATTGAAGCATTAGCTGATTTTGCGCCTTTGCACAACCCAGCAGAAGCTAAAGTGATCCGTGCATTTAGAAAAGTATTGCCAGGAAAACCAACAGTTGGTGTGTTTGATACGTCATTCCATGCGACAATGCCAGAAGAAGCCTATCTATACGGTGTACCTTACGACTACTATAAAAAATATCAAGCTCGCAAGTATGGAGCGCACGGTACCTCGCATAAATATGTCTCAGAACGTGCTGCAGAACTCTTGGGACAATCAGTTGATAATTTTAAAGTTATTACGGCACATGTCGGCAATGGCGCATCAATCACGGCTGTTAAAAATGGCCAATCCATTGATACATCGATGGGATTCTCGCCACTGGCTGGTTTAGTGATGGGAACGCGCTCAGGCGATGTTGATCCTTCATTGTTGCAGTATATTATGGGTAAAGAAGATATTGATTACGATGAAATGATCCGCATTCTAAATCAGGAATCCGGATTATTAGGTTTATCGGGCATTTCAAGTGATATGCGTGATATCGAAGAGGCAGCGAATGATGGTAATGAACGTGCACTGATGACTTTGAAAATCTACTATCAATCTGTGAAACGTTACATCGGCCAATATATTGCTGAGTTGAACGGCACGGATGCTTTAGTATTCACAGCTGGTGTTGGCGAAAACTCACCTGCTTTCCGTAAAGGTGTTACCGATAATATGGAAGGATTAGGTATTAAGGTCGATGAACAATTAAATGAATCGGTCAGCGAAGGAATTATCTCGACTGAAGATTCGGAGGTTAAAGTGTTAGTTATTCCTACTGACGAAGAAAAAGTGATTGTTGAAGATACCATGCGTTTAGGTGATATTAGAAACTAATAGACAAATTATTGTAAAAGGATCCCTCAGCTAAATGAGGGATCCTTTTTCTATTTATTTTCGAACTATTATTGTTCGGGCGTTCTGACAACCAAGACATCACAAGGTGCAGTTCGGACGACATATTCAGTGACTGAACCGAGCATTAGACGATCAAACACATTCCGACCAGTGGCCCCAATAACAATTAAGTCAATTGCGTAGTTACTAGGAAGTATTTTGGCAATCTGTTGCTTCGGTTCACCCAGAATCACACGAGTCTCGACACTAGTTACTTCATGCTTGTGCGCGTAACTTGCATAATTATTGAGTAACTGTGTCATTTGCTGAGAAGACGATAATTGGGCACTGGGAGCGTCACTATCATTGATATATATAATTAATAATTTTGCACGTTTTTTACTTGCGAGGGTAACAGCTTTTTTAAACGCACGCTCCGCTTCAGCAGAGCCATCAACTGGTGCCATGATATGCGTGTAGTCTGTCATCAGTTTCACTCCTTAATGTTTTTTCTGTGCTTCATGACTTCGTCTTTGGTTCTCTAATGCTTTTTCATAATTTCCTGTGTCAGCTGCTTGGAAATATTGCTGTTGACGTAATGTCTCCGGAAGATATTCTTGATCCACCCAATGACCAGGATAATTGTGTGGATAAAGATAGCCTTTACCATGACCGAGATTTTTCGCTCCTTTGTAGTGGGCATCTTTGAGGTAATCGGGAATTTGTCCGCTATGACCCGAGCGTACATCATGTAGCGCGGCATCGATGGATTTAATAGCAGAATTAGATTTTGGTGATAGGGCAATATCAATCACTGCATTTGCAAGCGGAATCCGTGCTTCAGGCAAACCAATCTTTTCAGCAGCTTGAACAGCTATGACAGTACGTGCGACAGCCTGAGGATTAGCGAGCCCTACATCTTCATAAGCGCAGACCATTAGACGACGTGAGAGTGATGGTAAATCACCAGCCTCTATTAATCTTGCGGCGTAGTGTAATGCAGCGTTCACGTCACTACCCCTCAGACTTTTTTGAAATGCAGAAATAACATCGTAATGTTGGTCGCCATCCGAATCATAATCGAAAGCCTTCATTTGTAGTGATTCTTCTGCAACTTCCAGTGTAATAGGAATCTTATCTTGCTCATCTGGTGCAGTACTTAATACACCAACCTCCAAAGCGTTTAATGCACTGCGTAGATCGCCATTGGACGCATGCGCAAAGTGTTTCAGTGCATCTTCACTGAGTGCTACATCATAACTTCCAAGTCCACGATCTTCGTCTTCTAAAGCGCGACGGATGCCTTCCATAATATCGTCCTCAGTCAACGGATATACTTGGAATATTTGAGTACGCGAACGAATAGCCGGATTGATTGTAATATATGGATTTTCAGTCGTTGCGCCAATCAAAACAACATTTCCACTCTCGAGATGGGGCAATAGAAAATCCTGCTTCGTTTTGTCTAAACGGTGGATTTCATCGAGTAATAAGACAACTCCCGAGGAAAATTTTCCTTCCTCAATGACAGCCTGCAAATCTTTCTTGCTATCGGTTGCTGCGTTCAATTGTCTAAAAGCCATATCTGTTGAACCAGCGATAGCACTAGCGATACTCGTTTTTCCGGTACCGGGTGGGCCATAGAGCAGCATTGACGTAAGCTTATTGGCTTTAACCATTCGACGAATAATTTTGTTTGGACCGATGAGATGCGATTGCCCGATCACTTCATCTATTGTCCGGGGACGCATCCGATAAGCGAGCGGCTCGTTAGCATTCATCCTACAGACATCCTTTCTACTTTCACATGATTACTTAATTATAGCACATGAAAGGATGGGGATTTTCCTTGTTTATTCAATCGACTTTTGAGAAAAAAGTGGATTATCGTGTTATTATTGTCTGGGATGTATGCTAAGAAAGTAACAGGGAGGAATCATTATGAATGAGTTTCAATCCTACATATTGGAACCAGAAAATCGCTTCTGGTTCCAGAATACATCGTTAGGAGTGGAACGTGAGGACCATCGGATTACGTCTGAAGGGTCGCTCGCACAAACCGTGCATCCTAAGACGATCGATGGTACACGCGCAAATCACATGATTCAACGCGATTTTGCAGAGTCACAATTAGAATTGGTGACCCCTCCCGTATATTCAGTGAGTGAGTTAATGGCATGGTTAGATAGTATTCATCGTGTGGCTTTACGGCATCTTGATAATAATGAGCGGATGTGGCCATACAGCATGCCACCGGTCATTCATTCGGAAGGTGAAATACGTATTGCTTCCTTCGAAGATAATGATGAAGGTACTGATTATCGTGATTACCTTGCAGGTGTTTATGGCAAAAAATTACAAGCAATCAGTGGCTTGCATTTTAATTTTGGATTGCATCCCCGATTTATTGAGCGCGCATATCACGCTTTAGGGCACTCACAGTCTCTAAAGGAATTTCAGAATGACTTGTACTTAAAGATGGCGCGAAACATTTTAAAGTATCAATGGGTGATTATTTATTTGTTTGGCAATTCACCTTTCGTGGATCAAAGTTTTTATCGTAAACCGACAGATGGATTTGACCAACCGGTGCGTAGCATTCGCAATTCGCGATACGGTTATCATAATGATGAGACGGTCAGAATTTCGTATGCTTCATTGGAGGCCTATCATCAAACATTAGCAGATAATATTAAAGCTGGGCGGTTGAGTGAAGAAAAAGAAAACTATGCATCTGTACGCTTACGTGGTGGTGAAGATTCACGCGCACTGATTGAGAACGGTATTCAATATATCGAGCTGCGGATGTTCGATATTCAAGGAGATGCTTTTACCGGCATTTCTGCGGATCAAGTGACATTTATGAAGTACTTCGCGCTGTACATGCTCTATATTGATGAAGATGCCGATGATGTAGCGATTGAAGAAGGCACGCGACGTCAAATAAGTGTCTCTGAAGAATCTGTTACAGCACACACTGTTTTTGAAGTGGAAGGAAAGCAGTTGTTAGAAGGCATGCTCGCCTTTGTCAAAGCATTAGGTACAAGTCAAGATATCGTAGAGATCGTCGAGACAATGATTCAACGAATGATTGATCCCTCAATGACACCTGCTGCCCAAACCGTGAATGCGACGCCAACCGTTGCTTCATGGCTAGCAGAGGGTCAGCGACTCGCTGAGACATTCCGTGATGAAGCTATTGCGCGCCCCTATGCGCTAGAAGCCTTCAGTGACATGGAATTATCGACACAATTGCTGATTGCTGATGCGATTGCGAATGGAATTGATGTTGAAATTTTAGATCGTCAGGACCAAATGTTACGATTAACCTATAAGGGGCATCAAGAATATGTACGCCAGGGTAATATTACGTCCCGTGACAGTTATATTTCACATTATATTCAAGGCGATAAGCCGGTCACAAAGCAGATATTAGCAGAACATGGCTTTGTGGTACCAGATGGTGTAACCTTACAGCGCAATGACTCACGAGAAGCTGTGGTGCATTATTTTGCTAATTATCCAACAGTTGTTAAGCCCAAATCTACAAACTATGGCATTGGCATTTCTATTTTTAAAGAAAACCCGTCTGTCCAAGAGTTAAATACTGCCATTGATGAAGCATTTGAAGCAGATGATAGCGTGTTGCTTGAGCGTTATGTACCGGGAACAGAATATCGCTTTTTCATTATGGATGGTCAAGTTCTTGCAGTACTCAATCGGGTTCCGGCTACGGTGATTGGTGATGGTAAGCATACCATTTCAGAATTGATTGATCAGAAAAATGCTTCTCCACTGCGTGGTGAAAGTCACTACACACCATTGACGTTGATTGAAAAAGGCAAAACGGAACGCGATACCTTAAAACGCCAAGGTGTAACATTGGATACCGTGTTGCCTACAGAAAAACGTGTGCGCCTACGTGAAAATTCAAATATTAGTACGGGCGGTACATCGATTGATGTGACGGACGATATGGATAAGAGTTATTTAGACATTGCAAAATCTGCCACTGAAGCGTTAGGTGTCGTGATTACTGGATTAGATATTATCATTGCTGATCGCCATAAGCCTGCGAATAGCAACTACGGCGAGGAAAACTATGTCATCATCGAAAGTAACTTTAATCCAATGATGATGATGCATATGTATCCTGAAGAGGGCAAAGGTAGGCCATTAACTAAAGCGTTATTAGCATTCCTATTTCCAGAGAAAGGATTGACAATTGAATGACAGATGCAGATACAAGTGTTTATTTAGATTATGCAGCGACAACACCGATGAGTGATAGGGTCATTGAAGCGATGACGCAGTCGCTAAAAGATGATTACGGAAACGCATCAACAACTTATACCATTGGACGCCAATCACGACAGAAAATTGAGGCAGTACGGCGTTTGATTGCTGAAACATTACACGCTGATCGTGAGGACATTATTTTTACGAGTGGTGGTACTGAGTCCAATGATAGCGCCCTAATTCAGACGGCCCACCGCTTAAAAAAACAGGGTAACCGCATTATTACAACGGCGATTGAGCATTCGAGTGTGTATAAGACAATGCATCAGCTAAAAAATGAAGGCTTTGATGTGGTATTCCTTGATGTAGATGAAACCGGACATATTTCGCTCGATGAATTGAGAGATGCTATGACTGACGAAACAATTATCGTATCGATCATTGCCGGCAATAATGAAGTCGGTGCATTGCAGAATTTACAAGCAATCGGAGATATCTGTCATGAAGCCGGGGTTTTCTTTCACACGGATACCGTTCAGACCTATATGAATGTACCGATTGATGTGGATCAATATCACATTGACGCGTTATCTTCTTCGGCACATAAACTTTATGGGCCAAAAGGTATCGGATTTCTTTATTATCGCCAAGCTAAACAGCGCTTTACGCCTTATCTTCCTGGCGGTGATCAGGAGAATAAACATCGAGCTGGTACAGAAAATGTACCAGCGATTGTCGGGATGGGTAGCGCTATTCAATGGTTTGTTGATAATGGTGAGGCACATGCACAAAAGTTAGTCCATTTGCGCCACTATTTCCTAGATCGTGCGGCGCAGCTCGGCTTGAAATTTCAAATAAATGGTCCGGCCGAAGCAGAGTTGCCGCATATTCTGAATATCTATTGGCCAGGTCATCCGAGCGATCAAGTACTGATTCAATTGGATTTGAAGGGGATTTACTTATCTGCGGGGTCAGCATGTACAGCAGGCAGCTTAGAGCCTAGTCGTGTACTTGTTGATATGTATGGTGCTGAAGATCCGCGGATTAAAGAAAGTTTGCGTATCTCATTCGGTGAACAGACAACCGAAGCGATGATTGATCAAGCATTAGCCGTTTTTGAAGAAATTAACTAGAAAGTAAAGACAGTCTAATTTAGAAAGGAGATTGCAATGGCATTTAAAGCAACAGCTGCGCCTAAAGGTTCACCCGTAAAGTATCAAGTCAACGAAGCGTGTAAGAAATTTACTTTACGCGATAATAACTTTGTCGAGACAGCAGCACATAACTATCAATACAAGTATCTCGTGCGTCCATCTTTTGATGATCCGCGTGCAATTGCCTTAATTGTTAAAGTTAATCAGACTCTCGATGGCTTGGATATTTCAGTAACCACTGAAAAAGGATTTAAAGCGATCGACGTTTATAATAACGAAGAATTTGCGGATTTTGTTCAACCTTTAGATTATGCATTGGCATACTTAGTTGAGCAGAAGGTTTTAAGTCCGGTGACCGAATAAGTTGTATCTAACCGCATTTCTCGTTATAATACCCTGCGTTGCGCTATGCAATAATTCTACACAACGAAATGTACGACCTTCAATCGTATAATTTTGATGGAAAGCAGGTGAAGTTGTGGTAGAAACTAAGAAGCCGCGTGTCGTTGTCGGCATGAGCGGTGGTGTCGATTCGAGTGTCAGCGCGCTCTTACTAAAGGAACAAGGCTATGATGTCATAGGTTTGTTTATGAAGAACTGGGATGATACAGATGAAAATGGTGTCTGTACAGCTACCGAAGACTACAAAGACGTTCGTGATGTCTGCGAAACGATCGGTATTCCATATTATTCAGTTAATTTCGAAGAACGCTATTGGCAGACTGTCTTTCAGTATTTCCTTGATGAATATAAGAAAGATCGCACGCCAAATCCTGATGTGATGTGTAACAAAGAAATCAAATTCAAGGCTTTCTTGGATTACGCGATGGAATTGGGTGCCGATTACATTGCCATGGGGCATTATGCTCAGAAACGTACGGATGCGGATGGTACTGTGCACATGCTTCGCGGTGCCGATGATAATAAGGACCAGACATACTTCTTGAGTCAATTATCCCAGCATCAATTGAAACAAGCACTGTTCCCAATCGGTCATCTGCAGAAAAAAGATGTGCGTCGTATAGCCGAAGAGGCTAACTTATCGACCGCACATAAAAAAGACTCAACCGGTGTTTGCTTTATTGGCGAACGTAATTTTAAAGAGTTCTTGTCCAATTATTTACCGGCGCAACCGGGTAAGATGATCACTGATGAGGGCAAAGAAATCGGTACACATGATGGATTGATGTACTATACAATTGGTCAGCGTCGTGGCCTCGGTATCGGTGGTGTCAACGGCACTGACAATGAACCTTGGTTCGTCATTGGAAAAAATCAATCGAAGAACGAGTTGTACGTCGGACAAGGGTACCATCACTCTGATTTATATTCAGATTACTTGGAAGCGAGCGAGCTCTCATTTACATGTGATGAGTGGGAAGCACAGTCGTTCGATTGCACTGCAAAATTCCGTTACCGTCAGCAAGATGTTGCTGTTCATGTGACTTTGAATGGTGACGGTACGGCACGCGTTGATTTTAAAGAACCCGTTCGTGCGATTACACCAGGTCAAGCTGTTGTGTTTTACGACGGTGAGGAGTGCCTCGGTGGTGGCATTATCGATCGTGCATATAAAGATAACAAAGTTTGCCAATATCAATAGTTAAGTGAAATGAAGGAGCCTCTGGAAGGCTCTTTTCTATTTTAAAATTGGTGATTAGGAGAGGGGGTATAGTTTGTGGCCGAAGAGAAGGATTATTTTATTGGTGAAGTGAAAGCAATTTTCTTTTCCAATCCTGATAATTATTATCATGTGGCGAAAATAACTATCAGTGAGACTAACACGCTGTATTCAGAGAAGCAAATTGTGGTGACTGGGATTTTTATCGAATTAGAAGAGGGCGCGACGTATCAATTTTTTGGTGACGTTGTTAATCATCCGAGGTACGGTATCCAATTTAAAGTCAATCAGTATCAACGTTATCGCGCCACCACGACGGAAGGTGTGATTAATTATCTGTCTGGCGAAGAATTTCCCGGTATCGGTAAGACACTTGCTAAGCGTATTGTCGATCATTTGGGTGTTGATGCCATTGATGACATTATTAATGATTCAAGCGTCTTAAAAGATATTAAAGGGCTGACTGCAAATAAGCGGACCATGCTGGTGGAAAAATTAAAGCAAAGTAATGGGAGCCAAGCCATTCAATTGCAGCTCAATGAGATGGGTTTTTCCAACCAATCAGCGGCACGTATTTACAGCAAATATGGTGAATCAACTATTGAAATGATTACCGAGGATCCCTATCGCTTAATTGCTGATTTTAGGGAATTTAGCTTTCGCCGTATTGATCGTTTAGCTCTCGAACACGGGATGGCACGCGACAGCGAGGAGCGAATCAAAGGTGCAATTTATTATTTGCTCACTAATTATTCCTATCAAACGGGCGATACATATATGTTATATATGGTTCTGATGCAGCAGTTAGATGAGTTACTGATGGATAATGCATCAGAAGAAGCTATTGCTGCTGAACATATCGAAGGATCGCTAACACATTTAGAAGATGCAGGAGAAATATTTTTAACAGAAGACAAGGTGGCGTTAGCGAGTTTATACAATGCAGAATTGGGGATCGCACAGGTAATTGAACAACGCCTCAATAGTCATTATGCACCTGAGTTAAACAACATCGATCTCACTCAAGAAATTAAGCGTGTCGAGCGAGAGACGGGATTTACGTATGGCTCTGCACAGCAGATGGCTATTCGCGAAGCATTAGAGAACAATACCTATATCTTAACTGGCGGTCCTGGGACCGGGAAAACCACCGTGTTAAATGCTATCGTACGCATCTATTCTGATATTCACGATATTAATTTAACTGACAGTGGCGATGATTTTCCAATTTTAATGGCTGCGCCTACCGGTAGAGCAGCAAAACGAATGACTGAATTGACGGGTATCCCCGCTTATACGATTCATCGACTCCTCGGCTTAACTGGTGAAGAAGATGCTGATACAGAGACCTCGCAAATTTATGGTGAGATGCTTGATGGCACGTTACTCATTGTCGATGAAATGTCGATGATTGATACGTGGCTGTGCTATCAATTATTATCTAATATTCCAGAAGATATGCAGGTGATTTTTGTTGGTGACCAAGATCAATTGCCGTCAGTTGGTCCCGGTCAAGTCTTAGCTGATTTTTTGCATACAGGGAAGATTCCATCACGTGAATTGGACGAAATTTTTAGACAGAACGATGGCTCGACGATTACATATTTAGCACATGATATTAAAAATGGAAATGTGCCATTAAATTTAACAGAAAAGCAAAAAGATCGGTCTTTCTTCCATGTTCAGTCAGTAGATATTCCTAATTTAGTAGCAACTATCGCAAGAAAGGCGCTTAAAGCAGGGTACGACATTAAAGATGTTCAAGTGTTAGCGCCGATGTATAAGGGAGATGCGGGAATTGATCGAATTAACGCAGTCATGCAAGAATACTTAAATCCTAATGACAAGAAGCGGCGTGAAGTAACGGCTTTCGATACAGTTTTTCGTGTGAATGATAAAGTTCTACAACTGCAAAATGATACCGAAAAAGGCGTTTTTAACGGTGATCTGGGGCAAATTGTTGCGATCTTCTATGCGAAAGAAACAGAATCCAAAAGTGATGAAATTGTTGTCGCTTATGAAGACAAAGAAATTACTTATTTGCGTTCAGAATGGAACCAAATTACTCTCGCTTATAGTATTTCTATTCATAAAGCGCAGGGTAGTGAATTTCCGATTGTGATTATCCCTTTAGTGCCACAATTTCGGCGCATGCTGCAGCGTAAACTATTATATACAGCTGTCACGCGCACGCGGCAGTCGCTCATTTTGTGTGGGGATCCGAATGCATTTCGTGTAGCTATACAAAATCAGGATAATCATCGTCAGACGCAACTCTATCACTTGATTTTAGATACACTCAATCAATCACCATTTACAGAAAATGAGCAGCCAATTGGCGTAGAGACTAAGCGGCTACCAGATGAGGAGCAAAAATCTCAGGTCTTGACACCACGTATTGTTAATGCAGAAATAGTTAATCCTATGATCGGAATGAAAGGGCTATCCCCATATGATTTCTGACAATAAGTGCTCTTGAAAATATTAAATAAAGCGCTTAATATTTGGCTACGAATATGGTATAGTAGGCGTGCGTTATTTTTATTCACAAAATAGAACGGAGTGCAGGGAATATGGCAGCAAATGCAACGAATGCTACGGGAAAGTTAGGAATATTTGGGGAAGTTGCTAAGGAGACGATTGCAAAAAAGGAAGACTTGATTACTAATCATTTCGCTAAATTTGCTTACCGTAGTATCCTAGCAACGATGTTTTTAACATTGGGCACTGCCGCAGCGCTAACAGTTGCTCAAATTGGTGAAAATATTGCTCCCGGACTTGGGAAAATGTTTTTTGCTTTTATGTTTTCATGGTCATTGGTAATTATCGTTTATATGTCAGCAGAGCTTACAACTGCGAATATGATGTTTATGACGATAGGCGTTGATCAGAAATATATTTCGTTAGGTAAGGGAATTGAAATTCTGTTCGTATGTACCTTATTTAATTTAATCGGTGGTGTTATCTTTAGTTGGGTATTAGCACAAACGACGGCGTTTCAAAATCTACCCGCGGATCATTTCTTAGTGACTACAATTGCTACCAAGATGGCTAAATCACCACTAACATTATTCTTGGAAGGTATTTTTGCTAATATCGTCGTTACTACAGCTGTTATCGCATCTAATCGTATGGTCAATGGTGATGGACGTGCCATTTCGATCATCTTCATCATCTTTATCTTTGCTTTATTGGGTGATGAACACGTTATTGCTAATTTTGTGTTATTCCCACTCACTTACTTTTGTGGCCTTGCAGAAGAAGCCGGATTAACGATTGGTGGCGCATTGTTCAATTGGTTAATTGTTTGGATCGGTAATTACGTCGGCGGTGGTTTGATTATCGGCTTAGGCTATAGCTGGCTTAATAAGAATGAACGTCTTTATGTTGATTAGCACTGCAGAAGAAGGCTAATATACCTCAGTAATGAAAACATCTGATTATTGAGTAATCAGGTGTTTTTTAAATTTAGAGTAAAACCTCACGGTAGGATGTTGCTAGACGTAGGTTCATGCTATAATTAGCCGATAGTTAAAGAATCGATAGGAGGAATTGTGTTGGCAGAAAAACATGTGAAATATTGTCCCAATTGTGGTGCTGAATTTATTCCTCCACAAAAATATTGTATGGAATGTGGACAGCGCTTACCACAAGCGGACACGTATTCAGAATCAACAATAAAGCATCAGCAAGCGGAAGAATTGCGCGGCCAATCGAATCAACGTTCAAATACACGCCACCATTCTGAACATCCAGAAAAAGTACAGTATCATACAAAGACTAAAAGGACACAGCGTCACTCAGAAGCGGGACGCCAATATCAGGAACGTTCAATCTATGAACAAGGGGATAAGATGTCAGAAGATCCGGCCGAGCTTGCACCTGCAGATAGTGAGGCAACGTTGTGGGGAGCGCGGATTGCAAGTCTAGTCGCGACAATCGCACTAGTCATTGGTATCTTTTTTAAATTCAATGTATTCCACGCGATTCTATACATTGCAGCGTATTTTATTGCGAAGTATTTAGTCAACCATTCGCTGCATTTATCTACTCGTGAGCAGCGGATTTATAATATGGTTTGTCGTATTCAGAAACTTGTCTTTACAGTGATGCTTATCATTGTAGGGCTGCATATGGGCTTGCAATTCATATTGACAGGTATGCGAACGACCTTTTCGTATGCGGTAGCTAATATTTATTGGCCGACAGGTAGTACGATTGATATGCTGAAGCGATTAATCGAGATATTCTAACAACGAGAGAGCGGTGACATATGTTCCAATGGGCCGTCATTTTGATGATGGGAATTGTTTTAATTGCACAAGTATGGCTCCAATTATCAGATTATAGGCAAGCCGAGAAAAGACATTTGTCCAGAAGCGACAAACGCACGGCAATAAAATCAGGTGCTTCTGGATTTGTTGCGTTATTTGGCGATGCGATTGGCATCGGTAGCTTTAATTCCCTTTCTGCAATTCTCCGAGCAACTAAATTAGTAACTGATCGCGAACTACCCGGTACTATGATGGTAGGGACATCTGCAATTGCTGCTATTGGGGCTATTGTCTATATACATAATGTAGAGGTAGCTCCACTCACAGTGATCTGTTTAGTTGTCCCCTCAGCGATCGGTGCATATATTGGCGCAAAATTTCTGACAAAAATTTCAGAGGCTGCTGTACAGCTTTTGATGGCCATATCACTGAGTGCCGTAGCGATTTTGATTGTTATCGGACAGCTGGGTTTCATACCGATCGGCGGTACAGCGATATGTTTAGAAGGTGGCGCGTTGCTGTTTGCGATGGTAATCATCTTCTTCTTAGGCATTGCAATGAATTTTAGTGTCGGTTTATTTGCGCCTTGTATGGTACTGCTCTATAGCTTAGGCATGGCACCGACCGCAGCTTTTCCTATTATGTATACAGCGTGTGCGTTTATTCAGCCGGTGTCGAGTGTACCAATTATTAAGACAGGGAGTTACAATCGATTGGTTGCTTTAGGTATATTTATTGGTGGCATACCCGGAGTCATCTTAGGTTCAAAATTTGTGACGACGATTCCCACATACTGGTTAAAATGGCTGATTGCGGGAATTGTGCTCTATACTGCGTATAATTTGTTTATTTCTTATCGTCGCAACAAAGGTAAGGAGGTGGCACGTGTCTAATCGTCACGTGCTTTCTTTTGGACAGATAATAGGAGATGTGGAGCGATGAATTGCGAGTGACATATGTTGCCTTTTATCTCATAGGATAATTGACGCTTGAAAATCACTTGGCTATAATTTGTGTATTAGTCGAAAGACAGAAGAAGTAATAAGTATTTATTAAAAATGATGGAGGAACAGTATGCAGGCACTATCGAGTAATCGTATTCGAACATTATGGTTAAAATTTTGGGAAAGCAAAGATCATGATATTTTTAAGAGTGCCTCACTCGTTCCTAAAAATGACCCAACTTTACTGTGGATAAATTCAGGTGTTGCGGCGATTAAACCATATTTGGATGGCTCCAAGGTCCCAGATAATCCGCGCATTGCGAACGCACAGAAATGTATTCGTACCAATGATATTGAGAATGTCGGACATACAGCACGCCACCAAACATTATTTGAAATGCTAGGCAATTGGTCGATTGGCGATTACTTCAAAGAGGAGATGTTGCCATGGGCATGGGAATTCTTGACGGGTGATGAATGGCTCGCTATTGATGGTGAACGTTTGTATATGACGTACTATCCAGATGATGAAGAAACTCACCAACTTTGGGTTAAGGTCACTGGCTTATCCGAGGATCATTTTATTCCACTAGAGGATAATGTCTGGGATTTAGGCGCTGGCCCAAGTGGACCGGACACGGAAATATTCTTTGATCGCGGTGAAAAATTCCAAGATCTGCCCGATGATGATCCGGAGATGTTCCCGGGTGGCGAAAATTCTCGCTACTTAGAAATTTGGAATATCGTCTTTTCGCAATGGAATCACATGCCCGATGATACATATGTTGATCTCAAGCATAAGAATATCGATACAGGGATGGGATTAGAACGTATCGCTAGTGTGATGCAGGAAACTGAAACAAACTTTGAGACAGATCTTTTCATGCCGATTATCAAAAAGATTGAGCAATTATCTGATCATGTGGCGTATGGTGATAGCGATAAAACAGATGTATCGTTCAAAGTTATTGCTGATCACACCCGTGCCGTTATTTTCGCGATTGGAGACCACGCATTACCTTCAAATGAAGGTGCTGGATACGTCCTGCGTCGTTTGATTCGTCGTGCGATTATTCATGGGACCAAGCTCGGTATCAAAAACACATT
The DNA here is from genome assembly GCA_022768285.1 of Aerococcus sp. Taxonomy (GTDB): domain Bacteria; phylum Bacillota; class Bacilli; order Lactobacillales; family Aerococcaceae; genus Aerococcus. Next base: position 196,065 of record JALEMJ010000009.1, read on the forward strand.
TTTAGGTGAATTATTGCCGATCGTATCTGATATTATGGGCGATTTTTATCCGGAAATTCGTGAAAATCAAGCCTTAATTTTAGAAGTATTGAAAGACGAAGAAGAACGATTCCACAGCACGATTGCAGATGGTGAAAAGATTTTGCGTACGAAGATCAATGATTTGAAGGCATCTGGTGCAAAAGTATTAGATGGTGCTTCGGCCTTTCAATTATTCGATACTTATGGATTCCCATTAGAGTTGACAGAAGAATTATTGTCAGATGAAGGGTTCACTATTGATCGCGACGGCTTCAATAGCTCAATGGAACAACAAAAATCTCGGGCACGTGAAGCTCGCGAAAAAATCGGTGGTCTCTCTGTCCAATCTACCGTTCTAGGCGATATTCACGTGCCAAGTGTCTTCACGGGTTATACTGAGTACACAGCGGATGCAGAAATTGTTGCCTTACTTCACGATGACGCGCTTGTTGACCACGTTCCTGCTGGCGAGAAAGCTTACTTTATTGCTGATCGTACGCCATTCTACGGTGAACGCGGTGGTCAGGTAGGTGACACAGGTGATGTTTACACAATGGATGGCGAATTAATTGGTCATGTTTACGATGTTCAGCATGCACCAAACGATCAAAATTTGCATTACATTGAGACAGTTCGCCCATTAGCATTGCACGATTCGGTTAAATTAGTTATTGATCGTGTACGACGTCAATTCATCCGCAAGAACCATACAGCTACACACTTACTGCACCAGGCATTAAAAGATGTGCTAGGTGATGATGTCAATCAAGCGGGATCACTTTTGGATGAAAACTATTTGCGCTTTGATTTTACGTATTTCGGTCAGATTTCTCCTGAAGAAATTGCCCAGATTGAAGCCATCGTCAATGAGAAGATATACGCAGAGATACCTGTGACAACCGAACTTACGACAATGGAATCTGCTAAAGAAAAAGGCGCCATGGCATTGTTCAGTGATAAATATGAGAAGCTTGGTGATAAATTACGCATGGTGAGTGTCGGTGGTTGGTCAATTGAGCTGTGTGGGGGGACACACGTTCAAAACACTGCAGAGATTGGTCAGTTCGTTATTACGCAAACTACTAGTGTTGGTTCAGGGATCAGACGTATTGAGGCACTGACATCTAAAGGTGCTTATGACTATATGAAAGCTCATGATCAGTTGCTTCATCAAGTGGCAGCAACTGTTAAGTCGGCAACTGTTGATGGCATTCTCAGTCGTGTGAACGCACAGAATGAAGAAATTCATCAATTACGCACAGAACTAGACGCGTTACATCAAAAAATGAATCAGGCATCGGCAAACGAATTATTTGACCATGTCAAAAAATCAGGTGATTGGTCATACATTGCTGAGAATTTGGATAATCGGTCAATGGATGATTTGCGTAAAGTATCCGATGAATGGAAACAACAATTGCCATCCGATGTATTGGTATTAGCAACTGGAAATAGCGATAAAGCTAATCTGTTGGTTGCGTTATCTGATAAAGCAACTGCAGCGGGATTAAAGGCTGGTGAAATCATCAAACCGCTCGCTAAAGAAATTAATGGTGGCGGCGGTGGTCGTCCAAACTTAGCACAAGCTGGTGGTAAGAATCCGGCTGGTATTACCAAGGCACTCGAAATGGTTTCGATTGTATTACAGGACAATTAATTTTTCATAAAAAGAAGTCGTTTTGTTGTTATTAAGAAGCGCATTGTATACAATATGATCAGTTTTATGCCATTTTCTGGAGGTGACACAATGGGTACTAAAGATGAAACAGTTTTATTCCATTTTGATGATAACAAAGGAAAAGATATCAAAGAAACCTTGAATGTTGTCTACAATGCATTAGTAGAAAAAGGTTACAATCCTGTTAACCAGATCGTAGGCTATTTGCTATCCGGTGACCCAGCGTACATTCCGCGTCATAATCATGCACGAAATTTAATTCGGTATCATGAGCGCGATGAAATCTTAGAAGAACTCATCGAATCCTATATGAAACATACTGAGAATGATAATCAATGAGGATTATGGGATTGGATGTTGGCTCGCGCACAGTAGGTGTAGCTGTGAGTGATCCATTAGGATGGACTGCTCAGGGAGTAGAAATTATTCCTATTGATGAAGAACAGCAAGATTTTGGCCTTGATCGCTTAAGGGTATTAATTGAGGAATATCATGTTGATCGCGTCATTATTGGTTTACCTAAGAACATGAATAATACGGAAGGTGCACGTGCAGAGGCATCGCGCAATTATGGACAGATGGTAATAGATCAGTGCCACTTGCCCGTAGAATTTCAAGATGAACGTTTAACGACTGTTCAGGCAGAGCGCATGCTCGTTGAGACAGCTGATATCAGCCGTCAAAAACGTAAAAAGGTAATTGATAAATTAGCTGCTGTCTTGATTCTGCAAAATTATTTGGATCGTTTGAATATGTAGTGTCTTAGTACGATTGTGTATAGTGAGGTTTATATGTCTGAAGATGATTTAATTACATTAGTAGATGAAGAAGGTAATGAGAAGGATTATCGCATTCTATTCACCTTCCATTCGGATGATTATCAACGTTCCTATGTATTGATTGTTCCTAATGAAACAGCGGATGATGAAGAGGTGAGTGTAGAAGCCTATGCCTATACTTCCGAAGATGATTCCGAAGAGATTGGAACGCTCGAGGAAATCGAAAGTGATGAAGAATGGGATATGGTCGAGGAAGTGCTTAATACTTTCTTGTCTGATCCGGATATGCAATAGAATAAAAAGGACAACACCCATTATTAACGAGAAAGGGAATTAAAGTATGGATTGCTTTAGCTTCCCTTTCTCTTTCGTATCACGGAGGAGGGATACTACAGAATGCCTAAAGAGCCAAATCATTCACCGAAAAAAAGACGGCGTCCGTTGACTGAAGAAGAAAAACGTCGACGCGCTGCAGTACACAAGCGTCGCCTAGCAGATCAGGAAAAGCAACATCCAACAGCTAAGCATAGTCATCGTGCGGATAATCATCGTTCTCAAACGCATCCTGATGATAGGGCAGAACATGCCAAACGAGATAAAGGTAAGCGCAAACCTATAGTCATGTCACCATCTGATGCAGATGCTACGCCTAAACAGCATGCAAAAAAGGTCAAACGACATGAAGAACTTCAAGAGCGGTCTCAGCCAGCATCAGCGCACAATGAGTTTGAATATCAGCCACAGTATGAAGAGTCACAACAGCCGAGCCATGATAATAATAAACCACAGAAGAAAAAGCGTTCTTGGGTGAAATGGTTATTACTTTCAATATTTGTTGTTCTCTTAGTACTCGGTGGCTTATTTACCTTTGTGATTGCGACCGGTGGTTTCGGCGAACAAAAAGAAGTTGAAGTAATGATTCCAGAGGGCGCGACACAGACAGACGTCGCACAAATATTGGAAGATGAAGATGTCGTATTTAATGGCACATTATTTAAAGCCTATCTACGCGTGACTGGCGGTGGTGATAATATTCGTAGTGGTCGTTATCAATTCCGAACCTCTAGTGGCTTCCCTGATGTTAAACAACAACTGAGTGAGGGTTACAGTGGTGATGAGGTTGTCGGCAAGGTCACTGTCCCAGAAGGTTCTAATGTCGAGGATATTGCGGGGATTTTAGCAGAACAATTCAATGTATCTAAGGAACAGATGCTTGAATTAATAAATGATGACGCCCTCATTGCCCATTTATCGGAAGCTTATCCTAAATTAATGGAGGGCGTTGCTGGTGATGACGATGTTCGCTACAAGTTGGAAGGCTACCTCTTCCCATCAACCTACTCATTAACGGAAAAAGATACGCCAGAATCCACCATTGAAATGATGGTAGCAGCAATGGAACAAATTCGCCAAAAATATGAAGGCTATATCGCACAGTCCGATCTTTCATTGCACCAGATTCTAACTCTGGCGTCGCTGATTGAAGCTGAAGCAGGTAAAGGTGAAGATCGTCGATTAATCTCTGGCGTATTTATGAATCGCTTAGCTGAAGATATGCCGATTCAATCAGATATTACTGTGAACTATGCAAATCGCACGCATGCAACGTATGTCACGATTGATGATACTCAAACAGATTCACCATATAATCTGTACCAAAATACTGGATTAGGGCCTGGACCGTTCGACTCACCGAGTGAGGAAAGTATCGAGGCGGCACTCAAGCCAGAGAAGAGTGATTATCTGTATTTCGTCGCAGATTTGGAGACTGGACAAGTTTACTACTCAAAAACGTATGATGAACATATGTCAAAAGTAGATAAGTATGTCTCTGAAGAAGATGCTACACTTAATCAGGAAGCTAAGCCAGCTGAATAGCAACTGAGGGGCGTATCTTGAATTATTGCGATAACCGTGATAGTGTAAATCCATTCATTTAAAAATTAAGTATCAAAGGGGAATAATAATGACAGAGGAACGTTATCCTATGACCGTTGAAGGTAAAGCGCGGTTGGAAGAAGAATTAGAAGATTTGAAAGTTAACAAACGTAAGGAAGTTGTTAACCGTATTAAAATTGCTAGAAGTTATGGTGATTTGTCAGAGAACTCTGAGTACGAAGCTGCGAAAGATGAACAGTCCTTTATCGAAGGACGGATTTCAACTTTGGAACGCCAGATTCGTTATGCAGAGATTGTTGATCCTGAGACTATCGAGAAGGACACCGTAAGTTTAGGTAAGCGCGTGCGCTTTGCTGAAGTCCCTGATGGCGAAGAAGAAGAATACGAAATTGTTGGTAAAGCTGAGGCTGACCCAATGAACGGGCGCATTTCTAACGAGTCACCAATCGCTAAGGCGCTTATTGGTCGGAAGATTGGTGAAGATGTTGAAATTGAAACACCAGGTGGAACATTTACAGTTCATATTTTTGCTGTTGAAACTGCCTAATGAGTCAACGCACTAGCTAACAATAAAGCCTCCCCACTGAGAAGAATGATTCTCAATGGGGAGGCTTTTTACATCTCGTAATAAAAGGTTATAGAGACATAACTACAGGCAAAATCATTGGGTGACGTTTGATACGTTTGTGTAAGAACGGACCTAAAGCATTCTGCATACAGTCGCGCAAAATCTTATCTGATACAGGTTTTCCTGAATTGAGCTGCCCAATAACAGCTGTTTGAATAACTTTCTGGGCATTTCTAATCAAATCTTCAGACTCACGCATATAGATGAAGCCGCGAGAAATGATATCCGGACCGGTAACTAACTCATGATTGTTAAAGTCGACAGAGACCACGACAATCACAATACCATCTTCAGATAAATGTCTACGATCCTTTAGAACAATATTTCCGATATCACCGATCCCTTTACCATCGACATAGACATCACTAGCTGGGATATGTCCAGCGCGACGACATGAATCCTCTGTTACGGCTAAAACATCGCCATTACCACAAATAAAGGTATTCTCACGCGGGACGCCAACCATTGCAGCCGTTTCTGCTTGAATACTCAACATCCGGTACTCACCGTGCACTGGCATAAAATATTTCGGTTTTAATAAGCGCAACATCAATTTTTGTTCTTCTTGGGCACCGTGCCCGGAAGTATGTACATCGTTAATCTTGCCGTGAATAACCTCTGCACCCGCCTCGAGTAACTGATTAATTAAATTGTTAACCGCACGGTAGTTACCAGGAATAGGGGAACTGGAAAAGACGATTGTATCCGTTGGGTGGATAGATACATATCGATGGGTACCGTTAGCAATTCGGCTCAGCGCAGCGAGTGGTTCACCTTGAGAGCCTGTACACATAATCATAAGCTCATCATCAGAGTATTGATTGATTTCGCTCTTATCAATAAAGGTATCTTCTGGAAAATCAAAATATCCGATTTCACTCGCATTTTTAAAAGCATTTTCCATCGAGCGACCGAACACAACGACTTTTCGACCATTGCGACGAGCGATATCAACAGCTTCGCGCAAGCGAGAAATATTGGAAGCAAAGGAAGCAAAGATCACACGATCTTTAATATTAGAAATAATATCGTCAAGCGCTTCACCGACTACATGTTCAGATTTAGTAAATCCTGGCACTTCCGAATTCGTTGAATCTCCGAGAAGAAGCGTAATGCCTTCTTCTCCGAGTCTAGCCATTTTGTGAAGATCAGCGGTTTTTCCAACTGGGGTAAAATCAAATTTATAATCTCCAGTAAAGGCGATTCGTGCACTCGGCGTTTTAACGACAATACCGACAGGATCGGGAATACTGTGGGTCACACGGAAAAAACTAACTTCCGTTTTATCGAATGAAATGACAGAGTCCTCGTCAACTTCATGGAGTTCTGTCTGACGCAACAAACCATGTTCTTCTAATTTTCCACGAATAAGAGCTAGGGAGAGCTTGCCAGCATAAATAGGTAAGTTGACTTGCTTCAATAAGAAGGGGATTCCCCCAATGTGGTCTTCGTGCCCGTGGGTAATAAAGACACCTTTAATTCGGTCTTTATTTTCAATCAGGTAGTGGTAATCCGAAATGACATAATCGATGCCTAGGAGTTCATCTTCTGGAAACTTAACGCCTGCATCCATGATAATGATTTCATCTTGGAATTGGACAGCATACATGTTTTTCCCAATTTCACCCAGGCCACCGATTGCGAACACTGCGGTTTCGTTATTTTTTACATCCCATGTCATTAATCATCATACTCCGTTAATTGAAATGCTTCGGATTGCTTTTCATAAGCAAGATGAGCATCATCGAGTGGAAAAATATTTTCGATCAATACATCACTGTGTGTACTGACTTTTTTTCTGACGTCACGAATATTGTCGCCTTCAATATACAATGCTTGGGTATTCTCGCGAATAGCGGGTTCATTTGCATTTTCTTGGTATAAAACTTTAAAAATCATTGGTTACTCCTTTTATTTAAATTTATTGCCAATTTAAAATATGAACTTCTCCAGAATCTAGGGTGTGACGATCACCACTGGAGGATCGAACAACTAAATGAAATTGTTCATCGATACCGAGCACGATACCTGTACAGGTTTGCCCACCGTGTTGGTAAGTGACCACTTTATTGTTGAGTAGTTGTCGCTCACGATAGACATGCAGTACATCTGCATGGGCTTTCTCATTTAATGATAGCCATTGTGACAACATTTGTAACAATAGTAGAATACTTTCAGTCTTTACGGCATCAGCTACGGGATAATCAAAGACAGCACCCGCTTTTGATTGTATTTCTTCAGGAAAACCATCAGCAGGTGCTGCCAAATTGATACCGATGCCCAATGCAACATTCCAGTCGCTAGCTGTGCGATGATTTGGTTCTATCTGAGTGAGGATACCAGCGACCTTATGATTGTTAAGATAAAGATCATTGACCCACTTGATACGCGCTGCTGGCTGACCGATGAGTCTATCGATTGTCAATAGCGCTGCTACTGCAGCTCGCACAGTCAAATCCGTTGAGGTACTTAAACCATTATGAATTAAGAAACCTATTGTCAGATAGATACCAGAGTCCGGGGAATAAAATGAGTGCCCCATTCGACCTCGTCCTTTTGTTTGCTGATCAGCGATAACGATCACTGATGATTCACCTTGAGCCAATAATTCTAAACAGCGTGCATTAGTACTTGTAATTGTTGCGTGATGTTCAACGCAATGTTGAGGGTAGCACCGTTGAATAAGTGTTCCAATATCATATTGTGATGAATGCCACATCATACCCTAAAATCCTTGCCTCTTTTAGTTGTATTCTACTGTAGCGTTTGATATTAATCAAGCAGACGGCTACTGCGCATAATCCTGGATTGTGAACATCTATGGGCGTCTAGATGAATGATTATTGAGTGCATTATCCGATTGACGCCGTACCTGATGACGTTGTTTTTCACGAGGTTTAAGTTGATCTTTTGAAGTCTTATTCTTTTCCTTATGTTCGTTTCTCTCTAAGCGTAACGCACGATTGCGATGTTTCTTGCGCGTATCGCTATCTTGATTATTCATTGCACTTGGAATACTTGGATTCCAGGTAAAACCGAGACCGGCAATATCATGGATCGTAGACATATAGAAGAAGGCATAAGGATCAACATCTTGCACAAAGCGTTTCAATTTAATAAGCTGGCGACCGTCGACGATCGAGTTGATTACGAGTCGGGACTGGCGTTGGTATCCGCCTTCTGCATGATAGAGGGTTGTGGAACGATCGAGTGTATTAATAATGTATTCGTTAATCTCCTCAACTTTAGAAGACATAATCGTGATTGAGAAACGTCCCTCACCACCAAAAATGATACGATTCAGCAAAAAAGCGTGGAAAAACATACCAATAGTGGCGATCAGTCCGCGTTCAATTCCAAATGTAGTGAATGTCCCTGCTAAGATGACAGTATCGGCGACAACCGTTGCCTGACTAAAGGTCAGTTTATTATTCGTGTACTTCTTAAGGATGTTGGCGATAATATCGACACCACCTGTCGACGCACTGGCATTAAATACCCAGCCGACACCGCAAGCGCTGATAGCATTGCCGACAATCATATTTAAAAGCATATTATCGGTAATGGGTTCTTTGATGGGATAAACAATATCAAATAATGCCATCAAACCAGTACCCAGTAGGGTTGCATATAGTGTCCATCCGCCGAATGATTTATCAATGAATATGAAACCAAGAATGAGCAAGAACGCATTCACTGCTAGGTTAACGATGGAGTAGGGAATCGGTATAAAATTAGTAATGACCATAGCAATGCCGGCTGATCCACCACCAACGATATTATCAGGTAATAAGAAGTAGTACATCCCTACATTGAGCACTAACACCCCTAATGTTATCCAGAAAAACTGTTTACCGCGATTAGTCGAATCGACAATTGATGACATTTTATCCCTCCTTAACGAATGACAATATTCTAACAGACAGAAAGTGAAAACCTCAATACACCAAATGAAAAAAAGTTAGAATTTTCATAAAAAAAGTGATGCCTTCAGTCTAGAAGGCATCACTCTAATAGGAACTCTTACCCAAAATTAAAGATAAAAGTAAATAGATATAAACATGCTCGCGCTCGCTAACATGACAAAAATGTGCCACAGCACGTGGTAATAAGCAACTTTATCATCGTACTTGTAAAAATATGTACCGACAGAATAGAGAATACCGCCGACAGCTAAATAGATCAACGCTGGTAACGTTACATTATGAATGAGTGGCACAACTGTTACAATAGCTAACCAGCCCATTCCCAAATAGAACCAGAGTGAGTATTTTTTGATGAATGGCGATTCAGTGATTTCACCGATAAATCCAGTCAGAGCGAGTGCCCATTCAAGGATGAACACTGTCCATCCCAATGGTCCTTGAATCGCAATGAGTGTAAATGGTGTGTACGTGCCAGCAATCAAAAAGTAAATACTTGAATGATCAAAAAATTTAAAGAGCGGCGCAACTGCTGTAAACGATAGGCTGTGATACATCATTGAATTGAAGTATAACAAGCACATCGATAACCCGTAGATGAGGTAAGCAACAACTTCAAGCGCACTGTCTGTCGCTACCCCTTTCATAATCAAAAATACTGTCGCAATAATTGAAAGAATGAGGCCAATACCGTGTGTTACAGCGTTGAAAACAGCACTGGTAATGCGGTAGGCACTGGAATCGAGTATTTTCTGATTCATAAATACTGAAGGTTGTCTGTAATATTTACGCTCCATATCATACGACCTTTCTCATTTACATATATCACAAAACATAGCATATTATGTAATAAGTACGATGAAAAAGCTAGTATTTATCTGTCAGACAACGAACGGACTGACCATAGAATCGAGATCAAGTCAACCATTTCTTGGAAAATGGCACCGATTAATGTTGGGATAACACCAGTTGCAGCAATAGCCATTAAAACCAGGCAGACGATGATACCGATCCATACTGATTGACGTGCGATACTCATTGTCTGTTTAGAGATTTTAGTCAGTTGGTTTAAGCCAGAGAGGTCATCACGTAAGATCACGGCGTCGGCACTTTCACTGGCAGCGGTAGCACCGTGCGCACCCATCGCAACACCGACATCGGCAATTGCTAATGCTGGTGCGTCATTCACGCCGTCACCGACCATACATACTGGGCGTTGATTGTTTTCCAAATTTTTCAGAAAAGCGATCTTATCTTGAGGAAGTAATTGTGCGTAAACTTCATCGACATTTAAGTCTGAGCCAATTCGTCCTGCGGTTTCCTGACGATCACCTGTTAACATGACGACTTTATTGACGCCGTTCTCACGTAATGTATCAATAACCTCACGTGATTCACTTCTGACTACGTCTTCAAAAGTTACCCAGCCAGCAGGTTTATCATTAATGCTGACGTAAAGAGCAGTAGTATATGAGTCGTTGGATGTGTAACCAGCAAATGCAGCCTTACCGAGTTTAATTTCTTTACCTTGGTAATGGCCGGTTAATCCTGAGCCAACAACTTCACTAACATCATCAATTGTTAACGGCTGAATGTGCTGTTTTGTCGTGTAGTCCGTGATCGAGCGCGCGATGACGTGCATTGAAGATTGCTCCATACCAGCGACTAAACGCATGAATTCTTCTTCAGATAGTTCAGAGGCATCTACTTGAATACGATCGACAGCTAGAATACCTTTCGTTAGCGTACCGGTTTTATCAAAAGCGATGGTTTTTGCTTGTTCCATTTTTTCAAGTGTTTCACCACTTTTGACAATTATCCCGTGACGGCTACAGCGGCTCATGCCACCAATCATTGAAATAGGGGCTGCTAAAATCAATGGGCAGGGTGAGGCAACAACCATAACTTGTGCGAAACGCACAGGATCTTTGCTGATAAACCATGCGACGCCACCAATAATATATGCAATCAAAGTGAACGGCACAGCGTAGCGGTCGGCCATGCGGACAAATTTAGCTGGGCGATCGGTAGATTCTTTGACCAAACGAACTAATGCTTGATATTGACTATCTTCCGGTAATTTATCTGCAGTCATTTCCATTGGTTTGTCATCATTAATTGCACCCGATAGTAATGCATCTCCTGGAGATTTTTCGACCGGTTTAGATTCACCAGTAATGGAAGCCTCATCAATAAATGAGTGTCCTGAAGCCATTGTCCCATCGACCGGGATAATTTCATTTGGACGAACGAGTAAGCGATCACCAATACGGACTTCTTGAATCGCAATATCTTCCCAATTACCGTTAGTTAATCGTTTAGTACGTGTAGGCGCACGTTCAATTAATGATTTTAACTCACGACTGGCGCGATTGGACGCGTAATCTTCCAACGTTTCACCGCCAATTAACATTAATAAAATCATCAATGATGCCCAATACTCACGTACAATCAATGTTGAAATGATAGCGGTAATCGCTAGAAGGTCCACGCCATAACGGCCTTCCTTGAGCGTCTGAATCATTTCTAAGAACATTGAAAAAGCAAGTAAACCACCAGCGATGGCGATTAAAATAAATGCCCACGATGGCTTGCCAAGACCGAACTCAAAGAACAGTGAAAGTGCAGCAATCACACCGATGCTTGCAAGCTTTGCCTTGTTCGACATTCTTAATTACCTCCTTATATAATATCTGTAATTATTTTAACACAAATTAGAATTGTTATAAATAAGCGGGAAAACTATTTGTGAAAATTATTTTATGTAATAAACCTACAACTATAAATTGCGATTCTCCGCTTTAACGCTATAATTAGATAGATTAAATGGTTTAACTAGTAGATTTAAGGAGAGATAATTAATGAATATTTCACTAACTGAAAATGCAATGAAATTTTTTAAAGATGAAATGGGATTAGGTGAGGGGCAAGGCGTTCGCTTCACCTCTAAAGTATACGGAAAGACAGAAGTCCATGAAGGTTTATCAGTTGCATTACGCGTGGAAACGCCTAATGATAATGTTTTAGGTTTAACTACTGTCGATGGTATTCAGTTCTTTACAGATAAAAATGACGATTGGTTCTTTAATGGCTATGATCTTGAAGTCGATTACGACAATGAAAAAGGCGAGCCACTCTACCACTTTGTCCCTCAAAAAGAGGATTAAACACGTTAGGAATTGAAGAGCAATGAAAGAAACGGATAGCTATTATATCGTCGATCGCATTGAATGGAATAACTATTTGAAAGAGCGTCGGATGGAGCCTGAATGGCATTTAACTGAATCACAATTACAACAGTTAGTTTCGTTTAATGACTATTTGACGTTAACGGATGCTAAGGAAATTTATGAACCCTTAGCGCGGCTTTTGCTACTGTATCGCTCACACTATTTTCGACGTATTCAAGACCGCAACCATCTGTTAGGAATTGAGGGGGATTTTCCTCCTTTTATTATTGGTATCTCTGGAAGTGTTGCTGTCGGTAAGAGTACCACAGCGCGCTTACTCAGAAATGTATTGTCGCAACTGTTGCCAAACATTAATGTGGACCTGATCACAACGGATGGCTTTCTCTATCCCACTGCATACTTGGAAGCACATGAGATGCTGGATCGCAAAGGCTTCCCTGAAAGTTACGACATGAAGCGCCTTCGTGATTTCCTACTCGAGGTCAAGAATAATCACAAAAACATTAAAGTCCCGATGTATTCTCATGAGCAATATGATATTGTCCCTGATGAATACGAAATTCTCGAGGATCCTCAAGTGCTCATCATCGAGGGTATCAATGCATTGCAGATGACTACTGACGCGAACTTTTTTGTTGGCGATTTTGCCGATGTTACTATTTATGTAGACACTGAGACAGAGAATATCGAACGATGGTTCAAGAAAAGATCTAAAATTCTGATTGACGAATCCGCTGATGATCCCGATAATTATTATTATGAAATGGGAAATATGACTTCTGAAGCGCAGGATGCTTACATTTCAGAAGTTTGGGAGAATATCAATCTTCCAAATTTGGAGCAGTTCATTCTCCCAACACGTAATCGTGCGGAAATCCTAATTCATAAACAGGCGGATCACTATGTTGATTCTCTGTGGATCAAAAAATATTAGTCAATGAGAGGAGGAACTTTATATGACCAAACGCTTTGATGCAAAGAAGTTCTTTATTGTCGTTATTATTCTCATATTGTTCATAATGGGGATTATTTACTTGCAGGATGTCACTGATTTACTGCAGCTATTAATTCGCGTCTTCAGACCATTTTTGATTGGGATTGGGATGGCATTCTTGCTTAATATCCCAACACAGTTCTTTGAGAATCTGCTCGCAAAATGGCTAGGTAAATCAGTGATTTGGATGCGAATGATTGGAATATTCATCTCGCTTTTACTCTCAGTATTCGGCGTCTATCTGTTGATGTTCTTAGTCATTCCAGATTTGAGAGATACGCTCACGCAGTTCATATCGGTATTACCGGATCGAATATATCGATTTGCCAGTTGGATTAATCAAACATTAGCGGACCACCCAAAATTTGTACAGGCAATTATGAGTATTAATATTTCACCGGAGCAAATTCAAAGTTACGTTACCGGACTCTTGAATAATGCGTTTAATGTGGCAACGGTGACGCTTCAGTCATTGTTTGATGTCACAGTCAATTTATTCGGTTTAATATTTGATGTTGTTGTGGCTTTCGTATTCGCGTTAGCACTTCTACTAACTAAAGAGTCGGTAATACGTCAATTTAAGAAATTTGTTTATGCTCTATTCCCACTGCGCTGGGCAAATTTCTTAGTTAGCTTAGGGCATACTACTAATAATACCTTCAAAAACTTCGCTAGTGGTGAGTTCTTTGAAGCGATTATTCTAGGGCTATTAACTTACTTTGGGATGTTAATTTTTGGTTTCCCATATGCGGTTACCGTATCTGTTGTTACAGGCGCTTCAGCATTTATTCCATTTTACGGGGCGTTCCTCGGTGGTGGTTTGGGTGCAATCCTCATCGGTGTTCAGAATTTCTGGGGAGGCTTCTGGTTCCTTGTTCTGATTGTTGTTATCCAACAGATCGAAGGGAACTTAATTTATCCTTATGTTGTTGGAAAGGGTGTTGGATTACCAACGACTTGGACATTAGTGACGATTACGGTATTCGGTGCATTATTTGGTGTACTCGGTATGATCTTGAGTGTCCCAATTACTTCGATTGTTTACCAGTTATTATCCGAAAATGTTAACTTTACACTTGAACAAAAGGGTGTGGAGGATATCCAGCACGATACCACCTGGGTTAAAGTGAAGGATACGAATTTTAAAACCTCTTTGAAATAGTTGTATCTATGAAAAAGGAGCTTGCCTACTCGGCAAGCTCCTTTTTGCGTTCAACAGCAATTCTTCTATTCGCGATGACCTATATTTAACAATTCTCGCCACCATTTTTCAGAGGTGTCATCAGTAGCTTTAGGCAGAATATCGGGCACGCGTGATTTCGCACGCTGCATAAAGAACTCTTGCGCATTCATTGGTTCACTGTCATTGACAACTTTATCGTAAGAATTATCCGATTTTTTGTATCGGGCTTTCACGTTATCAGAAAGATAAGTATCTAATATATCAATCACACGTTGATGAATCGCAGCATTCTCGACCGGAAATGCAATTTCGACACGGTGGTCTAAGTTACGCGTCATTAAGTCAGCACTGGACAAATAGATATCTGTGTCGCCATTATTATAAAAATAATAGACACGACTGTGTTCCAAGAATCGGCCAACAAGGCTTATAACATGTATATTATCGCTTATTCCCTCAATGCCCGGGACCAAACAGCAAATGCCACGGACAATCAGATCAATTTTTACACCAGCTTGACTTGCACGATAGAACGCTTTAATGATGCCTTTACTAGTGAGCGAGTTCATTTTCGCAATAATATGGCCGTTTCCGAATTGCTTTTGATTTTTAATTTCGCGATCAATTGCATTAAGGTAATTAATTCGAATATTATCGGGTGAGACAAATAACTTATGATAATCAGGCTGATCCGAGTATCCGCTCAAGTAATTGAAGAAATTAGTCGCATCCTCAGTAATATCTGGATCACTCGTTAATAAGCTTTTATCCGTGTACATTTTTGCCGTTTTATCATTATAATTGCCCGTTCCCAAGTGAACGTAGCGATGTAATACGCCGTGTTCACGTTTGATAACGAGTGCAATTTTACTGTGGGTCTTAAGCATATTTTTCCCATAGATGACCTGACAACCTGCTTCTTCTAATTGCTTGGCCCATTCTACGTTATTCTGTTCATCGAATCGTGCCTTAAGTTCTACCAAAACAGTGACTTGTTTGCCTTTTTCGGCACCGCGAATCAGCGCTTTAATAATTGGCGAATCTGAAGAGACACGATACAGTGTTTGCTTGATCGCAATTGTATCGGGATCATCTGCGGCTTCTGAAATAAAATCAACAACTGGCTGAAAAGAATCATACGGGTGAAATAAGAATAGGTCACTCGTCTTGATGTAATCAAATACGCCCATATTCTTTAGTTCTGGCGGATATACAGAATGAAAGGGCTTATATGTCAATTTTGGAAAAGCACGTTCCAGTTTATCTTTTGCTTCATTTAGAGCAGTGAGATCGAGTGGGCCATTGATAAGATATACATCACGTGGTGTAATTTCCAAGTTTTGAACCAACCATTTAACATCTTTAGCAAGTAATTCTTGTTCACAGTTCCGTGTATCAATTTCTAGACGTACTGCTTGTCCCTTTTTTCGTTTAATCAAAAAATCTTCAATAGATACTAATAAATCTTCTGCTCCTTCTTCATTGAGGGCCATATCAGCATTACGAGTAACTCTAAATAAAAAAGTGCTGGTTACAGTATAGCCATCGAATAGTGCGGTGATGAAATGCTCGATCACATCATATACATCAATGAGAATATGCTTATCTTTGTCTTGTAAATAAAAATAACGTTCGACCAGTGGGGGAATAGGGACGATCGCAATTTCCTCTTCGCCATTCCGCTCTAAATTCACAAAGACATTAGTAATTTTATTACCGAGGTTAGGGAATGGGCGGTACGCATCTACGCCAAGGGGCGTCAAGGTTGGGTAGATTTCTTCGGAGAAATAGCGCTTGAGTTTGATACGGTCGGCTTCAGACAATATTTTATCGTCGGCGAAGTAAATATTATGCTCCTGGCATTCAGCTACTAAACGATCGAAAACGTGGTATTGATATGCGACCAGTTGATGATTTTTATCAGCGATGGCTTCCAATTGTTGATCAGCTGACCATTGTTTTTTTGTGTCACGTGCTTTTGGATCGTAACGTCTTTGGTCTTGAAGACCAGCCACACGTACCATCATAAATTCATCTAGATTAGAACTGCCAATCGCAATAAAACCGAGGCGCTCGAGTAACGGATTCAATGGATCTTCTGCTTCTTTGATGACATGTAAATTAAATGATAACCAAGAGATTTCACGATTTTCATAGTAATCGGGATTATCAAGGTCAGGAACGGTATGCTCTGCCACTCAAAAAACTTCCTTTCGCATTAGATTCTGGTGTAATCTTTTTGATTAATGAACTCCAGATGAATATCTTCTCCAACAATGCGTTCGATATGTTTCTTCTGATTTTCACACTGACTCACTTCTGATAATAACTTTCCTTTGTAAAAAATACGTAAAATTAAGGTATCTTTTTGATGAACAAAGTCGATCGTTTGGATCACAACTTGATTAGAGATATTTAGACAATTAGCAAATTTAACCATACCTCCGATTGTTTGAATAAGTTTAATTTCTTTATCACTAAACCAATCATCAAACAGCGAGAGATAGGTCTTAAATAATGAGCGATTCTTAAAGCTCGCAATGAGGCTCAAGACAACGCGATCGTGATGTGTGAACCCCTCGAGATTTGTATTCGCAAGTAGGTAAAAGGTATGCTGCGAGGCACTATTAGCTTCTACCATGCGGCCGATGTGATAGCAGAAAGCCCCGTACGCCATCAGCTTTTCTTCGGATTTTTTCAGTGTTAGAAATCCTTCGTCATGAAGCGCCTGATAGAGTTTTCTAGCAAGAACCATACGCTGTGCAGCTTGACCGATATCAAAATGATAGGAAATCGGCAAACGTTCGATTGTCTGTCGCGCAATATTATTGATATCATAGGCGTCAGGATATTTGTGTTGTACATAATCGTAAATGATGCCTTCGCGTAAACCGCGTTGACTAAAGCGGAAGAAAGGCGCATTTATAGTGTCTAAAAGCTCGATATAGACAAGCAGGGCAGGCACAATGATGTCTGCTCGGTCGCTACTCAAACCATCGATATTTTTCATTTCTTTCGGCGAAGCATCCTTAAAGCGCTCCAATACCGACGCGAAATCTTTCCTTTGCATTTCAAAGTTGTGCAGTCCAGCAAGCGGATAATCGATCATGCTTTGATACACACGAACAATATTGCGAGCTGCACCACCGATGCCAATCAGAGGTAATTGTGCATCCTTCATAAAGGGGTGCTCAGCAAATGCAGCCTTAATAAATTTTCGGGTTTCTTCAATCGCATCTTTATCGTTGTGTGGGACGTCTGCAAAAAACTTATTCTTTAATGTGACGGCACCGAAGGGAAAACTGTATGACTCTACAATCTGTTTATCCTTGAACAGGGTAACTTCGCTACTGCCGCCACCAATATCTAATGTAATCCCATCCGTCAAAGCGATTGAATGGAAGACCGCTGTTACGCCATAATAAGCTTCCTGTCTGCCTGGAATGATGTCAATTGTTAAGCCGACCTTTTCCTTGACTATAGTCACGATGTCGTCGCGATTGACTGATTGACGGAGTGCAGCGGTTCCTTTCGCAATTATCCGATCGACACGGAATAATTCTGCTTCTTTGGTTAGGCCGCTAAGGACATCGCAAAGTACAGTGATGCCTTCTTCAGACATATTGCTCTTGTCGTCTAAATACTGGAAGATACGGGATGGTACTTTGATATTTTGAATTTCCTTAATCGTGAAATTATCAAAAACTTGAAAAATGACTAGGCGAATACTATTGGACCCAATGTCAATTAAACCGATACGTTCTTTCATTATTATCCCCTTAATATGATAACTTATTAGTACAGGATAATGATAACCTAAAACGTTGAGCAACTGTAGCGGTGAGCGAGATTCAAAAAAAGAGCTTGAGTCAATAAAAAACACTCATAACGTTGAGAGAAAGGATAATGAAAAATGAAAAAAAGTTATTATTTTTGATATGGACGGTACGCTGATTGATTCAGAATATCCCTATTTTCTAGCGCTCAGCCGTGCCTGCAAGGAATATAATATTGTCATGACAGAAGAGGAATACTTTAATAACTATGCTGGCGGAAAGGTTGCTGATAACGAAAAACAACTAGCTGCAAAAATTAATAGTCAAGTACTCGCGGAAAAAATAATTGCGCGTGCAAAAACGGTGTATTTTGAAAAGCTGGCAGACGGTGTTGAGCCTAAACCGACATTGTTTGAGACGCTAGATGCACTTAAAACTAAAGAATTACGTTTGTTTGTTGCATCTTCCTCCACAGAAGATGTTGTGAAGCGGATCTTATCCGATGACGTTAAGATTATTGATTATTTCGAAGATATAATTGCGGGAGATCATGTATCACATTCCAAGCCGCATCCGGAGATTTTTAATCGTGCGTTAACTATTGCTGGTGTAGAGGCAGCTGAGGCTTTTATTGTGGAGGACTCGTTTCAAGGCGTTGAAGCGGGTTATCGCTCGGGAATTGAGACGATCATGATACCGGATCATCGCCAACCGACAGATGAGATTCGAGAAAAAGCTTTTGCCACTGTCCCACAATTAATTGATATTTTGTCATTGATTTATTGATCTAAGCGCTCTTTAATTGCTGGAATCATCTGCGGGATGCCAGCTTTGATGTCATCGTAGCACTGCTTGAGGTCGCGAGTTTCCATGGGATCAACAATAGTGTATGATGCATCTTCTCCGGATAGCGCTGGAAATAGTGAAACTTTAGAGGAATTGGTTTCACCTACTCGCATTTTGGCTGCATTCAGCGTTAGTGTGTCGAACGTAATAATGTAGTCGAAGCGTTCACCGTCTTTTTTGACAAGGGGGCGGGAACGATGATGTTGTACCGGAATATGATCTTCACCCAAAAATTGCTGAAGCTTAGGATGCAGTGGTTGACCACTACGCCATTCTTCAATTCCCGCAGAATCTACACTAATCCGGTGACTGAGGTGGTTTATTTTTAATTCGTGGTTTAATAAATTTGCTGCAAGGGGCGAACGACAAATATTTGCGAGGCAAACAAATAAAATACGTTTTTTAGGTTGTATCCACGGCAAATTCAAAATTAACACGCCACCTCTCTATGACTTCATCAACGACTAATTATATGAAAACTAATAGTGTAGTTTAACATGAAATGGTACTTTCGTCAGTCAATAGCGTATGGAGCCCTAAAGGACTGATGCTATAGTAGAATTAAAATTGAAAGAAGGTCAATCAATTGCAACAGCGCTTTATCCCTAATGAATGGCAAGAACATCTTCAGCCTGTTTTTGACTCTGAACGTTATCAGCAGCTACATAATTTTTTGAAAGAAGAGTATCAATCACGTATTATTTATCCTGATATGTGGCACATCTACGAGGCTTTTAAACTCTCACCTTTCGATCACGTGAGAGTTGTTATTCTCGGCCAAGATCCGTATCATGGGCCAGACCAAGCGCACGGGTTGAGTTTTTCGGTGCAACGTGGTGTTCCTATTCCACCATCACTACAGAATATCTACAAAGAGCTCACTGCAGATGTAGGTTTTAAACCTGTTCATCATGGGAATTTAACTGAATGGGCAGAGCAAGGTGTACTACTGTTAAATAGTGTGCTAACTGTTCGTGCGGGGCAGGCAAATTCGCATCGTGGTAAAGGCTGGGAAGAATTGACGGATTATGCGATTAAAGAATTAAATAGCGTTGATCATCGCATTGTATTTATTCTGTGGGGGGCTGCAGCACGTCAAAAGGCGTCCCTCATTGATCGATCAAAACATGCGATTATCACTTCACCGCATCCAAGTCCATTATCGGCCTATCGCGGTTTCTTCGGCTCACGGCCTTTTTCACAAGCTAATTCCTTATTGATTGAAAGCGGGCAGGAACCTATTAATTGGCAATTAAGTGATTAGTTGTCGCATGTAATCTTTATATATTTGTAAGGAAGATGGTACTGCCGCTGCGGTGATAATTTGCTATAATAAAGGATAATCGAGATTAAACGGGGGAGTCACATGCGCTATCCAGATGGCCGTCAGTATCAGCAAACGAGCCAGCAATCGTCAAGAACAAAGCATTCGGAATTTGTGCAGCATGGCCAGCGAGGAATGCGATTAGAAACCATGCTTAATCGCTCAAATGACTGGTATCGGACACACAATCGGGCAGTGATTTACAAAAAACCGACGCCTATTCAAGTGGTATCCGTAGACTATCCAAAGCGCGAAAAGGTTACGATTAAGGAAGCATATTATCGCCAACCATCAACGACGGATTACAATGGTGTTTATCGTGGCTACTATATTGATTTTGAAGCAAAGCAAACCGCTCAAACAACGCGTTTCCCGTTGAACAATTTCCATGCACATCAGATTGCACACATGCAAGCATGTGATAAACAGGGAGGCATCTGTTTTGCAATTATGCTTTTTTCAGCACTGAATGAAGCATATCTGTATCCGTTTAATGAGCTTCAAGCGCATTGGCAAGACTATCAGAATAAGCGAGGTGCAGCGTCGATTCCGTTGATTCAAATCCGAAACGAAGGTTTTGCGATCTCAATCGGTGCTTTCCCGGACATTGATTATTTGCCGGCGGTTGATCAATATATTCAACAAATGGAACAATTATAGAGGAAGTGAATCACTTGGCTAGAGATGATAACCAACAAAGACCTAAACGGCGACATCAGACACCGCCGAATAGTTCGCGAGCACAGCGCACACGTCGGACATCGAGCTCACGTGCCGATCAAGGTGCCAGACAGCATTATAAGGAACAGAACCCTTCGAAAAAGTCGAAGCAGACTGCACCACAAAAAAAGAATCATAAGGAGAAAAATTCGCATAGCATCCTAAAAATGGTAGCAATTGGTGCCGTATTAGTTGTGGCTGCAATTGGTATCACTGGAACAGCAATAGCTGCTGCCTGGATCAGTGACAGCCCAGAAATTACCAAACGTGATCTTGAGGGTTCCGTCGCTTCGGTTGTATACGATGAGGATGGCAATGAAGTATACAAAACGACGCAGAATGAGCAAATTATTATTGATTCTGATCAGATCTCACAGCAAGCATTTGATGCCGTAACGTCTATTGAGGACCGACGCTTTATGGATCACCACGGTATTGATATCCGTCGTATCTTTGCATCACTTATGGCTAATTTACGTGCCGGTGGTATTGCACAGGGTGGTTCAACACTTACGCAGCAATTGGTAAAACTATCTGTATTCTCAACTAAAGAAGAGGATAGAACGTATAAGCGTAAAGTACAGGAAATGTACCTGGCTCATAAAATTGAAAAGCAGTATTCTAAGCAACAAATTTTTGAGTACTATTTGAATAAAGTGTATATGGCGAACGGTGTTTATGGTATCGGCACTGCTGCACAGATTTACTACGGGAAACCCCTCGATCAGCTGACGTTAACACAAGTAGCATTGCTTGCTGGTATGCCACAAGCGCCAAATGAATACAACCCTTACGTCAATCCTGAGCAAGCCAAAGAGCGTCGTGATTTAGTTTTAGTTGCGATGCGAGATAACGAGAAGATTTCTGACAGTGATTACCAACAAGCAGTTAATGAACCGATTGACGAAGGGCTACAGTCACTCGAAGAATTCCAAGAGACTGACAGAGCTAATGACAATGTTGTCGATGCTTATGTGAAGCAAGTGATCAAGGATGTTGAGGATGCAGGATATAACATCTTTGAGGATGGGCTAGAAATCCACACGCACCTTAATATGGACATCCAACGCCATCTCTATGACACAGTTAACGATGATAATGGCGTGTACTTCCCTAATGATACGATGCAGTCCGCAGTATCAATTGTTAATACGAAGAATGGCCACATTGCCGCACTGTTTGGTGGTCGCCATCAGGAGGCTCAATTAGGGTTTAATCGCGCTACGGAATTGAATCGTTCGGTCGGTTCTACCATGAAACCACTGGCTGATTACGGTCCAGTATTTGAATACTTGAACTATAGTCCGGGACAGACGGTGAAGGATGAGCCGCATACTTATAGCGATGGAACAGAAATCAAGAACTACGAGGGTGGCTACATGGGGAATCTGACGTTACGTCAAGCTCTGGTACGTTCTCGTAATATCCCTGCATTGAAAATGATGCAAGCGTCTGATCCTAAGAAGGTCAATGAGTTCCTTGGAAAAATGGATATTCACCTTAATGGTGGTAAGGGTGTCTATGAATCTAACGCACTCGGTGGTGAAGTGACACCACTTGGGTTGAGTGCTGCCTACGCCACAATTGGTAACTATGGGCAATATAATCAGCCACGGGCAGTAGATTACTTTGTGACTAAGAGTGGTGAAAAGATTAAAGTGAGCCAAGAGAGTCACCGTGCAATGAAAGATTCGACGGCGTATATGCTAACAGATGTTCTAAAGGGAACCTTTAAGGATGACGGTCTAGCAGCAAGCAATGCAAATCCAAATATCATCCAGGCCGGTAAAACAGGAACAACGAATTATACTGAAGAAGAATTAACGGAAAATGGTATTCCAAGCGACGGTTCTCCGGATTCTTGGATTGCAGGTTTTACCACTGATTATGCGATCGCAGTTTGGGTCGGCTATGATAAGCCATATTCACCAGATGGTTATTTATCGCTGAGCGACCAGACAATTGCGCGTGCGTTGTATCAGAATTTAATGGAATTCATCACGAATGGTAGTCATCAGGACGATTGGGAGCAACCTGATAGTGTACACCGTGTGAATATCATTTCAGGATCAAATCCACTGCGTATTTCGCAATCGAGTGGTGGCAATACCATCTCTGATTTAGTTAATGATGAGCTGTACAAACAATTACAGTCTCGTGGCTATGGACAGGAAACAAACGAATCAAGCTCATCGTCACAGAACACGTATAATCCGCAAAATAATGGCGGAAATATGAATGGCTATACCAATCAAAGTCAGTATTCCAATAATCAGTGGAGCCGTTCGACCAATAGTGGGAATACGCAATCAGATACGACGGACGAGACAACAGATGGTGGTACTGATAATACTGAGGGAACGCAACCCAATGACGGTTCAGCACAGGAAGAACCGCCGACATCAGACAGTGGTAGTGGAGGCACACCGCCGAGCACGCAGCCAGCAGGGGATGCCGGAGCTTCAACAGCGAATGGTTCCACTGACCAGGCGACGCCATAGAATTCTTAGCGATTTTGCGGTTTAGGATGGACAGTAACTTGAGATTATAGTATAGTGGTCGAGTATTAACGGCTTTTCAGAGTCAAATCAAGAAATTATCAAGGTAGGAGAATGATTAATGACTGTAACTTACGAAGAAAAGAATAAAAACGAAGGGACATTACACTTTACTGTAAGTCAAGAAAAAGCTCAAAAAGCGCTAAAGCAGGCTTACAAACGCGTTAAAAACAGCGTCAGTGTTCCTGGATTCCGTAAAGGTAAAATGAGTTACAATGTTTTCGTTAAAATGTTTGGTGAACAAGCACTTTACGAAGATGCATTGAACTTCATCTTACCAGTAGCTTACCCAGAAGCAATCAAAGAATCTAATATCGATGAATCTAAATTAGTTGGACGTCCGAAATTTGATATCGAGGAAGTAGAGCCTGGCAAAGAATGGAAATTATTGGCTCAGATTGCTTTACGTCCTGAAGTAAAACTTGGCGATTACAAAGGCTTAGAGGTTCCTAAACAAGATCGTGAAGTTACGGATGAGGAAGTTAATGACCGTATTGAAGCTGCACAGGCTAACTTAGCAGAACTTTCTGTAAAAGAAGGTGCAGCTGCGGAAAGCGACACAGTTGTCATTGACTTTGTTGGATACAAAGATGGTGAACCGTTTGAAAATGGTTCAGGGGAAAACTTCTCACTAGAATTAGGCTCGGGTTCATTCGTCCCAGGTTTTGAAGAACAATTGGTAGGTGCTTCCGAGGGTGATGAAAAAACATTAGATATTACCTTCCCAGAGGACTACCAAGCAGAAGATTTAGCCGGCCAAGCTGTAGAGTTCAAAGTTACAGTTCACGAAGTTAAAGAGAAGATTACGCCGGACTTGGACGATGAATTTGCTAAGGACGTTGATGAAGACGTTGAAACATTAGACGAATTACGTGACAAGTACCGTAAACAAATTGCAGAACGTAAAGAAGAGGCTGCTCAAGAAGGTATCGAAGAAGCTGCCATTCGAAAAGCAATTGATAATGCTGATTTTGGTGATATCCCGCAAGCTATGGTGGATGAAGAAATCGATCGCCAGGTTGAACATTACCTCAATGAAATGCAGCGTCAGGGAATCTCTGAAGAAATGTTCTTCAACATTACTGGTTCTTCCCGTGAAAAATTACGTGAAGAGTTCTCTGAAGATGCCGATACACGTGTAAAGACAGACTTATTATTGGAAGCTATTCAGGAAGCTGAAGGTCTAGATGCAACGGATGAGGAAGTACAGAACGAAATTAAGGATCTCGCCCAAGCTTATGACATGGAACCTGATGAAGTTTCTAAGGTAGTCACTGAAGACATGTTGAAACATGATATTACCTTGAAGAAAGCAATGGATATCGTTACTGAATCCGCTGTTGAGTCAGATGAATAATTTACCGTATTAAGGTGATTGTATCTGTCAGCGAGAAAGCACTTGCTATCTGCGAGTGCTTTTTTGTATGATGGGGCAATTGGCTAAAATTGACTTTACCTATTGTTTTTGTCAGAATAAACGAGACTTTATAAATGGAGGCTATTGTGGTGGCAGATCAAACAAAATTACATTGTTCATTTTGTGGGAAGTCACAAGATCAGGTAGATAAAATCATTGCTGGCCCGGACGTATATATCTGTAACGAGTGTGTGGCATTGTGCAGTCGGATTATTGAAGAGGATGAAAAGCACAATGTAGCTACTGAAGATGAAATGATCGAATTGCCAACGCCGAAGGAAATTCGTCAAATCCTTAATGATTACGTGATAGGTCAGGATATGGCCAAGAAAACATTATCTGTAGCAGTTTACAACCACTACAAACGAATTAGCGGTCAGTATAATCAAGACGAGGATGATCCAATCGAACTACAAAAGAGTAATATTTTGCTCGTCGGTCCGACTGGTTCTGGGAAGACATACCTTGCTCAAACACTTGCACGTATTTTACAAGTACCATTTGCGATTGCAGATGCTACTACGTTGACAGAATCTGGCTATGTCGGCGAAGATGTTGAAAATGTATTGCTCAAATTGTTACAGGCTGCTGATTTTAACGTGGAAGAAGCCGAACACGGTATCGTATATATTGATGAAATTGATAAAATCGCTTCCAAGGCGGAAAATATGTCAATTACTCGTGATGTGAGTGGTGAAGGTGTTCAGCAAGCGCTCTTAAAGATTTTGGAAGGCACACAGGCTAATGTTCCGCCTCAAGGAGGACGCAAGCACCCTCAGCAGGAAATGATTCAGATTGATACGACGAATATTTTGTTTATCGTCGGTGGCGCGTTTGATGGTATTCAAGAGATTATTAAGGAGCGCGTTGGAAAGAACGTCATTGGCTTTGGTCAGAAAGCAGAAACAGATGATGACCGTATCACAGGCGTACGTATTATTCCTGAAGATTTGCAACGCTTCGGACTCATTCCGGAATTTATCGGGCGTTTACCAATTACCGCTACGCTTGATGAATTAACCACGGATGATTTGATTCGTATTTTAAAAGAGCCTAAGAATGCATTGATTAAGCAGTATACGGCACTATTAGCTATGGATGATGTCGAGCTCGAATTTACTGATGAAGCCTTAGAAGCGATTGCGGAAAAAGCGATGGAACGCCACACAGGAGCACGCGGGTTGCGATCCATTATTGAGGATGCGATGCTTGATATCATGTTCGATATTCCGAGCCGTGAAGATATTGCGGAAGTTGTTGTAGAAGCACCAGTAATCACTGACGGCAAAAAGCCTACATTGTACGGTAAGGATGGCAAAAAAATTTCCGAGTAAATTCGGGGTTAAGGAGAATTTATGATACCTAAACAGCATGTCCCAACTTTTTTGCTGAGTGCTGCCTCAGATAGGCAATATCCAGTTCCCGATAAACCCGAAGTGGCATTGGCTGGGCGTTCAAATGTAGGAAAAAGCAGCTTTATCAATGCCTTATTTAATCGCAAGGCACTCGCCCGCACATCGAGTAAACCAGGTAAAACACAACAGCTTAACTATTTCAGTGTGGATGATGCATGGTATTTCGTTGATATGCCTGGGTATGGGTACGCTAAGATAAGCAAATCAGAGCGCGAACGCTGGCGTCGCCAAATGGAAGCCTATTTCGCAGATAGAGAAAATTTGATGCTTGTGCTTGTATTGGTAGATTTTAGACACCAACCGAGCAAAGATGATATTGCGATGATTGATCAGTTGAATACTGAGGAAATGCCTTATTTTATTATTGCAACGAAGGCTGATAAGGTGAAACGCAACCAGCATGACAAACAATTGCATTTGATTAAAGATACGCTAGATCTAGTAAGCGTGGATCAAATATTGCCAGTATCATCCAAGGAACGTCAGGGATTGGATGAGGCCTGGGAAATTATTAGCGCTGTTTTGAATGAGGAATTTGTAGAATAGACTGGATTTGGAGCTGATACAAATGGCCTATCGCATTCCGAAACATGTGGTAGATCAAGTTCGGGAACAGACTAATATTATTGATGTTATAAGTCACTACGTTAATTTAACTAAACGCGGTAAGAATTATGTTGGTTTGTGTCCATTTCATGATGAGAATACGCCGTCATTTACAGTTGAACCTGAAAAACAGTTTTTCAAATGTTTCAGTTGTGGCCGTGGCGGTAATGTTTTCAGTTTCGTGATGGAGATGGAAGGCATAGGTTTTAAAGAAGCTGTTCAGAAAGTTGTTTCACTCGGCAACTTAACGATCGACTTCGATTTTGACAGCCTCGAAGATAAGCAGCAGTACCGCACGGAGGATATGCGGTTAATCGCTCTTCACCGAGAAGTCGCCGATTTCTATCATTATGTGTTGACAACTACAAAAGTTGGTGAACCCGCTCTAGCGTACCTTAAGCAGCGTGGGCTAAGTGATGAAACTATCGAAACATTCCATATCGGATTGGCGCCTGCTACTCGCGAGATGACCTATCGCTATTTAGTTAGTAAGGGTTACACTGAAGAGGAATTGGCTACTAGCGGTATTTTTTTAGACGACAGTCCTAAATTTGACCGATTCGAGAATCGCATCGTCTTTCCATTACGAAATGAATATGGCGATCCGGTTGCCTTTTCAGGTCGTATTTGGCAGGATGATCAAACGCAACGAGCGAAATATTTGAATAGTCCTGAAACGTCAATATTTAAAAAGAATCGTTTCCTATTCAATTTAGATCAGGCAAAAAAACGATCCAAAAAAGGATTACTTCTTTTTGAAGGATTTATGGACGTTATCAGTGCTTATAGTGCAGGTGTTACTAATGGGGTCGCTTCGCTAGGTACATCGCTCACTGATAACCAAATTCACATTATGTCTAAACGCATTCAGAAAGTTACGATTGCGTATGACGGTGATCAACCGGGTTTTAAAGCGACAAAACGTGCAGTAGAGCATTTTCAGCAACTGAGCTCACATCTTGAATTGCAGGTAGTATTATTTCCTGAGGGCTTAGATCCAGATGAGTTTGTTCAACGGCATGGTTCAGATCGCTTCCAACAGTTTCTTAGCGAGCAGCGCTTGTCGCCCATGCAATTTTATCGGGTATATTATCAGCAGCTTTACTCCTTGAATGACGATGAGGATAAAGTGCATTATATTCAGGAGATGTTAACAAAAATTGCAGAAAATGCTTCTGAATTAGTTGAGAGTATCCAAATTCAAACGTTGAGTGAAGATACAGGTGTTTCCACAGATGTCTTGACCAGTCAACTGGCGCAGTCGAAACAGCGAGTCCGTCAGTCGCACGCAAAAACTGTGAGCAATTCAAGCGACAATTCCATCGTAACGCCCACAGAGGGAATAGAAGAAAACCTCACTGTGAATGAGCGTTCGGGCATGCAATTATTGAATCGGTTGATTTATCATCCGGAAGTGTGGCAATATATTGAAGGATCGACATCATCGATTGATTTTAGTGTACCGGAATTAGAAACGATTTATTTATTATTGGCTGATCGATTAGCCGATCAATCCGTTGATGTCATTGACACATCGAACTTTTACAGTGCGTTGCGTAGTGATAAAGCACGACAGTATTTTTTACAGATTATGAAACTGGAGTTACCTCCTCGATGGACGAATCGGGAGATTGATGATTTATTACGTCGCTTAACGGTTCAACCGGATCTCGAGAAGCAGAATAACCGATTAACAGATCAAATTGATCAGGCGCGAAAAATTAAAGATTTTGCAGAGATACAATCGCTGAATCGTCAGCGTATAGATAATTTACGGCGTTTAAAAAATAACAGATGAGACATAGCACAGGAGGTTATTGCTTTGGCAGAAACCGATAATAAGGATAAACGTCTAACGCTAAAAAAGGCAACGCAGAAATTACTCAGAGAAAAGAAACTTTTGGGTTCTATTCGTTATAGTGAATTGAGCGATAAGATTGCGCAACCTTATGCATTAGATGACAAACAGATGGATCAATTGATTGATCAATTTGAAGACGGTGGTGTAGCTGTCGTTGATGAGAACGGGGGTCCAACCAACCGTCAATTACAGCGCGAAGAAATCAAAAATGATGAAGATGATGTCGAAACTGTCGATCATGAGGATGTCGAAGATGTCTCACAAATTGTAGCTGAAGAAGCTAATAAGGGAATAGCGCCTAAAAAAGCTGATTCAAAAGAAGTAGCGCATAATACGCATAAAACTTCAACACAAGACCCATCGGCAGCTAAGATGATTAATACAAGCGATCCTGTACGTATGTACCTTAAGGAAATTGGTCAAGTCGATCTTTTGACTGCCGAAGAAGAAGTCGCTTTGGCGAAACGTATCGAAGCAGGGGATGCAGAAGCAAAACAAGAATTAGCTGAAGCTAACTTGCGCTTAGTTGTGTCAATCGCTAAGCGCTATGTTGGGCGTGGAATGAGTTTTCTTGATTTAATCCAAGAAGGTAATATGGGACTCATGAAGGCTGTTGAAAAATTTGATTACACGAAAGGATTCAAATTTTCAACATATGCTACATGGTGGATTCGTCAGGCAATTACGCGCTCAATTGCGGACCAAGCACGTACCATCCGTATTCCTGTACATATGGTAGAAACCATCAACAAATTAGTACGTGTTCAGCGACAGTTGCTCCAAGATCTCGGTCGTGAGCCAATTCCAGAAGAAATTGGTGCAGAAATGGACCTACCTACCGAGAAAGTACGCAACATCATGAAGATCTCTCAGGAGCCTGTGTCATTGGAAACTCCAATTGGCGAAGAAGATGATTCGCATCTCGGTGATTTCATTGAGGATCAGGAAGCGACGAGACCAGATGATTACACGAATGCGGAATTGTTGAAAGAACAATTAGACGAAGTGTTAGAGACATTAACTGATCGGGAAGAGAATGTGTTACGTCTACGCTTTGGACTTCACGATGGTCAGACGAAGACACTAGAACAGGTTGGAAAGCAATTCGGTGTGACGCGTGAGCGAATCCGTCAGATCGAAGCAAAAGCACTGCGAAAATTACGCCATCCGAGTCGCTTGAAGCAATTGCGTGATTTTTTAGAGGATAGTTGATTTTCAAATCAAAACTTTTTAAAATTAGTTGCTATAGTGGCAGCTAATTTTTTTGTTGGGGGAGAATTCTATGGGATTTCGTTTTAATAATCGAGAACAACAGTCTGTTGAAGACATTTTTGACCGCTTAATTCAACCGGAAAAAGTAGCTGATGACTATGAAGAAACAGATGAGAAATCATTATCAGCATTGCCATTGACACCTGAGTTTATCCGAGAGTATACATCATTTGGCTCCTACGCTGATTTTGTTTTGAAATCACCTGTCGATTTGCGGCAACATGAATCAGATTTATCAGATAAGCAGCTTCAGACACTAGATCACTATATCGCAACGCATTCAGATTATGCGTCCTATCAAGAACTAAAAGCGGCTGCTATGCGTGAGAAATAGCGAAACTAAACACAAAGTTTATCGTTTCACGAGATAGGTAAAGGGAAAGTAGAAATGAAAATTGATGTCTACCAATCAGAAACCGATTCATATATAGCGCTGGAATTAGCGGGAAAAGTTAAGTATATCGGCGAGAGTTTTGGTGTTGATGCGCTAACAGATGGTAAAACTTATGACATTGTTATTCAGAAAAATGGCGACTTTGCAGTAGTCGATGATTCAGGAGAAGATTATTTATACAGTCTAATTAATCCTCACCCTGCTGATGGCTCATCTCCTGGTGGCAAATTTGAATTACTAGAATCATATAATGATATTTTATCTGAAATATATGCGAGAGAAAATGATTAATTCTAACCTATTAAAAAAGAGGACGAATAATTTTCGTCCTCTTTTTTAATATTAGTCACCCGTATGGGATTCGAACCCATGATTCAGCGCTGAGAACGCTGCGTCTTAACCCCTTGACCAACGGGCGTTTAAATGCCGGCTATAGGACTCGAACCTACGACCGCCGCGTTACGAATGCGATGCTCTACCAACTGAGCTAAGCCGGCATATATAATTCGTGATGAACAACAAGAGATATTATACACACGCCGGATAATTTTGTAAAGAGCAAATTTGGTATTTAAACAGAAAAGAATCACCTTATTTACAAATAAGGTGATCCGCTATAAATATTACCACGTAAAGCCAGGTAACCACTTATTCTTTTTGATGAGTTTGAGAATTTCAATCAATTCGTTAGGGATCGGTTTCTTTTGTTCGATCACAAACCAACTTAATTGCGCTGAAAATTCCTCAACCATTTCAATTGGCAATTTTCCTCTATCGACGATACTTTGATAATTTTCTAATATCGCTCGTAACTTAGGTAATTGCTGTACCTCTTGATTTGCAAGTGCCTTAGGAATTAAATCTCTGAGTTTAGATAATTTTTCTTTATTGGATACCATTAATGACCACCCAGTGCACGTCCAATTCGCTTAGCCCAACTATCCGCAATAATATGTTCTACGCCTTGAACTGTTTGATTCCAATTTACATAGCATTTTTTACTTACATTATTACAATGTACACCGTTACCGTAATGGATATCTTTAGCTTCTACTGGATATGCAGAAGCTAAAGAAACCATACCAACTACGCTAACCGCAAATAGGATATTTTTTGTTTTTTTCATTTATATTACTTATCCTTTCATTTTTGCCATAAAAATAAAGTAAGCGATGTCGACATCTTTTCTTAAGAGGAGC
>JALEMJ010000003.1 GCA_022768285.1 Aerococcus sp.
ATGTCCGGTTTAATTCCTGCTTCTTCAATCGCACGCAAAGTCGCAATTTCAACCGTATGGATCGTTGGTTGCTGATTCAACGTACTCAACAATTCCTCATCACTACCCTCAAAACAAAGCTTGGCAATATCTCGTCCCGTCACTTCAGCTGCCTTGTCAAAGGTTTCACGCGCTACTTCAAAATTATCGTAGATAGATTGACCCATGCCACGGTATTGACTACCCTGACCTGGAAATACAAAAAAGCAACTTATAGCTAAAATACAAAAAGCACACCAACCTGCGCTGATGCGCTTCATTATTCATTACACTAAAATTTGGACGGCGTTGTAGATGTTCAAGAGTAAGATTAACCCGGTAATCACGGTATAGATCGTTTGGACGCGGTTATCAGTGAGCTTGTTTTGGGTGAGCGAGCCGACATAACTACCGAGGATCGCCGCAATCGCAATCGGGATGATGTAGACGAAGTCGTATTCGCCAAATCCTGTCGTTACCGCGATCGTGATGAGTTTCGATAGCTGTGCGAAGAAAATCGTCAGAATCGAGGAGAATGCGGCCTGCTTGATCGACATGCCGAACACGAACAGGAAGAACGCCACGTTAATTGGACCACCGCCGATACCGAGGAAGACGGAGAGTGCGGAAAGGATCACACCACTGATGAGAAGTGGCACGTTCCCACTCATATCGAGCGTTTTATTCCCAAAATTGGAATACAGAATCGCCGCACTGAGTAGAATCACGGTCACGATAATTTGAACGAGGTTCACCATTGCTTCATCGCCGAATGACGTGACGAGCACATTGAATACCTGATTACCGATGATCCCACCGATCACACAGCCGAGCGCAAGCCAAAGCATCTGTTTTACAGGAAAGTGTTTACGTTGTTCACGTTGCTTGGCGATCG
The DNA here is from genome assembly GCA_022768285.1 of Aerococcus sp. Classification (GTDB taxonomy): domain Bacteria; phylum Bacillota; class Bacilli; order Lactobacillales; family Aerococcaceae; genus Aerococcus. The sequence goes on from JALEMJ010000003.1 coordinate 914, forward strand.
AGGTCACAGACATCAAAAATACCGCCACACTTGAGAAAAAGTTGATCATGAATAGCGGGTGATGACCGATTGCATCGAGCACCGGTTTAATGATGACACCGCCACCGAGGCCTGCGAGTGCGCCGAAGAAGACGGAAATACCAATCACGACGAAATAAATTAGAAAATACATAAATCCTCCTTATCAAAAAATCTTCAGAGAGCTTCTGAAGATTATCTTAACTTATTTTTTAATACATCTAAAACCTAAATGACTGCTTGTCGACATATGATCTACACCATTACGTCCAGCCACACGATAACGATGACAGTAAGAAGCATGACAAAGGAAAGAACCACCACGAATTGCGTACTCACCAGTCAATGATTCTACTTCAATAGAAAATTTATCGTTATTAAAATCATCTAGTAATGTATAGCGTGGATTACGACACCATTCCCAAACATTTCCGATTGTCTGATACAGTCCCCAATTATTTGGTTCAAATTGTTTGACTGGTGCTGTACCTAGAAATCCGTCTAATTCTTCATTAACTTTCGGAAAATCGCCTTGCCAAGTATTAGCATGATAAATATTTCCATCTGTTAATTCATTTCCCCAAGGATATTCAGTATTAGTATTCGCCCGGGCAGCATATTCCCACTCTGCTTCATCCGGCAATGTTGCTCCCGCCCAATCACAGAATGCCAATGCATCACGCAATGACACATGAACCACTGGATGTTCCTCTAATCCATGTAGATCACTATCTGGTCCAAATGGATGCGCCCAATTAGCATTCTTAACTGCATGCCACCACGGTGTGCCTTGAACATGTGGAGAGACCTCTTGAAGTTTTTCTGACAATAACTTGTGAAAGACAAATGAATAGCCGAGTTTTTCAGCTGTACTTATGTAGCCTGTTTCTTCCACAAACTCTTTGAACTCGGCATTGGTAACCGTGGTATCTGCTATTTTAAAATCACCAACTGTTACTTCTGTACTAGGTCCTTCATAATCTTCAACGAAACCTTTCTCATCATCTGTCCCCATCCTGAATGTTCCACCGCTAATTGGAATAAAATGCATTAATTATCATCCTTTTTAAGTGTTGCAACAATTTGATCAAGTGGAATTTGTGTTAATTCTCCATTATGAACAAATCCTTCTTCGCGTCCTGTTAATATTTCTGTCAATTTCTGTTTCAATTCTTTGATTACTGGCGCATACTTCCTTTGCTCAATTAGATTCTCCATTTCATCTGGATCATGAACCATATCAAATAGCTGATATTCATCGCGTACTGGGAACCAAATAAATTTCCAGCGATCTGTCATGATATATTGACTAGAATCTTCTCCGAGACTGTGTTCACCATGGAAAGATGTACGCCATCCCTCATATTCACCAAATAATAACTGTTTCACGCTTTTACCATCTGTATTTACCTTTTCACCTGTCGCCAAGTCAACAAGTGACGGGAAAATATCTTGAATTTTGATTAGCTGTTTTACTTTATGATTTTGAGCAGGAATAAGATTACCTGGATCATAAATAAATGATGGAATATGAACGCTTCCTTGGTAAGGGTATCCTTTTCTAAGAAGATAATGTTCTCCTAATTGATCACCATGATCAGAAACAAACCAGAAGATGGTATTCTTATCCATTCTAAATTCTTTTAATGCAATCAAAAAGCGACTGATCTGATGATCAATATGACTAATCAATCCGAAGTATCCTGCTAGCATACGCTTCTCGTCATCCGATTTGAGTTTTCCTCGCTTCGCTGTTATGTCAGGAATTACATCTTCTAAAGTTTCCCAATTTCCAATATGAAGGTCAAACTCATCTGGCAATCGATCCATATACATGTTGAAATAATATTCAGGAGGGTCATACGGTGCATGCGGTTTTTCAAACGACATTTTTAGGAAAAATGGTGAAGTCGGATCACGACGTTGCAAAAATTTTATTGATTCGGACACCACCCAATTGGTTGGATGCAGACGTTCTGCATATGGCCATGGTCGCGCTTCCCAAGAATTACAATTTAAACCATCATCAATCGAGTCCGCTTCATGACCGAGTTCATTTTTTAGAAAGTGTAAATAATCACTTGAATACTCGAATTGTGAGCCGTATGGTTTATCATATTTACGATCAACATGTAGATAGCCATCATGCAGCACGACATGATCAAATCCTAGACGATTACGTGCCGGATATACATGCATTTTCCCTATACACTCAGTTTGATAACCGAGATTACTGAAGGTTTTAGGTAGTGTATTAGTAAAATTCCAAGGTACTTCATCTTCATAACCTACACGTCCAGAATGCTCTTGATCCAATCCCGATAGCAGAGCTGCACGCGCTGGAACACAACTCGGTACTGGTGAATAAGCATTTTCGAAGTTATAGCCTTGTGATGCCATCATATCTAATGTTGGCGTGCTGACGAATTTATCTTTGCTATTGATCGACAGCGCATCTGCTCGCATCTGATCAACTACAATCAGCACTACATTTGGTCTGTCTTGATCCATATTCAAATCCCCCTATAAAAAGAATAACCTTTTGTCGCCATCTAAACAAAAGGCTATTTTCCTCTATTTAATTATATAACGAATTGATTATCCTGCGACATCTAAAAGTCCAGTTGCGTATAAAATAATAGATAAGAATAAGAAAATCCAAATAACGCGTGTAGAATTTAAACTTTTACGACCAAGCAACCAATATGCTAATCCTACTAATACGATTGGTACCATCGCTGGTAAAATCTGATCTAACATATCAGCTTGAATAGCAATGACTTTCTCCCCAATTGTTAATTGAAACGGCACTTGTACATTTACAACAGATGGTACTAAGCCACCAACAACAAAAACACCGAGTAGGGTCGCGGACTCTGTAAGATCTTGAAGCAAGCCGGTCATATTTGAAACCAATTTCTCACCTTGTTTGTAGGCAAATGGTAATTGGAAATATCTCATAATCAAAATTGCAACCGCTGCAATTAACCAAATAATAACGCCTGTTGGATTCCCTTCTTGTCCCATATAAGCCGCTAATGCACCAAATATGGCCGGAATTACAGCACCAAATAAAGAATCCCCAATCGCAGCAAACGGCCCCATTAAACTTGTTTTAACTGCAGCAACAGCTTCCTTAGACTCATAGCCATTCTTCTCTTGTAAAGCTAAATCCATTCCCATGATTAGTGCATTCATAAACGGACTTGTATTGAAGAATTGCATTTCTGTCTTCAACATGCCTTTAACTTTTTCATCATCATTTGAATATAATTTTTTTATAGCAGGATAAATTGCATGTGTGTATGCTACATTCATCATACGTTCATAGTTCCAACCCAGTTGTCCACCAAACATATAGCGTAGGCTGATTTGTCGTAAATCTTTTTTAGTTAATTTATTAACTGTTTCTTCATTAGAGTTCATCATCATCAATCTCATCCTCCTCACTCACAGTAGATGCATTTGCTGGTGCAACATCTGCAAATTGTGTCTTTAATTCATGTTTTTCCTGTAGTTGTTTATAGTGAATGAAAGCAGCTGCTGCTCCTGCAACTGCAACACCCATCATCGGCACATTGAGATAAGCAGCGAGTAAGTAACCTACTAACAAGAAACCAAAGAAACGTTTAACCGGTAAATAATGGAGTAGAATACCAATACCAACAACAGGTAATACAGCCCCAGCAACTTTTAATCCACCCATTAACCAGTCTGGTGCATAATTAAGAACAACGTTAATCACATTATTACCAAAAATTAAACTAATTAATACTGGAATAGCACGAGATAGAGCCATTGGAAGTAGACTTAACCAAGACATAATATTGATTTTATTAAATTCACCACGATCAATATATGTGTCGATACGATGTGAGAAATAAACACCACAAAAACGTGCCAGAATATCAAGTTGAACCAAAAGCAACCCAACTGGTACCGATAACCCTATCGCAAACTCAATTCCTCTACCACTAACTACTCCCAGTGCAGTTCCGATGATAGCTCCTGTTCCGAAGTCAGGTATTGTTGCACCACCAAATGTTCCTACACCTAGAACCATTAACTGGAGCGTCGAGCCTACAACCAACCCTGTACTAATATCCCCCATAATGATGCCGGCCAAAAAGCCAGCAATCGCTGGTTTACTAAATTGTAATCCAGAAATATATGGGTCTATTCCACCAAGCACTGCTAACAGTGTTAATAGAGTTATCTGAATATATGTAATATCCAGCATTATGATAAACCTCCTTGCATACATTACAACTTATAATTCTTTCTTCTACAGATACAGAATACGCTTTCTTTTTACTAAAGTCAATATAATTTAGTAAAAAATATAAAATGTTTTTTGAAAGATGGTCTTTTACTCGATACAATAGAATAGATATTAAAGTTATAGGAGGAAATTAATGGTTACATTAAAAGATATTGCCAATAAAGCTGGCGTTTCAACCGGAACCGTTTCTAGGATTTTAAGTAATGATCATAATCTTAAAGTAAGTCCAGATACGAGAAAAAAGGTGCTTTGTATCGCTGAAGAAATGCATTATGTAGGACGTAAGGTAAAATCAGAGAATACTTTAGGGAAGGTATTATCGATTACATCACATCGTAAAAAAATCGAAATCTCTGATTTATTTAATCATTCGCTAGTGTGGGGCGTAGAAACTTCATTAAGTAATGCTGGATATCAAATTGATCAAATAACTTTCGAAGAAAAAAGTATAGATTATAGCGAGTACAATGGGATATTAGCTATAGGTGATTTTGATGAGGCAGCACTTCTTTCACTTAAATCTGCTGATATACCAATTGTCTTTCTCAATAGTAATACTCTCGGCAGTGACCTAAGTTGTGTCACTATTGACTTCAAAAATGCCGTCAATAAAATCATGCATTATTTATTAAATGAAGGTCATAAGTACATTGGATTGATAGCCGCTAACTCTAGCTTCTATCAATCAAAAAATATTCTAGACCCGCGTATTACACATTATATAGATATTGCAAAAGAAAAAGATATTTATGATACGAAATTTATATTTCATGGGGATTTCAGTATACAAAGTGGCTACCAGGCTATGACTGAAGCTATTGAAAATCTTGGAGAAGAATTACCTTCTGCATTTTTCTGTATCAGCGATGCCATGGCAATAGGAGCATTACGAGCACTCAAAGATCACAATATCTCTTCTCCAAAAGATGTTCGTATTATCGGCTTTGGTAATATTGAAATTGGAGAATATATGACTCCTAAACTATCTACTATTGATCCACATCCAGGACAAATGGGACGTAGCGGATCTTTCGTTCTGCAGAATATGATAAAAGGTTTACAACTTTATCCAGTTAATGTTGTAACTAGTACAGACTTGATCATTCGTGAAAGTTAATAGCTTTCAACAATTCACAAACTATAAGTAAAAGTGTAAACTAGAATAGACAGAAAGCGCTTTTAGTATTGAGATAACGATTTAGTTATTTATCTCAATACTTATTGTACCGATAACCACACATTAATGTGTGTCGCACGTCCTAACGAAAAGGAGTACGTATATTATACCAACAGTTATTGAAATTTTGGGAACGAAATACCCTATCATCTGTGGTGCCATGGCGCGCATCACCACACACGAAATCGCAGCTGCCGTCTCTGAAGCAGGCGGTCTCGGTATCCTCGGTGCGGGTGGTTGGAGTGCCGATCAGCTGCGCGATGAAATTCGCCAAACCAAGGCAATGACCCACAAACCGTTCGGCGTCAACCTCATGCTTCAGATGGACAATATCTCTGAACTCGTTGATGTTGTTATCGAAGAGGGCGTTTAGGTCGTCACAACCGGTGCCGGTTCCCCTGAAAAATATCTGCCGAAGTTAAAAGAAGCCGGCGTCAAAATCATCCCGGTTATCGCTGCCGTCAAACATGCCACTAAAATGGAAAAACTCGGTGTCGATGCGGTTATCGCCGAAGGACAGAAAGCCGGTGGGCATATTGGTCGGACCTCCGCAATGTCATTACTTCCGCAGATTGTCGATGCGGTCGATATTCCAGTCCTCGGCGCGGGTGGTACAGGCGATGGGCGCTCTGTCGCTGCCATGTATGCGTTGGGCGCACAAGGGATTCAAGCCGGTACTATTTTCCTCACCGCTGAGGAGTGCCCAGTCCCAGATAGCTACAAGCAGATGGTGTTAGACGCAAACGACACCGCAACAATCGTCACCGGGCGCCGCTACCGCGATCCCGTGCGCACCATCTCGAACGACCTCCAGCTCGCCTACTACGATAAGGAAATGGCCGGTGCTTCCAAGGAAGAGATGGCTGAATTCGCCGCAGGTTCTCTCCCTCTCGCCGTATTCGAAGGTGATACCACGAACGGCTCTGTCATGGCTGGTGAAATTTCCGGAATGATGAAACAAATCCGCCCTGCCAAACAGATTATTGAAGAATTATTTTCGGAAGCAGAAAAAGTCGCTGAAAACTTAAAGATTACATACTAGTAGTGAGGAAAGAGACGCCTGAAGAGGTGTCTTTTTTGAGCATACAAAAACGCTCAGAGTCTTAATCGCTCTGAGCGTTTCGCTATCTATAATCAATTATTCAACCTTCAACAAATCTTCACTTATTGTGATTTCCCCTGCTTTGTCTGAAGTAACATCCGCAAAGGTATCCGTATTAGTGATCACAACCATGACGGTATCATCGTAACCTTTTGATTTAATGAGATCACGATCGAATTCGCAGATTTTGTCGTTACGTTTGACGCGATCCCCTTGTTCACAGAAGGCTTTGAAACCTTCTCCGTTCATATCGACTGTTTCAAGACCGATATGAATGAGTACTTCAATCCCACTATCTGCTTTAAATCCGAAGGCGTGATTGGAAGCATAAGTGACTTCAACTGTGCCATCGACAGGCGCATAGATCGTACCATCGCTTGGACGAATCGCCATACCTTTGCCTACTAATTCATTAGAGAAAACTTCGTCATTTACATCTTTCAGCGGAATGACGTCGCCGGCTACCGGCGCACTAACGGTCATTGCTTTGGCATCATCGCTAACCGTTTCACCTTTCGTTTTACTCATGTGCATGTAGCCGTACGCGTATGTCGCGATAAAACTGATCACGACATCGAATAAGAATGCAACGATACTCTGTGGCGCGATCGAAATGAAGCCGATCACTCCGGCAGAACCGAGTGCGATCGCTAAAACATGGAAGTAGCCGATAAATACTGTCGCAATCCCAGACGCCACCACCGCGATAAAGAATGGGAATTTGTGGCGCAAGTTAACACCGAAAACGGCAGGTTCAGTAATTCCGAGCAAAACGGAAATACCAGCAGAGAGGGAGACACTCTTCGCTTCCTTGTCACGTTGGAGTAGTGACATGGCAAGTGTGGCACCACCCTGCGCGACGCTCGCCATCACTGCGACTGGGAAGATAAAACTACCACCCGTTTACGCGATGTTCGACAATAAACTCGTTTCGATAGCGGGGAAACTTTGGTGTAGACCGGTAATAACGATCGGTGAATAGAACAAACCGAGAATTCCGACACCTACTGCGCCAAATGTCGTGTACGCCCAAACTAATCCTGTATTAATCTCGTTACCTACCCATTGCATAACCGGTCCGATCACGGAGAAAGTCAAGAAACCGGAAATAATAATCGCAAGCAACGGACTCAAAATGAAGTCTAGCGCATTTGGCATAATCTTGTAGAAGAAGTTCTCCAGTTTCGCGAGCACGAATGCGACCACGAGTACCAGAAGCACCGATCCCTGATAACCAGCTTGCGAAATCTCAAGACCGAAGACATTCCAGGTCAAAAAACTATCGATAAAGTCAAAAAAAGCCATGCGCGAACTCGACTATTATCCAAATTCGATGGCACGTTCCCTGCAAGGTAAAAAAAACCAACTCATCGGTTTAATCTTCCCAACCGTGGCGAATCCGTTCTACGGTGAGTTGATCAATTTACTCGAAGAAAAACTATTCAACATGGGGTACAAAACGATTCTCTGTAACAGTGCGAGCGACCGTGAAAAGGAGAAAAACTATCTCTCGATGCTTTCGGCCAACAAAGTCGACGGCATTATCGCCGGCGCACACAACTTAGAAATTGATGAGTATCAAAAGCTCAACATGCCGATCATCTCATTCGACCGTTCGCTTGCCGATACCATTCCAATTGTCAGCAGCGACAACTATCGTGGTGGCTATCTTGCGGCAGAATATCTCTACCAACAAGGGGCCAGACAAATCGGTATCGTGACCGGTTCTCAGAACTCCGACTCACCATCGAATGATCGATTAGATGGCTACCTCGATTACCTAAAAACTCGAGGACTCGAACCACACGTCTTCAAGGTCGGTGCCATTTCTCAAAACCTAACCTTGAAACGGATAGAATTAGAGAAACTATTAGATCATGAAAACCTCGATGGTATCTTCTGCACCGATGATCTCACAGCGTTGATGATTTATAATCTGTGCAAAGAACGCAACATCAGCGTCCCAGACGATCTGAAACTCATCGGTTACGACGGCACAGCCTTCATCAAAGACTTCTGCCCTTATTTCCCAACCATCGAACAACCGATCAAAGATATCGCGAGTATCCTCATCGATCTATTAATTAAACGAATTAATGATGTCGATGCGCCGCTGGATAAGAAGTATGTCTTGCCTGTGAGAGTGCATTATCCTGAACTCAATTAAAAATTAGCAAACAGTCATGAATGCGTCATGACTGTTTGTTTGTGTAAACAAAAACTCGAAAGCCTGGTAGGAGACTTTCGAGTTTTTAAGGAATAACAATTTGGTAAGCGTAGTTGTTAGTTGTTTTGCTTCTTCGCAGCGTATTCTGCGTTACGTTTCTTCATTTCACGTGCGTACCAGATGAACAATGCAAGGTAGATTGCGATTGCAATAACTGCGTAAATGATCATCTTCATATCACCTGTTGTCGCATTACCGAAGAAGTAAGCCACGAATTTTTCGATCGGGCCTTCAAGTGTTGAGTGTGAAATCAATGAACTTGCTGGCAAGTTTTCTGGGAAGGCGCCGACTGATTTTGCCATTTCTGTAACTGCTGGCGCAATCAATGTACCAGAGTAAAGGAATGCTGGTAATAATACCGCACCGATAACAATCATGCGGATAATTTTACCACGTGTAACGACCAACAAGGCTGGTGTTAATCCCATGGCGATGATACCACCGAGTGGCAAGATACCATTCTTAGGCAAGATCAATGCTTCGAGCAACATGATTGGTGCTAAAACGTTAGCACTTGCCCAAATTTCGGCACGACCAGCGATGAATGGCCAGTCCAACCCGATATTGAATTGACGACCTTCAAAGTGTTTTGTAGCGAAGTTAGTAACCCCTTGAGAGAGTGGTTCAACGGATTCAATGAACCATTGACCGATAACAGAGAATAACTCCAAGCAGACACCAGCTGTGAAACCGAGCGTCAACATGTCTTTGAAGGAGATACCTGCAAGGATTCCAACGAAGAAACCGAGGTAGATACCGATCGCGAACTTCGATCCCCAGAAACCGATCTTGTTGTTCAAGGTTGCGGAATCAAAGTCATAACGATCGAGCCAGAAGAAGACTTTGTCGTAAATCTTGTTCAAGAACATAGCAATTGGATTCATCATGTAGTTCATGTGCGTCGTTGTCATCGGGTTATCATCCGGTGCATCGAGCAAATCATTGAAGGTTGGTTTCATCAAATCGGAGTTGATAATCTTCAATACACCGATGAACACAACTAACAACGTTGTCCAGAACAAGTTAGCGCCTAAGAACATCGCAAACAAACCGGTAATGGACAAGTGCCAAATATCGAAAATATCAACATCGAACGTATTGGTCTTATTCGTAAAAATCATAATGGCGTTCACAATTAACAGTACGAGCATGAAAAATAGCGTATAAGGTGAACCCCATGTAATCGTAGCAAGTGGCGACCAACCAACGTCAGTAACGTTCAAACTCAACCCTGTGTTCGCAACGAATTCTTGTAAGGCATTGGAGAATGAAGTGGTCAAAATATTCATGATTGCACCGACACCGGTAATCGCAATCCCGAGTTTTAACCCACCGGATAGCGCTTTACTGAATTTCACACCGAATGCCCATGCAAATAATGTCAAGACGATGGTCATCATTGGTGCCGCACCGAGCTGGATTAGCGGATCCAATATCTTATTCGCAAAAGAAACGATCCCGTCCATTCTGTCACATCCTTCCTAACTCAAACCATAATTACTGAATTGTTTTGATGATGCGTTCAACTTCATCATAAACCGGTTTAGCCATTGCTGGTACACGGTAGAGAATAGCGCCCGCATCGACAACAGGAATTGGCACATCGAAGGAGAAATCAGATTTCGCAATCTGTGCGAAAATATCGTACTTCTCTAACATTTCTTGGTTAACATCCTTGATCATCTTGGCGTCAACGGTGACTTGGTAGCCACGGTTCTTCATTTCTTCTTCGATCGCATTCTTGATTTGGTGGCTTGAGTTAACACCGGCACCACATGCAGCTAAAATCTTAATCATTGTTACTTCCTCCTATATTTTTTAAAATTTTTCACTCAAAAATTGATATAACTGATCCGTATCTTTCATTGTGAATAGTGTTTGAACTTCATCGGCTGACAAGCGATTAATGAAATCCATAATCTGTGCCAAAATGTTTACCTGTGCCTCTGGATCCTGATTCAAAATCAAGAACGCCATGCGCGCATCAACGGTATCATCCGGTATGATCATATTATGGAACGTTACAGGCTGTTCAAATTTGATCGGTACGATGCGTGTCGTCTTCACGTAATCCGTTTCTGTATGTGGAATCGCGATATCCTCGTAATCGGGATTGATTGGCGACAAATCCATACCAGTCGGATAATTTTGCTCACGTTCAATAACCTTTTCGCAAAAATCTTCAGTGACTAAGTCTTGATCTAATAGCTCTTTTCCGACAGTTTCAAACATTTCTTCTTTTGTCTTCGCTTGACTAAAAAATACGGTCTCTGGATAGAAAAGTTGTTCTGTTGCCATTACTGTCCTCCTTCGTTTCATCCTTGCAGGAATTATTATAAACATTAAATATGAAACCGTCAACATTAAACATAGAAAATAAACATTAATAAACACATTTTGTCAAAAGAAAAGCCCGAAAAGTGTTGAAACCTAACCTTATAGTGATTACAAAAAAATTTAATATCAAACATGACCTTTGGAGTTTTACTAAGACTAAATCTTCATCGGGATTTAAGCTCGATATAGTTATCAATATACTAAAGGGAAGAACTGGTAAGATCTGTTAGCAAAAGGTAGTACATGTAGCATTCAATAATAATATAGTAATATTAACCTTAAATTGCATCGTACAGATACGATGCATAGTACCGAATTTAAACTATATGAATAATGGATTAAAGCGATTCAGCTATTGACTACTATAATAACGAGCAAATGATGGAAAGATTAGGTGGGGATAGTCCCGTTGAATATCGCCGACAACCGAACAAGCCCACCCGTACAGCATTAAAAAACTGCTCTTGCGAGCAGTTGATTAAAATCATATTTTTATTTTTTCGAATGATTGATGACGCTTCAGTTCATAATTGAGCCTTCACATTTTTTAGAGAATCGTTAATTGAGATGGTCTTTAGAAGCTAACCCCATTATTTCTGATGGTAAATATATCTAATACTTATTCATCAATCAATATTGACTTCTTTTTCCTCTTGCCATAAGAAGTGGAAAGTTCCCGGCTTGTCTGTCCGCTGATATGTATGCGCTCCGAAGTAGTCACGCTGCGCTTGAATCATATTCGCTGGCAAAACCGGTGCGCGATAACTATCATAGTACGCAATTGCCCCTGCGAATGCTGGGACCGGAATCCCCGCTTGAATCGCGTAAGCCGTCACCTCACGGGCATCTTTTTGGTATTTCTGAATGACTGAAACAAAGAAATCATCCAATAAAATGTTCTCGAGGTCAGGATTGCGACCGTACGCAGCCATAATTTCTTCAAGGAAATCAGCGCGGATAATGCAGCCAGCACGGAAGATGCTGGCAATGGCACGATAATCGAGCGACCAGCCATACGTTTGACTCGCTTCACGGTATTCCACAAACCCTTGAGCGTAACTCATAATTTTAGAGAAATACAAGGCGTGACGAATTTTCTCTACAGCTGCTTTCTTCTCATCATCGGTACCTTCAAAGCGTGCTGTCTCTGAGCCTAAGATTTTAGCTGCACGTTGACGTTCTTCGCGCATGGCTGAGATGAAACGTGCATACACCGCATCGGTAATCGTTGGTAACGGCATCCCAAGATCAAGTGCTTCCTGCGACGTCCATTTTCCCGTGCCTTTATTTCCGGCAGCGTCCATGATAACTTCTATCAGCGGTTTCCCAGTTGATGGATCCATCTGCTTCAGGATATCTGCGGTAATTTCAATTAAATAGCTACGCAACTCGCCTTCATTCCATGATGAAAAAATGTCAGCAATCTCTTCGACTGGCAACTTTAGATACTCACGCATAAGAGCGTATGCTTCTGCAATTAACTGCATATCGCCGTATTCAATTCCATTGTGGACCATTTTTACGAAGTGCCCGGCACCATTCTCGCCGATATAAGTCACACATGGCGTGCCATCAGGGGCCTTGGCTGCAATTGCTTCTAAAACTGGGGCAACTTCATCATAGGCCTCACGTGCGCCACCTGGCATTAGTGATGGGCCGTGTAGGGCACCGTCTTCTCCACCAGAAACCCCCATACCGATGAAATGAATGCCAGACTCACGCAGCTTCTCATTTCGGCGTATCGTATCTTTGAAGTATGTATTCCCACCATCGATCAAGATATCGCCCGCATCAAGCAACGGTAATAACTGGTCAATCGTTGCATCCGTTGGCGCACCGGCTTTCACCATTAAAATGATGCGCCGCGGACGTTCAATACTAGCGATGAAGGATGCCATATCCTCACTTGCCACCAAATGTTTATCAGAATTTGCGGCGATAACCTCAGCTGTCTTACGATAGGTGCGGTTATAAAGAGCTACCGTATAGCCACGACTTTCAATATTAAGTGCGAGATTTCGTCCCATCACTGCCATACCTACGACGCCAATATTTGCTTTACTCAAGATTTTCCCTCCTTATATAGTAAAATCTCCACATTGACCTATAAAATTTCTAGGCCATATCAAATTTCTTTAACACGCTCTCCAATGAATCTTTTGGAGCAGATGGTGTAGCTTGAAAATAGATATCTACATCAAAATCTTCTTGGGTTTTTTTCAGCATCTCAGCGTCTTCTTTATTCATATATACTGATTTCGTTACCAAAATATCGTTCTCTTTATCCTTCTGCGGCGTGCCCCCAATATTAATCGCATCAAATGGCAATCCATATTGGACTAACTCACACATCGTTTTAATGGTTCTAGTAATTAAGATACAATTATAATCCTTCAGCTGATATTCATCCCAGTAATACTTGACTTTGTCCTCGGTAGTGACAATCGTTTTCTTTCCTGTTCTGCTCCCAGCACTCTTGTATAATTTTCGCATCGTAGGTGTCTGAGCAACTGTATCATCAACAACAAATATTGAATCTACACCCTTGGTCTGCACCAGCGTCATCATTACCTGACCGTGTATCAATCGTTCATCTACTCTACCTAAAATAATTTTTCCCATATCTATTACCTCAATTCTATAGAATACCGACAGCGGCTAAAACAGCCAATACCAATGTCAACCACAATAAGGCTTTGGTTACATTCAAGCCCTTCTTAGAATAGTACCAGTACACACCGATAACTACTGCAAGTGGCAGAATCCCTGGTACAACTTGGTCCAGAATGTCCTGTATAACGAACTCTTTACCTGATAGCGTGAATTGCAATGGTGAAGAGATCTTAATATAACTTCCAGCAAGAATACCCATCATGAACAAGCCAAGAACCGATAGTCCTTCGATTGCTGTTTTTACTGCTTTTCCATCCAATAAATCTGTGATATTCTCTCCTAAATCAAATGATTTTCTGGCGAAGAATATCCCTAATAATACTTGGTACGTGGCAAACGCGATGAAAGGGAATAATGCGCCCCAAGCACTACCTTGTTGCGCCCAAGGCATAGCGATAGCAATAAAGATATATTGTACTGTCCCAGAGTCAATAGCATCTCCGATACCAGCCAACGCACCCATAAGACCAGCTTTCGTATTATACATCAGGTCGTCTGTCATCGTAATTGGTTCAGAATTGTTTTCTTCCTGTGCACGTTTCTGTTCCATAGAGTTCATTAGGCCCGTGATAATTCCACCACCCCAAGTTAATTGGGTATTGAAAAATAATAGCTGGCGCTTGTATGCTTCTTTTAATTTATCTCCAGAATATAATTTTTTTAATGTTGGCATCATCCCGTAGAGAAGAGAAGGTGCCAAATAGCGCTCGAATGAATGTGGAATTTCATTAGCAAAATGCCATCTTAAATAAGATTTTGTGACATCTTTTTTAGTAATTTTCTTTTCTTCCTGTTTTTCATTTTCCATAATTTTCATCTCCCACAGTCTCAAAATCCATCATCATAATCATCGTCATCGTCTAGGGTACTATCATCGCTAGGTCCCGCAGGCCTACTGTAAGAATTCTTCGTCTCGATGAAAATAATGGCAATAATTGTTCCTAAAATAGCGTAAGTAACCATCGTGATGTTCAAATCTTTAAAGATGACGCTCATGAAGTATGCGAGTACGAAGAACACGAGTAAATCTTTGCGTCCAATAACATATATCGTTGTCGCAATACCAATTGCTGCTAAACCGCCACCTAATACTTCTAGAATATGAATAATTACTGTCCCTTGTAACTTAGTTATTAAGTCTGCGATTACTGGTGCGCCAAAGTACAACGTAACGAAAATTAATGGAACAAATAAAATAAATGATAGTATAGTTGGATACCAGATAATCGATCTTGACATCCCTTTGTAATCCAAATTATCGATGGCTTTATCGGTTAGCTTGCCTAGGAATGTATTGATGAAAAATCGTAATTGGTAAAGATAGCTTCCTAATAATCCTACAGGCACAGCAATCGCTATGGCTGCTTCTGGTTTTAAATTACCCATCAAGGCTACTGGAACAGCAACTCCTGCAGCGATAGAAGGTTCAGCTGGCATTGATCCTCCTGGAGAGAAAACCCCCATATAAATCAATTGTAATGAGGCTGTTACGATCATAGCATCTTTGATGTTGCCCATAACAACACCGACAACCAATCCCGTCATCAATGGTGAGAACCGCAGGGTAAGTGATGCCCCACCACCGAGCCATCGCGACATTACGGCCGCTACCCATAGTGCAATGATTAAACTTTGTACGGCACTTAACGTTTGCATATTTCCTTCCCCCTAAATATATTGACTATATTCCTGAATCGTTCTAGACGGTAACTGATGCTCTACTACTTTTTGAACGTCATCTACACATTTATTTCCCATTTGTTTAATACATTCTTCCGTATACGCCGACGTATGAGGTGTAACAATAATATCTTTATTTGTTAAAAACGGATGATCATTAGCAATTGGTTCGTCCTCTAATACATCCGTCGCGTATCCTGAAATAATATCATTAGCAATTCCCTCTAAAATCGCATCCTCACTAACTAATTCTCCTCGAGCAGTATTGGAGATGTACATTCCCTTTTTCATATAAGATACTTCATCTTGAGAAATCATATGGTGATTATTATCATTCAAAGAAGCACAAATACAGATAGCATCCGAATTGGCAAGTAGTTCTTTTAATTCAACCTTACCCACACCAAATTCACTCATAAATTTTTCATTTTTATATGGATCATAGCCTAATATCTTACAATTAAAACCATATTTCAAAATTTCAGCTACTTTACTACCTATACTTCCCACACCAATAATTCCAACTGTTTTATGAAATAATGATTTTCCTATATAATGTGCACGATTCTTCCATTCGCCCTTTTTCACAGCTTCGCTTGAGCCGATATTTTCCCTCATTAAAGAAAGTAGATTTGTCACATTATTTTCTGCAACTGATTCTCGTTCAACAACCGCATCTACAATAGAAACCAATGTGCCGTATTCTTTCGCTGCTTCTAGATCAATATTGTTATATCCAATACCATGACGGCTTATCAAAATTAGTTCATCTTTATTTTCAAAAAATTCTTTGTTGTAGTAAGGTGCGACACTAGCAATAATAATATTAAACCCTGCCAGAGCATTGGCTAATTCTTCGCCACCTATTTGTGGATCTACATTAACTCTCTCCACATCGCCAATTTTTTTAAGTGCTTCATAGTGTTCTCTAAATTTATTTCCAAAGCTACTCGAATTAACAATCGCAATCTTATAGTTAGACATTGCCACCACTCCTTACGCGTTTTCTGAAATCACTTACATATTACTGCTTGCTGTGGTATTTGTCAACCCAATTAACATATGACAAAAGCTTGTGCAATAACTAAGTATTATTTTTTACAGGAGATTGCTACTTTATATGTAGTAAATCAAAAAATGAAACGATCGTTCGTTTCCTTCCTCTAATATCTATTCCTTTTAACTAACTTAAATCATCAGCTGATACACACCCCAAGCCAATACAGCACCGTCTCGTGCTGTATGTGGATGATACGCCCGCTGCGACGTTACGTCTATTACCGATTGGGGAAGACACGATTAAACTCCAGCGTATGGCCGTCCGCAAGGCGTATCGCCAGCGCGGTTACGGACGTGCGCTGATTGCAGAGGCTGAAGGGATCGCAGAAGCGAATGGCTATCAGCACATTACGCTAGGTGGTCAACTCACTGCGCGTGGCTTTTATGGAACGCTCGGTTATACCGCACGCGGCGAGGAATTTATGGATGCCGGGATTCGCCACATTGAAATGGTCAAAACGCTCACTCGTGAATAAGGGACAAACATATCACAAACTCTGACTATTTTTTCTCGTTATAATAGGCATGACTAATGAATTTAGGAGGAATGACCTATGAAAATTGTTACCTTCAATGTTAGAGAAGGCGAAGACAGAGAGCTTGAACAATGGTCCAAGGAACACAACGATATCGACATTGATGTCTATAATGACACATTGACCCTCGACAACATCGATCGTGTCAACGGTGCGGATGCGATATCCTTAGCGGCGCCAGGCAATATGGGAGCCGATATTCTCGGTGAGTTGCACGATCGCGGTGTCAACGTCATCGCTCAGCGTTCGGTCGGTTTTGATATGTACGATATGGATGCAGTGAATGACTTAGGCATGGCACTAATCACGGTTCCGACTTATTCACCGAATGCGATTGCGGAGTACGTTGTCGCTACTGCACTCTACCTGTCGCGCAACCTCAACACCATCTATAAAAACGTGCAAAATCAGGATTTCAGATGGAATATCCCAATTCTCTCCAAAGAAATGCCGGAACTTACTGTCGGGATTGTCGGTACTGGTCACATTGGACAAGCTGCAGCTAAGCTCTTCAAAGGTTTAGGGGCGCGCGTGATCGGCTATAATCACCGCGTACACGACGAGCTGAAGCACTTATTCGAATTTGTGTCGCTCGATGAACTCTACGCCCAGAGCGATATCATTACCTTCCACATTCCAGCTACCGATGACACCTACCACATGGTGGACGATGACGCCATCGCCAAAATGAAAGACGGCGTGATCCTCATTAATGCGGCGCGCGGTGCCATCGTCGACACGGAAGCATTAATCCGGGGGCTCGATTCACACAAAATCAAAGCTGCCGGCATCGACGTTTACGAAAACGAAGACGGTATTGTTAACCGCGATAATAGTGGCGAAGATCTCAACGATCCAATTTACGATGAACTCATCAAACGTGATGACATTGCCTATACGCCGCACCTTGCGTTCTACACGGAAACGGCGCTCCACAATATGATTTATTCCGCGCTCGATGAAGCCGTGAAGTACTTGGAGACGGGCGAATCCGACGCTGTCGTCAACAAATAATCTCTAATTGCATACACAAAAAATCGCACCGCTGACGCTAACTGCGCGAAACGGTGCGATTTTATTTGGCGTTTTTTACATTTTTATAATTACAAGAAGTACGGATCGTCCATCGGGTCAACAACCGACGTTGGGTCGTCGTAGTTCGTGTCGCGGCCGGTTTCCGGTAAGTCTTTGGCAGATTCCGGTTCAACGGCTTCGGTTGGTACGTTGAGGTCGTCGTGGCCCTGCGCATTGGCGCGGTCATTCGCCTCACGCGAACTGCGGTCCCACGGTGTCAAATCGACATCGTTAATATCGATCCCTAACGCTTTAGCGACACCTTTCCCGTATTCAGGGTCCGCCTGGTAGCAGTTGTTGATGTGGCGGTGTTTGATCTGTAGCGTGCTGTCCGCCATGTTGCGCGCGGTATTCTCAAACAGTACGAGCTGCTGTTCAGGCGTCATGCGGTTGAACAGGATCCCCGGTTGCGTGAAGTAGTCGTGGTCATCCTCGCGGAAATCGTACGCCTTCACGTCGCCACCCTTGATGGCCGGTTCCTCGAGATCGCGGTGATCCGTATAGTTCCCGTAGCTGTTCGGCGTATAGTGCACTTCACCACCATTGTTGCCATCCATACGTCCCTGACCGTCACGGCTGTAGAAGTGTGGATTCTTCACCCCGCGCGGTGCATTGACTGGAATCTGGTGGTAGTTCACACCCAAGCGGTAACGCTGAGCGTCCGGGTAGGAGAATAAACGTGCCTGCAACATTGGGTCTGGGGATACGCCGATACCCGGTACGAGGTTCGCCGGGCTGAACGCTGCCTCTTCAACATCCTGGAAGTAATTCTCCGGGTTGCGGTTCAATTCGAACTCACCGACTTCATAGAGCGGGTAGTCCGCTTT
>JALEMJ010000011.1 GCA_022768285.1 Aerococcus sp.
CACTCGACGCTCGCATAGAAGCTCTTCATATCGATGAAGGCGATGTCCGACTTAGGTTCTTGGGAATAGTCGATGAGCGTCATGAGTGTCCTCCTTTCAGTGAATAATTGCCGTGTTCAGTACAGTTCCTGGTTATCGCGGTCGGTGCCGTCGATCTTGGTAAAGAATTTATTGTTCTGGGGCAGGTCGAGCTGGTGAATCGGGTAGCCCATGCGGTACATTTCGTTCAATTTGAAAACCATGAGGTTGATGTTGACGTTGAACGTGCGCGCCAGTGCCTCGTAATCCTCACCGCGGACGATATGTTCCATCAATTCATCCTCGTCGATCAGCAGGTGCGCGGCGAAGAGGTTCGCCTCCAGCTCGGTGGTGTTCGTGATATTGAACAGTTCGTATTCGATGATCTGCTTATTCTTCGCCAGTTGACTGTGGTAGACATCGTGGCCGAGTTCGTGCGCGAGAACCATGTTCAGGATGCGCGCATCGACATACGGGTTGTAGAACACGAATTTATTGCGCAGAATGACCTTGTACATGCCGAGGAGCTTTGTTTTCGCCTCGAAGGGTATCAGCGTGACATGGCGTTCCTGCAGAATGATTTGCGGGTCGCGGGTACCGTGCGTGCGGATGAGCTGTTGCACATCGTCGTAAATCAGTTTACTTTGCGTTGTCATGCGCCCCTCCTTTCTAACGCTGGGTGTTAGTCGTCGTCTTCTTCAATGCGATATTTCTTTGGCGTGTACTTCTTGTTTTCCATCTTCGCCATGTAGAACGCTTCCTGCAGTGCATTCAGGATGGTCGCCTTATCCTCTTCCGGCAGCTCCCCACCAGCCATCAAGCCGATCATGCCGTTGACGGTTTCTTCCGCCTCCTTGGCCCCCTTATAACCGAATGTGTCGCGCGCGTTGAGCAGGAAATTCGTTTCCTGAGAGAGTAAGTAGTCGGTGTCCACATCCAGCGCTTCGGCCAGTTTCTGATAATATTTCTCCGAGCGTGGCAATGTTTCGCCCAGCTCATAGCGCGAGATCGATTTGATTGAGATCCCGGATTTTTTCGCCAGTTCATCCTGCGTGAGATGGCGCTTCGTCCGCAAGTCTTTTAATTTCGTCGCAAAATCCATCGTCAGCCTCCTTCAGCATGTGATTAGTCGTTGAATGACTATCTGAATCATTTAATCAGCCATTTAATGACTATATCGTACGTTTGAAGTTTGAATAAGTCAATTAAAACTTTTAAACGTCCTCATACGAAAGCGCTTGACAATACTTAAACGTGATGTTAAATTGTATAAAGTATCACAATATAACTTATAGACTATTAGATACAACAAACAAGTAATTCAGACAATATCTTTAAATAACAGTCATTTGGCTTGGATTTTACAAAAAATCTGGCTTTAAATAAATGTAAAAAAATTAACAATAGGATAGAAGCAATCAAATACTGAGGAGGAATTATGATGAAGATTAAGGCGGCAGTGGTACCTGAAGTGGGTGCGGATTTTGAGATTCACGATAACGTTGAATTGCACGATGTAGGCCCGACCGACCTGCGCGTGCACATGGTCGCATCGGGCATCTGCCACTCGGATGAAGCGATTCGCCAGGGCGTGGCATCGCTCGGCTACCCGGTAATTCTCGGTCACGAGGGCGCTGGGATTGTGGAAGCAGTCGGTAGCGAAGTGAAAGATTTTGAAGTCGGTGATCATGTCGTCCTGTCGTTCTATGCGGACGGTACCTGTGACAACTGCCTGCGCGGGATCCCGACGCGCTGCCGGCACTATGGGGACTACAACCTCTCCGGTGTGCGTGCGGATGGCGAGGATCATTTCCAGGAAGATGGCCAGCATGTGTCCGATATGTTTAACCAATCGTCCTTCACGACAACGACTGTAGTCGATCAGCGCAACGCCGTGAAAGTAGACAACGATCTCGATCTGCGCGTACTCGGGCCACTGGGATGTGGTTATGTGACGGGTTCAGGGACGGTGTTCAACAGTCTCCAACCGAAACCGGGCGACACAATTGCGGTATTCGGGACGGGTGCTGTCGGTCTGGCAGCAATGATGGCAGGTGTGATTTCCGGTTGTACGAAAGTCATTGCGGTCGATATCGTTCCCGAACGTCTAGAACTCGCAAAAGAACTCGGTGCTACCCACACGATCAATTCACGCGTGGAGAATGCGGTAGAACGTCTGTTGGAACTGACAGATGGTCGAGGTGTCGACTGGACGGTGGATACGACCGGTATCGCCAGCGTGATTATGGATGCGGTGCACGGCCTCTCGCAAGGTGGGACCTGCGCAGCCATTGCGGTGACGGATCAGAACGTGGAATTGTCGACCTGGAACGATCTCTGTACCGATGACAAGAAACTGATCGGTGTCAATATGGGGGATGCGATTCCACAGATCGACATTCCGCGCTTGATCGAATTTTACCGTTTGGGTCGCTTCGACTTCGATAAGACGGAGAAATTCTATGCGTTCGAGGATATCAACCAGGCCAACGCGGACTCCGTCTCCGGTAAAACCATCAAGCCGGTACTGATCATCGATCCGGACTACGAACCGTAATTATTTAGAACAGTTGTTAATTATTAATCACCTTGTGTAGCCCTCAGCGGTGGCATCTGTCACGCGCTGTGGGTTTTGTTTTGGGGAATTTTTAGCTATAAAAATACTGTTTTTTTCACTTTAAATGGTAAAATACCCCTACCTAAGTAAGAAAAGAGGGCGAATGATGACTTTATCAGGGATCGATTTACTGCCACCAGTGGTATCCACGCAGCAGGCGCTAAATCTGTACAAAAAAGTGACGCAGATCAAGAGCATTATCGGACAACTGAATGCGGAATTGGCGCATTCGAAGGCAGATTTAAGTTTCTTTCAGATACTGATTTTGCGTGAATCGCTGCAGTCGACACGTATTGAAGGAACGCAGGTGACCTTCACTGATATGATCGATCAGGCGACTTCCCACGATAAGACGCGAGAAGTGATTGAGGTTGATAATTACTATCGCGCACTGAGTCAGGGTGTCCAGCGATTACGTGAGGACCAGCCGATTTCGACGCGTCTATTGCGCGAGCTGCACTATACATTGATGCAGGATGGGGCGCGTGGAACAACCGCCTCTGCCGGTGAATTTCGCAAGATCCAGAATTTCATCGGGAAGACGAATCGAATTGAGGATGCGGTGTATATCCCAATCCCCGCAAATCAAATCGGCGAATATATGACGAATTTGGAGTACTACATCAATGGAGAGAAGCATCGCTCCTATGAACATGTAGACATCGGTGAAAATGAAGCACTCCTCGATGAAACGACGGACCCATTGATCAAGATGGCGATCATTCATGCGCAATTTGAATCGATCCATCCGTTTCTCGATGGGAATGGGCGCATGGGGCGTATTCTGATTGTATTGAGTTCCATGATGGATCGTATCATCGATTACCCGGTGTTCTTCATCAGCGAGGAACTCGAGAAAGAACGCATCAAATACTACAATCGCCTGAATGCGGTGCGCGGGGATCATCCTGATTGGTACGCGTGGATTCTTTTTTTCCTGGAAGCGAGCGAACGTATGGCACGGTCGATGCTTCACAAGTTGGAAACGGTGGAATATCTCGCCAATGCGGGGTTGAAACAGATTCACAATGCGAACGAGGAGAAGGTGTGGTTAGAGACGATTTCCCTGGCTTTCTTCACGGCTAAGGCGATGAGCGAAGCAACCGGACTATCGATTCAAACGACCCGCAAGTATTTGGACAATCTGGCACAGAAAGGCTTAATTGAAAAAGATCAGGCGGCGAAACGCAATATTCTCTATGTGAATTACGAGGCATTGCGGGCGATCAGCGACTAGCGGGTGCGTAAGATTTTCTAAAGTATGTGAATTTTTAGTGGCGAAATACTTTAGAATTGTTTTAATGTGTGGTATGTTTGAAGCAGTTAAAACATAACTTTTTTAAGATGATTAGCAGATGAGTCACAAGTTGAGGGGGATTTTTCATGAAAAACCCAATGGATAAGAACGGTTTGGATAAGGAAGAGCCGAGCCGCAATCAACGTATCGGCGAGAATCCGGAATTAAATTCGGACTCTGGTTCTCCTGTCTACAACAACGAGGACACTAAACGTGCCGGTGCACGCGGGAGTGTATCCTTAGACGATGTGTGGTTGATCGAGAAGTTAGGGAACTTCGCGCGTGAAGTGATTCCAGAGCGCCGTATGCATGCGAAAGGCTCCGGCGCTTGGGGGACCTTTACCGTCACGAAGGACATTACGAAGTTTACGAAGGCAAAGATTTTCTCCGAAGTCGGTAAACAGACGGAAATGTTTGCGCGTTTCTCAACGGTTGCCGGTGAACGCGGGGCAGCTGATGTGGAACGCGATATCCGCGGCTTCGCACTGAAGTTCTACACGGAGGAAGGCAACTGGGATTTAGTTGGGAACAACACGCCAGTGTTCTTCCACCGCGACCCGAAGAAATTTATTGATTTGAATCGCGCCGTGAAGCGTGATCCGCGCACGAACCTGCGCAGTCCGAACAACAACTGGGATTACTGGACGTCATTGCCGGAATCACTGCATCAGGTAACGATTACGATGAGCGACCGCGGGATTCCGTCATCCTACCGCTACATGCACGGGTCGAGTTCGCACGCTTACAGCATGATCAATGTGGATGGCGAACGCGTCTGGGTGAAATTCTACCACCGCTCCTTGCAGGGTATTCAGAACCTGACTGATCAGGAAGCAGAAATTGTGAATGGCTCCGACCGCGAAGCCATGCAGCGCGACCTCTTCAACGCCATTGAGCAGGGGAAATTCCCGAAATGGCGCATGTACATTCAAGTCATGACGGAAGAAGAAGCGGAAGAATGCCCGTTCAACCCGTTCGATTTGACGAAGGCTTGGCCAAAAGCGGACTACCCGCTCTATGAAGTCGGTGAGTTCGAATTGAACCGCAACCCGGAGAATTACTTCCAGGATGTTGAAGAGGCAGCGTTCAGCCCGGCGAACCTCGTACCGGGTATCGGCGTATCCCCAGACCCAATGTTG
>JALEMJ010000013.1 GCA_022768285.1 Aerococcus sp.
CGTTAAGTGCCTTTTTGAGCAAATTTTTTTGCGCGAGGCATACAATCACGAATCATAGGAGGTGTCTGTTGTGAAAAGAACGTACCAACCAAACAAACGCTCTCGCAAGAAGAAACACGGATTCCGTCACCGTATGCAAACGAAAGATGGACGTGCCGTATTGCGTCGCCGTCGTCTCAAAGGAAGAAAACGTTTATCCGCATAAGACCGCAAAAGGACTGTGGTCTTTTTTTATAACGTGAGCGAACAAACATTCGTTTGCGTTAATTTTTTATTCTAGAGAATTTTTCGTGCACTATCGTTAATAATGCGTTATTTTGCGAAATAATGATGCGCTAGCAAAGAATGTGGAGGGAGTACCGTGCGCAAGAGTTATCGCGTCAAATCTGAAAAAGATTTTAATCGCGTCTTTCATCAGGGAAAGAGTACTTCGAATCGTCAGTTCGTGGTGTATACCTTGGAGCGGGAACAACCGCATTTTCGCGTGGGCCTTTCGGTTGGCAAGCGGATCGGTAATGCGGTCTGCCGCAACCAAGTGAAGCGCCGTATTCGTCAAGCACTGACGGAGCTCAAGCCGGGCCTCAAAGCGAATGTTGATTTCATTATTATTGCGAGACGTCCTGTGGCACAGATGGATCAAGTACAGGTGAAATCGAGCCTTATCCATGTGTTGAAACGCGCAGGATTGTTGAAAACGCTGGAATGGCGATAGTAAACCTGGGAGAGAACACCTTGAACACAAAAAAGCATTCTAAAAAAGTCTATGTGCTGTTGTTGATCACGCTGCTCGTGTTCGTCCTGGCAGGGTGTGCATCGAATCGTACGACGATGCCGATGATCGATGAGAATTCAACCGGTTTTTGGAACCATACGATTCTCTACAACTTGCAGCAGATTATTATTGCGATTTCGAATTTCTTCGGTGGGCACTATGCGATCGGGATTGTGGTCTTCACGATTATTATCCGTACGCTTTTAATTCCGCTCTACCAATATCAGCAAAAATCGACGAACAAGATGCAAGCCGTTCAGCCGAAAATGAACGAATTGCGCGAGAAATATTCCTCACAAGATCTCGAAACGCAACAAAAATTCCAAGCTGAAATCAAGAAGTTACAGGATGAAGCGGGCTACAATCCGTGGCTTTCCTTCCTGCCATTGATTATTCAGTTGCCGATTTTGACAGCGGTCTACCAAGCTATTGTGCGATCACCGGAACTCACGCAGGGGAGTTTCCTCTGGATGAACCTCGGGGAGCGCGACCCCTTCTTCATTCTGCCATTAGTGACAGCGGGATTGACCTGGTATAATAGTCACTTGATTCAGATACAGACCGGTAATACGGGTGGTACAGTCAAAGTCATGCAGTGGGTCATGCCAGTATTTATCTTCTTCATTACGTTCGGTCTGGCGAGCGCTATTTCACTGTACATGGTGACGACGAACGCGTTCTCTGTAGTCCAGACGTTAGTACTGAACAATCCGTTCAAGAAACAGCGTGAGCGTGAGGAAG
Source organism: Aerococcus sp. (assembly GCA_022768285.1). GTDB lineage: Bacteria > Bacillota > Bacilli > Lactobacillales > Aerococcaceae > Aerococcus. The sequence goes on from JALEMJ010000013.1 coordinate 1,514, forward strand.
AGGAAGCGCGCAAGAAGGACTTGGAGCGCCGTTTACGCAAAGCACGTCGTAGAAATCGTTAATGGGAAGGGAGCGCTGAGATGGAAGTCGGAACCTACGAAGGTAAAGATATCGAAACAGCGATTCAAAAAGGACTCGCTGAGCAGCACGTTACCCGTGATGATGTCCACGTCAAGATTCTACAAGAACCGCGCCGAGGTTTTTTAGGATTAGGCGAACGCGCAGCGATTGTCAGTTTAATTCCAAAAGATATCGTCTCCGATGCGGCTGAGAAGGTGGCTGTCGAGCAACCGATCGCTGATATTACGGATGAGAAAGTTGTCACCGAGACGACTGACACATCGATTGAAGCGCCAAATGCAGAAGTAACGTCACAGACGGACGTGCAAACTGAGGAAACAATGGACACGGCTAGTGAAGCTATCGGACAGCCAGCGACTGAAACGTACGATGTTGATATGGTCGCGCAGTACATCATTGACGTGCTGTACCAATACGGTGTTCCCGATGTCCGTGTTGATGTGCGTGATGAAGAGGATAAGATTGTCTATCAGATTATGACCGACAAGCCGGGCCTTGTGATCGGAAAACACGGTAAGATTATCAATGCGCTGGAAGTTTTGGCGCAAGTACTGACACACCGCTACGTCCGCAGCGGCGCATACGTGACGTTGGACGTTGACGATTACCGTGAACGCCGCTATGCGATTTTGGAGAAATTAGCGAAACGGGTAGAAAACGAAGTCATGACGGATCACGAACCGGTTTACTTGGATCCGCTACCTGCTGGCGAACGCAAAATTGTACACAATTTACTCGCGCAGTACCCGGAAATCAAGACGCATTCAGAAGGGCGCGAACCGTATCGTTACTTAGTTGCGACGTACCAAGCGCGAACCTCTGAGTAGCTTTTGTGCTTGTATCGTGTTTAAATAGCACCTGAGGAGGTTTGATGATGGCAATTGAATTGGTCGCAGTCGATATGGACGGCACTACCTTAACGAATGATAAACAGATGACGGCGTATAATAAACGCGTCTTGCAGGAAGTGCGCGCGGCTGGTGTCAAAGTTGTGATCTGCACGGGACGCGCCATTACAGGTGTTGAACGTTACATCGATGAACTCGGCTTTGACGGCGATGATGAGTATATTATTGTTCAGAATGGTGCTGCGACGTACCGTCTCTCGGACTACCAATTATTGGATGGTCACACGATCTCCAAAGAAGGTGTGCAGTCGGTTTTGTCCTTTGTCGATCAGATTCAAGGCCAGAACATTATTGCGATGTCTGAGCGTGATTTTTACTATACGGGTAATACGCTGGATGATCGCATGGCGTTTGAAGCTAACACACTGCGGATGCATACGATACCGACGAGTGTCGATCAGATTGCCACGCGTGATGACCTCTACAAGTTATTGGTTGTCGGTGAAGAACGTGATATCGATGCGATTGAACACCGCGTGCCGCAAGATGTGCACGACGTCGTGCGTGTTATTCGTTCGTTGCCAGAATTAATGGAATTTATTCCGGTTGGCATTGACAAATCCTACGCATTGAAGCGCTTGTCGAAGCAGTTAAATATCGCGCCAGAGAATATTTTTGCGATCGGTGATGAACACAATGACGTGGAAATGTTGGAATTTGCCGGAACGAGTGTGGCAATGGGCAATGCGAATCCGGTAGCGAAACGCGCGGCTGACCACATTACTGATACCAATGAAAATAGTGGTATGGGCAAAGCACTTGAAAAATATGTATTAAATCAGTTATAACACAGTTAACGATAGACTGAGACAGTCAAAGTGTCTTCTTCTACCGCCGATGAACACGTGTCATGGTGGAGAAGGTGGGCACTTTTTTTGTGGGAAAACAATACAAAGGATAGGTGACATGAGTGAGTGAAGGATTAGAAACAATTGCAGCCATTTCAACGCCGATCGGAGAAGGCGGTATCGGGATTGTACGTTTGTCAGGCGATGACGCGATTGAAATTGCCGACAAGGTGTACCACATGGGGAAGAAATGTTTAGCCGATCAGGACAGTCATACGATGCATTATGGGCATATCGTCGACCCAAAGACGAATGAGACGCTGGATGAGGCGATGGTAACAGTGATGCACGCACCGAAGACGTACACGCGCGAAGATGTCGTAGAGATTAACTGTCACGGTGGATTGGTAGTCACCGATCAGGTCTTGCGCCTCGTCCTTCGCGAAGGGGCGATGTTGGCAGAACCGGGTGAATTTACCAAGCGCGCTTTCTTGAACGGCCGTATCGATTTGACGCAGGCAGAGGCCGTCATGGATGTTATCCGTGCTAAAACCGACCGTTCTGCGCACCAAGCCATCGGACAGCTCGACGGTTCCTTGAAGCGAACCGTGAGCGATTTGCGTGAGGAAATTTCCGATACGTTGGTACAGGTGGAAGTCAATATCGACTATCCAGAATACGATGAGGAAGAAATTACCTTGCAGAAGATGCAGACGCGCGCGACCAAGATCCAAGCAAAGATTAAAGATTTATTGGCACATGCGAAGCAAGGCAAAATTTTGCGCGATGGGGTCACAACTGCCATCATCGGTCGTCCGAACGTCGGGAAGTCGAGCTTGCTCAACTACTTAGCGCACGAAGAGAAAGCGATCGTTACCGATGTGGCCGGAACGACGCGCGATACGATCGAGGAATATGTCAATGTCGGCGGTGTGCCACTGCGTTTAATCGACACTGCCGGGATTCGTGAAACAGAAGATGTCGTCGAACGCATCGGTGTGGAACGCAGTCGCCAAGCGCTCGAACAGGCAGATTTAGTGTTGTTGCTGTTGAATCAGAGCGAAGCACTAATGCCAATGGACCGCGAGTTACTCGACCTCACCAAAGATGCGACGCGCGTGATTTTGCTGAACAAGACCGACCTGCCGACAAAGATCGACAGAGATGAACTCCAGTCACTGATCGGCGATGATTTGGTGTTAAAGGTTTCACTGCTCAACGAAGACGGGGCTGAAGCGATCAGCCAGCAGGTACATGATTTGTTCTTTGCCGGCCAGACAGGTGATCGCGAGACGGGCTACCCGACGAATACGCGTCAGATTGATCTCTTAGAGAAAGCCGATCAGGCGCTCGATGATGTATTGATGGGGATTGAAAGCAATATGCCGATCGATCTTGTACAGATTGACCTCACGCGGTCATTCGAATTGCTCGGTGAAATTACCGGTGAAAACGCGCCGGATGAATTGATTACGAAACTCTTCAGTGAGTTCTGCTTAGGAAAATAGGAGGTTGAACGAGTGGAAACCTACGAAGCAGGAAAATACGATGTGATTGTAGTCGGTGCCGGTCACGCCGGTTCCGAAGCGGCTTTAGCGAGTGCGCGGATGGGCTTGGAGACGTTACTGATCACGCTAAATATTAATATGGTGGCATTTATGCCATGTAACCCGTCGATCGGTGGTCCGGCAAAGGGCGTCGTCGTCCGTGAGATCGATGCGCTCGGTGGCGAAATGGGCCACAATATCGATAAGACCTACATTCAGATGCGCATGCTTAACACTGGGAAAGGCCCAGCCGTCCGCGCATTGCGTGCCCAAGCCGATAAGGATGAATACGCCAAACAGATGCGCCTGACCATTGAAGATCAGGAACATTTGACGCTGCGCCAGGGTATGGTTGAAGATTTAGTTATCGATGATACGGCAGACGGTAAAGTGTGTCGCGGTGTGATCACACAGACAGGTGCGATCTACCGCAGTGACGCCGTCGTTTTGACAGTCGGCACGGCTGCGCGCGGGGCGATTATTATGGGTGATCTCAAATACGAATCCGGCCCGAATAACTCGCAACCGGCGAAAGAATTAACGAAGAATTTGGAAGAGAAGTACGATTTCGATATCACACGCTTCAAGACAGGAACGCCACCGCGTGTGGCGGAATCATCCGTCCACTTTGAGAAAACGGATATCCAGCCCGGGAGTCCAGAACCGCATCACTTCAGTTTTGCGACACCGGATGAAGATTACATACCGGTTGAAGAACAGGCACCGTGCTATTTAACGTACACGAATTCAAAGACACACGAGATCATTCGCAACAACCTCGACCGCGCACCGATTTTCACTGGTATTGTCGAAGGTGTCGGGGCGCGTTATTGCCCGTCCATTGAGGATAAGATCGTTCGTTTTGCGGATAAACCGAAACATCAGCTCTTCTTGGAACCGGAAGGCCGCGATAACCGCGAAATTTACTTGCAGGGTCTATCGACGTCCTTACCGTCCGATGTCCAGGAAGAAATGATTCACTCAATCGCTGGGCTTGAGGATGCGAAGGTCATCCGCGACGGTTATGCGATCGAGTACGATGTCATCAAACCGCATCAGTTAAAAGCAACCCTCGAAACGAAGCAGATATCAGGGCTCTTCACAGCCGGCCAGACGAACGGTACGAGTGGTTATGAGGAAGCTGCCGGTCAGGGCATCATTGCCGGTATCAATGCGGCGCGCAAAGTGAAAGGTGAGGATCCGGTCGTTTTAGGCCGCGATCAGGGTTACATCGGCGTAATGATCGATGACTTGGTCACGAAGGGGACGACGGAACCGTATCGTTTATTAACCTCGCGTGCGGAATACCGCTTGTTATTGCGTCACGATAATGCAGACTGGCGCTTGAGCGCTTTGGGTCATGAGATCGGTTTATTGAGCGATGAACAGTACAACCTTTACCGCAAAAACCGTGAAGTCGTTGAAGCAGGTATTCAATTCCTCAAGGACGCACGGATTAAACCGAGCGATACCGTACAGGATGCGCTCAAAGCTAAAGCCTCCGCGAGCCTCAAAGATGGGATTATGGGTGCTGATTTACTCAAACGTCCGGAATTAGGCATCGATGATGTGCTAGAATTAATTGACGACGTACCGAGCGATTGGACGCGTCAACAAAAAGAAGAAATTGAAATTCAAATTAAATATGAAGGCTACATCGCCAAGGCTGAGAAACAAGTCGCACGCTTGCGCAAGATGGAAGCAAAAGAAATTCCAGTTGATATCAATTATGATGTCATTGAAGGCATTGCGACTGAAGCGAAAGAGCGCTTGAGCTTGATTATGCCACGCACGTTAGCACAGGCGAGTCGTGTATCTGGCGTAAACCCGGCAGATGTGTCGATATTGGCCGTTTATATTGAATCGTTTAATCGTGAGAAGAAGCAGGCTAACGCATAATTTGTGCGCATAACTATGGATAGAATCGAGGTGGAAAGGTATGCAGGGAGATCAGTCACTCAAGTTATCTGTATTGACAGATTGCCATGTCCTACCGCGGCATTTAATCGCGGACACAGAAGCATTCGTGAAATTTTCAAAGGGGACGACCGGCATGACGCTGGAGAGTGGAGGTGCCTTTGAAGCCGCGATGGGTTTAGTCGATGACTGGGATCCGGAAGTGCTTCTGGTGACCGGTGATATGACGAAAGACGGCGAATACGCCTCGCACCAGTGGATTGTCCAACAACTGGTTGCTTGGCAGGAGGCAGCGCCGAGACGTGCGGTGTTTGTGATTCCAGGGAACCACGATATTAATAACCTGGAGGCAGCTAATTTCAATACCCCGAGTGGCGAACCGGATGCCCTGCCACCTTTCACCCCGAAAGATTTTCTGGAAGTCTATCGCCCGCTCGTCCAGGATGCGATGGGGCTAGAATTATTTAAGGATACCGATTGTTTCCAGAATTATTTAGTGAAAGTTAATCAGCGCTTAGGCGAATCGCGGGCACGGGAAGCAACCTACTATGCGCACGGCTATCTCTCCTATGCTGCCCGGATTCCTGAGCCATTGACTGGAGAGCAAGGTGTGACTATCCTCGGACTCGATTCCAATAACTACTCGGCGGATGTCACAGCTGCTGGCGATGAAGCTAAAGAGACGATTGGCTCGCTGTCGGGGCCACAATTGAGCTGGGCCTTGGATGTGATCGATAAAGCGCATGCGCGCGGTGACGAAGTGCTTGTGTTATCGCATCACGCGCTCATCCCGCACTTTTTATCGCAGGAGAATGTGATGCCAAATTATCTCATCGGCAATTGGGATGAACCGTTCACAGATTTGATGGCGCGTCAGATTGTTCGTGAAACCGATGATCCGCGCTTGTACGATAAAACGCCCGTTGAGGTGTTGCGCGAGGCGGGTGTGCATTTTGTATTTACTGGGCATACGCATGTCAATAGTATTGCGAAGGATGCGACACTTTACGACATTTGTACCGGGGCGACGACAGCGTTTCCGTCCTCCGTCCGCCATCTCCGTCTGACACGCGAAGCGGCGACTGGAACGCTCAGTTTAGCGAACCAGACGAAATTCTTGCGCAAGGTGACGTATACGGCGCTGAATGGTAAGTCGCAGACAATCGCTGATTTTACAGTACAGGGTGAGCAGTCGCTAATTACGACCGATTTTTTGGTCGATATGATGGACTATTTCCTTAATATTCCGCAGTATCAGAACCTCACCGTACGCGATTTACTGGTGACGTACGTCTTTGATGCTATTGATGATAATGTGGAGAGTGCCATTCTGCGTGCGATCCGTCAGTCTCTTATACATAATGATAAATCGTGGAATGAGTACGACATTGTGAATTTGAAGCGGTTCGGACAGTATAAACTGCGTCTACAGTGGTCGGATAGTATTGAACAGACGGTCGACCGCGCCTACCGCGGTCCGGGGGTCATTATCAATACGCACTTTGGCAAGCGACAGCCACTGCGTTACTTCATTGCGGCGGATCGGTTGAAGCGGGTGATCGGTCATCTATTGGATGGAATCGACCGGTTACTTTTCCAGAATCAGGACCAGATGAAAGAATGGTTAAAACAGATTATGGATGCGGCGCTCGGTTTCGATATGGATAACGAGGGGCACACGCTCGAAGACTTCAGTAATCTCGTTTATCAAACGTATTTGCGTGGTCAGACGCCGAAGCCAGCTTGGGCACAAGCTGTTATCCATCAATTAAGAGAAGACGGCGATGTGATACTCAGAGTACTGACGGATGAATTGAAGCCGGTGGTGACGCCTATCTTTAATAAGATATTGAAAGGGTTGACGTACGCTGATGAACCGACACATGTGATCGAACGGCTCGAAAACGATCGTCTCCTGCGCCGGACATCGACACTCACGCTGCGTTATTTTGCGGAAGTGATTATCGGTCATTCGCTCTACAATACACTGCACCATCTGCGACTCAATAAGTTTTCGCGGCTAGTTGATAAGTGGCTAGGCAACCCGAAATTGCGTGCGCGCCGCTTGGAGTTGACGCGGCAGATTGCGGAAGTCGTCGATAGTATCAGTAATGGTGAACAGAACAACTTCCGCTATCACTATGCGGAGGATCGCGATACGCTGATTACTATAAAAATTAATCTCAATATTTGATTATATTTTTACAATGCCGGGAATGTTTACTATAATACGTAACGAACGATCACGCGCTTCCTCGGGGGAGCTATCGCATGGTCGCGAGTTGTATATAAGCTGAATCGTTCCTAGGAGGTACATACAATTATGAGAATTGGTATTCCTAAAGAAATTAAGAATAATGAAAATCGTGTATCTGCAACACCAGAAGTTGTCGATGCGCTCGTACGCGATGGTCATGAAGTTGTTGTCGAAAAAGACGCCGGCAAAGGGTCCACAATTCCTGATGAGGAATATACGGCAGTCGGTGCAACAATCGAGCCGGACGCTGCCAAAGTTTGGGACAGTGATATGGTCGTTAAAGTCAAAGAACCGATTGAGGAAGAATACAAATACTTCCACGAAGGGCTCTTGCTCTTTACTTATCTACACTTAGCAGACAACGAACCACTAGCTGAAGCTTTAGTTAAGAGTGGCGTGACAGCTGTTGCTTATGAAACGGTCCAAGAGGCTGACGGTTCATTGCCATTACTGAGTCCAATGAGCGAAGTTGCTGGTCGTGTCGCAGCCCAAGTCGGCGCACAGTACTTGGAAACCCTCAACGGCGGTAAAGGTAAATTAATGGCTGGTGTGCCAGGGGTTAAACCAGCTAAAGTTGTTGTTATCGGTGGTGGTAACGTTGGTTACAACGCTGCACGTATTGCACACGGTATGGGCGCAAATGTCACGATTCTCCAACTCGGTATTGCGCGTCAAAAAGAATTGGATAACCTCTTCCACGGCGAAGTCAATGTCTTAGCTTCTAACCCTCGCAACATCGAACAAGAAGTTAAAGATGCTGATGTTGTCATCGGTGCAGTATTAGTTGCCGGTAAGAAAGCACCAGTCTTGGTAACTGAAGACATGGTTAAACAGATGGAACCTGGCTCTGTCCTTGTTGATATTGCCATCGACCAAGGTGGGAACTTTGAAACGAGCGACCACGCAACAACGCACGATGACCCTGTCTACATCAAACATGGTGTCGTTCACTATGCCGTTGCTAACGTGCCAGGTGCTGTACCACAAACGTCAACTTACGCATTAACGAATGCGACATTGCCTTACATGCTTGAACTCGCAAACAAAGGCTTTGTGGAAGCAGCTAAGACGAACCCTGCCATCTTCAAAGGAGTTAACACATACAAAGGCCAATTAACTAATGAAGCTGTTGGCGAAACGAGTGCATTGGAGTACCACGAACTCAGCCTATAATTCATAGCTTTACTGAGCGTCCGGGAATCACTTTCCCGGGCGTTTTTTGTACTTGGAGAGTGCAGACATGTGCGGTGATTTTGCAAGAAGGGTATGAGTCAGGGATACTTAATAACCCAATTAAAAAAATTATTTAAAAAGTGCTTGACTTTATAGTAAACCGTGGTAATATTCTAAGAGTCGCTTGAGCGGAAAGCTCATTCCTCTCAAATACGACAAAGAAAATTTAAAATATCTGTTGACAAGCAGTTGTTAATAAGATATACTAATTAAGTTGTTTCGATCAGGAACAACGCGATAGGTCTTTGAAAACTGAATAAAGTAGACGAACCAAATGTGCAGGGATGAATCGTTAGATTCTCCCAAACAATTCAAAAGTCTTGACAGACTATAAACTGTCAGCAAACTTTACGAGTCAGATACGATAACTCGTGAAATTAATCTTTCATGAGAGTTTGATCCTGGCTCAGGACGAACGCTGGCGGCATGCCTAATACATGCAAGTCGTGCGAACAATCATGGTGCTT
>JALEMJ010000021.1 GCA_022768285.1 Aerococcus sp.
CTGTGCGTGCTGGTTGTCTCACCGTTCGCATAGGTCTCGTCTGTGTCATTATTCAATTCACTCTTAATCTCATCGCTAGAAATATAGTAGTCATCCTCATACGGATACTGCATGCCGGTAACCTTGTAGCCGTCATCGATCGGTTCAATTACTGCACCGTAGCGCAAAACTTCTTTTAAGTTATCGGTCGCAATGTCCTGATTTTCAATCTGGGCTGCGAAAACAAGCTCTTCATCCGTTAATTCATCATCTAATGACTCAATACCGCCATCTTCACTCGTTGAAAAAGTCTTTACAAATTCGATATAGGTATTTTCATCGCTCGTTGCTTCGTTACCCTCATCTTTGAATTGTTGGAGACGTTCATTGCCTTTCTCCCAAATATCTGCTTTGGTGATGACCTCCTGATCGCTCAACCAGTTATTGTCACCGTATTGTTGGACGGCACCACCTGGCACGCCGTAACCAGTGACTTGAATCGGTTGCAACCCATCTTCAGTAAGCTGTGCATGCGCGGTAACGTGATAGTCATCGTTGTCACGTTGTATCACAAAGTAAACATCCTCACCATCAACATAATAGAACAACTGTTTAATCGATTCATCCGACTGCCATTCCGGAATAACCGAATTATCGAATTTAACATCATCCACTTTATCAAACAAGGCATAGGCGTTCATTACCATCTGATCTTCTTCTTATGCTTCATCGTACTGCGTTGCAGCATCGTTTTCATCCGGTTCTTCTTCCTTGTCGGCCTCATCGCCCCTCTTGATCAGCAGCTCCTTCTTGATCTGTCTGATCGTTGGATTCTTCTTTGTTCTGTTCTTGATCATCGGACGTCGATTCTTGCGCTTGCTGGTTATCTTGCGATTCGCTATCTTCCGTCCGTTCATTTAACATCGTTTGCGTTTGATCATCTGTATTTGACTGACATGCTGCCAATAGCGTCGTTGCAAGCAGCGCTAACGTTAGTCGACATGTTAAGGTCGTCATCCGTTTTCTCCTGTTATGCTAAAAAAAGCGATTGGATATGCCATCCAATCGCTCTCTATAAATCTAACGTGCGTTAGAATTATTGAACGCGAGAACCGTCAGAGTATTTACCTTGTTCGTTGTTGTCGCGAACGCGGTCTAATTCTTTCTTACGTTCTTCTGCTTTTTTGCGACGTTCTTCGTTTTGTTCACGTTCGAATTCACCACGCGTTACAACGTCGTTAACGTTCATGTTAATTTCAACAACTTTCAAACCAGTCATTGATTTAACGTTACGTGTTACAACATCAATTGTTTGTTGGAAAGCTTTTTGTAAGTCTTTGCCGTATTCAGCAATAACTTCTAAGTCCAAAGCAACTTCTTCTTTACCAACTTCAGCAGAAACACCTTTAGTGTCTTCTGCGCTGTCGCTGAAGAATCCTACAAAGCCAGAAGTAAAGTTACCCTTTAATTCTAAGATACCGTCGATGTTCTGAACAGAGTAGTTAGCGATTTTTTCTAATACACGATCTTCGAAAGTTAATTCGTTTTCGTGTTCTACACGTTCGTTAGCTACTTGTTCTTGAGATTTCTTAGCTTCTGCCATAGTCAAAATCTTCCTTTCTGGATGTCAGTTTAAATAATTTCACAACCTACGCACATTATAGCATAACCACTAGCGATTTCATCAAATATAACATGCGAATTAAGATTAATTTTTAGTAAAAAATACGATTAACGACGACGCCATGATTCAATCTTCAAGTACCAGCGTCTCAAGGCGTTATCATCGTCTAAGAAAACGCCGATGAAGTAGCCGATTGCACCGAGTACTAATACGAAGAGTGCCTTCCCAAAACCGAAAATGACCCATACGATAGCAAATAGGATAGCCAGAATCGTTAATAAAATTCGGTATTTATAATTGGCAAATAGCTCTCTGAACATCTGATTATTCATTGATATATTCCCTCACTTTCCTATTTTACACGTGGGCGGTTACTGTTACGGTTCTGTCGTGACGCAGATTCCTGCTGTGTACGTTCGTAGTCTTCCTGTTCCATATCGACATCAACTTTTTCAGCGTGAACACCTAATGTTAAGTCCACTTTCTTCCAAACAGCCTCTTGAATACGTTTGGATAAGCCGGTTAAGTCGTTCGCATCGCGCGTGTACGCTTTGACAGAGATGCGGGTCTTTTCTGGACTGTTGGACATTTTGACTTTAACGTCCTCGTCAACAACACTACTGAACTGGTGAGCGGTTTCCTCTGCGACAGATTTCACTGCCTTGTCCTGAATGATCAATTCACCCAAGTCATTCTTCACAACCACTTCATGCTTCTTGGAACGTGCGAACAAGCCGTGAATGAAGAAGCACAAGACACCAAATAATACAACACCGAGGATAATGACTTCAGCAAGTAGTGCATATTCATTATTCATTAATGTATTCGCGATGACTGGTGACACCTGTGGAATCGGGTAGATCACAGCAATAGCCACGAACAATGCGACCATGGCTACAAGCGTCCAGACAATGCGAATAAAACGTCTAAATCCTCCCATGTTTCCCTCCTTATCGTTGTTTTAGAAACAAAAAACATCTGTTTACGTATGAAAGTCATCACTTTTTATACATTCTTTAGTGTACACTCTATCACTATTCAATTCAATTCAAATGTGCCTATAAATTGCATTTTTCTCCGATTTTTATTGCTTGTTTGTGAACTTTTTTAGACGAAGCGGCTCTGCTGGTTGAGGTTCTCCTTCAACAATAAAATATACCGTTCCGCGATGAAACTGAGCTCACGATTTTTCGCGTGGATGTAGCCAATATGATTGATCTGTGAATCCTCAAGTGGAATCACACGTTCAAAGGCACTGAACGGTGAGGTCACAATTCCGGAGCCAATTAAGTAGCCATCCGTTTCCGCCAACCAGTTGATGACGGTGGCGCGGTCACTCGCATAGAGAACCGACTGATCGGATACTTCCTGCTGCAGCTGTTCTTCGCTGTATTCCGCCGTACTGCCTTTCGACTGCTGGAACTTAATCATCGGATAGGGTGCCAGATCAGCCATCTCAACACTCTCACGCGCAGCGAGCGGGTGGTGCGGACCGACGAAAATATGCGGTTCGAAATCTTTCAGCGGCACAAATTCTAAATTGAATTGGTCGAGCCACTGCTTAATCATGCGCTCATTCTTATCATTAATATAGAGAATGCCGAGTTCACTGTATGCGGTGCGAACATCCTCGAGGACATTCTGCGTGTATGTCTCTAAAAAGCGACAGTCCCATTCATCTTGATCGAGTTCCTGGATCAATTCCGCAAACGCCTGCGCCGCAAAATCGTAATGCTGGGCAGACACGGAAAAGAGTTGCTTGTGCGTCTGATTATTCGTATAGCGATTCTCCATAATATTCACTTGCGTTAATACCTCACGGGCGTAACTCAAGAACTCACTGCCCTCTTCGGTAATATTAATTCCCCGCTTGGTCCGCTCGAAAATCTCTATCTGATACTCGTCCTCCAATTCGCGAATTGCACTGGATAGACTCGACTGCGCCATGTAGAGTTGCCTCGCTGCTTCGCGAAACGACCCCGCATCAGCGACTGTGACCACATATTTTAACTTTTGAAAATTCATAACTCGTGAATTCTCCTTCTATCTGGTACGTATATCCTCTCGTCGTAACCGATTATAACTCTCATTGATTTGTTGGTAGCGGCCGGCATTGAGCCAGTTGAAATAGAGATGGCCGTACGACTGCCAGTGCCTTGCCACTTCTGGCATTTGTTCCGGTGTCTCCTCAAATAGCGCCTGCACCGTTTGATCTGAAAGATCGAAGCGACCCTTAATAAATGTCGGTAGAAGATTCTCGAAGCGCCGCAATGCCACATCCGGATACTCACGGACGACGATCTCTTTGAATCCGACGAGAATTTGCGTCAATAGTTGTAATTCCGTCGTGTCCAATGTCTCATCACGCGTCCCCAATAGTACGCTCGCCAACAGATCCATCTGATCGAGCGCCTGATTCAAGCGCGCCAATTCACGCGTATTAATACTGAATTCTGCGTGATTCTGATATTCGCGATACACCTTCGCGAACGACTCGAAATGATCGACAAAAATCGCCTCATCGAGCGGGAGATCCTGCACATTGCGCGCTGCCGTTACCGGCTGTAGCGTATCGTTATACACAAAATACTTCTCGCCGCTGCGCCGCGCCATCTGAAAATCAGCACCGACCGGATACGCTCGAATCTGGCTGATTGCCGGTTCTAATTTCAGCAGCTCCTGATCTTCAACGAATACTGCCGTCTCTGCAGATAAACGCGCCGTATTATCGTGAATACTCAAAAAGCGCCAGCCACTGTCCATCGCCTGTGTTGCCGATTCGCGCCAAGCCCAGAGGAGATCGCCTTTTTTCTCGTATAGTGACGCCGACACGAGGCTGTAAGTTCCCTCCGGTAGCCAGTCTTGGATTTTCATTGCATTCCCTCCTCACATAAATGATGACATCACACTGATAAAATTGTTCAAGGAGTGACCGGCAATTGAATATTCCAGTCGTCCCGTCTTATAGTAAATGAATGCAAGTCCGAATCCCATACCGAAGTAAATAAAGAAATGTACCCACAAATCCGTCAAATGTAACGACGCAAAGATAAACGCTGACACAAACATACCGACCCATGGATATTTTGGAAACATGTAGCGCATGATCAACCCACGCATCATGATTTCTTCTTGAATCGGTGCGAGCACACAGAACGCGAGGAACATGCGCGGAAACGTCATCGACTGCATCGCATCATTGAGTAGCTGCTCATTCAGGGGCACGAGCTGTTCCGGATAAAATTGTGTCAGGAGCCAAGAGCCAATTGTCTGCACCGCCATAACGATCAAAAAACCCAGCGCCAGCTGAAAAACGCGTGATTTATCGATAACGGGCTTTTGGAAGAGCGGCAGTCCCGCTTTGTCCAAGAGGTAAATGAAGAGCGCCACCCACAGCAACAGCAGCACTAATAGCGACCACGGATAGCTCACCGCAGCTGTCGCTAACGCATTCGTCGGTAGGCCGGTAACTATTCCTCCGATAATGAGCCACACCACCTGCAGCAACTGTTCGCCAAGGTACATCAGCGCTAGGAATAGCAGCGCCTTAAAAAAGTGTGCGGTTTTCGGTAGTTGATCGCCTAACCAATACTTTGAACGCATGTCAGTTACTCCCTCTCTATCTCATAGATACGTCTAGTGAAAATGATGCCAATTATTCTTTGTGGCTTCGATGTGTTCTTGGTGCGCACGCTCACGCGACTGTGCCGTGGCACCAGCTGTTTTTCGACGCCGGCGCAATGTCGGACGAATGAATTTCAACGTCTTCTGACCGTTCATAATGCTTACAAATGAATCCACCGTAAATACCGCCAGCGCAATGGCTAACGCAATAAAGAGCGTTGCCGATAATTCTTCGAACCCGCGCCGCATTTGACCATCGAACAAATAGAACGCCGTCCGATACATGCCACCCCCAGGCACTAAGGTAAAGAATCCTGGGATGAAAAAGACCGTCACCGGATGATGATAGCGCCGTGCGAACCAATGCGACATTCCCGCAATCACCAATCCGGAAAAATAGGTCGAGAGTGTCGTACTAAAATGGAAATATTCCATACACAGTAAATAAATCACCCACCCGCAGAGATCGATAATCGATACGCGGTAGATAATTTCTTTTGGTCCTTCGATCGTCAAGGTACACGTAATGCCGACAAAATAGGCCGCAATTAATTGTGGAAGATATGCCAACATCTAAAACGCCCCCTGTATAATGGTCAAGCCGATCAACGAGCCGATCGCGATCATAAGCGCGACAAAAAATGCCTCCATGGCACGTGCGCCACCCGCGATGTAATCTTCACGGAAAATATCACGAAATGCGTTCGTTATCGCTGTCCCCGGCACCATCGGCATCAGCGTCGCGGTAATCACAATACCCGCAGCCAGTGTGGGGAAGAGCAGATGCTGGAGGAGATAACTCACGATGGTAACGATCATCGCTTGCACGATATTCTGTAGCGCATCGTTTAAGAAGTACTTTCCAACCGATTGCGACACAATAGCCAACATTATCCCATCGATCAGACCAGCAATCACTTCATTCACACCACCACCGAACAGAATGGTAAAACTGATCGCCATCAAAATGATACCGACCGACTGCCACCAACTATTATACTGCGGTTTATTACTGCGAATCGCCGCTAACGCTGTGAGCGCTTCGCTAGTCGTTAACTCACCCGCAATCAATTCTCTCGAGACGGCGTTGACCTGAGAAATTTTATTCAGGTTATTCGATCGCGTCGTAATACGCTTGATCCCCGTATAACTGCCACTCTCATAACTCGGATCATCCAATACGGCATAAATACTCGTCGAGAATGATACCGCAACGGCATACGATGCTTTAGATAGCGTTAGAATACGGTTCATTGTGTCTTCCACACGGTATGATTCCGCATTGCTTTCACACATGATCTGGCCTGCTAATAAAGCCGTCTCCAAAATTTCGCGCTGAGGCTTACCATTGCTCACGTTAGTCCTCCTTACTCATTCTATTACGGTACGAGCAACACACTCGGATCATCCTGTACGTCTTTCGCTGCTTTAGCGAGCGTTGTTTTGCCTGCCTGCCACTCGAACGCACCGGCCTTGATCGGCACTTCAACAAATGCCGTGTGCAAACGATCAATCAACAACAATACGTTAAATAAGTACACGTCATCATTGCCTGGCAGTGTCCGCAAATAGCCGAACAGCGCGTGATCGCATGCAATCATCGGCATCTGTAAGGTTTGATAGTCGCTCGCTAAACTGTTCAACATTACTTTTTCAACGGCGCTCGGCGCTTCGCTGTCTTCGGTTTCGCCAAAGACAACTTCAGAACTGGTTGCGATAAACTGATCCGCCATATTACATGCGTTCTGTACGAATAGTTCCTCGGTATCGCGCACAAGAATCGCCCCATCGAGCTCGCGCCCGTGGTTCACTAAATAATCGAATGCCGTACGGAATGCCACACCGATACCGCGCGGCACTAAATGATGTAAGACCGCCACATTAGAAAAAGCCTGCATCTGATCAAAAAAATGATCTTCTTCCGCACCATCGTCGACAATCACAATCTGGCGCACTTCACCGGACAATTGACGAACAAAATGATAATGCTTATCAGAAGGTTCACTAATCGGTAACACAACCGCTAAATTTCTCATTATTCTGCCTCCTCAATGATTCGCTCAACTTCCCTACTATCATACTTGATTGCATCCGATTTATAAAATGTTTCTACACAAAAAAACAGCATCCCCGAAGGCATACTGTATCAATCCCTTTATTTCGATAAAAACGTACGAGAATGCATGCGTCGTGCACCAAATGTCTGCGCAAACTGGTTATCGTGCGTGACTACCAGAATCCCTTTGCCTGACGCACGAAGATCAGTCAGTAAACAGCCGATTGTCTGTGTGGCAACATCATCCAGTGCAGAGGTTGGCTCATCAAAGCAGAGAAAATCAGGCGCCAGCATCAATGCGCGCGCAATCGCCACCCGTTGTTGTTGCCCGCCGGATAACGTCCTAGGATATACCGTCGCTTGGTCGCGTAGCCCAACCTGTTCTAACAAGGTGTTGGCACGTTCTTCTAGCGTCTGTTTATCCGAAACTGCCTGTGCGAGTGGCGCTTCGAGTAAATTATCGCGCACCGTCAAATTCGGAAATAATTGGTAATCCTGAAATACCATGCCTATACGTTGCTGATAACGCCGTTGCTTTGACCGATCCGCATACACTACTCGCCCTGACCGCTCCTCGCAGAGTACGTCCGTATCCATTCGAATGGTGCCGTTATCAATGCGTTCTAGATTATTTAACGCACGCATCAGCGTCGTTTTACCTGTCCCCGATTCACCAACTAACATCACGATTTCCCCGCTCGTTAACCGCAAATCAAAGTGATCAATCACCGGACGGTTGCGATAGGCCTTTGTGATATTTGTCGCGACTAATTCATGCATCATTACCCCTCCTTACCAACGAAACGATTGCTCTGTGCGTTTTAAACCAAACGTAATTACTGCCGTCAACAATAGATACAATGCGCCAACAGCCAAGTAGGGGAGAAGTGAGGCCTCGCGGTTCGAGGCAATGGATCCGCACGTAATAACTCTCCCAAACCAATCACATAGACGAGCGATGTATCTTTGATGAGTGAAATAATTTCATTACCGATAGACGGAAATACGGTACGCAGCACCTGCGGCAAAATAATCCGACGAAAACCGCGGAACCGTGGAATGCCGAGCACCCACAAACTCTCATATTGTCCGCTCGGTACTGCTTGGTAGCCGCCACGAAATATTTCAGCAAAGTATGCGGCGTAATTGCATACCAATGCCAACAACGCTGCAACGAATCGCGGGAGTGACAGCCCAATGAACGGTAAACCAAAGAAAACAACCATCAACTGTAACATCAGCGGGGTGCCGCGCATGATAAAAATGTAGAGGTTTAATAGGCTACGAATAAAGGTTGGCCCAAACGTCCTAATCATGCCAAGCACCAACCCAAGTGGCAAGCTGAGCACTAAGGTGAGCACAAAAAGTATCACCGTCAGCTGCAATCCTTCTAACAAACTCGGCAAGATCCGCTGTAATAACGGTTGCGATTCTGTGTTAACCATTGCTGATGCGCCGAACCAGCGAGATTCAATCGCTTGATACGTCCCATTGGCCTTTAATTCCTGAATCCCCGCATCAATCGCTTGCTTCAATTCGGTATCACCTTTACGTAAGCCAACACCCATCTGTTCCACAGCGTTGGGATCAGTGATCAAGCGATACTGTGCCAACGTGCCGCGTTTTGCCAATATGTAGCGCACATAGAATTCACCGAGATAGGCTGCATCCACCCGTTTGGCCTGCACATCCGCCAGCACCTGATTATTATCTTGATAGCGAATCGGCTCACCTGCTAACCCATTGCGAATTTCCTGCGGCCACTGTTTCATATAATCCGCTGCCGTCGATCCTGATTGCAGTGCGAGCCTTTTACCCTTGAGATCCGATAGCTCATGAATCGGACTATCCTTCGGCACCACAATCACTTGACTGTCCGATACATACGGTTCAGACAATAATACCTGTTGTTCACGTTCTGGCGTTATCCCATAGCCGTTCCAAATCATATCAATCGTTCCAGCTTTCAATTCGGTTTCCTTCACTGACCAGTCCACTGGCTGAAATGTCAGCTCCCAATCATAGAGTTTAGCGACAGCTTTTGCGAGATCGATATCGAAGCCGACCAATTCACCAGTCGCATCGCGAAATCCCATCGGTGCGGACGTATCGTCTAACCCGACCGTATAATGATTGCCAACAGTGTCCTGCGGTAAGGATGCCGCCTGGACAGGATGGCCCACAATCACCATTACACCGATCAATAGTATCGCTAACCAGCGCCACAAATGCGCCAAATATTGTTTCTGTTGAACCATCACTGTCACCCCTTTACAAAAAATAAAAGGCGCCCCCGTTCTCACACTGAGAACAAAGGACGCCTGTACGTGGTTCCACCTTATTTCGCAATTGACTCACGTCAACTGCCTCTGCTTGTTATCCATCAATAACAAAATCCGTTATCGGAGATCAACCGCCCGTATTTCTACGCGTATGCTCCTGGCTGTGTAGATATCTTGCATTCCCCTGCTTCCACCCCCGCAGAGTCTCTGTCTGAATGCATCGATAACCTCGTCCAATCATCGCATGTGTTCACTTATTATTTACTATTGTTGTCTGAAACACTCATGAAGTCAAGAGATAGTGTGAATTTTGGTGGATGTTCATCTCAATTTAGTGTTGCATGAATCAAAGTATTCCATCGACGCACGCTTCAATCATTTAAATATAGCGATATTTTCATCAATGTGCTGTACTAATCATCTAAATTTAAGCACGCGAACACTTAATCCGTGCTTTTGATCTTCTTGACCAGAAAAGCCTCATGAGCTGCAACTCATGAGGCTTTTGCTGTTTTATATAGGTAGAAATCCTAATCAAAAACCTATACATATGAGTACGAACAAGAAACTCAATCGACCTGTTCTACCCTTGTACTACCCTACATACTTATATTTTTCAAACTTTTTTACGTTCCTCAGACCTTGAACTAATTTCGTAATTTTTTCAAATCTCTCATACCTATAATAAGAAAATCATGCTAGATAATTAGGGTTATTCATCAAATTTAGCAGATGAGGAAAGTTTCCTATATTTTTTGTGCATGCAAGAGGCGCAAGTTGCTGCTACAGCAATTGTGAATAAAGAATTAGAAACGGAGCTTGCGCTACAAGCACAAAAAAAGGATGTCCTTGTGACATCCTTCATACCTTATGGACTCTGAGGGGATCGAACCCTCGACCCACGGATTAAGAGTCCGTTGCTCTGCCAGCTGAGCTAAGAGTCCTCAAAAATTGGTACTTGAATAGTATAGCACGTTCCTCTATACCTGACAAGACCAATTTATCATTTTCTACCAAATTTGTTGTAATACACGCGTTTTATCACGTTCTGGCCCTACGGAGAAGGTCAATAGATCAGCGCCGACCAGTTCTTTGACGCTTAAGAGATAATTGCGCGCATTTTCTGGTAAGTCTTCCAAGGTTTCGCAACCTGTGATATCTTCATTCCACCCCGGCAATACTTCATAAACTGGCTTGCAGTCGTTCAATTCCTTGATGCTTGCCGGATAGTAATCGATGCGTTCGCCGTTCGATTTTTCATAAGCGACACAGATTTTAACCTCATCTAACCCGCTCAAGACGTCCAAACAGTTCACGCTCAAGTGTGTTAGACCGGAGACTTCTTTGGAATGTTTCATAACGACGGCATCCAACCAACCGATACGGCGTGGGCGTCCAGTCGTCGTTCCGTATTCATGGGCGACTTCGCGGATGTGGTCACCGACTTCATCGAACAATTCGGTCGGGAATGCCCCCTCGCCAACACGTGAGGTGTATGCTTTTGCGACACCGATGACGTTATCGATCTTCGTCGGACCAACACCAGCACCGACTGTCGCACCACCAGCTACCGGATTCGAAGAGGTAACATATGGATATGTCCCCGAATCAATATCCAACATGTTCGCTTGCGCACCTTCGAATAGCACGTTTTCGCCAGCATCAAGCGCTTCATTGATCAACACAGAAGTATCCGTCACATACTGTTTCAACTCTTGGCCGTATGCATAGTATTCCTCAAAAATTGCTTCCACATCGAGTGGTTCGCCACCGTAAATCTTCGCGATAATGGCGTTTTTCTCTGCGACGTTCTGTACTAATTTCTCGTGGAAAGTATCTTTCTCGATCAAATCACACATGCGGATCCCGCTACGTTGGGCTTTGTCCATGTATGCCGGTCCGATCCCTTTGTTGGTGGTACCGATTTTACCATCACCAAGCTGCTTCTCCTGGATACCATCCATAACAATGTGGTAAGGCAAAATCACGTGTGCACGGTTAGAAATGCGCAGTCCAGAGACATCTACACCGCCATCTTTGAGGTAGTTGAGTTCGTCCACGAGTGATTTCGGGTTGACAACCACACCGTTCCCGATGACCGATAATTTTTCCGGACTAAAAATCCCGGACGGTACGAGGTGCAACGCGAATTTTTTGCCATCGAAGTTGATGGTATGTCCTGCGTTATCTCCGCCGCCGTAACGAACGATGAGTTTAGCCTTTTGCGAGAGGAAATCGGTAATTTTACCTTTTCCTTCATCGCCCCACTGTGTCCCAACAACTACAGTTCCTGCCATAAATGATACGCTCCTATTCCTGTTCTTGTCTGAAACTTACTGATGAAAACTTGTTAAATTCTTTAGTGAAAATCAACTGCACCGTGCCGCGCGCACCGGAACGGTTTTTCTCAATGATGACTTCGACGATATTGTTCTCGTCTTCCGGTTCATCATCGTCCGCGCCTTCATGCTTGTAGTAATCTTCGCGATACAGGAAGGACACGATATCCGCATCCTGCTCGATTGATCCTGATTCACGCAGATCACTCAGCACTGGGCGTTTATCCTGACGTTGCTCCACACTACGCGACAGCTGCGATAAGGCGATAACCGGCACGTGCAATTCCTTGGCGAGTTTTTTGAGCTGCCGCGAAATTTCGGAAACTTCCTGCTGACGGTTCTCATTACGACGCGGTGATTCGATCAACTGTAGGTAGTCGATAACAACGAGGTCGATCTGCTTCTTCTCCTGCATGAGTCGCCGGCATTTGGCGCGAATTTCGGACATGCGAATCCCCGGTGTGTCGTCGATATAAATTTCAGAATCGCCAAGCGCTCCCATCGCCATGACGAGGTCCGACCACTCTTCTTCTAGCAGACTCCCGGTACGCAAGCGCCCCGCATCAATACTGCCTTCTGCACAGAGCATGCGGTTGACGAGCTGCTCAGCACTCATTTCCAAGCTGAACAGTGCCACCGTCGCGTT
Organism: Aerococcus sp.; assembly: GCA_022768285.1. Classification (GTDB taxonomy): domain Bacteria; phylum Bacillota; class Bacilli; order Lactobacillales; family Aerococcaceae; genus Aerococcus. Next base: position 12,551 of record JALEMJ010000021.1, read on the forward strand.
CTGTTTGATCGCAACGTTTTGCGCAATATTTAGGGCAAAGGCTGTTTTACCAACCCCAGGACGTGCGGCAACGATGAATAGCTCATCCGGCTGCAAGCCTGCCGTCATGCGATCTAAATCCGGATATCCGGAAGGCAGCCCTGTAACCGCCGAATGATTCTGCGATAATTGCTCAATCTGATCCAATGATGTGTTGAGCACTTCGCCGATATGTACGAAATCACCCCGGCTGCGGCGTTCTGAAACATTGAGGATTTTCTTCTCGGCATTGTCCAGAATATCATCGAGCGCGTCCTCTTCCTCGTACGCCGTCTGTGCAATCTCATTCGACGCGGTGATCAAACGCCGCAGCATCGCCTTTTCTTCAACGATTTTCGCATAGTACGCGGCGTTCGCTGCGGATGGTGTTCCCTCGGCGAGTTTATAAATATAGTCGCCGCCATCCAAATTATCGATGTTCTCCAGCTGATTCTGGCGATCCAATTCCGCCATCACCGTCTCAATATCAACGGCTTCCTGACGGTCATTCAGCTGCTGCATCACACTGAAAATGACCTGATGCGCCCGACGATAAAACGACAATGGCTCTACATATTCATTAACAGTAATAAATTGCTCGGGATCAAGAAAAATGGATCCCAATACCGCCTTCTCCGCACTAATATTTTGCGGGGGCATGCGATCCATGAAATCTTCCGCCATCTATCAGCCACTTCCTTCCAATTTGAACATCGCCCATTATAGCGTATCTCGCTGCGTCGCACATCTTCCATGAAAAATACCTTTCAAAATCAGTAACGATTTCAAAAGGTATTCAAATCTAATTATTCTTCGACGACGTGTACGCGAATCTCAGCCTCGACTTCTGGATGCAATTTGACTGGGATACTGCGGAAACCGAAGGCACGTATCGGTTCATCGAGGTCGATCTTACGTTTATCCACCTTGATGCCGTATTGTTTCTCGAGTGCTTGCGCAATCTGTTTAGATGGGATGGAACCAAAGAGACGGCCATCGCTACCACCTTTTGCCTTCACTTCAACTACCGTGTCTTCCGATTCAATTTTTGTCTTTAATTTATCAGCTTCCGCACGTTCCTCAGCTGCAACTTTCGCTTCTGCACGCTGTTGTGCTTTCAGGTTTCTAACGGCACTATTTGTGGCTTCTTTCGCTAAGCCGCGTTTGATCAAATAATTCTGTGCATAACCATCCGATACATTTTTGACATCGCCTTGTTTACCTTGACCTTTGACGTCTTTTAATAGAATAACTTTCATTCTGTAGCCTCCTCATTCATTAAAACGTTGCGAAGCATTGTGACGGCTTCTGAAACGCTAGCATCTTCAATCTGTGTCGCTGCATTGGACAAATGTCCGCCACCACCGAGCTGTTCCATGACGGTCTGCACGTTCACATTCCCCATACTGCGCGCACTGATACCGACACGACCGTCCTCGCGCAAATATACCACGTACGATGACGCGATCCCGTTCATCGACAGCAACTCATCGGCTGCCTGCGCCGCGAGTACAATCGGATAGGTGACGTCATCCTCGCCAGCCGCAATACCTACATTTTCGCCTACAAACTGTACATTTTCAATCAAATGGCTACGCTCGATATAATCAGCCAGGTCTTCTTTCAAAAATTCCTGAATCATAATCGAGTCGGCCCCACATGATTTCAAATAACTGGCAGCATCGAATGTCCGTGACCCGGTGCGCAGTGAGAAACTCCGCGAGTCAACCACAATCCCTGCCAACATTGTCGTCGCTTCAATCCGATTGATTGATTCAACCTTGTCTTCTTGATACTCGAAGAATTCGGTAATCAACTCACACGATGATGACGCATACGGTTCAATGTACTCTAATAAAATATTGCTTGGGACGTCCTCACTTTTACGATGGTGGTCGATAACTACCACACCGTTGACACGATCGACGAGTTCAGGCGCTACCGTAATCGATTGACGATGACAGTCGACCAAAAAGAGCAGCGCATTCGGATCGATTTCCGCTTCCGCTTCTTTTGGTGAGATAATTGACGAACTGATCGCCTCATCTTTTTGTAATTCGACGATTAATTTTTCAATATCTTCATTCAGATGTTCCTGCTGAATCACAATCTTACAGTTTTTGCCGTGCATTTCTGCAAAACGGCGAATCCCTAAACACGCACCGATCGCATCCATATCCGGATAATCGTGCCCCATGACGTAAATATCATCATTATCTTCAATCATCTTAGACAAGGTAGTACTAATCTGACGCGCGCGCACATGCGTCCGCTTCTCCATAGGGTTAGACTTTCCACCGTAGTACCGCGCTTTTTCATTTTGACTCTTGATGACAACCTGATCGCCACCACGACTCTGCGCCAAATCCAAGTTAGATTGCGCGCGACTACTAATATCTGCCAAATTCGTATCCTTGAAATCAATCTGGTACGAGAATCCCATCGATAGGGTGAGCGGGAAATTTGCTTTCGACGTAGCCTCGCGCACACTATCAATAATCGTGAATTTCTCATCTTCCATCGCTTGCAGATCTTCCAACGTTGTCAGTACCAAAAAGCGATCATCATCCACACGCTTCAAATAACCGTTGTGCTTACTGACCCAGGCAGACAACTGTTTCATAACATAATTGTCGACATTCGATTTGCGACGATCGGAGTAGCGCGAAACAATTTCGTCATAATTATCAATCAAAATATAGCCGATCACGAAACGATTACCGCGCGCCTCAGCGATATTCTGACCGTATTCTGTCACGTCCAAGAAATACATCGCGTGTTGTTGCTCGATCAAACCAATATCGAAATATGTTTCATTCGATGCGATGCGCTGATTGCCGATGATCTTTTCATCGCTGGATACCAACGCCTCATAATATTCCTGAAGTTGTTGCTGTACCTCATCATCATCGAGCGAAATATCATTGCGACCGAAGTAACGCTGCATGTAAGGATTCATCCAGCGCATGCTTCCATCATCATGAAAAATAATGATTCCCAGTGGCATGGCCAGAAGAATTTCATTTTCGACGGTATCGATATCGTGTACTAGATCGCTAAAATCCGCTTGTTGGTTTTGCGAAACATGGCGCAACATAAAATATCCGATAGCTAGGATGGTGATACTCACACCGAGCGTCACCCAGCCCACCGTTCGATTATTGTAAAATGCGAAAACATTAAACAATAACAGCAAAAGCACGATCATCACAATGGGCAGCATCACATCTTGATGCCCAAACGATGACGTGCCAGCATAAAATGGCTTTTTCTGTTTTCTCATTAAAATTAGTCCTCAATTCATATTGTCTGTACCGACCGACATAATTTTAACATAAACTCAGGTATTAAGTAACCAAATCATCGACTAAAAGAGAACGCATATTCTTATACTAATGTTTCACGTGAAACATTAGTATAGCGTGATAGTGTGAGCTTTTAGCGTGTACTTTTAGGCAGAAAATTGAGATAATACACCAACACAGAATACGGAAAGGAGAGATGAAGGATAAATCATTTAAATATAGTACATCTAGACTTATATCATACTGAGAGTGTAAGCAAAAACTAAATTAATAAGGTAAGATTAAGATAAGTTTTAAACCTCAAAGTGTTTCACGTGAAACATTTTGAGTATAAAAAGTGTTACACGGAACATTATATATAACCGGTAGAACAGATTATAGTCATGATAATATAGGGGGCGCTATAATCAAAGTTACGCTGATTACAATGAAAGAAACTGAATCAATAAACTCATAAAATGATTGGAATTTAAATTCAAAAGAGATAATTTATAGGGAATGTTTCACGTGAAACATTCTATTCTCGTTAAAGAAATAATAGTAAAATTAACAACACTCTAGATATAAATCTTATCGTCGTAGTTTCACCTCAACAGCTAGTATTGCTGATCTATTCATCCCATATTATCTGATGGGGAGAAGCAAGCTCTTTCTATATCTAATCATAAATTAAATTTAAAATGTTTCACGTGAAACATAATGGGTAACATTTGGCATTTAACGAGCAAAGTATTCCAAATACAATTTCTGATAGCAATAAGGCAATAAAAATACCCTATATCACTAATTAATCTAATCAAAAAGTCATAATTACCTCCATAACGTTTCAAGAAGAAGAGTAGCATATTGCAGTGTTTAACTTATAATTCCATAAACACTTCTCCTATAAATGTTTCACGTGAAACACATTATATAAAATAAATAGCACCAAGATTAGTAGAATACGATCTTTTATAAAAAAGTATCGCCCACTATTACATTATGGTACTCCATAATATATTTTTTATGAATTAAATATATATTGACTGAAGTCACTCGTTTTTATATTGTTAATACATTACTCAATATCTTTGAGAGAAAATGATGATCCATATGTTGTATCATTTTCTATTGCTTTTCGATCTATATTTAATTATATTTCAACTATATATAGTATGATAAATGAAGCTCTAGATATAAGTTGTTTTCAAAAAATCGTGGCAATGAAAATAGCAAAAAAGAGTAATATATACCAGATAAAATTTTATTATTTCATATTTAAATGAGATTAGAGTTATCCACAATGAAAAAGTATAAATTGATGCTATTTATCCAATATTAACTTATCAAGTACTAAAAGTAACCGAACATACCGCAGTTTTCCACAATTCGTATGCTGGATATCCACATTTGTGGATTAAGCGAACACATTTTGTGGGTAACTAGGTACTTATCAACAATATTGGTTGTCTCATGGATTACATAAATTAAACTGCCAATTAATTTTAATGTTCCACGTGAAACACTCATAGATGTGTTTTGTAGTAGCCAATAAACTTTCAGCAATTAAAACTAGTATGGCTATCAATAAATACTTAAACTACAGCCATATTACCTATACAAATTGACCACCCATTATAAATCGACTCTTGGTATGATATTCAATTTAATTATGGCTTACTTAAAATTAGTTTTATTCCTTACCATATCACTATAATTATTTATATTAAAAAATTTCTTAGTGTTTCACGTGAAACATCTTTGCTTTAAAGCGACATTATAAGATATGTATGCAACTTATCCCCTGGTGGAATATAGTTGAGATAAAATAAGGCTAGCTCACTTTCCAATCGATCAGAGTCCCTTATTTTATAGTCTATGAATACTAATTAATTAGAAAGTGGCAAGTTAACAGATAAATATCAATATGAGATTTAGATGAAGGCCATAATGTTTCACGTGAAACATCAGAACGTTAATTTAAGAATAAAATTTTCTAGAGATATCTTACTTTTTTCCATATCCTATTATTATCCTGAGGAGTAACTTTCTGATATGTGTGTTATAGGTATTTTCTAAAAATCATTTACTCATTTAATAAATTATATCTTCCTAAAAAAATCAAAACCTTTAATTAGTGTTTCACGTGAAACAAATGTGTAACCCTAACCTATCAAGGGTACGGAATCTCATCAATTAATTATGCAGACTTTTAATCTCAGTTCCTTAACTACTTACAAAGATATGTACTACGTACCTAATGTTTACTTGTATCACAGGTTTAATATTGATCATCAATCACCGTTGTGTAGTTTCACGTGAAACATTTTAATACGCTGTGATAAATATGAGTACTTTCTAATAGAAATACAGAGATTAATCTTTTAATATTTCTAATTCATATTTTATTGGGGCACATCATGATTATCCAAGGCCACCTCAGGAAAAATGGGATTATCCTGAATGTTTCACGTGAAACATTTTTATAAATCCTGTCCGATCTTAAAAAGTTATCAACAGTGGAAAACTTTTTTGTTCATTCATACTCACTGTGGATAATTTTTATATAGGTATTTCGATGCAAAAGTAGCTAAGATAAACGCTTTAAATTTAAACGAAAAAGATTGCCTCTAAGTTCATAAGAAATACTCAGTAAATAATGAATAATTAATTATTCATACGCTATCATTGGAGCCCAATATTATTCATTTATGAGTTTTTCTACCCTTCTATATTAAAAAAATTATTACCACAATTACTCACTAAATCAATACATATTTATTTGGTAAAACGAACGCTGGTTCTCACCTAAAACATTATAAAATATGTGTATCACTATAACTCCCTGCCTTCCCACCTAATATTCCCAATAAAAGATCCTTTTACCATAGGAATATGGTACACTGTATCCGATTAAGAATTCAAAAAGGAGTATCAGTCAATATGGCAGACCCCACGCGTTTGAAAAGACAACTCAATTCTTTTCAAATTATTATTTTAGGATTTTTGGGAATGATATTGCTTGGCACAGTGCTGCTCATGCTTCCGATCTCTTCGCATGCCGGGATTTGGACACCATTTAATGAAGCGCTGTTCACTGCGACGTCTGCCGTCTGTGTTACGGGGTTGATCGTTCACGATGTCGCGATATATTGGTCGATGTTCGGGCAAGTCGTCATTCTGTTACTCATTCAAGCAGGTGGGCTCGGCTTAGTCACCGTTACAGCATTCTTCGCATTGCTGTCCGGACGCACGATTTCACTCAAACAGCGCAGCACGATTCAGGAAGCGATCGCCGCGCCAAAAATCGGTGGTATCGTCAATTTAACGCGATTCGTTTTGACTGTGACGTTTCTAATTGAACTATTCGGTGCGCTTATCATGATGCCCGTCTTTGTTCCAAAATTTGGACTGCGTGGGATATGGATGTCTGTATTTCACGCTGTATCCGCCTTCTGTAATGGGGGATTCGATGTCATGGGAACGCCTGAAAATACTTACCAGTCGATGACCTCATTTATCGGCCAACCGGTTATTAATCTTACCATTATGGGATTGATTATCATCGGTGGTCTCGGTTTTCTGACCTGGTACGATATTTACACACATGGTACCCATTTCCGGCGTTACACGATGCAGAGTAAAGTTATTATTACCACCACGCTCAGTTTGGTATTTGTGCCCGCCATTATCTTCTTCTTTAGAGATTTTGGCGCCCTGCCGATCGGTGAGCGTATTCTCAGCTCATTGTTCCAGTCTGTCACCATGCGTACGGCTGGATTTAACACGGTGAATCTCGCGACCATGACGAGTTTTAGCCAGGGCATCTGTATCCTATTAATGCTGATCGGTGGATCGCCGGGATCCACGGCAGGGGGGATGAAAACAACCACTTTCGCCGTGTTGTTTGCGAATGTGGTCACGACTTTCCAAAACAAAGATGAAATTCATCTCTTCGGGCGACGCATCGACGATCATGCGATTAAGAATGCCGCAACGATTTTCATGTTGTATATCATCATTTTCTTCCTCGGTGCTGGTGCCATCAGCACGATGGAAGAGTTACCGATGAGCGTGACTTTATATGAAACAGCTTCAGCGATTGGCACGGTCGGTGTATCGCTCGGATTGACACCGACACTCAGTCTGCCGTCGCACTTGATCCTGATTCTCTTCATGTTCATCGGACGCGTCGGTGGGTTGACGCTCATCTACTCAACATTATCGTTAACGAATAAAAATGTGTCACGCTTTCCAAAAGAGCGCATTACTATCGGTTAAAAAGGAGCATTCTGATCATGAAATCTATTTTACTTATCGGTTTAGGACGTTTCGGCCATCATATGGCGGAGCAATTGAATCGGCTCAATCATCAGGTGATGGCTGTCGATATTCGCGAAGATCGTGTGAATGATATTTTACCAATCGTTACGAATGCCCAGATAGGCGATGCCACAAATGCTGAATTCTTGAAATCACTCGGCATTAGCAACTTTGATCTCTGCATCGTGGCGATTGCGAATGACTTCCAGAGTTCACTCGAAATCACGTCGTTGCTTAAAGAAATGGGCGCGCCACTTGTCGTTTCCCGTGCAGAACAGGATTTACAGGTTAAATTTTTACTGCGCAATGGAGCGGATGAAGTCGTTTATCCAGAAAAGCAGGTCGCCAAATGGGCTGCCATTCGCTATACATCGGATCACATTTTCGATTATATTGAACTCGATGATTCCTACGCGATGTTTGAGGTTGCTGTCCCGAAAGACTGGGTCGGTATGACTATCGGCCAGATCGATATCCGCAAACGCTATAACATTAATATTGTCGCGTTGAAATACAAAGACCACATGGATGTCGGTATCTCACCAGAAACCGTCCTGACTTCTGAGAACAGGATGTTGGTCGTTGGCGAATACAAAAACTTAAAAAAATACTTCCATATCTAAGAAGATCATACCACTAGCCATCGCATCGGTTAGTGGTTTTATTTTTATATGAAATGAGGAAAGCATCATGAAAAATCTCAATAATGGCTATCTCATTCCTACACCATCAATTTTCCGACTATTGCTAATAAAAAAACAATGATATACTGAACCCTATCAACTATATGAGGAGCATTCCATGGCTTTATTGCATGTCAATAATTTACATAAATCTTTTCAATCGAAGCAACAAACCATCGAAATCATCAAAGGCATTTCATTTGCGATTCAGCCCGGAGAAATCGTTGCACTATTGGGGCCAAATGGTGCTGGTAAGACAACAACCATTCAGATGATTTCCGGTTACCTCGAACCGACAGCGGGCGATATTTTTATCAATGATGAGCCTCTAACCACTAAAAATCAACAAAAATTCAATATTGGCTTAGTATTGGGAGGTGAGTTGGGCTTTTACGGCAACGCAACGGCTTATGATAATCTCGTTTTCTTTGCGCATTTAGATAAAATACCACGACGACAGATTAAATCGGAAGTTCTACGCGTACTCGACCTCGTCAATCTCCTACCCGCAAAAAACAAAAAGGCCTACACCTTTTCGCGTGGGATGTTACAACGTCTCCATATTGCGCGTGCATTACTGGGACAACCGCAATTATTGCTACTCGATGAGCCGACAAACGGATTAGATGTCGAAATCAGTCAGGAAATTCGTACGCTGATTAAACAGTTAGCAACTGAACAGCACGTCGGTATTTTGCTGACAAGCCATTTAATGGGTGAGGTGGAACAGCTCGCTGATGAGATTCTCTTGCTCATGGACGGCAAAATTCAGATCAGTGGCGACGTTTCGACAATTATCGATCGCTCACACGTCAAGCATATCGATCGCCCAGCAACACTTGAAGAGTCCTACTTAGCACTCATTCATGAAATGAAAGGAGAGAGCTGAAATGTCACGCTTTTTCTCGCTCGCCTGGTTTCATCTGAAAATTTTCTCCAAAAATTCATATTTTGTGAGTCTGGCTATCACTAGTACTTTGGCGTTATTGTTTATTGAATATATCGTAGCATATGCTTCCAATTTAACATTAACCAGTCAATCATGGCTTCGTGCCGCGATTTTTGGTCTATGGAATTGTGGAACGACTGCTGCCGGTTGTATTAGTTTTCAACGGCATCGCGGCACGCTACCGTACTTACTTAATCATCGTGTAAGTGATGCAGTTTCACTCGCTGCCGTGGTTGCGCCTGCAGCGATATTTGGGTTATTGTGCTTCCCGCTCGCCATGCTCGTAGGGAGCATTTTAGGCTTTCCACTGACATTCACGCCGCAATTCGTTCTCGGGGTGATCGGCTTATGGCTCGGTGCGTTAGTTCTTGATTTTCTTATCGCCAGTATTTTTGTTTTAACGCGACATGCTATGGTCTATGAAGATTTATTGACACTCCCGCTGTTATTGCTATCGGGGCTCTACACGTTGCCTACTGCTTTCGCACCCATCACAAAGTTGGCGAATTGGTTTCTGCCGATTGCCTTGCCGATTAAATGGTTACTCGGTAACGAACCGATTTCTTGGCTGACATTCTCACAATTTGCCGTCTGTCTACTCATTTCAGGTGGTATAAGCTATGTGTTGGCGCATTATCTCCTCAACAAAGCGAAGCAGACCGGCCGGCTGGGGGTGGTCATATGAAAGTTGTGCTTTCCAATATTGAAATACTCGATAATTGGAAAACCTTTGTGATTCATTTTTTCCTATTACCGTTGCTCAATACCGCAATGTTTTTCCTGCTTAATCGGACGATTACTGGGGAATTTGATCTCACGATTATTGCGACTTCAATCACGCTTTCAGGTAGTTTGACAGCTATGAATCAGATGGCCGCTGCTTTTGTCAATGATACATTTCGAGGCATTGATCGGGAACTCGCGCGACGCCACCCATTCAGTGGCTATTATTGGGGAAGTAAAGCGCTTATCATTTTTTTATTCAGTTTTGCATTAGTGATGAGTAACCTCATCATCTTGAAAATCTGTGGGCTATCCACGTCACTGATGATGCAGAGTATCAAATTGAGTCCGCTGTTAATCATTTATGGGCTGATTATCGGTGCAACGACAGCTATCCTAGGGTGGGGACGCTCAAATCCCTATGCCTTTTCTAATGTGATTGCTGAAATTGCGCTGATTTTAGCGGGAATTATTGCGCCGTATCAGCAATTTCCACCAGTGTTCAGATGGTTAACATATGGCTTACCTTATGCGCGCACAATGATGCGGTTCTTTACGCCACAATCCCCAAAAACACTCGCCATCGATAGCTTAATTGCAATACTCTGGTTAGTGATCGGTGTGATTGTCTACACTTATAAAGTACATCATATCGGCAAATTCCAGAGCCGAACTATGATTTAAACCACCCAACGACACACAAAAAAAACGGTACCTCGTAGAAACGGGGTACCGTTTTGTCTTTATATCATTAGTCTTGTTCAGTAAATGGAAGCAATCCCATGATACGTGCGCGTTTGATTGCTTTTGTCAATTCGCGCTGATGTTTAGCGGATGTTCCAGTTACACGACGTGGCAAGATTTTACCTTTGTCTGAGATAAAACGTTGCAATAAATCTGTGTCTTTGTAGTCTACATATTCAATGTGATTAGCAGCTAAGTAGTCGACTTTTCTTCTGCGACGACCGCCGCCACGGCGATTCTGTGCCATAGTTATTCGATCCTCCCTCGTTCAAAAATGCTAGAACGGTAGGTCATCATCAGCAATATCGTTGGATGAATCGAAGGATTGCCCATCGTCTTTGTTGTTAGCGAATGGGTCATCGCCACCGTATTCAAAACCATCGTTACTATTGTTGTTATTGCTGTAGGACTGTCCACCGTTATTATTGTTGTAGGAGGATGAGTTACCCGAATTTCCATAGTCTGCAAATGGATCATCATTCGCATTACCGTATGCGTTATCGTAGTTGCCATCACCTTGCGGACGACTTTCGGTTACACTCTTCGATTCCAAGAAACTGAAGTTATTGACAAGAACTTCAGTAACATACACACGATTGCCTTGTTGGTTCTCGTAGTTTCGCGTCTGGATGGAACCTTCGAGACCGACGAGTGAGCCTTTGCGCGTATACTTCGCAAAGTTCTCAGCTGATTTACGCCACATCACACAGTTAATAAAGTCTGTTTGACGTTCACCGTTGGCATCGCGGAAATTACGTTCTACTGCGACACTGAAGTTAGCGACCGGAACGCCGCTCTGGGTATAACGGAGATCAACGTCTCTCGTCAGTCGACCGACCAATACGACATTGTTAATCATCAGATAACTCCTCTCCTAAACGTTAAACATTACGCTTCAATCTTAGTAATCATGTGACGTAAGATACCGTCGTTGATCTTAGCCAAACGGTCAAATTCGTTGATACCTTCAGCATCTTCTGCTTCACAGGTGATCAAGTGGTACACACCTTCACGGAAATGATCGATTTCGTAAGCAAAACGACGTTTGTCCCAGTCTTTAGATTCTTCGATACGCGTACCGTTAGAAGTTAATACGTTGTCGAAACGTTCAACTAATTCGCTCTTTGCACTTTCATCAAGGTCAGGACGAATAATGTACAGCACCTCATATTTTGTCGTCTTTTCGTTCATTAGACATAACACCTCCTCTTGGTCTTAGTGGCTTCAGTGGTCTGAAGCAAGGAGAGTAAAAATATACTCACATCTAGTTATATTACTGTAGAAAATCTGCGTTTGCAATCATTTCGTTCAAATTATTTCACTTGATGCTCGCCGCGGTTCAAGGTGAGAGAGCGTTTGAACGTCTGCCAGACGCCTTCCTCACTGTAGGAGAGCACATTGGTTTTGTAAAACGTCAACGAGACATGCAGCACAAGGGCAATGAAAATGATATTGACGATCACGGAAATGGTCAATTTGAGTGGGGAAACTTGTCCCTTCGCAATCCTTAGGGGCATGATATTCGCTGCGAATAGGGGAATATGCGACGCACCTTTCAAAAATACCGAATCCGAAAAGCGCATCATACCGAACAAACCGATGTAAAAACCGATCACCTGAATAATGCTCAGCGGGCCGGCTGCTTTCTGTGCATCTTCTTTTTTCGTTGTGAGCGAACCGATAAATGCTGCAAGGGCACTGTACAGGACGATGCCGAATACCCCGTAAACAACTGACCATCCAATCGCGCTGCCGATACTGTGCCACGTGTCACTCGGCACTGAAGCCAGCAGCTGATGGATCTCATCGTTGTAGTACCAGAACACGCCACCTGCGAACAATGCATAGATGAAGAGCTGTGTCAAAATCATCAGCATGATGCCGAGCAATTTTCCGTAAAAATTCTGCGTCGCTGTCATCGTCGAGAGCAGAATCTCCATGATACGCGAACCTTTTTCGTCCGCGATATTCTGAATGATCAAGTTCGCGTACACCGCGATGTAGATAAAGACGATAAACATAATCGCCAGTGCAACCCCAAAGGTAATGAATTGACCCATTGATTGGTCGCTGCCAGTCACTTTATTCGTCGCTAATGAAGCGTTAGTCACTGGTACTTTCTGATTCATCAGTTTTTGATAATCTGTTGGGCTGATGCCGAGCGTACGAAGCGTCAGCATCGCTTGATAGTTATTGAGCACCTGCGTGAATGCAGGGTAGGTCGTCTGGAAATTCTCATCTCCCGCTGGACTGTAGTAGGTCGCTTTTAGTTGATCACCGGCCGTCGTTACCGCTAGATAGCTCGTAATCTCATCATCCGCAATCGCTTGCTTCGCTTGTTGTGTCGTATCAACATAGTGAATCTCCGGGAGCTGGTTGCCCGCCTGCTCGCTGATGACTTCGAGTCCTTGCTTTGTCGGTGCATCAGAAACGACAACCGTCAGTGGCTGATCTTCGTCCAAATCAGAAGTAAAGTATCCGATCACTAAGAAGAAAATAATCGCAATGAGTGGCATCAGCAGCATCATAAAGAAGGAAAAATTCAGCGTGTTGCGGCGATAGGTTTCCTTAGCGACAATCCATACTTTATTCATGGTCGCCACCTGCTTTCATTTTAAAAATTTCCTCGAGTGTCGGCGGTTGTTGCGAGAATAGGGGAATATACTCGCCGTGCGTGAGCGTTTGATACAGGGTTGGGCCATAACTTTCATCCGCCAATACTAATCGGAAGGTTTGATTTTTCATTGCTTCAACCTGCGTCACGCCGTCCAACGCTTCGAGTGCTGCTTTCGTCCAGTTCGGCGTTTGGATCGTGAGACGCGTTGCACCGAAGCTCTCCCTGATCTCAGGAATCGTGCCGTACAGCACACGCTCGCTATCGTGAATCATCATCATCGTGTCGCAGAGCTCCGCTACATTACTCATATTATGACTCGAAAAGATGATCGCACTGCCTTTATCGCGGAGATAGTTAACGCCATTTTTTAATAAATCGGCGTTGACCGGATCGAGACCACTGAACGGCTCATCGAGTATCACGATACGCGGTTCATGAATGAGGGTGGCGATCAACTGAATTTTTTGCTGATTCCCTTTAGAGAGTGTTTTGATTTTGTCGGTTACTTTGCCTTTGACTTGGAAGCGATCCATCCACTCACCTAGGCGCTCGTCAACCGCTTTGGAGGACATACCGTGCAGATTCGCAAAGTAGCGAACTTGTTGGCGAACCGTCATCCGCTCGTACAAGCCGCGCTCTTCGGGCAGATAACCGATCATTTCCGCCGGGATACTAACCTCGCCGTCCCACGTAATCGACGTCTCGGGGTGTTCGGATGTCATAAACCGTAAAATCATACGAAAAATGGTTGTCTTTCCCGACCCATTGCGTCCGACCAGTCCCATGATTTCACCATCGTTGATATCAAATGAAATATCCGATACGGCAGTGACATCGCCGAATGTTTTCGATAAATGTTTCACACTGAGCATGGCTGTCGACTCCTTTCTGTCAAAAACCAAACGTCATCAATTTGCCATAATTATAGCATTTAATTATTTGTATGAGCTTTAATATAAAATAATTTTTAGTGATTGCTATTTAAAAATATAAGCTTAATATAGTGATTAAGGTTCAATCGCTCCCCAGTTTAGTAATTACGGTTACTGAGCATAACAGGTACGCCTGACGGGGAGCCTTTTTTATACACAAAAAAGATGGGGAAATTTCCCCATCTATCAAACTTACTGCTTAATTGATTATTTTTTGCGACGTTTTGTTAATGCGAGTCCACCGAATAGTGAGGCCATACCTAACAATAAGTGCCCGCTGAAGCCTGTCTGTGGTAATGTATCCGGCTGTGGTGTGGTTACTTCCTGTGATACACGACTGGATGTCGTAGTCGCTGTATGCGCCGAGTCTTTGGTGGCAGCTGCCAACACCGTTGGACGCTGCGTTGTTGCTATCACTGCATGGGCTGAAGGAGCTACCTCATCTTTAGGTGGTGTCGCTTCAGTTCCCACGACATCCTCCGGTACGATCGGTTGCCCATTGAGATGATTGAATTCGGAATCAATTACATGATCTGAGTCCTCCTCATCATCTGGTTCAGGCTTCGGATTATCCGTCTGATCCGTGTCATCTGTCTCTGTTGTGACATCACCCGGTGTTTCTTCCGTTGACGGATCTTTCACTTCATTTTCGCCTTTTTCCGGAGTATGCGTGTCGTCTTCTGTCACTGTCGAGTCACCATCACCATTATTTGCTGAATCTTCATTATCATCACTACCGAGCACTTCTTCGATCACTGGTAATTCCGGATCGATATATTCTTCATGCACGTCACCAGACGACGGATCCACGTACGGCTGGTTCATGCCATCCGTTGTTGAAATCACCGAATCGATCGTGTCATTCCACGTGTTCTCGTCGATGTATTCCTCGTGGATAACACCTTCTTCCTGATCATCCGTTACGGTAGACGTTGTCGGTCGTTTTGAAATCTTCGTCTGCAGTTCTTTAACGTAATAGCCATCGTCAACTGCTTCACTCGCATGATTAATGATCTTCAATTCGTACGTGTTATTCTCGCTCGCATCTCCAATCGTGAAGAAAATATGGTTCTCACCCTGTTCGAGCGGCACATCGAATGCGACGACTTTCTGGATGCCGAGCGGTAAGAGGCTATCCGACAGGCGATCGGTATTCACAATTTCAGAATGGTTAGCTGTCACATGCAGCGCATTGCTGTCATCCGCAAAGTAAGCGAGGAAGTGCGCGCGATCAGGATTCGGTCCGATCACGCGCTCGATCCATACTTCAGGTGCTTGACGATCGACGATGAGCGTGCGACCGATTGCCTCCTGCGCCAACTGACCATTCATCGTTTCGCCGAACGCACGAATATCCAGGTGATACACATGCGTTTCGTCAATTGCCGGCAAGTCCACCGTTCCCTTGAACTGATAGAGTTTCGGTGCATCCGGCTCATTGGTATCATCAGGTACTAAGACTTCAAATGTCGGTAAAACCGCATGATCCACAAGTGGCGTGCCGTTCTCATCCGTTAACGTCATTTCCACACGGTGAACCGCTTTGAGATTGGAGAAGTAGCCGCTCACGTTGACTGCTGTATCCTGCCAATTGAGGAATTCAAATTGCCCCGGCGATCCCACCACCATTACTGGTAAATTCGCTGCGAGAATGCCCGTATCTTCAGAATACTGCGTGCGATCAGCGATTTCCTGCATCGGCAGTTCGTCCGATAACGGTGGTGTCATCTCACCGAGCGCGCCGTCCGCTTCGCCGAGTTGTTCACCCAAACCATCGAGATCGACAGGTGACAGCTTCGGCCACTTCACATCAGTTTTTTCTTCGCCAGTCACCAAGTCGATTAACCGGCCGTTACCTGCATTGTCCAGTGCGACAACCCGCAATAGCTCGCGTTTAAAGTGCGTTGGGATTGCTAATTGTTGATAGGCGCGCGTCACTAGCGGGCCATCACCGTGCACAACGGGGTGACGATCGATCAATCCGGATGTGGCATCGAGGATCGCACTTTCTGCAACACCGGCTAGCATATCACTCGCATCGACAATGAGATAATCGCCATCCTGCGTCACATGCAGTGTTGGTGCCTCATTGTCAACTATAATCTGATAACTGTACGTCTGTGGGGTACTGTCAACAGTATCAATCTTTCCTTTAATTTCATACGTGTATACGCCGTCTGCGACAGGGTTATCATAGAAATCTTTGAAATTCCACGAACGTGCGGGATCCAATGTACGTACACCGTTCGGATCAACGTATAATTGATTAACCTTAGGGACCGCATCCGCTAAAGCGAGGGTACGGATCGTGTTTCCCGCTGCATCTTTGATTGTAAAGGAGACATTTTTTGCATTGCGCAAGAACGATACGTTCGGCACCACTTCATTGTAGAAGCCGCGTTTATCCTGACTATTCACGAAAACAGTCGGTTGCCCGTTCACATTGAAACTATCCCAGAAATGGAAGTTACCTTTGATATCGCGGTAGAGGAAACCGGTCTGATTAGTGACGGTATCGAGACCATCGCTATCGGTTCCGTGTGCTGATGGGAAGTTTACCGGTTGCCCCGAAGCCTCCAAGCCATCGAGGAACGGCAGATCATTCCAATCTCCTTTAAAACCGAGGAATGGTACAGAGAGCGTCGGGGCATCGCCTGCGACATCCGTGAAGAAGAAGTATCCTTGGACGTACTGGTTGGCTGCCACATCAAAGGTCGGCACGGTCACTGTGAGTGCTGTGCGTTCGCCCGCATTAACCGTTACCTGCCCCTGATAGCTCTTCTGTGCAATGCCGGTTGTTTCCGTATACCGGTCGTTGTCGTCCGCATTGTCCTTCAATAACACGTATTCCACATTGTAAGTGACCGGCGTTTCGCCATAATTCGTCAAATCAAATGATGCATCGAAGGTATCGCCAACTGTTTTGACTTCTAATTTGCCATCTGCCGTCGTGTCGTTCGTTCCAGTAACCTGTACCGTCACAAAATCGCGCAACGCTGCTACAATATTAGCGACCCCGGCACCTTGTTGAATCGGCGAGAAGTAGGACGCATCATCAGCCAACGAATTATCAGCGGGAACTGCCGTATTCATCAATACTAATTTGACGACATCATCTTGTCGCTCATCTTTCTCAGCCGGCGATCCTTCCAGCAATCCATCGGCGTATAAACGTTGAATCAATAGCGCAGCAAGTCCTGAAATGTATGGTGTAGCCATTGAGGTCCCAGACATGCTTTCATGACCATCGTCAAATACTGTGGAGTAAATACTACCGCCTGGTGCCGCGATTTCTGGCTTCAGACGCAGATCTGGCGTCGGCCCCCATGTTCCATTGCTAATTTTGCTAATTGCTCACCATCTGTTTTTCCGACAAAGGTGACCGGAATCGTTGCTTGTTCCAAACCAGCCATTCCGACCAGATCGTCACTCTCGACATTATCGTAAACAATCACACCGGCAGCACCGTGTTTAACTGCCTCCTGATATTTATCTGTAAATGTAATCTCGCCACGCTGTACGAGGACATTGGCACCCGAAATATCACCCAATGCGTCGTAATCCTCTGCGCGTCCGAGACCAGCCACGACTAAACGTACAGGTGCTTCGTTCGCTTTCTTTCCTGAGGCTGTCTGGGATTTGAACTGATACGCCTGACCGCCAACTTCCGCGCGCACAATCGGCAACATCTGACGAATATTATCGATCGAACCGACTGTCAGCGCGTGCGATGAAAGACCAGGTGAGCTTGCCAAACTGGTATCCGGATTGGCGGTGGTACTATTTTCTGGGAGCCCCTGGGTAATATTGCGGTCATTCCCCATCGCAATCACTGGGAGAATCCCCTTCGACCGCGCGAGTGCCAAGGTGCGTTCAAGCGGGGCATTCGAATCCTGGTTAAAACCTGCCGGGCCCCCGAGCGATAAATTCAATACATCCGCACCGAGTTTGATCGAATCATCAATCGCACGTATATAGATATCCTCCGTGGTTGTACTATCATTCGTCCCGTTCCCAAAGACTTTCATCGCCAAAATTTGAACGTGCGGCGCCACACCGACAATCCCGCCGTCTTCTGGGTTCCCATTCGCACCGATAATCCCTGAGACGTGCTGGCCATGAACGCCGTTCATACTCTTCACATTCTGCGTTTCATCGGCATAGTTATAGCCGTACGGTACCTTATTTGAGTACCAACGCCCCGGCAATCCGAGTTCTGTAATCGCAGAAGTCATCGCTGCTTCGTCATAACGTTTCTCGATATCATCGCTCAATGTCAAATCACGGTGATCGGGATCGATCCCGCTATCGATAACGCTGACGATAATGTTCTCACCTTTATACGGTATCTGTTCCCGCTCTTCAGCAGTTAAGCCGACCAGATCGCCGGAAAAAATCATTTCTGGTTCCACTACTGGCATAGGTGTTAATGTACGCTGAACGGTAACATTCTGTACCTGTTTCAGACGTTTAATCTGTTCGATATCTTCAGGGTTAACAGTTGTCGAGAACCCCGCAAAACCACCGTAAAAATGGTCATCCAAAGTTAAATGGATACCTTGTGTCGCTAAATCAGCTGAAATCGCATTGAAGCTATGCAGCACATCCGCGTCAGCAGTTTCAAGTGCCTGATTGAACGCTTCGCTATCCTGACGATCGGCACGCGCGAGGGCAGGGCGATCCGTTGTCTCGACAATGACCTTCACTTTTTCAACTGGTGCTTCTGGTTCAGCTGCTGCTTGTGGTGCAGCCGTTGTCGGCGTTGCTTCTGGTACTGCGGTAGCTTCATGTGATGGCTGTGCCGTTCGCGGCTCTGCGTCTAATGACTCAGATGTTGACGCTTCATCATCCGCCGCATGCGCCGTAGCTTGTGTTCCCGTTTCTGGTGTGGGCGACGTTTCAGGCACCGCCACTGATTCTTGATCATCCGTCTGCGGGTCTACCGCTCCTTGAATGGGTACAGTTGGTAGTGGCGCGGTATCCACTGTTTCCTTTTCATCGGCGTGGACGGCTGGTGCTGATAATAGAGTAACAGCAGACAAAACCGAAACGCTCCATAATAGTGGTCGATGCATAAACATCCCTCATTTCCCTAGAAGTAGTTATAAATTAAATATTCTGAATATATCATACCAAATCGAAAATTACCAGGTCAAAGAGGAATAACTATACAAAAAAACACCCAGCACCAATTCTATTGATGCCAGGCGTTCATACGTTATTCAAATTTCATGGCTGAGAGGAATTTCTGGATGCGCGGGTTGTCGGAATTGAAAAATTTCTCCGGAGGTGCATCGAATTGCACTTTACCATCCTCAAAGAAAAGGATACGGTCCGCTACCCGACGCGCAAACGCGAGGTTATGCGTCACGATAATAGTCGATTGATGATCTTCCTCAACCAATGTCTTGATCAAATCGAGAATATCCATCTCGCTCTCAGGATCCAAGGCACTGGTTGGCTCATCTAACAATAGGAATTCCGGAGCCATTGCGAGTGCACGCGCAATCGCGACACGCTGTTTCTGACCACCAGAGAGATCGTTAGGGTACTGATCGGCTTTATCCAGCAAACCGACATGGTCCAGTAATTTTTCAGCGCGGGCTTTGACTTCTGTTTTATCTTCTTTTTTGACCTGCACTGGCCCTTCCATAATATTGTCCAAAACGGTTAAATGCGGGAAAAGATCGAAATTTTGGAATACCATTCCTGTCTTCTTTCGGAAAGGCAGTAGTTGTTTTTCGCTCGGCTTTCGATCAAACGTCAATGATAATTCATCCAACGTTAACTTCCCGCTGTCCGGGATTTCCAATAAGTTCATGCAGCGAAGCATGGTGGATTTTCCTGAACCGGAAGAACCGATAATAACCGTCGTCTCATGCTCGTTAAAGGTCAGTGAAAGATCTTTTAGAACGTGCTGATCCCCGAATGATTTATTGATTTTATTTAGAGTAATAGGCATACGCTCACTCCTTAGATGCTGTAACGCTGTAATCGCGTTTCCATTTTATCCTGAATAATGTTGAGCAGCGTACACATAACCAAATAGACGAGGGCTACTAGTACATACAACAGTAACGGTTCGTACGTCCGAGCAGCAATACGCTGACTTACCATAAACATCTCGACCATCGTCACATTTGATGCGAGCGAGGTATCTTTCACCAATCCGATGAACGAGTTAAACAGCGGTGGAAGCGACACGCGAAAAGCCTGCGGACCGATAATGCGTTTGAGCACTTGTGTCCGCGTCATTCCGAGTGATTGCGCGGCCTCCCATTGGCCTTTAGGGATGGATAAAATCGCCGAACGAATCGTCTCAGAGGCATAGGCACCGGTATTGAGCGAGAACGTTAAAATTGCTGCCGTCCATGTGTTGAACTGGATCCCAATTTTCGGTAATCCAAAATACACGATGAACAGTTGAACTAACAACGGTGTCCCACGAAAGAGCCATACATAAACGTAAAAAATACCATTTAGCAGCTTACTTTTTGAGATACGAGCCAAAGCTGTCACGATGGCAAAGATCATTCCGAAAATGAAAGACAACAGCGCCAATGGAATCGTCACGGTTATCCCGGCCATGATGATTGGGCCAATCGCGTCAAATGCAATTTCAAGTATGCGATCCAAAGATTATGCCCCCATTATTTTGACACATCAGTACCGAAGTATTTCTCAGAAATCTCCGTCAATGTGCCGTCTTCATGCAATTCCTTCAATGCTTCATTCATCTTTTCTTGTAACTCAGGCGCAGACTTCTGAATCATCGCAGCTGTTTCACTTGTCTTTTCTTCTTCAGCAACAATTTTAACTGGTGCATCTGGTTTCTGTTTTTTGAAATCATAAAAGTTCACCGTATTATTCAAGGTTGCATCAGCACGGCCATCGACAATCAAATCAATAGCCTCATTGAAACCATCGACTGACACGATCTCAGCACCGTAACCACGCGCGATATCTGCCCAGTTACTGGTTAGTGAGTGGGCTGATTTCTTACCTTTGAGATCATCAAATGATTTAATTTCGTCATTATCATCTTTAACAATTAGGGCACCTTTAGTTACTGTGTAAGGATCTGTAAATAAATATTTTTCCTTACGTTCATCAGTAATTCCTACTTGGTTGAACATCACGTCAGCTTGTCCAGCATCGAATGCGGATAGTAATGAATCCCACGGAGCTTCAACAAATTCAATATCTAACCCAATCTTATCAGCAATAGCTTCCGCAACTTCGACGTCATAACCAACTAACTTATCATTCTCATCATGATAGGTAAACGGCGCATATGTCCCTTCGGTAGCCACACGTATTTTGCCATCTTTTTGAATTTGTTCATAAGTTTTGGTCTTTCCAACAGCATTGCTATTGCTATCATCCTGACCGGCGTTCCCACAGGCTGCCAACACCGTCAAGCCTAAAACCATGAGTGTGAGAATGCTGAACCATTTCTTTTTCATGCTACCCCTTCTTTCTATCGTTCGTACAAAAATATTTTGATCATGCGCCATCACCAGATAATTTTCACATACTTATGATAACAGACCAATATAAGAGGTAAGTATATACCATTCTTTCCACTAAATAAAGGGAAGTACTCCAAGAATCTTCACAATAGTTAATTTGGAAATCATGACACTATATTGAATATTTGCACATATACCTATAAAAAAAGAGACATGCGGCAACATGTCTCTTTGAATATCACGATAAGCAACGATTAGGTATCGTCGTCATCATCTGTATCATTGTCTTGTTCATCGACCAGTTCATCCGCAAAGTCGCTCATTTTCTCAGCTAGATTCGGATCGATGGCCATTTCACCGGATACGTCATCGTCTGCAACCGTCTCCGCATCAATGGTTTCGGTCGTTGCATCGTCTTCAGTCGCCTTGATTTTCGCGAGGGTAGCTACCACGCTATCATCGCCCAGACGCATCAGACGCACACCTTGCGCATTGCGTCCGGTTTGCGAGATTGAACCACTCTCAAAGCGGATAATCACACCCTTATTAGAAACGAGCACGATATCTTCTTCGCTATAGATTGACGTTAAACCGATTAATTGGCCGGTACGCTCAGTAATACGCGTCGTGCGGACACCTTTTCCGCCACGGTGCTGGATGGAGTATTCACTAATCGGCGTGCGTTTCCCATAACCGTTCTCAGAAACTGTCAACACCTCTGAGTTATCACTCAAACGCGCAGCCCCGATGACATGCGCATCTGCGGATAACCGAATGCCGTGTACACCAGCTGCGGTACGTCCCATACTACGGACATCCTGCTCTTTGAAGGTAATCGCATAGCCATCATTCGATGCGATCATGATGGTGTCATCGCCAGACGTCCAGAGTACTTTTTCAAGTTCATCGCCTTCTTTGAGGTGGATGGCTTTGAGTCCGTTCGCGCGGATATTGAAGAATTCATCCGCACGCGTACGCTTCACAATTCCGTTCTTCGTCACGAAGAAGAGATGCTCATTGCTGTCTTTCACTTCTTCGCGATGCGGGGTAATACTGATGGCCGCGCGTACCTTCTCGTCCTTATCGAGCGAAAGTAAGTTGACGATTGGAAGCCCCTTCGAAGTTCGACTCGATTCCGGAACATCGTAACCCTTCATGCGATAGATTTTACCGCGATTCGTGAAACAGAAGAGGACATCGTGGGTCGACATGGAGATAATATTATCGACATAGTCGCCGTCCTGGAGCGCCATCCCGCGCACACCGCGACCACCGCGATTTTGCGTGCGGAAAGTATCTTCGTCCACACGCTTGATGTAGCCATTGTGACTCAAGGTGATCAGGACATTGCTCTTTTCGATGAGATCTTCATTCTCAATGCCGATGATTTCACCAACGCGCAGTTCCGTGCGACGCTCATCACCGAAGCGATTCTGAATATCCATCAATTCATCGTAAATGATGGCGTAACGCTTCTGTTCGCTCTCGAGCACTTCTGCCAAGTACGCAATCTGTTCACGCAATTCGCCGAGTTCCTGCGAGATTTTTTCACGTTCCAAACCAGTTAACCGCACCATACGCATATCCAAAATCGCCTGCGATTGTTTGTCTGACAGTTTGAATTGATCCATAAAGATGGCTTTCGCTTCATCACCTGTCTTCGATGAACGCAGAATCTCAACGATTGCATCGATATGATCGAGGGCAATTTCCAATCCTTCTAAGATATGGGCACGCGCTTCGGCTTTTTTCTTTTCGTAGACAGAACGACGATAGATCACGCGTTCCTGGTGATCTAAGTAGTACTTCAACATTTCCTTCAAACTCAATGTGCGCGGTACACCATCGACAATGGCAACCATGTTGAAGTTGAAGTTCGTCTGCAGTTGGGTCTCTTTATATAAATTATTCAAAATGACGTTCGCATTCGCATCGCGACGACATTCGATCACGATTCGCATGCCCTGGCGCCCAGATTCATCGCGCACGGCGGTAATGCCTTCGATGCGGTGTTCACGCGCTAAGTTAGCGATACGCTCAACCAAACGCGCTTTATTGACCATATACGGGATTTCCGAAATGATAATCGTTTCTTTACCGTTCGCGGCCTGCTCGATATCGACTTTGGCACGAACAATCACTTTCCCGCGTCCCGTCTCGTACGCCTTGCGGATACCAGCGCGTCCCATAACAATCGCACCGGTCGGGAAGTCCGGTCCCGGTAAGACTTGCATGAGATCTTTGGTTGTCGCATCCGGATTCTGCATCAATAAGTGCAGTGCCTGTATAACTTCGTTCAAATTGTGTGGTGGGATATTGGTAGTCATGCCGACCGCAATCCCGGTAGCCCCATTAACTAACAGGTTAGGGAAGCGTGACGGTAAAATTTCCGGCTCACTTTCCTCACCATCATAGTTCGGTACAAAATCGACGGTATCTTTGTTGATATCGCGGACCATTTCCATCGCAATTTTGCTCATGCGGGCTTCGGTATAACGCATGGCAGCTGCCTGGTCACCATCGACCGATCCGAAGTTCCCGTGGCCGTCAACTAATTCGTAACGGTAGGAGAAGTCCTGCGCCATACGCACCATCGATTCGTAAATGGCTGAGTCGCCGTGCGGGTGATATTTCCCCATGACGTCCCCGACAATACGTGCCGATTTTTTGTATGGCTTATCAGGTGTCACACCTAATGCGCTCATCCCGTAGAGAATGCGCCGATGGACTGGTTTCAACCCGTCGCGGACATCCGGTAGGGCGCGCGCAACAATGACACTCATGGCATAGTCGAGGAAAGAGTTGCGCATCTCACTCGATAAATTTCGATTTCCGACCAAACCTAGTTCTTCTGACATAGCATTCACCTCCGCTGATTATAAGTCGATCGTTGCGTATGTGGCGTTCTCTTCGATGAAAGTGCGGCGACGATCGACTTCATCACCCATCAACATCGAGATATAATGATCCGCCTCTTCCGCATCATCAACGGTCACTTGAAGCATCTTGCGGTTCTCCGGATTCATGGTTGTTTCCCACAACTGCTCAGCATCCATCTCCCCGAGCCCTTTGTAGCGCTGGACGCTCGGTTTCGGTTTCTCAGGAATTTCTGATAAGTACTGATCCAATTCCGCATCGGTATCGAGGTAGCGTACAACTTTACCTTGACGCACCTGATAGAGCGGTGGCACGGCGATGTACACATAGCCGGCTTCTAATAGCGGACGCATATAACGATAGATCAGCGTCAACAGTAGGGTACGAATATGTGCTCCGTCGACATCGGCATCGGTCATGATCACGAGCTTGTGATACCGTGCTTTCTCCACATCAAAATCATTGCCCCAGCCGGTACCCATGGCGGTAAAGAGTGAGCGGATTTCTTCGTTAGCTAAGATACGATCGAGAGTTGCTTTCTCGACGTTCAAGATCTTCCCACGAATCGGCAGGATCGCCTGGAAGTGACGATCACGTCCCATCTTCGCAGACCCACCGGCAGAATTTCCTTCGACGATGAATAATTCACATTCTTCTGCATCACGGCTCGAGCAATCTGCGAGTTTTCCTGGCAAATTGCTGATTTCTAATCCCGATTTCTTACGCGTCATCTCGCGCGCACGTTTCGCGGCGTTACGCGCTTTAGATGCGATGATACCTTTATCGACAATCTGACGCGCGACACCCGGATTTTCAAGCAGGAAGCGTTCAAAATGTTCACCGAAGACGCGATCGGTAATGGTGCGCACTTCGGAGTTTCCGAGTTTCATCTTCGTTTGACCCTCAAACTGCGGATCTGGATGGCGTACAGAAACAATCAACGTTAAGCCTTCGCGCACATCATCCCCGCTCAGGTTCGCCTCTTTTTCTTTGAGAAGGTTCTGTTGGCGGGCATAATCGTTGATGGCACGCGTCAGCGCGGTTTTAATTCCCGATTCGTGCGTCCCACCTTCGAACGTGTGGATATTGTTCGCAAAACTCATGATATTCGTCTGGAAACCACCCGTATATTGGAGCGATACCTCGACTTCGATACCGTCCTGTTCATCCTCCAAATAAATCGGCTCGTCGAACAATACTTCTTTATTGTCATTGAGGAAGGATACGTATTCTTTAATCCCGCCGTTGAACTGGTATTTCACTAACTGTTCTTGATCGGCGCGCTTATCCTCGAGGGAGATTTTCAATCCCTTGTTCAAAAATGCGAGCTCGCGCGCACGCTTATTCAAAGTTTCAAACTGGTAGCCGATTTCACCATCGAAGATCTCATCGTCCGCCATAAAATGCACCACCGTCCCGTGGCTATCGGTTTCGCCGATTACAGTCATATCGCCGGTCGGTTTGCCGCGGTGATATTCCTGATGGTAGATCTTGCCGTCGCGGTGTACGCTCACTTCCAAGGATTCGGAAAGGGCGTTGACGACGGAAGCCCCAACCCCGTGGAGCCCGCCAGAAACCTTATAACCGCCACCACCGAATTTCCCGCCGGCGTGCAGAACGGTAAAAACAGTCTCCAACGCTGGACGCCCGGTTGTCGACTGCGTGTCGACTGGGATCCCGCGCCCATCATCTGTAACGGTAATCGAGTTATCCGCTTCGATCGTAATCTGGATGTGGTTCGCAAAACCAGCGAGGGCTTCGTCGATCGAGTTATCGACAATTTCCCACACGAGATGGTGCAGCCCAGTTTCACCCGTCGAGCCGATATACATCCCCGGACGTTTACGCACCGCCTCGAGGCCTTTCAGGACTTGAATCTGACTCGCATTGTACTGACTCGCATCCTGCTGCTGTTCATTACGATTGTCTTTGTTATCGCTCATAATCACTGATCCTCTCTCGATAATACGTGACCACCAGTAATCTCATAGAGTGCCGGTTGATGAATTTTTTCTTGTTGGATACCGCTCAAACTCGTCGTTGTCAGGAACGTTTGAATGTCCTGCCCGATTGTTTTCAGTAAGTGCGTCTGGCGCAAGTCATCAAGTTCGCTCAACACATCATCCAAAAGCAGAATTGGATAGTCACCCAATTTCTGGTGGATATACATAATTTCAGCGAGCTTGAGACTCAATACCGCCGTGCGCTGCTGTCCCTGCGACCCGTACTGTTTGAGGGCTTGGTTGTTAATATAGAACGTCATATCTTCGCGATGCGGCCCCACCAGTGTGATGCCTTGCCGGAGTTCGCGCTGTTTCACACGCTGGAAGGCTGCTTTCAGTGGCTCGACCAATGCATCCGCAGTGGTGTCAGTGTCCACCGCTACGCTCGCATCGTAACGCAACGTTAAATCCTCGCGACCGGAAGAGAGCTGATGGTGCAGTTCCTGCGCGAGCTCTCCAATTTCCGCAATAAATTTGGCGCGCGCTACCATGATCTGACTTGTCACATCAATCACTTGATCCGTCAATACATCTAGATAAAGCATCGCCTGATCGTTTGATGGATCGATGTCCTTCAAATACGTATTGCGCTGGGAAATCAGCCGGCGACAGGTGATCGACTGATACAGATATTGCCGGTCGATCTGACTCAATTCCGCATCGATGAATTTACGGCGCAAACTCGGCGAACCCTTGACCAGCGCGAGGTCTTCCGGTGCAAAAAGAACGGCGTGAAGTTGACCGATATAGTCACTCAGCCGATCTTTGCGAATATGATTGACGCGTGCCTGCTTGCCGTCCTTGCCGAAAGATAACTGCAGCGGCAGGTGATCGTGTTTCGTCACAATATCACCTTCAATAATCGCGGTATCGCTGTCCTGATTGATCACTTCTTGATCCTTAGCTGTGCGATGACTGCGCGCCGACGACAACATATAGATCGCTTCGAGCAGATTAGTCTTACCTTGCGCATTTTCGCCGATGAAAATATTGACGCCGGATGAAAACCGCAGCGACTCGGACTGGTAATTTCTAAAATTGGTCAATGTCAATGTGTCTAATCTCATGCGTCACCGGACGCTTCCGCTTGGATGAGGTAAGTATCGACAGTACCATCATCATTTTGAAGCTGAACGGTCATTCCAGGGTAGATCTTGCGGCGTTTGCGATACTCGAGTTCCCCATCGACTGCGATCCGTTCCATTTCCAGTAAGGCTTTGACCTGTCCACCGGTTTGGATGGCGCCGATTGCTTTCAATAATTGCGGTAGGGTCACAAACTCGTCAGAAATCTCTACAATCATCGGTTCATCCTGCATACCATTCACCTCCGTCTATCGTTCAAATCAAAATAAAAAATGCCCAATGAGCTGGCTGAATATACACAGCGTCACTGCGCATAGCTATCTATAATTATACCCAAAATAATGCGTATAAGCAAAAGAGACCGGGAACCTCAACCTGCCATATTGCCGAAGCCCTCAGCCTATTTTGCGATGTGTATGTCGTGCGATTAAGTGCGTATTTTTACGCAGTTAATGTCCGAATCGGCGTGATGAGTTGGAGACGGTGGAAGGTATCCTGATCCGCTTCCTCTGTCGGTAAAATAATGAACTGCTTAATCGGATTTTGGAACTGAATGACCACTTCCTGCGCGCCGAACGTCTGCAATGCTTGGCGCATGTAGTCCGGATTGAAGGAAATACTCAAATCATCACCTTGATGGTCGCTGACGTTCAAGTTTTCAGTCACGACCCCGACTTCATCCGATTTACCGGAGAGAACAACACCATCTTCGCTAATTTCTAATTTAACGACGTTGTTCTTGCCTTGATGGCTCATGATCAAGGCACGCTCGATCGAACGCAATATTTCGTCCGCTTCAATCTGAATCATACTGTTCCAGCTCGTTGGCAATAGATTATCGGTATTCGGGTAGTTGCCTTCGAGTAGGCGAGAGTATAGGTAGACAGAACCGATCTTGAATAACACCTGGTTATCCGTCACCATCATTTCCACATTATCCGAATCATCAATGAGGCGCGTCAATTCACTCAAACTGCGTCCTGGAATATTAATCTCAAAGATTTCATCCTTTAAATCTTCCGGACTGTCGAGTGGCACAATGCGTTGGCTCAGGCGATGGGAATCGGTTGATACGGCTTTTAACTCATCGTGACCGATTTCGAAGTGAATCCCGGTAAAGATCGGACGGATTTCCTGTGTCGATACGGAAACGAGCGTGTAGTTGATGACACGTGCGAAGAGATCACCGGGGATATTGAATGTCGCTTTCGAATCGATTTCTGGCAAACGCGGGTATTCACTGCCCGGTGTTCCGATCAATTCGAAGGTGGCCTTGCCGGACGTGATAACGGCTTGAAGGTCATTAGTGACGCTCAATGTCAGTTCGTCTTCTGGTAATTTACGCACAATCGCATTCAAAAAGTTAGCAGGTAATACAAGGGCTCCGGTTTCTTCGATAGTTAGGTTATTTTTATCATCTGCGTTGAGGACCATTTCGATCGATAGCGTTGAATCGCTCCCTGTCAAAATGATACTGTCGTGTGTTACAGCGATTTTGACACCCGTTAAGACGGGAATCGTCGTTTTGGTAGAGATCGCACGCTGGACATTATTCAGTGCTGTCACAAATGTATTGCGATCAATCGTAAATTTCATAATTAAACTCCTTTGAATTTATGCGCTGCGTTTTATTTATTATTTAATAGTATAAATAGTTGTAGTAATAGTACCTGTGAGTTCTGTGGATAATCTCCCAAAAGTTGTGGTGCAATATGTTTTCAACAGTGGATAACTTTTGAATAACATTGTGGACAACTTGGGACTTTTCCACACCTCTCTTATAATTACGTTTCTATAGTAGATTCTTGATGCTCGAAATATCTGCACGTGTTTCCGGTGATTCTTTGATTAAGGTTTCGACACGTTCGACGGCATGCATGACGGTCGTGTGGTCTTTACCGCCGAATTCCTTGCCGATAGTCGGTAGTGACTCCTTCGTAATCTCGCGCGCTAAATACATAGCGATTTGGCGTGGGACAACGATGGGACGTTTGCGCGCTTTACCGGTTAAATCATCAACTGTTAAGTCGTAGTAGTCAGCGACAACCTGCTGAATACGCGGGATGGTCGTGACATTCTTTGAGCTCTCATTCTTGTAATTGCGGAGCGCTTTAGCGGCGGTATCGAGCGAAATCGGCACGTTCATCATCGTTGCGTAAGCATTGACGGACGTCAGGGCACCTTCTAATTCACGGACGTTACTATCAATCTGTCCCGCAATATAGGTCATCGTTTCGTTTGAGACATCGATATGGTTGATTTCCGCTTTGTTGCGCAGGATCGCGATACGCGTCTCCAAATCCGGCGGGGTGATATCCGTCGATAGTCCTTGTTTAAAGCGCGAAACTAAGCGATTCTCCAATTCCGGTATCTGACTGGCGTCGCGGTCACTCGTCAATACAATGTGCTTATTATTATTGTAGAGCGCGTTAAAGGTATGGAAAAATTCCTCCTGCGTCGATTGTTTATTGCCACCGATGAATTGAATATCATCTACTAATAATAAGTCGACAGTGCGGTATTCTTCGTGAAACTGCGGCGTCGAGTGATTTCTGATCGCTTCCACAAAGTCATTCGTGAACTGCTCACTAGTCACATACTTGACCTTCGCGTTCGGGTTGTTGGCGAGAATTTCGTGGCCGATCGCCTGCATCAAATGCGTCTTGCCGAGTCCCACACCACCGTAGAGGAAGAGGGGGTTATATTCAACGCCCGGACTGGCAGCGACAGCCATTGCCGCAGCACGCGCCATCTTGTTTCCATCACCGACGATAAAATTATCGAAGGTGTATTTCGGATTCAGGGCGCTATTTTCATAAGTCGACGATGATTCCAGATCACCGGGACTACTCACACGGCCCGCGCCATTCGCCTGTTCCACTTCGATCTCAATATAGGCGTCGCGATCGAGAAATTCCGTCATCACTTGGCGCATCTGCACGAGATAATGTTTCTCAATCTGTTGCTTGTGCAGTTCAGATGACGCCTGGAGATAAAGCGTATCGTTCGTGAGTCGTAGGGGCGTGAGATCCGCAATCCATGTATCGAAACTCGCTGATGTCATTTGTTCACGGAAGTAATCCAAAATTCGCTTCCATAAATCCTCCATAACGGACATAGCATTGATCCTTTCTTCAAGATTATCACGTCTAGTTTACCATGATAAAAATGAGTTTTCCACAGATAAATTGAAATGTGCATAACCATAATCCACTAAATCACACTGAAGTTATCCACATCTTGTTGATAACCATGTGCATTATTTAAAATCCACTGCTATTTTTTTGAAATGTGGATAATTAATCACCTCCTATCCCTTGATCTAAAGCAATAGAAGAATAGTTATCCACTGCTGTGCATAACTTGTCCATTTTCTGTGAATTGTTTATAACCTTGTGCAATACCCGGTGTAAAACCTTTATTCGAAAAAACGAAATTCACAGGAAATCAGCGCTTGTGTATGCCAGTGGAACAACTCAGTGGAAAACTCACTACTATAAACGAAAAATATAATGAAAAGTTAACCGAGGAAATCAGAAAATAATTAAAAATTTTGTAAGCGATTGACAGCCTTTAATGACAGCGCTATGATAAGCTACTTCATAAATTTTATCGTACGTAAAAAGGAGGACAAATCATGAGTAAACGACCAGCCATTATCGATACCGACGTTGCTGGTGATGACGCGATTGCGATTTTAACTGCGATGCATTATTTCGATGTTAAAGGGATCACGGTCTGCGGTGGGAACGTCGATTTCGACCAGGAAGTAGAGAATGCCTTATTTACAGTCGATCTCTACCAGCCGGATCACGACGTACCGGTGTATAAAGGTGCAGAGAAGCCACTATTGAAGATCGGCGAGGAGAAGCACGAAACCGTCGAATATATTTTCGGTCCGAACGGTATGGGAAATGTTGAGATGCATCCGGTCGATCGTCAAGTGCACGAGGGTCATGCGGTTGATTTCATCATCGATACCGCGCACGAATTGAACGGTGAATTGGAATTATTGGCTATCGCACCGCTGACGAATATCGCGCTCGCTTTCCAGAAAGATCCGACCATCTTACCACTGATCAAACACCTCTACATCATGGGTGGTGCGAACAATACGCTCGGTAATGCGACACCGGCAGCTGAATATAATTTCTACACGGATCCGGAAGCAGCTAAGCTCGTCTTGAAATCGGGCGTGCCGATGACGATGGTTGACTGGCGCATGTGTATGGATTACGGGGTAATGGATGAGGCTGACGAAGCTGAAATCGTCGATACGCCGAATAAAGGCACGAAATTCTATCAAGATATCACCGCCCTCGCTAAAGAACACGACATGAAAGTGAACGGTTCAGCGGGGATCACGCACACGGACTCGCTCATGATTGCGATCGCCTATGACAATTCATTAATGTTGGAGTGCCCTGAATTTTACGTCGACGTGGAAACGCACGGTGAAATCACGCGCGGATACAGCTCGGTCGACCGCACGAATTTACTCGGTCAGCCAGCGAACGTACGCGTCTGCGAAGTCGTCGATCACGAACGCTTCAAACAGATGATGCATGAAGTACTGCATGCGATACCGGATTAGATATTTATGCAAATTTAAGGCATAACAAAAGCCATCCACTTAGCGGATGGCTTTTGTTTTATGATTAAATGATCAGTTGATCATTAGTTTTTCGCATTTTTGAGCACCAAGGGCTTAACGATATAAATTAAAATAAGTTCAAGGATTGTCTCAACAATAACCGTGATAATGATATCCATCGGTAACCCCTTGAAGAAGCCGAGGAATACTTGGCTGTTGTATGCTGGGGCGTGCAATAACAATCCAACCAATCCCATAATAATTGAAAAGATAATAGCAGTTGGGATCTGTTCGATGACGATGGTGAAGAAGTTTTCCTTCTCGTCTAAGTGCAACATCGCCATAAATGAGTGATTGAGTTTTGGAATATCGATAATCAATCCTGCGATCAGAAAGGCGAGAGCGACAAAGATAACAATGTCGATCAATATTCCAGGAAAGTGAATCGGTTGACCTTTAGAAAGTGGCATGAGGATTGGCATAACAGACCCCATGACAAGCGGGAACGCGATTCCTTTAATCTTGAAGTAAGTATTCATGGATAATATGTTCTCCTTTCATAATTGGTATATACTCCATGGTTTCAGCCATATAGGCACTAAGGATACCAAAAAAATAAAGTTTGTGCATGCCTAAATGCTCAAAAAAATAAAAAATAACGTCCCCTGATGTGATAGGGACGCTATTTTGATGTGTTTAACTAATTAATTTTCGTCTAAATAGCTAATTGCTGCACAAACGACCGTTTTCGCGGCGATCAGTAGTGCATCTTCATCCATGTAGAATTTCGGATGGTGGTGCGGGTATGCTGGATGTTTCTTCTGATCCGGTGATTTGCAGCCAATCCACAAGAATGTGCTCGGAACTTCGTCTGCGTAGTACGCGAAGTCTTCGGACGGTGCTTCAGCGCCTTGTTCAACAATCTCGTCTAATTCATCGAAACGGTTGTCGTCAAGGGCTTGGATGAGCTGTTTGGTGAAATCTTCGTCGTTGTGCAATTTTGGATAGCCCTCATCGTATTCGAATTCGGTTTCCACATTGAAGGCTGTTTCGAGCGATTTGGCGAATTGTTCGATGGCGTCTTTGGCTTTATCGCGAGTGGCATCGTCTAAGTAACGGACATCGCCATCGAGATGGACGTGGCCGTTGACGGCATTACGCGGCCCTTGACCGTCGAAATTACCAATTGTTAGGGTGCACATTTCGAATGGATCGACGCGACGACTAATGACCGTCTGTGCTTCGGTCACGAAGTAAGCCCCAGCGACAACCGCATCTGTTGTTAAGTTTGGTTGGGAGGCGTGACCACCCTGGCCTTGAATATCTAAAGTGAAACCATCACGACCGGTTTGCGCGTTGCCCAGTGCATAATGAACTTCACCGACCGGCATACTGCTCATGACGTGGGCACCGATAACGTGATCGACACCATCTAAACAGCCAGATTCTACCATTGATTTTGCGCCACCTGGATCTTTTTCTTCGGCATTTTGGTGAATGATGCGGACTTTGCCGTTCCAGAGATCTTTATGTTCGATCAAGACCTTCGCGAGTTGCATCATATATGCCGTGTGTCCATCATGTCCGCAAGCATGCATCGCGTCGGTTTTAGAAGCGAAAGATAAGCCGGTATCTTCCTTGATTGGCAACGCATCGAAGTCCGCACGCAAGGCAATCGTTTTGCCTGGGTTACCGGAATCGATATCGACAGTGAGTCCGTAGCCGTTGCCGACGTTAGTTTTAATCTCGCAGTCGAGATTTTCATAGAATCCCGAGATATCTTTAGCAGTCTGTTCCTCTTCAAATGATGGCTCCGCATTTTCGTGGAAATGACGGCGCCATTTGATCATGTCATCTTCGGCATCATCTAAATAGCCGTAGATTTTTTTCAGCGAATCGTTCATGACTTTCCTCCTCTTCGTGACTAAGTAAAAACGTTCGTAAACTTACTGTATTATTTTTCGGTAGAAATAGTAACAAGGTATGTGCGCACTAAACGTTTCATTATATAGAAATAACACCAAGTAGTTGATATGTAGAATAACAATTGGATGGTTAGCGAATTTAGCGAAGAAGAAATTTCGCATTTTACTTCTTAAATTTCCTAATTTTACTTTGACTTACACGGAGATTATGCTAAAATGTTTCCGTTAAGTGCCTTTTTGAGCAAATTTTTTTGCGCGAGGCATACAATCACGAATCATAGGAGGTGTCTGTTGTGAAAAGAACGTACCAACCAAACAAACGCTCTCGCAAGAAGAAACACGGATTCCGTCACCGTATGCAAAC
>JALEMJ010000010.1 GCA_022768285.1 Aerococcus sp.
CCGGATGAAGGCGGCGTATACTTCAACGGTAATACGATGGATCGTGATAATATTAAGAATCAAAACATCGGTTACCAAAGCCAAGCGAATAAGCTGTTTACGGGTACTGTATTTGAGAATATTGATTTCTACCGTGGCTACGATCGCGATACGGTCGAAGCGATGCGTGAGAGCATGCATTTGAAACCGGAAATCAACAAGACGATCGATTTGAACAGTGGATTGTCCGGTGGTGAAAAGACGCTGGTTGCGGTATCGCGTGTCCTGATGGAGGTCCGCGATGTCATGATTTTTGATGAACCAACGACCGGTATGAATAATGAATTATCCGAAATGATCACGAAGAAAATTTTGGATTTACCATCGACTGTCATCATGATTTCGCACATCAGCGATGATGAGTTTGCATCACAATTTGATGAAGTCATTACATTAGATTAATCAGTATAGCGAAAAGGTGCTACAATAGTTGCAGCATCTTTTTTCAAGTTAAATATTTAGAAAATTCTAGATTTATCTAAGATTTTTGCCTATGATAGTAACCAAAGTTATTAGAATAGAGGGAAAGCTTATGAATCATAAAATGGATCCCACCACGATTGCCTGGGATAAGTTAGGATTTGATTATATTGATACGGATTATCGGTTCATCGCCCATTGGAAGGACGGCGCATGGGACGAAGGTGAATTAACGTCCGACAACCAGATTACGATTTCTGAGGCATCAACAGTGATTCACTATGGACAGCATTGCTTTGAAGGGTTTAAGGCCTATACAACGAAGTCTGGAGACGTGCAGTTATTCCGTCCGAATCTGAATGCACAACGGATGGCAAACAGCGCCTCTCGACTGATGATGCCGCCGTTTCCTGAGGACAAATTTATTGCGGCAGCACAGGCGGTCGTGCGCGCCAATCGTGCCTGGATTCCACCGTATGGGTCAGGCGCGTCCTTCTATCTGCGACCGTACATGATTGGTGTTGGTGATCAGTTGGGGGTGCATGCCGCACCGGAATATATTTTCTCTATTTATGGGTGTCCGGTAGGCCCTTATTTCAAAGGTGGCATGACACCGACACGGTTTGTGGTGACTGACTACGATCGCGCAGCACCGCATGGCACTGGGGCAGCCAAAGTGGGTGGCAATTACGGCGGTAGCCTATTGCCAGGAGATGAGGCGCATCGTGCGGGCTACAGTGACGCGCTGTACCTCGATCCGGCGACGCATACGAAAATTGAAGAGGTCGGTTCAGCTAACTTCTTCGCCATTACCAAGGATGGGAAGTTTATCACACCGAAATCACCATCGATTTTGCCAAGTATTACGAAGCGCAGTTTAATTGCGTTGGCTGAGGAACGTTTGCATCTAGAAGTTGAAGAAACAGACATTTACATCGATCAGTTAGACGATATTGCGGAGGCTGGTGCGATGGGGACGGCAGCGGTAATTTCGCCGATTGCGGGGATTCAGTATCATGATACTTATCATTCATTCTATTCGGAAACAGAAGTGGGACCTATGACTAAACAGTTATACGACACGTTGTACGGCATTCAAACCGGCGATGTGGAAGCACCGGAAGGATGGATTTATCCGGTAGCAATGGATGACAAATAATTTTTAAATCAACAAAGCTTGCATGCGATGTGGGGTGCAGGCTTTTTGTGTCCATAAAAAAACGTGCGCCACAACGGGCACACGTGAAAATCAACTATCAATAGGATTAAGCTAATTTCTTTAGCAAATCAGGACGGAAACCGAAGAACGGTTCGATATCATCGGCAACGACAACTGGTACGGCTTGGAATCCCATCGCCTTCACTTCGTTCAAAGCGTCCTCGGATTCAGTGACATCGGACACTTCGAATTCAATATTGTTATCTGCTAGGAATTTTTTCGTAAAGTTGCATTGCATACAACCTGGTTTGGCGTAAACTTTAACCATAGTAGATGCCTCCTCTTGTATTCTCTGTGATTTTAAGACACAATATATAGTATCTTAATTGATACATACAATATATAGTGGTTATGCCTGATTGTCAAGCACAAAATATCGTAATAATGGATGATTGGAGGAAAACAGTGTGGTAGAGCGAATACCTTGGGATCAATATTTTTTGGCACAGAGTTTAATTCTCTCCTTACGTAGTACCTGCCAGCGTTTAATGGTTGGGGCGGTCATCGTGCGTGATAAACGCATTATCGCTGGCGGATACAATGGGTCGGTCTCTGGCGATGATCACTGCGTCGATGCGGGGTGTTATCTGGAAGATGGGCACTGTATGCGCACGATTCATGCCGAGATGAATGCCCTCCTGCAATGTGCGAAATTCGGGGCATCAACGGACGGCGCTGAGCTTTATGTGACACATCGCCCGTGTTTACAGTGCACAAAGAGTTTAATTCAAGCGGGAATTAAACGGATTAAGTATCTATACGACTATCACAATCATCCGTATGCGGACAAATTGATCGCGCAGCAACATATTTCTATAGAGAAAGGCGAGCTGCCCGAAAATATTTTTGAGTTATTTGGGCAGTTACATGCGGATAATCTCCAAAACGAAACACGCGATGGCCATACCGTGGAGGAAATCTGATGAATGAAATTTTATTGACGCGCGAACGGGTAGCGCAATGGATACCAGAGCGCAACGAAACGAGCTATAAGGGCGATTATGGACGCGCATTGATCATCGGTGGCAATCAAGCGATGGGTGGTGCTGTGCAAATGAATGCGCAGGCCGCCGTTTATGCCGGCTGCGGACTAGTGTCTGTAGCTAGTGCAGGCGAAAATCGTCCAGCATTACACGCTGCGCTTCCAGAAGCGATGTTTATTGACTGGACGGATACAACTGCACTTGAAGCGGCGATCAAACGGAGTGAAATCATTGCGATCGGTTCAGGAATGGCTGCGGGGGATAGACGCTATTTCGAAGAATTGATGACTGTGATGCCTAAAGCTGATCAGTTGCGTGCAATCGTGATTGATGCCGGAGCGATTCAATGGTTCAAACAGGCGAAGGAGACAGGCAACTGGCCACGCTTGGATTCAGATATTGCGGTTATTCTAACCCCACATCTCGGTGAATGGCGCCAGCTTACCGATGGACAGGTAGACGCTAGTGATACGTCGAGTGTGCAGCAGGTGGTAGACCAGTTGCAGGCGATTATTGTTTTGAAACAAACGCAGACGTGTATTTACGCGCCGTCGACATCGGATTATTTCCGAAATACTGCCGGGAATCCTGGCCAGGCCATTGGAGGCATGGGGGATACATTAGTTGGCGTCATCGTCGCGATGCTCGGTGCGATAGCAGCGCCAGATTTAGCAGCTGCTGCAGGTGTTTTCTTGCACAGTTATGCAGCGGATCGCATCTATGAACAGCAAGCGGTCGTTGTACCGACGCAATTGGCGCATGAACTCCCGCGCGCATTAAAACAGTTAACAATGAATAAATAGTTGACATGCACCTCTGGTATCCGGAGGTGCTTTTTTTGTGAATGAATAGGAAACGTACTCAAATGATAGCCATTACATTAAATTTTTTTGGTTTTTTTAGAAACCGTTTCATTGCTTTTTAGAATAGATATCATCCAGCAAGAAGATTATATGTGAACGTTTACTTTATGTGAAAAATTAATTTGTGCACTTTATTCCTATATCTTTATGTGATAATATGTACATGTAGTTGAGAGATAGGACCTAAATCTTAAGAAAATTTGCTATAAATGCTTTTAAATCAATGATTTAAGTAAAATGAGAATTTGATACATTTATCACTAAATTGAAAATTAGGAGAGGGATAGCGATGACTGTTGTAGATTGGATTAATAGTGAACGTTCGAGTGGTCGTATTGAGTTAACAGAAGCTGGGATGCGTGCTTTCGCTAATCCGTTTGATGAATTAATGACACAAGTGACATTTAATGAAGAGTCATGGTGTGTAAATCGTGATGAGAATGAAGTGACATTTGGATTTGATAATGCGACGGAGGATTTATTCATTCATTTAACAATCAATACCGAAGTACTTCGCCAGAAATCATCGCTCGGCCGTGATATTGCGACGCGATTGGTTTCAAGTGATCCGCGTACTGAGCAGACATTCAAGCAAAGCTGCCTCAACGAATACTTGATTATCGATCCGAAGAGTGTGCAAGTGACAATCGTGATGAGCATGTAGAAACGCAACAGAATACTATCGAAGGGATGGGTGAAGTACCCATCTTTTTTTGTACGAAGGGTGCGCAACAAAATCCTAATATACAAAATTGATGGATAGTAGTATCATTAATCGCATGTGCAAAAGACAGTCACGCTGATTTTTTTAAGCAATTAAAGGAGATGAATGAATGTTGATTACACTTGCTGGTGTCATTGGTGCAGGGAAATCGAGTTTAGCTGAGGTGTTGGCACGACGATTACAGACGATCGAACCTGAAATTCAGCCATTCTATGAACCGGTAGATGATAACCCAATTTTACCGTTATTTTATAAAGGCAATCAGCTCGTCGAAGAAGGAAAAGCGGAGACCAATCCGTATGCGTTCTTATTGCAGATTTATTTCCTCAATCAACGTTTCCACATGATTAAGGCAGCTATGCAGAACGATCATAACGTCCTCGACCGTTCAATTTATGAAGATGCGCTGTTTATGAAAATGAACGTTGACGAGGGGCATGCGACGCCACAGGAATGGGAAATCTACCAAGACCTTCTCAACAACATGATGGAAGAATTGCCGTACGCTGCAAAGAAGAAACGTCCAGACTTAATGATTATGATCGACGTTTCCTACGATACGATGCTGAAACGGATTCACCGCCGCGGCCGTCCGTACGAGCAGGTTGAGACGGATCCTTCGCTCAAATCATACTATCAAGAATTAATCACGCGCTATCACGTCTGGAAAGATGAATACAATGAATCTGAATTGCTAGTGATCGACGGCGATACCTATGACTTTATGGCATCAACGGACGATCGCATTACTGTCATCAATCAGATTGAAGAAAAATTGCTCGAGATAGGCAGCTTAAATCAAGATGAATTCGATCAGTTAAAGCAACAACCGATTGAAGAAATCTAAAGTAATTAGCTGTTATTGTAAGATTAATCTTCCTGGGCGCAGTGATTTTACAATGGCTTCTTGCATTTAGCATAGATTTTCGATACAATCTACTTTGTGCTTAGGAGACGTAGCGAAGAGGCCGTAACGCGCTTGACTCGAAATCAAGTTGTCGGTAACCCCGGCACGTGGGTTCGAATCCCACCGTCTCCGTTCATAGTTATCGATTGGTATTTTCTGTAAACTTAGAAATGCTGTTATATCAACGTTTGTAAGATATTTTTAGAGATGCAGAAACCTAAAGAAATCGATAGTTCTGTGCATTTCTGTGCATTAACTGTGCATGATATTTTCCATCACGTCGTTCACAATGTCGTTTTGTGTTTGTGAAAGCTCATCAATTACGTGAGCATAGATGGAATAGGTAATGCTAACGTCACTGTGACCGAGTCGTTGACTGATGTACTTAATATCCACCCCACGATAGAGTAGTAATGAACAGTGTGTATGACGTAAGCCATGGAAAGTAATCTCTTTTATCCCTGCACGTTGACAGCAACGCTTAAGCATTTTGTTGCAAGCAGTATTGCTGATGGAAGGCTCGCCAGTGGTATCGATGAAGAGATACTCCGGATGGACT
Organism: Aerococcus sp.; assembly: GCA_022768285.1. Taxonomy (GTDB): domain Bacteria; phylum Bacillota; class Bacilli; order Lactobacillales; family Aerococcaceae; genus Aerococcus. The sequence continues at coordinate 5,715 of JALEMJ010000010.1, forward strand.
TGTCGCCTGCTGATTTGATACTCACGAAGCAGATTCAACGTTTCTCTGTCTACAGTGATTGTACGCACTGATGATTTTGTTTTTGTCGATTGTATCTGTTTCGTTATCGTATAATCGAATGTTTTCGTGATACTGATTGTTTGCTTATCGAAATCAATATCTGACCACTGCAGAGCGAGTATCTCAGAGTAGCGCATCCCAGTTGCTAGTGCGATTAAAATCATGTATCGTGATTCGCTTTTTGTTGTTAGTCCAGCTTTAACTTCAGCGATCAGCTTTTCTGTTTCTTTCACGCTTAAATACTTTAAGGCTTCATCCTTATTTGGTGCTTGACCACGAGCCATTACACGATAGGTTGGATCACGATCGATTAACTTATCATTGTATGCGTCCTGCAGGCACTGCTTGCAGTAGGTGTGGATTTTTCTTACTGAGGCATTGGCATGATCTTGACCGTACCAATTAATGAACGATTGATATTTAGCTCGATCAATGGTTTTTATCTTTGTCTTTTTAAAAAATTTTCGCGCGGTATTGATAGATAGTTCAATATCACGGTCGTTTCGTTTGGAATACTTGCCTTTTTTGAAAGTGGTATACCACTGTTGCATGTAATCCACAAATATCGGATTATCGTCGATATTGATTCCGTGATCGAGCTTTTGTTCAATCTCTCGCGCAGCAATTTCAGCTTCACGTTTTGTTCGAAAACCGCTAGCGCTTTTCTGCCGGCGCTGACCATCGGATGTATAGTATGATAATCGATACTGCCAGTCAGATTTTAATTTTTGATAACTAGCCATATATGATTCCTTTCTTTTATGGTAAAATAAATTGCACACAAAAAGCGTGTGTATTTGTATGACTCACTACTCAAACTTTGGTCGGGGAGAGTGGTGGTTTTTTATCTGACATCAAATAAATAATTATGCTAAGATGAAACAAGGAGGGGATCATATGTATAAACAAACAATTGAGCTTTTCAATCAAATGAAAAAAGATTTTGATAATCGAGAAAAGCAATATAAAAAAAGTCGTTTAATCCATGATCGCCACGCCGAGTCATTGCGAAAAGAATTTGATGAGCAAAAAGAAAGAGTTAAAAGCAGACTTAATACTATTCAAAGTAAATAGCTACAGGTCTCGCTACATAGTCTCCTTTTTTACTTAAGTTAAAATTATCCAGTAAAATATCCATCATTATAGTAGGGGCTGATGCTGCGATTGTTTCAACAGGTATTTCTTCAATCGTTCCGTCAGCTTTTTCTTTTATATAGCTATCTTTTCTCTGGTATAACTTTATAGCTAGGCAGTTAGCTTTCTTATCAGTTTCATTAAATAAAGTAAGACTAGCTTCATTT
>JALEMJ010000012.1 GCA_022768285.1 Aerococcus sp.
GCCGCCAGCGTTCGTCCTGAGCCAGGATCAAACTCTCATGAAAGATTAATTTCACGAGTTATCGTATCTGACTCGTAAAGTTTGCTGACAGTTTATAGTCCGTCAAGACTTTTTGAATTGTTCGGGAGAATCTAACGATTCATCCCTGCACATTTGGTTCGTCTACTTTATTCAGTTTTCAAAGATCTATCAGTTGTTTGCGCTTTTTGCGACAACTTCTATATCATACAGAAGTTTAATTTGAATGTCAACACCTAATTTGAATTATTTTTTAACCCGTCTCTCGGTGTCGCATGTACTCTCTCGCTCAAGCGACTTTAATAATTTACCATCGTCGAAAGTGGTTGTCAACAACTTTTTTAATTTTTTATTCGTTAATTTGTGCATTCTGTTGTTTGAGCTGGCACTGTGGGCATATTCCATAGATTTCTACCGCATGTGACCTAATTTGAAAACCTGTTTTTTCTTCTGCATAGTTCTCAAATTGATTAATTTGTGGATAGTATAAGTCAACAATTCTACCGCACGACTCACAGATGACGTGATAGTGTTTCCTCATAAAAAAGTCGAAGTGAATCGCTTCATTCTTTGCTTTAATTTTTTTGACGAGTCCTTTAGAAGCGAATAAGTTAAGATTATTGTAGATTGTTGCCAAACTCGTTACCGCAACTTCCTTGCGAATCACTTCGTAAATCTCTTCGGCTGTCGGATGCGAATCTGTTTTGATTAGATAGCTCAGGATGGCTTTGCGTTGATCAGTGATACGCACCGCATCTTCGCGAAGAATAGCGATGCTTTCTTGAAGTAATTGCTGCTGATCTTCGTCTAAATCAAACATACACGTTCCTCCTCTCATCAACTTTATTAATTTTTAGCATACGACGTGGTACTTTTTTGCTACTATATTAATAATATGCTATATGTCAATGAAAAGCTATAAAAAGTAATACGGAAAGGATCATGACTATTTATGAAACTAGGTGCCCGCACAATTAAAACGGGAATCGGGGTTGTCATCGCAATGCTAATAGGAAATCTTATTCCTTATATGTCAACGATGCAACCGGCCTGGATCGCTATCATGGGACTGCAGCAGACAATACAGAAATCTTGGCGCACACTCTTTTCACGTGCGATCGCGGCCTTGACTGGTGGTGCTACCGCCGTGATTGCGTACGCATCATTCGGTAATAGTCCGCTAGTCGTCGGTGTGACGGTAATCATCTTTATTATGATTATGAACGCGATTCGACTGCAGAATGTGATTGGCCTCGCGAGTGTCACAGTGATCGTGATTATGCTGACACCTGTCGATTCGATTTCACTCCTCGTACAGACGGCATTCTGGCGTGTCATGGAAAATATTGTCGGTGTACTGATTGCTTTCTTCGTCAATCTATTTATTTTTCCACCGCACTACGATGATCATTTCTATCAACAGATGCATCAGACATCTTCAGAGATATTGATCCGCCTGCGTGCGATTCTTCGCAAAAATGGTGAGTACACGTCGCTCAATTCAGACCTCAATTGGGCGAATAAGCAAATTGTGGATATGAAAAACTTGCTTGAACTCGCTAAAGAAGAAATTGTATGGCTCCCGTCCAAACGTATTGCACGTGAACGCAAATTAGCGGTATTCCGCAGTTTCCTCGACGTGTTGACCGAAATGGTTAATTTGCTATATCTGATCCATACGCACACGAACACGCTGTTCGCCCTCGATGACAAGTTACGTTTTCAGATCCGAGAGCGTATCGAAACCTTGTCTGCAGCAAACGAGCAAATCTACTTGAAATTTGAGCGTAAAATCCCGCCACAACAGGTGAATTTCTTCGTTCCGACTGAACAGCGTCGCCAAAGTTTGATGGAGAACCTTTTCAAAGAAGCAAAGATCGAAGGACAGCCCGATAATAATAAGCTGAAGAAGAGTAATGCCCTCATTCTCATTGCCGGGGCTATCGTAAATGTGGAAGATGAGCTCATTCATCTCAACGAAATTGTCCGTTCCTACCACACGTATCATGAAGAAATTAATGATTAAAATCATTGCCCAATAAAAAAGGATGCGACCATCAAATCGCACCCTTTTCATTTTTAACTTTATTGTCCATTAGTTCCAGCTGTACCTTGACCATTTCCAGCTGCCGGTGCTTGATCCGGAGTGCCTGCTTGTCCGCCACCTGACACATCGGATGTGCCTTCATTCGGCGTACCCTGCGCATTCGGATCAGGTTGAGCATTCTGTGCTTCTTCCTGCGCTTGCTGTTGCTGTGCTGCCTCTTCCTCACGCTGACGTGCGGCTTCCGCTTCCGCAGCTTGTTCGGCTTCACGCTGACGTGCGGCTTCTTCTTCGGCCGCCTGCTGCCGTGCTGCCTGCTCAGCAGCCTGTTGTTCAGCTGCTTCCTGCTCAGCCTCTGCTTGTGCTTCTTCGGCTTGTTGCTTCAACTGTTCGATTTCCTCATCGTTATTGCCTTTGAAGCCGAGCGTTAAATCGAATTTCTGTTTACCCACTTGTTTCACAAACGCGTCCATTAAATGCTCATAGCTATCGGGTGTTAAACCTTCGTCATCGTATTTCTCAAACGATTGATCAATAAGTACCCCGTCGCCATTCACGAAGTCTAAGGTATTGATCTTCGCTTCTTTCATGGCATCGTTAAACTGTTGCACACCGTCACGATACGTTTGATCGCTATTGAATGTCTCACTCTCACCCGGCAATGTCAGAAAGACAACCTGCGTTTCTGGATTAGCGATACGCACGTTGCGATAGATTTCCTGCGCATTCTCAATACTGTCTTCTACCGAGATTCCGTCGCGGTAATCGGCCGTATTCGGAAAGGCGATGAGGGTCAAAGCAGCCTTCTCATTCGCTAACGCATCCCAATCCGTATTCTCAATCAACTGTTGGCTATTCACACGATCATTCTGAAGCTCATGATAGTTAAGGCGACTCTTATCCATATCGATCTGACCAGCAACCTGGGTGAGTGCTTCCTTCATCCACTGGCGCGAGTCACCCATATTAGTAATCGCTGAAATCGCAACACTCTGATTTTCCTGGTGGACGTATGCTAAGTACTCAGCCAATGTCGCATTCTCGCGATGATCCGCAAAGTTTACTTGCGGTTGTTTCTCTTCCTCATTAGGTGTTTGCTGTTCTTGCTTTGTTGGCTCACTACCATCCTCAGCTAAGAATTTATTTTCTTTGTAGCTACCGTACGCATACCCTGAGAAGATAATAATACCTGCCACAATAATTGAAACGACGGCGATTTTCCATGTATTTTTCGTTCCCCGCATTGAGATTTTCCTCCCTATCTCTCAATCTATTATCCAGTTCATAGTAACATATAATATTTTGTCAATCATTAACAAATCACTGGCCCACATTGCTCGGTTTCAACTTTGCTTCGGAAATATGCTATAATGAGGTGGATTTTTCTGAAAAGAAGGGAACATCGTGATGCACCATCCGAAAGAAGGAGAGTTCATCACTGTGCAGAGTTATAAGCATGATGGTACGTTGCACCGTACGTGGAAAGATTGTATGGTGCTCAAAACCAGTGGTGACAGTGTCATTGCCTGCAATGATCATACCTTAGTGATCGAAGACAACGGACGCAAATGGGTCACCAGAGAGCCAGCATTACTTTATTTTCATAAAAAATACTGGTTCAATGTGGTGACCATGATACGCTCGAATGGTATTTCATACTACAGCAATCTCGCGTCACCTTATATTCTCGATCAAGAAGCACTGAAGTACATTGATTACGATCTCGATATCAAGATTTTTCCGAATGGTGAAAAACGCCTGCTCGATAGCGATGAATATCTCGAACACAGTCGCGAAATGCACTATCCAGAAGAAATCGACGTGATTATTAAGAGTCACCTCAATGAACTCATTCGCTGGATCGATGAAGGACTCGGGCCGTTTTCACCCGCTTATGTCGATATTTGGTATCGACGCTACTGTCAATTATGCTATCGGCTCAAAAATCAAAAGCAACGCCGCAAGCACAAAAAGCAATGGTATTAATCACTGCTTATTTCTTCTATGCGCATGTGATGCGAAAAGCACACGCCTGTTGGTTACAGACCAATGACGTGTGCTTCTTTTTTATTCCGCATGTTTCTCATCGAGTAAGGCCCAGATTTTGTTCTGTACCGTTGGAAATGGATAGTTCTCACTCTCAGACACTGCAATCAATTCGGTATCCGTACCCTCAGCTAGTTTCTCCCCTTCAGCTTCAGACACTCGGGTGTAATCGACGACGATCTGCCAGATTTGGTGACTAAACACATGTTTGACTTCACCGAGTGTTTCCGTTGTTTCATCGTACACCGTATGTGTTTCTTGAACCTGTGCGGTATCAACAGTTGTCTCCTCGAGCGGTACCATCCACATCCCGTGGAGCAGGCGCTCATCCTTCCGTTGCGTGATAACTACACGATGCGATGGCGTTTCATAAATATGTGCGCGGAAGTATAGTGTCTTCGGCTTCTTAAGTTTCGATTTCACCGGAAAGTTTTCTGCTGTATCCGTGAGTGTCGCGAGATTGAAATCGCGAATTGGACTGTGTGCACTATCCGGATTTTTGGCACGTTCATAACTCGATCCCAGATCCATCAACGCTTGATTAAAGGCGCCAGGGCGATCTTTACTGATGATCTGCTGAATAATTTCGCGATATACGCGCTGTGTCCTACCTTTGCGAATATCGAGTGTAATGGTAAACATACGCCCGAAGACGCGCATGACATTCCCATCCACAGCGGGTACTGGCTGTCCGAATGCAATCGATGCAAGCGCACCAGCTGTATATGGGCCTATGCCCTTTAATTTCAAAATCTCATCATAATTTTCAGGGAATTGACCATTGTAATCAGTCATCACTGTCTGGGCTGCTGCCTGCATATTGCGCGCACGCGAATAGTAACCGAGGCCTTCCCATACCTTCAATAATTCTGACTCATCTGCTCGAGCCAACGCTTCGATTGTCGGAAAATGTTCCAAAAACCGCCGATAATAATCTTTCACGGTGTCGACCTGCGTCTGTTGCAGCATGATTTCAGAAAGCCAAATATGATAAGGATTGCGTGTCCGACGCCACGGTAAATCGCGTCCCTCACGATCGTACCAATCGAGCAAGGTTTTCTGAAATGCATCGATTGTGCGTGGTCCCCAGATCTGAATTTCTTCGATCGTGCCGCCGACATCTAGAATTGCCGAGCGTCCGATCCAATCTTCCGGTCGCTCCACTTGATTGTGCGTTGTCATCTCATTCCTCCAATTCTGCCATTGCTTCATTGATGAGTTCGCGCATATAGCCTTTTTTCATTAATTGTTGCTTCGTTCGATACATACCATCTTGGTATTTCTGATAGCGACGATAATACTTATCCCGATCACGACGCAAATTTTGACGTTCATTCTCTTCGTCAATCGCTTGTTCCTTCAGAGGCTCAAGTGCTTGAGAAATCACATCCCCGTTAAATCCCTTCTGTGCCAGAAACGCATACGTTTTCTGCATGCTTTCGTGACTCGATGTTCTGCGCAAATATTGATGGTATTTTTTTGCAGCTAATTCGTGGGCATTATTTACAGCATCCGCCTCTGCATAACCGGCTAAAGTGTCCTCAATTATCCGATCGGAGATACCTTTCTGATGCAATTCATACTGTACACGCTTTGGGCTCTTTTGTTTCAAGTGGATCGCATCATTGAGATAATGTTTCGCATAGCTCGCATCATCAATATAGCCGAGTGACGCTAGATACGTCATGACGTCATCAATCGCACTTTCACTATCCGTCACGGTCTGTAGTTTGGTTCTCACTTCATGGACGGTGCGCGGCATACTCGAAAGATAGCTGAGCGATGTCTCAATTAATTGTGAATGCTCCTCTGTAGCTTTAATGTTTTTAATTTCATCATCCGTAACTACCTGACCCTTTACGAGCATTAATTTCGTTAGCGTTCGTTCGCTAATCCCTGCCACAAATTGGTCGTCAATATAGATATTAAAACGGTTTTTGCGTCGTTTTTGGACTTCGATTTTGGTGATCTTATGACTATCCGTCGTTTCCTCAATTGCCTCGTCCGCTCTTTCATATGCACGCGCAGTTTCAGGTGATACAGATGGCAGTGTTGCTTTATCACCTGGTTCTGCTTGAGATTCAGTACGTTTCGCTGGGGTTGTTTTTTGATTGAGATCGCTGAGCTTCATCGGTCGCTTATAGGCTGACATGACTTCCACCTCCATAAAAAAAGTAAGCCTCTCAGCTTACTATCATACGTTTGCTTTCATTATATGTGAAGTTATCAAAATTGCACATCCACCTTTAATTGGCCACCTGCAGCGTTCACAATACCCTGCAGTGTTGCCAAACTAACATTCTGATTCTTCGATTCGACGCGTGAAATATAACTCTGCTTACGTCCTGAAATGCGTGCCAATTCCATTTGGGATAAGCCTTTTTCAATGCGAATTTTAAGTAAAACATCAGCCGCAATATTACTTGCCTGTTTACGTGCTAATTCTTTACTTCTTTTGTTATCCGTTGGTATCTTCGTTTTTGTTGCCATAGTCAGCCCCCGCTCAAAATCATTATTCTGTTTTTAAAAACAGTATCCTAGTATATAACACACGCTTTCATAGGAGAAACAGGAACCCTTCCGATTAGCTACCCTTTAAAAAAAATTAATATTTTTAATCATCGATCAGATTGAAAAAAGTGACCACTCACCAGTGATCACTTTTCTAGCGATTATTCAGTTACTCATCGTAGCCACTCGGATTGTTTTTCTGCCAATTCCAGGAGTCACGGCACATATCCTCGAGATTGCGCTGTGCTGTCCAACCGAGTAATGCTTTAGCCTTAGATGGGTCCGCATACGTCGTCGCCACGTCACCGGAACGCCGCGGGGCGATCTCGTACGGCACCTCGACGTTGTTGACTTCAGCGAAGGTGTGCACGAGGTCCAATACAGAATACCCTTCACCGGTTCCCAAATTAATCGCTTCAACACCATGACTAGCCATCGCATATTTGACGGCAGCGACATGTCCCTGGGCTAAATCAACCACATGGATGTAGTCACGCACACCGGTACCATCCGGCGTATCGTAATCATCACCAAAGACACTCAAATGATCGCGTTTCTTAATAGCGACTTGCGTGATGTACGGCATTAAGTTGTTCGGGATACCATTCGGATTCTCACCGATACGCCCGCTCGAATGCGCACCGATCGGATTGAAGTAGCGCAATAACACCACTGACCAGCTATCATCCGCATGACTTAAGTCTGTCAAAATGCGCTCGCCGATGACTTTCGTGTAGCCATAAGGATTCGTCGCCGAACCTGTCGGCGCATCCTCCTTCAATGGGGATACGCCCTCGCTGCCGTAGACTGTGGCGCTCGAGCTGAATATGATTTTCTTCACATCATATTGACGCATAACTTCCAATACCGAGATCAAACCACCTGTATTGTTGTGGTAGTATTCGAGCGGCTTTTCAACTGATTCACCAACCGCTTTAAACGCTGCAAAATGAATCACAGCTTCGATCGTTTCTTTCTCAAAAACTTCTCCTAAAGCTTTTTGATCCAAAATGTTGATCTGATAAAAAATCGGACGCTTACCTGCAATTTCTGCGATACGATCGATAACTTTTGCGTTACTGTTCGATAAATCATCAACAATGACGACATCGTAACCTGCATTTAATAATTCAACGGTAGTATGCGACCCGATATAACCCGCGCCACCTGTAACTAAAATTGCCATCGTATTCCTCCTCTATTTCGTTAAACCTATCATAGCATGGATATGCAAAATAAAAAAGGAGGCCGTAAAACCTCCCTTTCAAATAGTTATTATTAATAATTAGTTCACACGGTTTTCGTCGTCACCATTTGCGATAATGTTTAGCGTTGATTGCAACGCGAAGAATACCATATTCTGAACAGATTCATCCGTGTAGTAAGCCAAGTGCGGGGAGTAGGATACATCATCACGTGCAACTAATTCCTCAAACAGCTTGTCTTCAATGTCTTTGTCGCGCCAATCATGTTTCACGTAATCAAATTCATTTTCGTACGTGTCCAAGGCGGCAAAACCAACATGTCCACCCTTTAATGCATCAAGCAATGCTGGCGTATCGATCAAAGCACCGCGTCCGGCGTTAACTAGCACGCTACCTTTCTTCATATGTTTGAACATATTTGCATCAAACATATGAATCGTGTCATCCAAAGCTGGCAAGTGCAAGGTAATAATATCTGATTCTTCGAGAATCTCTTCAACGGTATCGCGGTATTCCAAAATCGATTTGATCTCTTCATTCTGGTATACGTCATATCCTAGCACCTTCGCACCGAAACCATCGTGGACAATCTTAGCCACTTCACGTCCGATACGACCGGTACCGATGACACCGACTGTGCAATTAGCTAAGCGGCCACCGCGCACTTCGTCACCTTCACGGAAGTCGTGTTGACGTGAGCGATTGTAAATGCGATACATATGACGGAGCCCATTCAACATCTGAGCAATCGCAAACTCAGCAATCGACCCCGGTGAGTAAGCTGGAACGTTAGTAATAATGACATCGCGGTTCTTGGCTTCTTCCAAGTCGAAAGGATCATAACCAGCCATACGCTGAGAAATATTATGGATGTTATTTTCCTGTAATTTCGCGTAGACTTCGTGATCGACTTTAGCGTACTGGTAGGTTGTCACTCCATCATAGTCCAAGCAGCGATCGACCGTTTCATTGCTTAAAATGTCACCATCTGTAGCCACTTCGATTTCTGGATGATTTTGCTTCCAAGTTTCAATAAATGGTACTTCGGCATCGCTGACACCGTACATATAAATCTTTGTCAATATACTGACTCCTTCCATACGTCAAGTAATATCTTTCACAACAAAGTTATTATAATTCTTCACAATATAACTGTAAAGGGGGCAGCAGCTTCTGTAAGCGTATTAATTTATAAAAATCAATTTTTCACGATTTAATATTGTATTCAGATTTTAATTCCATGATAATATCGCGTAACTCGGCAGCACGTTCGAACTGCAAGTCTTTGGCCGCTTGACGCATTTCCAAATCCAAATTGTGGATAGCTTCTTGCTTATTCTTGTAATCCATATCCGCCAATTGATCGGAAAGATTCTGCTCTTCATCACCCTTTTCAGCACTGGTGATCGTAATATTATCGCGAATTTCTTTATGAATCGTCTTAGGCGTAATGTGATGGACGTCGTTATACTCTTCTTGAATGCCACGACGGCGTGCAGTTTCATCCATCGCAAACTGCATGGAATCGGTAATATGATCCGCATACATAATGACGTGTCCGTTCTCATTTCGTGCTGCCCGTCCGATCGTCTGAATGAGTGAACGCTGATTACGCAAGAAGCCTTCTTTATCCGCATCCAGAATAGTGACCAGCGATACTTCCGGCACATCAATCCCTTCACGCAGAAGGTTAATACCTACTAGGACATCGAAGACCCCGAGACGCAAATCACGAATAATTTCAGTTCGCTCTAAGGTCTTGATATCGCTGTGCAGGTACTTGACCTTGATGCCCGCTTCTTCCAAGTAATCGGTCAAATCCTCTGCCATCTGCTTCGTCAATGTCGTCACGAATACGCGCTCGTTCTTCTCGACACGCTCGTTGATTTCGCTGATTAAATCATCAATCTGACCATCGATCGGGCGCACTTCAACTTTCGGATCCAACAAGCCAGTCGGACGAATAATCTGTTCGACGTACTGGTTATCGGCTTTTTCTAATTCGTAATCACCCGGCGTCGCAGAGACGTAAATGGTCTGATTCAAACGTTCCTCGAACTCTTCCAACGTCAACGGACGGTTATCCAATGCGCTCGGCAGACGGAAACCGTATTCGATCAATTGTTCCTTACGCGCTTTATCGCCGTTATACATCCCGCGCACTTGCGGTACCGTCATATGCGATTCATCGATCATCAGTAGAAAATCATCTGGGAAAAAGTCCAACAAGGTGTACGGCGGTTCACCCGCAGCACGTCCATCCATGTGGCGTGAATAATTCTCAATCCCATTGGTATAGCCCATCTCGAGCAACATCTCGATATCGTAACGCGTCCGTTGTTCTAGGCGCTCAGCTTCTAACAATTTGCCTTTTCCCTTGAGAAAGGCTAATTGCTCATCGAGCTCGTTTTCAATACTTTCAACGGCCTTGTGGATTTTATCGTAATCCACAACAAAGTGCGTTGCCGGGTAAATCGGATAGTGCTTAATATCATCGATCACTTCACCTGTCAGCGCATCGATTTCACGAATACGGTCGATCTCATCACCAAAAAATTCAACACGAATGGCTTCATTATCGCGTGATGGCACGAATACTTCGACAATATCACCGCGCACTCGAAATGTCCCGCGCCGGAAATCAATATCGTTGCGTTCATACTGCATATCAACGAGGCGACGCATCATTTCATCACGATCCATCGTTGCCCCCTCACGAACGGACAGCACGTGGTCGGCGTATTCACGCGGGTCGACTAACCCGTAAATACATGACACCGAAGCGACGATGATGGTATCGCGCGATTCCAGAATGGCACTCGTTGCAGAGTGACGCAGTTTATCAATTTCATCATTGACTGACGCACTCTTTTCGATATAGCTATCGCTCGACGGCACATACGCTTCCGGTTGATAATAATCATAATAAGAAACGAAATATTCCACATGGTTATTCGGGAAAAATTCCTTTAACTCACCGTACAGCTGTCCTGCCAGCGTTTTATTGTGGGCGAGCACTAATGTCGGGCGATTGGTTTCAGCAATCACATTGGCCATCGTGAACGTCTTACCTGTACCGGTACCACCGAGTAACACTTGGGATTTCTTGCCTTTATTCACACCGTCCACTAATTCCTTGATTGCTTCCGGTTGGTCCCCACTCGGTTCATAGGGCGCAACGAGATCAAACTTAGCCTCGCTGGGTGTTACCGTCATAGAAATTCACTCCTCAACTAATTAACGCTTGCATCGCACCGTTGAATTTTGTACAATGTTTCTGTTACTGATTTATTTCACTATACCTTAAATCTGAAAAATGGAGGTGTCAACTATGCCGATTATCCAATCCGCAATCAAGCGCGAACGCCAATCTTCGAAGGCTAATAAACAAAACGCATCGCAATTGAGCGCAATGCGTACTGCCATCAAACGTTACAACCAAGCCGTTGAATCTGATGCTGACAACAAGGAAGACTTATTCCGTAACGCCAGCAAGTTGGTTGACAAAGCGGTCGCTAAAAATCTGATTCATAAAAATAAGGCAGCCCGTGAAAAATCACGTATGGCTTCTAAATTAAACTAATCAATGATTGTAATCATTGCATACAAAAAGAGGAAGACTTCAATCGCAGGTCTTCCTCTTTTTTGTGTTTAATTAGCGATTAATGTTTGTGGTAGTCAATGGTTGTGTCACAGAGCCAATTCAGCATGACATCATTAATATACACGTGCATGCCTTCATGCTCATACTCCGGCATCACCAGGTATTTCTTCTCCCCATTGAGGCGATTGTATACCGCAAACTGCGTCGAAGGGAAGCAAACCTCATCCGACATGCTGATCGCCATCAATACCGGTGTTTCGATGCGATGCGCCATATTCTTCACATCAATATAACTCAATGTATTGATCACATCGTCTTCCGTTTCATGGAATGGATCGACGAATTTAAAGTATCGGAAAAGTTCGTTATACGCTTCGCTCTGATTGTTCGTGCGCAACACGCGACGAAAGTCAGATAGGAATGGATACTGCACAACAGTCGTCCTGATCCGCGGATTCAGCGCTGCGCCAACCAGTGAGAGCGCGCCACCCTGTGAGCCACCGTAACATTTCAAATTGCTCTCATCAACTCCTGGCATCGAGGCGACAAGCTCGATTAATGTATAAACGTCCAAATATACATCGCGATAGAAGAGGTGCTCTGGTCCCTCAGTCATCCCACGAACAATCTGACCAGTAACTGTCATCCCATCGAACGTGCCGTGATCTGTTGAGAATCCAGCCTGTCCTCTCACATCCATCGCTACAACACCGTAGCCACAAGCGACATATTGCAACAGAACGCTCCAATCAAGTGAACGTCCCATATAGCCGTGGAACGTGAAAATAACTGGCACTTTTTTGTCACGCTTCGGCATTAACACCTTAGCGAATACTTTTCCACCATTGGTTCCTGTAAACGTCAGCGTCTGCGTTTTGACATTAGGAATATTGAAATCCTGATCGGTTAATTGGTAATCAGGTAATTTTAGCTGGTCAATCTGATTATCCCAAAATTCATCAAAATCCTCAGGCACTTCGTCCATTCCGCGATACTGCTTCATCTCTTCTAAAGGCATACTGTCCATGTTGTGCACTCCTCTTTTATAGATTGATATACTATTCACTAATATAGTCTTTTGATATTATATTCTCTTTTTAAACATAAAGAAAGCGCCTACTACATTATAGAAGACGCCAATTATCCAAATTATTCAACCGAAACGAAGTAATTGTATACCGGCTGACCACCGTAATAAACTTCAAATTCGATGTCATCATGTTTTTCTTGGAGACGTTCAATGATTTGATTGGCGTCATCCTCAGTTTGTTCATCACCATAAATCACGGTAACAATTTCGCTATCTTCATCTAACATCGCATCGACCATTTTGACAGTCGCATCGGCCAAATCGCTATCGCTAACCTTGATGTCGCCATCGACGATACCCATGTAATCGCCTTCTTTGATGGTCAAGCCGTCAATTTCCGTATCGCGAATCGCATGGGTCACCTGACCGCTCGTCACATTCTGGCGCTCTTCTTCCATGGCTTCGCCGTTCTCCTCGAGTGAGGCCGTTGGATTGTAGCCGAGTAGCGCCGTCAACCCTTCGGAAACGGAACTGGTGTGCACGACGATGGTCGGTTGGTCGACAACTTCAGCCGCCTGTTCCGACGCCATGAAGATGTTCTTATTATTCGGCAACAAGATGATATTATCCGCGTTGATCGCTTCGATCGCCTTTACGATGTCCTCTGTCGATGGATTCATCGTCTGACCACCATTAATAACAGTCGTTGCACCAGCCCCCTGGAAGAGTTCCTGTACACCATCACCCGCTGCAACAGCGACAATTCCGAACGGCTGTTTCTCAGTCGGTTGGGGGACAGGTTTTGGTGCTTCTTTTCCTTGATTCTCAAGGATGGTATCATGTTGGCCACGCATGTTGTCAACCTTCACCGTCGTTAATGAACCAAAGCGCTGTCCGTAATCCAAGGCCAAGCCTGGATGTTCGGTATGAACATGCACTTTGACGAATTCGTCGTCATTAACCACGATCAGTGAATCGCCCATGCCATTCAAATGTTCACGAAATTCATCGTAATCGAATTCTTCTTCTGCCGTTGGACCGTCACCGAGGCGAATCAACATCTGCGTACAATACCCGTATTTAATGTCTTCACTGGTTACCGAATGCGACGTGTTGTAGTAGTTTTCCTCATGCGCCATTTCTTTCAAGTCGAGGTTCTCGACCGACTGTGTCTTAATATTGATTGATTTTCCGGAAAGGGCTTCAAGGAATCCGTTATAAATGAAAACGAGACCTTGGCCACCGCTATCAACAACGCCGACTTCTTTTAATACTTTCAAATGCTCCGGTGTTTCTTTGAGCGATTGTTCTGCAGCATGGTAAACCGTCTCCATCAATCCCAACAGATCATCCGACGTATTCGCGTATGCTTCACCAGCTTCAGCTGATTCACGGGCAACCGTCAATAATGTTCCTTCGACCGGTTTCATGACTGCACGATAAGCGACCTTCACACCCTCATTTAATGCGCGCGAAAAGTCCTTGGCATCGAGCGTCTCTTCACCCTCACAGCCTTTAGCAAAGCCACGGAATAACTGAGATAAAATAACCCCCGAATTCCCGCGCGCACCGAGGAGCAAGCCCTTCGCTAAGACTTGCGTTAACTCATCAATGCGTGTTTCCTTCGCACCGCGAACGCGTTCAACACCCGTCTGAAACGATAGGGACATATTCGTTCCCGTATCCCCATCTGGTACCGGAAAAACGTTTAAAGAATTCACAAAATCAGCATGCGCCGTCAGTTGCTCATTAGCAGCCTCGACCATACGACGGAATTGCTCAGCATCAATTGCTGTTACTTGCTTACTCACTGAAATCCTCCTTATATCGCTCGCCGTTACTCATCGGTGACACGAATGCCCTGGACATACACATTCACTACATTTGCTTGAATGCCTAGGTATCTTTGTAAATCGTATTTCACAGAACGTTGCACATTGCGGCAAATTTCAGAGATTTTCGTCCCAAACTCAACGGTCACGTAAACCTCGACGATAATTTTATCATCGTCATGATTGATCACGACTCCCTTAGAGTAGTTGTCGAATCCGAGGATGTTCTGGATGCCGTCTTTGATCTGATTCTTAGACACCATCCCGACGACCCCGTAATTTCCGGTGGTCGCAATACCGACTACCTTACTGATCACATCGTTATCGATACCAATTTCACCATATTGGCTGTCTATCCTCGCTGTCATCTATTCTCCTCCTCTAAACGCACCGCTGCACGTTTTTGCGCAACTTCGTGAATTATTTTCTGAATAAACAACGCTATTTTGCCACAATTCTAAAAAAATAACAACTCTTCAACCCCTATGAGGTGCATTCCGCAAAAAAATGTGGTAACGTGTACATTAGTTAGTTGAGTTTGTGAAAGGAGCCAATAGATATGGCAGATTATAAAGAAAACTTCAAAACAAAAGCTGTTAACCACGGTGGCCGTGACGGTGGGGCTAGTCGCTTGACCGATCGCGATTTCCACGTTGATATCGCCGCACCTGGTAGCAACGCTGAGGGCACTAACCCTGAAGAACTGTTCGCTTTAGGATACAGCGCATGTTTCAACTCCGCACTCGGTGTTGTGAAAAAAGCACACGGTGTCGAAGGTGATTCTCTAGTCGGCGCAACTGTTCATATGTACGTTCGTCCGACAAACGACTTCAAGTTATCTGTTGAGCTCGAAGTTGGTGTCGAAGGCATTACATTGAACGAAGCACACCAATTGGCTAACGAAGCGCACGAAGTATGCCCTTACTCCAAAGCTACCAAAGGCAACATCAACGTCACTGTCAAAGCTGTCGACTACGACGAATTGAAAAACGCTTAATTAACTAACATTTAGTTTCATCAACTGACTAAACAACTGATAATGAAAATCCACGATAGCATTCATGCGATATCGTGGATTTTTTAATGGATAAAATTACAACCTAATCCCTTTTTCTGCTAAATTATCCAGGCACTCTTGCTTGTATGCATCATTATGTTCCCGATAAATGGGATGCGTTCGTGGGACTTCTGATAATTCATGGTAAGGTTCACAGGACTTGCCGCGATAAAGAGGATCACGCCAATTCGCATCTACGTTGTAGCCACGCCCTGTCATTTCATCCATGACGAGCGTATGATATTGAAACAGCTTGTACGGACTGTGATCGAACACATAATTAACCGTTGCATGCGGTCGTCCCCAGCCATTACCGCGCAACGCACAACATTCGCGATGTTGCCCGAGCAACTGTTGACGGGGAAGGTTTGAAATTAAATCTTCGTGCCAGAGTCTCATGGTTTCACTGCTTTCGTCGCAATATACGTTTTAATATTTAATTCATGCAGCCGTCCCTCGCCATTGGTATCATCGTACATGTCACATAGCGTGAATCCAGCTTTTAATTGTCCGCCGATTTGTTCTGTCGTCGTATGGGAAAATTGCATGCCGGCGTTCGCTTCGTTCAAAAATTCTCGTGCTGCTTTATCTTTTAATGGATTAAACGGCATCCGCCACACAATTTTCTCTTCAGTCTCGTCGACAATATAATTGATTTCATTATTCAATCCGGCGAGAAAAACGCCACCTTTTTTCAGTACGCGGTACGCCTCATTGAATACATGCTGTACATCTTCAATGTAACAATTTGATACGGGATGAAAAATAAGATCGAATGTTTCATCGGCGAAAGGTAGACGCTTTGTCATATCACCTTCGATCAATTGGATCTGATAATTCTCTCGCCCAGCTATTTCTCGCTCCAGTGCAATCTGTCTTGAAGAATAATCAATAACGGTACAGTCCGCACCCAGCGCGCTAAATATCGGCATCTGTTGACCGCCGCCTGACGCTAAACCTAGCACTTTCTTACCTTTCAAGTCACCGAGCCATTCGTGCGGGACGGGCTTCGTCGGTGTTAATAGAACATCCCATTGGCCTTCCTGTGCCTTCAAATAGTCTTCATGGGAAATAGGCTGAGCCCATTCCCAGCCCTCTTCAACCCACCGATCGATGGTTTCTTTATTGATATCTTGATATGACCTCATTGTGCACCTCCTCACTGCGCTATTGATTACTTAACCACGCCATTAATCGCCTAAATGTATCATCAACTGATTGGTGTTATTCGGCAGATAGATAACGTCCGCTTCACCTTTTTTCAATGCATACAGCTCCGTGAGCGGAATCACCTGCTTGAACCGACGACTGATTTCGTGTCCAGAGGCATCAGTATACATTACTGAAAACGAAATCTCAGGTTGCTGATTGATATAAGTACCCGTCTGTGCAAAATTAATGACCTGACCTTCCGTTGTCGTGCCGTGCAATAGTAATTCACCGAAAGAAGCCGCTGAAACTGCCGTACCGGCTGAATAGTAACTATCGTTCAAATGCGGGTTCCCGATTGTTTTGAGCTCGAGCAGCAACATGATCGTCCCGAGAATCGGTGCCCACATCCATGGGCTTGTCAATGATAGCTTCCAAACGTAACGTTGCATGATGTACAAGCCGATAAAGAAAACGACCATATAAATGATATTGAAGATGAGCCACACCCAGGGCCAGCGACTAGCAGTTCGTTCATACGTGGCACCATCGATCGTGAATGCCGGCGCTGAGCCACTAGTATTGAGCTTTAAATCAAGTGCGTTTCCAACCGCAAAACGTTTCGCTTCCACCTGTGTATCAGTAAAAGTCACATAGGCCTTAACAGCATTGCCAGAGAGATTCTGAAACTGCACGAGTAGTCGTTTCGATGGATAATCATCCGATACCCATACATCCCCAGCAGCGAGAATTTCTGCTTGCACACGCTGTCCGCTCTCACGAACGCGTTGATGCGCTTCCTCCATTTTACGTGGCACAGTAATAAACTTAGAAATTAAATAGGTCTGGACCATCCAGAATGTGAAGCCAATCAAGATAGCAGCAACTTTAAATACCGGACGAGTCCCAATCGGCGGGACCAGTATGAAAAACAAAGGGAAAATATACATAAAAAAGAACAATAGAAACATACTAATCCCTCACTTTCGCCGACCTCATTAATTGATCCGTTGCTTTCGATACACTAATTACTTTGTTACAACCCACTCTTCAGCATGGCTATTCAAGTATTAGAGCCACTCATCATGCATCTTTTTTAATGCTTCACGCGTCAAAGGATATCCTACTGATTCCCCTATGACGGAATCGATAGTACAATAGAGACAAATGGCCGTCCAATCTGGTTGATTCTCACACCAATCTTCAATTTCATCAGGCGAAAAGATTCTACAGCAATAAAAGTAGCCACATTTCGCCTCCTTTTCAAGAGTTGTTTTGTTCGCGAAAGAATACTTGTGTGCTGTTATACCATCCATGATAAACACCTAAATCCCCAGCTCATCCGATTATTTGGATTACTTATTCTGTTCCTCTCGATACGCTAAGTATTTTGCTTTTAAATCGCGCACGTCCTGTTCAATCTCCACAATGACTGCTTTGAATTTGTCATCAGATTCAGCAGTTGGATCGTCGAGATTCCAATCTTCCGTGTATTGGTTTTCGATGACTGGGCAATAGACGTCGCAACCCATAGTAATCGAAATGTCAACCGTTGGAATGTCGTTGAGGAGTTTTGGTTGCTGCGTCTTTTCCATATCAATGTTGTAGATTTCTTTCATCAGTCGGACGGCATCCGGGTTAATGCGATCTTTTAATTCAGTACCCGCCGAGTATATCTCGAAGGTGTCTCCCGCGATTTTTTTAGCGAGTGCCTCTGCAATCTGACTGCGACAACTATTGTGTACGCAGACGAAAGCAACTTTCGGTTTTGAATTTGTACTTATCATTTTTCGCTCCATATTTTCAGTATTATCTGCTGTTGTAATGAATACGCTACGTCCCCTATTATACTGAATTATAAGGCTAAAATAAAAAACCCGAGCCAGTTAGCAGCTCGAGCTTCTTTATAGCTATTTGCTCATGTCTTTGACTTTGATGAGTCGAACCTTTGTGGAACGTTCATTTTCGGCCAGTCGGTTTTCGATATAGGCGATGGTTTCTTCCGTGTCCGGAATCATGCGATATTCTAACGCATTTACGCGTCGACGGGTTTCAGCGATTTCACCGCTCATGAGTTGAATTTGTTTTTCTTTTTCAGCCAATTTTAGTAAGGAAGGCATAACTTCCAGCAACAGATCGACGGAGTGGTCGAATTCGCTCGGCGTGTTCAAGTAACTGTATGTAAAGCGTTCCTGGTCACTCTCATCCTCTTCACTCACGGAGAAGTTCATCTGTGGTACCTTCACATTCATGATATTCTTCGTCTGAATATCCAAACTGACGGCTTGCGGTGGCAGGGCGACCACTTCACCGAGGTAGGCGCGATTCGTCAAGGCTGTCGCAAGCGCGAAGTCTTTGAGCGCATCGGTTAATGCTTCCTCGACCTCTTGACGCAATTTATCTGTCTCTTTGGCGAGTGGAATGAACTGACGCATGAGCTCGTCCTGTTTGTTCTTCAACAAGTCATGCCCGCGCTTAGCAATTTCAAGCTGTCCTTTGAGCGACTGGAGCTCCATTCGCGTCGGCTTGACATTCTTTTTGTTTGCCATTACGCATCATCCTCTGCCTCATTGTCCGTTTTCGGATAATATTTCTCGATCAATTTATCATCGATACGCGTCAATTCGCTCTTTGGAATGTACGTCAACATCTTCCAGGCCAGATCTAAACTTTCCTCGATCGGACGGTTCGTGTCGAAACCTTGGTTGACGTACTGTTTCTCGAATTCATCCGCAAATTTCAAGTATTGACGATCAGATTCGGACAATGCCGATTCCCCTAACACGACGGAGAGTTCTTTGGCTTCTTTACCTTTCGCATAAGCAGAGAACATCTGGTTCATGGTGTCCGCATGGTCTTCACGCGTCTTGCCTTCGCCAGTTCCTTCGTCTTTCAAACGTGACAGTGATGGTAGCACGTTGATCGGTGGTTCAATACCCTGATTATCGAGGCTGTGGTCGAGGATGATCTGACCCTCAGTGATGTATCCCGTCAAGTCAGGGATCGGGTGCGTAATGTCGTCTTCCGGCATGGTCAAGATTGGAAGCTGTGTCACAGAACCCTCTTTACCTTCGATACGTCCAGCACGTTCATAAATCGTTGCCAAGTCCGTATACAGGTAACCAGGGTAACCCCCACGTCCTGGGACTTCACGACGGGCAGCAGATACTTCACGCAACGCTTCGGCATAGTTGGTCATATCGGTCATGATCACCAATACGTGCATACCTCGTTCATAAGCGAGGTACTCTGCGGCTGTCAACGCGATTTTCGGCGTAGCTAGACGTTCGATGGCCGGGTCGTTCGCCAAGTTGAGGAACAAGACGGAACGATCCGAGGCTCCCGTTTCTGCCAGGTTATCCTTGAAGTACTGTGCTTCTTCGAAGGTAACCCCCATGGCAGCGAAAACGACGGCGAATTCCGCATCGTCATTTAACACCGTTGCTTGACGCGCAATCTGTGCGGCTAATTCCTTATGTGGCAAACCTGAACCAGAGAAGATCGGCAGCTTCTGCCCACGAACGAGTGTGTTCATATGGTCGATCGTTGAGATCCCCGTCTGAATGAATTCATCCGGATATTCACGGGCAACCGGATTGATCGCTTCGCCGTTGATATCGCGTTCTTCATCCGCAATAATCTGTGGGCCTTGATCGATCGGATTGCCTAACCCATCGAACGTACGTCCCAAAATATCAGGAGAGACACCGAACGTCAGTGGTTTACCGGTGAATCGCACTTTCGAGTCGCGCAAGTTAATACCGGAACCCCCACCATAAATCTGTACGATGGCCTTGTTTTCTTGAACGGTTAATACCTGTCCAATACGGGTTTCGCCATTTTGCATATGAATTTCAACTAATTCATCATAGGCGACGTCATCGATATCTTCGACAACCATCAACGGACCGTAAACATCCGTAATCGATTTATATTCTTTTAACATTAACGGTTACCTCCTTCCTGAATGATTTCTTTGAATTTGTCTGGGAGGGAATCGCGCATTTCTTCGATCTGATCGAGATCTTCCTCACGCGTATATTTCATACGTGCGATCTTTTCACGCAATTCATCCGTACCCTTCATAATCTCATCGAAGTAACTGCCGACCTCCAGGGCGTGTTTCGCTTCGTCATTGAAGGCTAAAATCGTCTTCAACATCGTGAGCTGTTTATCCATCGAAGCGGTTTGATCAATTTCGTTGTATGAGTTCTGCTGCAAGTAGGATTCACGCAGCATCTGTGCTACGGTCAATTCCAAACGGTCGCTGTCAGACAGTGAGTTCACACCGACCAACTGAACGATTTCGTTCAAACTCTTTTCGTGCTGAAGAATGTTCATGGACTCCTGAACCATCTCTCCCCAGTGACTATCGAGACGATCCGCTAATTTCTTACGGACGGTATCACTGTAGAGCGAGTAAGAATCCAACCAGTTAATCGCTGGGAAGTGACGCTGTTGTGCCAGTGAAGAATCCAAGCCCCAGAAAACCTTAACCACACGCAAAGTGTTCTGTGTGACTGGTTCAGAGATATCCCCACCTGGCGGCGATACGGCTCCGATAGCTGTTACTGAACCATCGCGGTCGTCTGAGCCGAGTGTCAAAACGTGACCCGCACGTTCGTAGTATTCGGCGATACGTGACCCCAAGTAGGCTGGGTAACCTTCGTCCCCTGGCATTTCTTCCAAACGTCCGGACATTTCACGCAACGCTTCAGCCCAACGTGAAGTTGAATCGGCCATGATGGCAACGGAGTAACCCATATCACGGTAATATTCCGCAATGGTAATTCCCGTGTAGATGGACGCTTCACGCGCAGCTACCGGCATGTTGGAAGTATTCGCAATCAAGATCGTACGTTCCATGATGGATTTTCCGGTCTTCGGGTCTTTTAACTGTGGGAATTCATTTAGAACTTCCGTCATTTCGTTGCCACGTTCACCACATCCGACGTAGACAACCACATCGGCTTCGGCGAATTTGGCGATCTGGTGCTGTAACACTGTCTTACCAGCGCCGAACGGTCCTGGAATCGCAGCTGCCCCACCTTTAGTGATCGGGAAGAATGTATCAACCACGCGCTGCCCAGTCGGCAAGATCTGATCAGGAACGAGTTTTTCCTTGAATGGACGACCGACACGAATCGGCCAGCGTTGACTCAACCCGTAAGATTTCGTTTCCCCATCTTCTGATTCGATAGTGTACACGTCATCTTTTAAGGTGTATTCACCACTCTCGATCTTGGTCAGTTTACCTTTTGCCCCTTGAGGCACCATGATTTTGTGAGTGATAATATCGGTTTCTTGAACAGTGCCGACAATGTCGCCCGGCTCAACCGTATCACCGACTGATTTCACGGCTTCAAATTCCCACGATTTATCCTTCTCTAATGGGTCGACCTGTTCCCCACGTTTTAAGTAATCTGAATCAGTTAAGTTTTGGAATTCTTTGAGTGGACGTTGAATACCGTCGAACATCTTGGTTAATAGACCAGGTCCCAATTCGACCGACAGTGGGTGTCCACTGGCTTCAACAGGTTCGCCTGGTTTCAATCCTGATGTTTCCTCATATACCTGAATTGATGCGACGTCGCCGTGCATTTCGATAACCTCACCTGTTAAGTGCAGGTCACCGACGTAACATACTTCCTGTACGTACGCATCCGCCATTCCGGCCGCTTTAATCAACGGACCAGAAACTTCAATAATTTTTCCGGCTTCCAAAAGTTCCCCTCCTTAATCTAAGATATCTTGTCCGGTCGCCTGTCTGACCGTTTCTCTGAGATGTTCATGCGCAAATCCGCTCGATCCCTGTTGCGACGGGATGACGATTATGGCAGGAACGGTCTGTGATTCATAGAAACGCAAGACGTCCGGTAATTCTTTTGCAATATTTTCAGTGAGATAGATGACACCGTAGTCATCATCTGCTAACTGTTTGATGGTTTTTCGCGCGTCACTCGCATTTTCAACAGAGAATGTGGAGAAATTGAGCAACTTAAACGGGAAAACCACGTCGCCTTCACCGACGACACCAATTTTAGCCTTCATTGATCGGTTGCATCCTTTCTTCAATCATGTCGTGATCGAGACTATTCGCCTTACCGATGAAGATTAAACGAATGTTGTTCATTTCATTCTGCAAGAACCACAGATAACTGAGCAACGGTTTCGGTCCGAATGCTTCTAATTTCGCATCACGCATCCGATCTGCCGTATGTTCGGTGATGGCATGTTCTAATTTCGTCATGTTGAAATCATCCGACGTGACGACGTCCGAAATGGCACGATCATTGAACACGCGATCGACTAATTGACGGTAGCGTTCGTGATCATCGCTTTCGACGATATCGATTAATTCATCGGTCGGTACGTTCCCACCATCGAACAGTGTGGCGGACATGAAACCCTTCGAGCGATCCGCGTGATGCATCCGCAAAGCCATCATGAAATTAATGCCATCCAGTTGTGTCATCAATGCTTCGCTCAGTTCGGGATCATCAATCTCTTCAGCTAGTAACTTCATGTGATTTAAATAGCCTAAATCTAAGATGATTGAAATCGCGTTGACATCATCGAGGTCGGACACTGCTTGCTTGATCTTCGTAATGGCCTGCGTCATTGGTTCTGGAAATCCGGTGATTTCATCATCCGTTTCGACTAATTGACGCAGAATATCGATATCGTAATGACCATACGGTAGATACAGATCGTCGAGCTTATCGCCACTGATTTTCTCTTTGAAGAGGACTTTCAGATTGTGATAGTCGCTGCGCAAGGCGAAGATGTCCAACAATCGCGTATCAGGGGCGTCTTTATAGAACTCACGAAAATCCTTTTTGAGACGATCTTTGAAAATCGTTTCGAGTGACTTCTCATCACTGACATCATAGCCATGATCACTGAGAAGTGTACGACTCTCATCGTTGCTCGCCTGCATTAATTTCTTATAATCATCGGCAGTGAAGAGCTGTTGTTCCTTGATACGGACTGTGACATTGATACCACCATAATCCAGTACCATAACTATTCCTCCTCATCTTCTGCCATCTGAATGAACGATGCCGAGAGTGCATTTTCAACTTCTGCGAGTAAGGCGCTGAACGTGTAGTTATAATCGACAGCATCCTGCGATAAGATGAAGCCACCCGCACGTCTCACCGTCTCATTGGAAACCGTGACGTGCTGGTGCTTTGCCTGTAAGTCCTGAATTTGCGCATCACTGAGTGTATGTGCATTATTGGCACCGTAGAGCAACACCGTGTCGCGATCAGGTACGACGGTAAGCGCTTGGTCAATTAAGTCGTAGAGCTCGTCAGCTGACAGTTCATTTAATTCGTCCAACGCTTTCGAAAAGACATCCTGCACGAGATGATCCTGCATTTCCAATTCTTTCGAGCGCTGTGCCTTTTTAATCTGCTGCTGTTTATTCTTCTCTGCCTGTTCATCACTTTTTTTAAAACGTGCGCGCTGATTTTCACTTTCGGAATCAATCTGTTTCAATTGTTCCTCAGTTTTTTGTTTAATTTTTTCTTTTTCCCGTTGTGCTTTTTCTTCCTCTTCTTGTTTAACTTTAGAGAGGACGTTATCTTTAATCTCTTCTATCGTAGCCATCCGGTAATCCCTCCTTTTGATGGAATTTCAAAAGTGTTACATACCGTTTGCCGTTAACCACATGAATAGTGACATCAATAATCCCAAAATAGCGTACGTTTCGACCATTACAGAAAGTACAATGGCATTCGTCACGTTTTCAGGGCGTTTAGCTAAGATCTGCATACCAGATGTGGCTACGCGTCCCTGATATTTAGCAGAAATTAAACCAACTAACCCTACTGGAATCCCAGCAGCTAAGTACGCTAAACCTTGTTCTAATGACATGTCTGGACTCATTTGGATGTAAATCATGAATGCGATAACGAATCCATAAAGTCCTTGTGTCCCTGGTAAAAGGACCAAAATCAATGCATTCGCAAATTTATCCGGCTGGTCCTTGAGTAGCGCGGATGCCGCAGCACCGGTCTCACCGACACCACGTGCTGATCCCATCCCACTGAATGTTACTGCGATTGCAATACCAAGCATTGCGAGGAACATCCCACCGTGCTCAGTGAAAAAATTTAACCAAGTTTCCATTATATGATTGCCTCCCTAATTCAAATTATATATATATCTATTGTATGCCTTACCGATCGAGATGAGTATATTTTTGCAAGATCCCAATCGGCGTAAATTTATTACCTGTACCTTCATAGAATTTACCGAAGAATTCAACGAAAATTAAGCGCAAGCTATGAACATACGCGCTCAATACGGAAAGGAACATGTTAAAAGCATGTAATAACACAATCAATGCGATTCCAACCGTAAAACGTGCAGGGCCTGGTAGCAAGCTGACCAATAAGTTGAAGGCCATCGCAATACTACCACTGGATAATCCCAACGCCATCAGACGCGTGAAACTGACAAAGTCACCAATATAACTTGTCACGCCGTATACGTTGTACACACTGCCACCAAGTGCTGCCCCTTTATGTTCAGACGCTACTAGTGGCGGCACGGCAATCATCGCAACAACAGTCACGATAGCAATAACACCGCTAACTTTTAGGACTAATGGCATATTGAGCATTGCACCCGCACCGAGTCCGAAGAAACTGGAGAGCAACACTAGCCAACTAATCCCGTCCGTAAAGGCGGTGAGATAGTTTTTGTGGCGAAGCTCGAGATACGTCTTCGTAAGTAATCCGGCATAAATAGTGATGGCACCGATAACTACAGAAATAGCCATCAGCGTGATTGCATCATTCAATGGATCAATTAACTTGAATGGTAACGATACGCCGAAGAACGAGCCGTACGCAATTCCCATAATAATCGTTGGAATACTCAGGATCACGCCGAGCTTCGTAATCACCTGCATGGTATCCGATAAATCGAATAGCCAGCGTGCAAGCAACGAGCCGACGAGTAGCAGAATCCCGTAACCCAAGTCGCCCATCATCATACCGAAGAATAATGCATAAAACGGCATGACTTGTGGGGTTGGATCGATCGCATCGTAAGCCGGTACACCATACATTTCTGTAAACATCTCAAATGGCGCCACTAAACCGTTATTTTTCAGTTTAACTGGCACTTCATTATCTGAGATCTCATCATCCGTTGGTTTTTCGACAAACATCGCATAATTGGGATTTCCTACCGATTCATCGAGCTGCGACTGAATATCTTCAATATCGTCCGCAATCGCCCAGCCTTGGATCACAACTAAGTAGTCATTGTGATAAATCATGTGGTCGAGTTTTTGGCGTTGCCAACGATTGTAAAAAGCCTCGCTCAATAACTTAATGGCTGGAATGATTTGCGTATCATTCTTTAATGCATCAACAATTTCCTTCTCACGCTGCTTCAATGCCTCACGTTTCGTTTTAAGATCATCGAGCCGTTCAGCTGGTGAGAGCGTTTTGTCTAGCGAAAGGTCTTGGAACCCCGCATGCTCAGCAACCTCAGCAAAATGATCGGCATCTTTCTTCTCATAGACAGCTAACACATTAATCTGTTTATCTGTTGAAGAAATCTCTTCGATGTAGAATGCCTCATCGTTCAATGATTTGTAGTGTGAGCGATTATCATCATTCAATACCGAACCATAACGTACCGTTACATAAGGAATGTCCTGAAGCGCACTCAGTGGCACATCAACCTGTTTCCACGGCGATAAGTCATCGATGGTATCATCAATATTTTCAATTTTGCCCTGAATTTGGTGACGTTCCTCTTGCTGTGCCACGATTTCATGGATTCTACGGCCATTGTTCTGATTCAATGTCACGCTATCCAGCGCTTCGATCGATAAAACAGGGCGTTTTTTGCGCGCACGCTTGAATTTATCTAGCAAACTCAACGATGCTTGGTATTCATTCAGAATATTGAGGGCTTGTTCGGCTTCCTGATAACGCTTCTCACTTTCACTGCCATCAGACGATGCCAAGGTCGTTTCGAAATCTTGATCCTGTAGCGTCTGATTGAAATCCGTCACATGCACATTCTGCAGATTCTGCAGCCGTTTGAGTACACGATCCTTCTTATCTCTAAAGGTGACAAGTGTGACTTTATTAACTTCAGCGATTGCCATACTGGTTAAGCACCTCCTTCTTCACTTTCTGAACCATTTCATCACGCTGTTTCGCAAAAAATGCTTCGCGCTGTTCCTTGCGGTGTTCAAAGTCTTCCTGACTCTGTTTTTCAAAAGCTTCTAAGCGTTCTTTCGACTGTTGCTGTCGCTTCTCGCTCTCCGCTCTCGCTTCTTCCTCCGCTTTTTGACGTGCTGCTTTGACACGCTCGTCTTGTTCTTTCTTGAAAGTGGTCACACTTTCCGCTTGTTCGTCCTTAATACGTTTGACTGCATCATCAATATTCAGAACTTCATCTAGCGTTTCCATGCCCATAGCTCCACCTCCTATCAAAAAAGTGAGAAGTCCGACCCTCCACACGTGACCAAACTTCCCACTACTCTAATCATATTCAGCTATTATTCACCTCGCGGTCAGCAGCTTTTATCTGACCAACAAAGGTTTAATTATTATAACATTATCCTTGGAGCGCTTCAATAAAACGCTCTGCAATTTCTTTCGGACGTGTGATCGCACCACCGACAACGATGCCATCTGCACCGAGTTCTTGGATGTGACGGGCGTCTTCAGGATAGTGAATACCACCCTCAGCAATCACCGTCATTCCGTCCGCTTTGAACTTCTTAACAAGCTCTTCAGTCGGTACAGGATTTTCAATGCTCTGTGGTGTATGACCGTTCATCGTTGTCCCTACAAAGTCGATACCAGCTTCCCAAGCATTGACACCTTCTTCATACGTCGCAATGTCAGCCATCAATAGTTGCTCAGGATACTTAGCCTTAATCGCTTTAATGTATTCCGCAACAGTTGTACCATCTGGACGTTCTTGCAACGTGCAGTCCAAGGCAATCACCTCAACGCCTGTCTCAACGAGCTCATCAACTTCTTTCATAGTTGCCGTAATGTAGACATTGGATGGCGGATAATCGCGTTTAATAATACCAATCATTGGTAAATCATTTGTCGCGCGAATCTCTTTAATATCGCGAATGGAATTAGCACGTAAGCCAACTGCACCAGCTTCTTTAGCTGCTTTAGCGAAGAGTGGCATCACACCGCCTTGTTCAGTATACATCGGTTCGCCAGGCAATGCTTGGCAGGAGACGATTAAGCCACCTTTAACCTTTTCAAGAAATTCTGTTTTCTCCA
This sequence comes from Aerococcus sp., assembly GCA_022768285.1. Lineage (GTDB taxonomy): Bacteria > Bacillota > Bacilli > Lactobacillales > Aerococcaceae > Aerococcus. The sequence goes on from JALEMJ010000012.1 coordinate 27,782, forward strand.
TTGTTTACCCCCTCTCTAATTCTGCTTGTCGTTCCTTCACATA
>JALEMJ010000014.1 GCA_022768285.1 Aerococcus sp.
GATAGGTTTGGAGTGGCCATCTGGTGACAGGTGAAGCGGACAAATACTAATCGCTCGAGGACTTATCCAACGGATAAGCAATGATGATACGAAATGGTTAGCGTAATTGATTGATTCAGTTTTGAGCGGACAACGCTCGAAAACATTGTGCGGTGGCAATGGCAAGAAGGACCCACCTGTTCCCATCTCGAACACAGTCGTTAAGCTTCTTAGCGCCGAAGGTAGTTGGAGGTTTCCTCCTGTGAGACTAGGACGTTGCCGCGCAGTGTTTTTTTATTTATTCCGCAATAGCTCAGTTGGTAGAAGCGCTTGACTGTTAATCAAGATGTCGTAGGTTCGAGTCCTACTTGCGGAGTATGATATCTCATTTTAGATGATGAGTCCTTGCTGCAATAGCTCAGTTGGTAGAGCGTCGCCTTGGTAAGGCGGAGGTCACGGGTTCAAATCCCGTTTGTAGCTTCGAAGAAACAGGTACTGTTAGCGGTACCTGTTTTTTTGGTTGTTCATCAAATTTAGCTGATGGGGAATTTTCCCCATCTTTTTTTGTGCATGCAAAAAGCGCAAGTTTCCGCTAAAGTAATTGTGAACAAAAACGAACTAGAAACGGAGCTTGCGCCATGAATTATTCTAACAGTACAACAGATAAAACAAAAGACTCAAATGAGATAATTAGATTGTTTGTCGACAATTTGTTCCATCTGTGCAGTAAAAGCGCGTGTTATTAAATCTCGAGTAATGGTGCCTAAAAAGCAACTAGGCGTTTATATTAAGCTACGAATAGCGCTCTTGTCCCCCATATTAATGACTTCGACTATGTGGAGCCATCCAATGCCCCAATTGAAGAACCAATAAAATATATGAAAGTGATAAAAGGCTGTACTTATGGTGCCGTAATTTTATTAAGGGGAGTCATCGCGTATGTTTACTATCGTATTTAAGTCGCAAGAATAGTCAGAGAGCGTGAATCAAAAAAGGAGGGAATCACGGATGTGATTCCCTCCTTATGGTTTTCTCATTTTATTTACTATGCGTGCTGTTTTTTAGGGTTGATGAATAAGGTAATGATAATTCCTGCAAAGGCGATGACTGTGAGCATCGTGAATACGAGTCTAAAGCCGGTTGCTGGATTGTTGCTGATACCGTAGAGATAAGTCGCAAACGATGCACTGATAACAGATGAGAGCGAGTTCCCAAAGTTGATCAATGCCGTACCTGCAGCGAGCTCTTCAGAAGATAAATTCTGCTGTGCAGCTGGTGTGATCGAGACGGCACGGAAAGGTTCCGAAATCCCACACATTGCGAAGGTAAAGAAGAATAAGAGCACAGATGATGATGTTGACAAGAACATCAGTGGAATGAATGCGATTGTCATCGTTACCGTTGCCATTAAGATCGATTTCCAGAGATTGCTCTGCTTTTTGCCTGCCCAAGCACCGACAGCTACAGGCAGCAATATGGTCAAAATCGTACGCGGTAATGGGAATAAGCCGACGATCTGACTGTTAGCATTCAGTAACTCATAAGCAGCTGTTGAACTGTACGATAATAGCGGTGTTAAATAACAAAAGCACGCTATGCCGACCAGGATAAGTGCTGTAAAGTTCTTGTCCTTGAACAGATGAACCGGAATGAGCGGTGTTTCGCCGCGTTTATGTTTGCGGTTTTCATAATAGAATAGCCAGCCGAATAATAGAATTAACGCCAGGAGTCCGACCAAAATAATCGGATTCGTCCATCCGAGTTCTGGTAAGCGATCGAAGATAAATACGAATAAGATGACTGCGATCGGCATGATTGCTGCTGCGAGGCCATCGAATTTGATACTTGTATTTCCTGCCATTTTCGGCATGGCGATCAGTATTAGTATTGCCCCAACAAATGGCAGAATGGCGGTTATATTAACGGCCAATGCCAACGACCCCCTATCGGCAAAGAAGCCGGCGATGATCGGCCCAAGCAATGTACCGACAGCCATAGCCGTCCCAAACAGCCCCATGTCTTTTGGAACATTTTCCTGATCAGTCAAGAATTTAACAATAACGTACGGGCCATTCAAATAAGTCCCAATCATTAAGGTTAATACGAACTGAATGAGTGTAAAAATAACGAAATTCGGCGCAAACGGTAGTGAGCGAAAAGAACTGTTTCGCGTTGTACTGCTTGAGGATTGGCAACGTTACAGCCGAGATGGCGCCGACTGAGGACCACGCAAAAGCGAGGTATAAGCAACAAGCGATTAAAATTAGCATACGCTTGCTTGCAGGTAAATCACGCAATTGTTCGCGTGAGATAGCTTTCATAATAGATAGCCTTCCTTCTATATTGTGATTAAAAATGAGTATTCCGCGAAAGAATACTATAGTTTTAAATGCTACCACAAATGATAGTCAATAGAGAACTGATAAAGTATGCCATATACTTCAGTACAACTTTTTAGTCAGTTAGCTATTTAATGATAACTAAGGATAGACGCATTAGACGCATGCCAATTATCAGCGGCATGGCGCATTGAAAGACTATCAAAAATTTCGCGAAAAAAGTGTATATAAAAAGACCGCTGATCATCGTATACGAATGATCAACGGTCTATGATTGATTAGTTCTTTTTCGGTCTGAGTAAGGTCAGCGTCACGAGCGCACCGAGGAATGCGATGACAGCTAGCATGGTGAATACGGCACGGAAGCCGGCAGTTGGGTTACTGTTGATACCGAAGAGGTAAGCAGCGAGCGACGAACTGATCACCGCTGACAGTGAGTTCGAGAAGTTAATCAATGCGGTTCCTGCTGAGAGATCTTCAAGCGATAGCAATTGCTGTGCGGTCGGCGTGATCGATACCGAACGGAAAGATTCTGAGAACCCACACATTGCGAAGGTGAAGAAGAAAATCCAGACAGGCACTGAGGATGAAATGAACACCAATGGGATGAACGCGATTGCCGCCGTAACGGCTGTAATTAAGATAGATAGCCAGAGATTCTTTTCTTTCTTACCAGCCCAAGTACCAACAATTACCGGTAAAACAATCGATAAGATGGTACGCGGTAGTGGGAAGAAACCGACCACTTGACTATCCGCATTCATTAATTCGTAAGCGGCCGTGGATCCGTAAGCTAGCAACGGTGCGAGGTAACAGAAACAAGCCATCCCGACGAAAATCAATGCGGAGAAGCGAATGTTCTTAAAGAGGTGAACTGGTATTAATGGCGACTCTCCTGAGTTTTGCTTGCGATTCTCGTAGTAAACAAATCCAGCAACGAGAGCGATCAGTACGGCGAAACCGATCAGAATCAATGGGTTCGTCCAACCTAATTCAGGTAGGCGATCAAAGATAAATACGAACAGAATAACGGTGATTGGCATGAGTATCGCGCCTACACCGTCGAACGAAATATTCGGATCACCCTTTGTTTGTGGCATAACGAATAGAATGATCAGAAAACCGATAAACGGGAAGATCGCTGTGATATTGATACCTAGAGATAACATCCCGAAATCAGCAAAGAATCCTGCCAGCAATGGGCCGAGGAATGAACCGAGTGCCATCGCGCTGGCTAAAAATCCCATGTATTTCGGGACATTCGGCGCATCCGTTAGGAATTTAGCGATGACATACGGTGCAACCACGTATAACCCGATAGCTAGGCTCATTAAGAATTGGACGATAGTAAACGTCGTAAATGTCGGCATGAATGGTAAAATCGCTAATAAGATACCGGCAATCAGCGGCGGGTACAGCAACATTTTCTTTAAGCCGAAAATATCAGCCAATTTACCGCCGATCGGTGTCATCAGTGGCATACCGATTGTACTAATGGTGGTTGTCAGTGAAAAATAGTCTACCGCGTCGTAACGCGATAATAATGGTGTAAGCACTGCGGATAGTCCAGATGTTGCTGAGAGGGTGAATACCATATAGCAGCAACAAGCAATTAAAATAAGATTCCGCTTCATCGCGGATAATTCGCGCAGTTGTTCGCGGGGTATAGCTTTCATAGCTTTGCTCCTTTTCTCGTGCGTGACAATAAACAATATTGCTTCGGACAGACCGTAAGCAATTGAGCCAATTATATCACAGATTACGTTTATTTGTCGCCTGAAATAAGCTATAATAAAGTAAAGATAACGCTTTATTAATTTGTGAATAGATAGGCTATAATAGTGATAAGCAGTTTGTTTATACAACTATTGGACAATATCGCTGCTGAACAAGAAGACGTATATCTTTAGTAAAAAGTGGTATGATTGTTTCAGAATTATAATAAAGGAGCCGATGAAAATGGTTTATGAAGCGATTAAACAAACAGATCCCGAAGTTTATGATTCATTAGTCAAAGAATTACAGCGTCAAGAAGAAAATATTGAATTGATTGCGTCCGAAAATTACGCCTCGCCAGCCGTATTGGAGGCGGCAGGCAGCATTGCGACGAATAAATATGCGGAAGGATTGCCGGGCAAACGGTACTACGGTGGCTGTGAAAATATCGATGTTATCGAACAATTAGCGATCGATCGCGCGAAGGAACTGTTCGGTTGCGACCACGTGAACGTGCAACCACACTCCGGCTCCAATGCTAATATGGCTGCTTACCTCGCGGTGTTGAAACCGGGCGATAAAGTGCTCGGGATGAACCTCTCAGAAGGTGGGCACCTGTCACATGGTTCTAAAGTTAATATTTCTGGGAAGTTGTACGAATTCTATCATTACGGTGTCGATGCTGAAACCGGGCGCATTGATTACGATGCCGTGCGTGAATTAGCGAAAGAAGTGCAACCGAAATTGATCGTCTGCGGGGCGAGCGCTTATCCGCGTACGATCGACTTTAAGAAATTCCGTGAGATTGCGGATGAAGTCGGCGCATTATTGATGGCTGACATTGCACATATTGCGGGCCTAGTCGCAACGGGCGAGCACCCGAGTCCATTCCCATACTGCGATATTGTAACAACCACTACGCACAAGACCCTCAGAGGACCGCGCGGGGGCATTATTATGTGCAAGGAAGAGCTCGCTAAGAAAATCGACAAAGCCGTATTTCCAGGGCTTCAGGGTGGTCCTCTCGAACACATCATCGCTGCCAAAGCGGTGGCGTTCAAACAGGACTTAACCCCGGAATACCACGAGCATACGAAACAGGTTATCAAGAACGCACAGGTGTTGGCACAGACATTGAGCGACGAAGGCTTCGATATCATTACAGGCGAGACGGATAATCACTTGCTTTTAATCGATTTAACGGGCTTCGGACTGAATGGTAAGGAAGCCGAAACCATGCTCGATGAAGTCAAAATCACCGTCAACAAGAACACGATACCGAACGAACAGCTCTCACCGAACTTGACGAGCGGCTTGCGTATCGGAACACCGGCTGCAACCACACGCGGGATGAAAGAAGCAGAAATGGAACGTATCGGTCATTTGATCGCGGATACGTTGAAAAAGCGTCGTTCGGTTGATGAAATCAAACAGGATGTGCTCGATCTCACGCACGTGTTTCCCGTTTACCCTGAATTTTAATCCATTAACTTAAAAAGATATTTTTTAGTACATAACCTTCGAGCCGCTATGGTTCGAAGGTTTTTTCTTGGTATACTAGAGGGGACTATTGGCTCGGGAGGCAGAGATGGATACTGAAACATTTAGGGCGGCCGTGCAGGCGTTGGGTGTAACGCTCACGGACCAGCAACTGGCACAATTTGCGCATTTTTATGAGTTATTGATCGACTGGAATCAACGCATGAATCTCACGGCGATTACTGACAAAGCTGAGGTTTATTTGAAGCATTTTTACGATTCATTAACCATTATTCCAGAATTACGGTCACTGAATGAGGCACACACCCTGCTCGATGTTGGCGGTGGTGCCGGTTTCCCGAGTATTCCGTTAAAAATCGCCATGCCGGACCTACAGATTACCGTCCTCGACAGTCTGAAGAAGCGTATGACGTTCTTGGACACAGTGATTGAAGAGTTGGGATTGACCGGTATCACAACCGTTCATGGGCGCGCTGAAATCGTCGGTCGGGATAAGCACTATCGCGAGCAGTTCGATGTGGTCACTGCACGCGCGGTGGCACGTATGACGGTGCTCAGTGAGTACTGCCTGCCGTTCGTCAAATTGAACGGGGCGTTTATCGCGATGAAAGGCAGCAAGGGCGAGTCGGAGCTGGTACAGGCTGACAAAGCGCTTCAAGTGCTCGGGGGCCAAACGCTGCACGACCGCACGTTCGAATTACCGGGTGAGGAAGGTGCCCGCCACATCATTACCGTACAGAAAACGAAAGCCACACCGAAGAAGTATCCGCGGAAAGCTGGTACCCCGAACAAGCAGGCCATCGGGGAAACGGAAAATTGAACGGGAACTGGAATAAGTTTTAAAATCCACATGATTTTTTGATACAATAGATGGGAATATAAGCGAGGGGACGGCGAGCGTCCCTGAATGAATGCGAGGGAACGGAGCAACCTTCGTTCTCTTTTTTAATGATAAGGGAGGTTAAACCATGGGAAAGGTCATCGCTATCGCCAACCAGAAGGGCGGTGTCGGTAAAACCACCACCGCGGTTAATTTAGCAGCGAGTTTAGCTTACGAAGGCAAGAAGATTCTCTTGATCGATAGTGATGCGCAGGGCAATGCGACGGGTGGACTCGGCGTCAACAAATCTGAAGTCCCGCATGATTTGTACGATGTGCTGATCAACGATGTCGAAATCAAAGATGCGATCGTTGAGACGTCGCGCGAAAACATGCAGCTGGTACCAGCGACCATCCAATTGGCCGGTGGTGAGGTCGAATTATCGTCGATGGCACACCGCGAACGCTTGATGAAATACGCAGTCGCCGCCGTCAAAGATGACTATGACTTTATCCTGATCGACTGTCCGCCAGCTTTGGGCAACTTGACGATCAATACCTTTACCGCTGCGGATAGTGTGCTGATTCCGGTGCAGAGTGAATACTATGCGCTAGAAGGGTTGAGCCAGCTGTTGAGTACGATTCAACTCGTGCAGAAACATTTCAATCCGGACCTCACGATTGAAGGGGTGCTGATGACGATGGTGGATACGCGGACGAATCTCAGCAAGGAAGTCATCGATGAAGTGCGTCGCTATTTCAAGGATAAAGTCTACAAAACAATGATTCCACGGACGGTGCGGTTGTCCGAAGCTCCGAGCTACGGGCAGGCAATTATCGATTACGACAAGCGCTCGCGCGGTGCCGAGGTCTACCTCGAATTGGCAAAGGAAGTGCTCGAACACAATGACCAAGCGTAAGAAAAATAAAGGATTGGGACGGGGGATCGATGCACTTTTTTCCGATCCATTGTCGGCGCTGGATGAGACGGCAGAAACCAGTGACAACGAACCGCACCAACAGACGTTTATCGATGATCTGACGGATGATGTTGCCTCGAGTGAAAGTGTGCAGGAACTCGATATCGCAGCGATTCGCCCGAACCCGTACCAACCGCGTCAGCACTTCGATGAGGACGCGTTGGCAGAGTTAGCGGAATCGATCAAAGCATCCGGTTTACTGCAGCCGATCATTGTGCGGAAATCGGCAGTGAAGGGTTACGAGCTGATTGCGGGTGAACGGCGTACCCGCGCGAGCCAACTCGCAGGTATGCAGACCATTCCGGCGATCGTACGTCAACTGACGGATGAACAGATGATTGCCTTAGCCGTGGTCGAAAATCTCCAGCGGGAAGATCTCACCCCGTTGGAAGAGGCGGGGGCGTATCGTCGCTTGATGGACCAGTTGAATATCACGCAGAAGCAAGCCGCTGAACGCCTCGGGAAGAGCCGCTCGTATATCGCGAATATGCTGCGCTTGTTGGACTTGAACGATGATGTCAAGCAGCTCGTGCAGGCCAGTAAACTATCTGCCGGTCAAGCGCGCACGCTTTTGGGACTCAAGAGTAAAAAAGAACAGTCGCGGCTTGCACACCAAGTGGTTGAAGAAGGCATGACCGTGCGCGAACTCGAGAAGAAGGTTAGCGCGTTGAATGAACCGGCTGACCCGGTTGAAGTCAAACCCGTGACCGAACGTCCCGCGTATCTCCGCGAAAACGAGGATCGCCTGATGGATAAATTCGGCACGACCGTACAAATCAAAGATCGTGGCGATCACGGTAAGATTGAGATTGAATATTTATCTAAAGATGATCTGACTCGCATTTTGGATATTTTGGATATTCGAATTGATGATTGAGAGGGAGACAGATGGTCAATAAGGATTATGAACTGAATGACATCGTGCGTATGCGCAAACCGCATCCGTGTGGTGAGAATGCCTGGCGCATTATCCGCCTCGGTGCGGATATTCGTATCAAATGTCAGGGCTGCGGACAATCAGTCATGATGCCGCGCCGTGAATTTAATCGTAAAATGAAAACTGTCATTCAAAAAGCATCAGAAGAAACTGAAAAGGAAGCGTGAAGAGACTTATGTCATTAACTGCAGGAATTGTCGGCTTGCCGAATGTGGGGAAGTCGACGCTATTCAATGCTATTACGAAATCATCCGTTGAGGCAGCGAATTATCCTTTCGCAACGATCGATCCGAACGTCGGTGTTGTCGAAGTACCGGATGAGCGCCTGACCAAATTGAGCGCCATGTATCAACCGAAGCGCACGGTACCGACAACGTTTGAATTTACCGACATCGCTGGTATCGTGAAGGGCGCTTCAAAAGGTGAAGGACTCGGGAACAAATTCTTAGCCAATATCCGCGAAGTCGATGCGATCTGTCACGTGGTGCGCTGTTTCGATGATGACAATATCACGCACGTCAGCGGTGGGATCTCCCCGAAAGATGATATCGAAACAATCAACCTTGAATTGATTCTGGCAGATTTAGAAACAGTCAATAAACGCTACGAAAAAGCCGTCAAAGCGGCGAAAACCAAACAGCACGATGCTGTAGTCGAAGCTAATGTATTAGAGAAATTAAAAGCTGCGCTGGAAGATGGTCAGCCTGCGCGTTCTGTCTCCTTCACGGAAGAAGAGGAACCGTTCGTCAAACAGCTCTTCCTCCTCACGATCAAACCAGTGCTCTACGTTGCTAATGTCGATGAAGAGACGGCGGCAAGTGGCGATAATGCCTACGTCCAACAAGTGCGCGAGATTGCCGATGCGGAAGGCGCAGAAGTGGTCGTTGTTTCCGCACGCTTGGAAGAGGACCTCGCTGGATTAGAAGATGAAGAGCGCGAAATGTTTATGGCGGACTACGGCTTGACAGAATCCGGTTTGGATGTCGTCATTAAACACGCCTACGCGCTGTTGGGCTTGGAAACTTTCTTTACCGCTGGGGAGGATGAATGCCGCGCCTGGACGTTTAAGAAAGGCACCAAAGCGCCGCAAGCTGCAGGGATTATCCATACGGACTTCGAACGCGGTTTTATTCGCGCTGAGACGGTTTCGTACGACGATTTGATGACGTACGGCAGTATGCAGAAAACCAAAGAAGCGGGCAAATACCGCTCGGAAGGTAAAGATTATGTCGTTCAGGATGGCGATATTATCGTCTTCCGCTTCAACGTTTAGGAGGATGACATGGCTCTATTTGAGAAGAAACCAACCGAAGAAGAAAAAGCGGCGGCTGCCGAACGTCACAAGCAGTTGCTTGCGCAGAATAAAGAATTAGAAAAGCAACTCACGAATAAAAACCATGAGTTCTTTCACCAATTCCATAAATTGATGGAAGGGCACACTTACCGCAAAGAGCGTCAGCCGGACGAGGTCGATAATGCGGTATTGAACCGTTTAGTCGAAGGTCAGAAGCACAGTGAAACAGCCAAGCAGATTTACGGCACGCCGACGCAGCTCGTGAAATTCATTGAAGAAGCACCGACGCCTGAGGAACTCGCACCGCCGACATTTATGGATCAGGTAATCGATAGCGGACTATTTATTACGGCATTGTTCGCTGCATTGGCAGCCGTGATGCAGTTATTCAATACCGCTGAGACTGCTGCAGCGAGTGCTGCTGGCGGGGCGATGTTCGGTCCGATCGCGATGGTAACGAACTTTATCTGCGGCGGTCTCGCGATGGCAATACTCGCCAAGTATCAGCCAAATATGAATGCGCCGAAAGGGGAGCGCGGCATTCCACGTTACCTGCTCGCCTCATTCGCAGCCGTTGCGATCTGGTTAATGATCTTAACCCTCGTGGTAGCAATTGTTCCGGGACGTTGGAACCCGATGATGCCGATGTTGGTATATGTCATCATTGCCATCGCAGGATTCTCCATACGTTACTTCTTCCGCAGAGCGAAGAACTTTGTACTACCACAACAATAATGTAATAGATAATGAAAAGCCGCATCATTTGTTGATGGTGCGGCTTTTGTATGTCATTGTGTTAAGCGAGAAAGGTTAACTTACCATTTCGCGTTTTTATATTTCTCACGATAGCGCATCTGACGGACGAAGAGATACGGGCGCCGCATCAAGTTGAAGTCCTGCTTGTAGAACAGCGGGTTGCCCCACTTTTTATTTTTGATGAGTGTCATCGCTTCGTCGTGGATGGCAGGATCGGTAATGTATTTGTCGAGAATATAGATCGGTACAACGGTAAGGAGGTTCTCGGCATTAATGAAGGTGCAGTCGTGCGACTTGTGGTAGACCACATCATCTACTAAATATTTCGCGAGGTTGTGTCCCGTCTGCGTGACATAGTAGCTGGAGCGCCCCTGACGCACGTTGATTTCGAATACTTTTAGGGTATCCGTGCGCGCATCATATTTCATGTCGAAGTTTGCAAAGCCGACATAGTGAATCTCTTCGAGGAATTTTTTCAGTTTCTCCATAATGGGACGATTGTAGCGCGAGATAATTGCAGTGTAGTTTCCGATTGCGGTCGCCTGGTGTTCCTGAAGCGCCACCTGACCTAAAGCAACAAACTGAGCCTCGCTATCACCGTTCATGTAGACCACGGCATCCCAGTTATAGCTGTCGTCACCTTCAATATATTCCTGGATCAGCAATTTCCCACTGTAACCACCGCTCGCAATATTTTTAATCGTAGCTTTGATCTCTTCCATACTGTTGAGGCGGTACACTTTCGCTTTGCCCGGGAACGGGTGCGCGTTGTACTCCACGCTGTTATTCGGTTTCAAAATGACCGGAAAATGCGATACTTCAAAATCGATCGGATCGCCCATTTGATAGATCTGCGTGTCCGGAATATCGAGGCCGTGCTTCTCGGCAAGTTCATAGAAGTTCGCTTTATCCTGGATCATTTCGCGCTTTTCTTCGCTCAATACACGGAAATGGTAGTATTTCTTCAGTACATCTTGATTTTCAATAATTAAACGCACGTATTCATCGTTGGTCCCCACCAATACGAGCGGTTGTTTCTGGTAATCGAGTTCGTGTGCGTAGTCGATCAGTGCATTGACGAAAACGTCCGAATCGGTCGATAAATGTTCAACAAGTTTTGTCTTTGCGAAAATATCACTGTATTTGGTGTAACCGAGTTTCATCTGTCCGAGGAGATAAGGCTTTACACCGTATGCTTCGTGGAAAGAGGCCCCCATATAGTACGTATTCAAATCAGTGCCGACAATTACGGGAATAAAATCTGCCATCTTTGCTCAAAAGCCTCACTTTCTATTCTGTCTCTGGAAACGTCAAGGAATCTTGACATAGTCCTCATTCTATCATAATTATTTCCATTAAATCACAAAATCCGTATACTAAAAGGGAGGAGGGATTGGATGACAATCGACACTAACCAAATCAGTATGGAAGACACCGTTACCGTTGGCGACAAGAATGCGCCGGTAACGATTTATGAATATATTAACCTGCGTTGCCCGGATAGTCGGCGCTATCTGATGGAACGCGCGCCATTGTTGGATGATCTCGTTGCAAAGGGCCAGGTGAAGCGCGTGTTGAAGCATCGCGACGTCTATCGCGGCAAACTGTACGCAGGCACGCTATTGAATCGCTACCTACCGTACGGTGATGATAAAAAAATCTATGCGCTGATCCACCATTTCACGAAACATTTAGATAACTGGAGCGAGATTAAAACTGAAGAAGGCATTCAAGCATTAGCTGAATCGAAGGGCCTGACGGAGCAGCCGGACGCGGATGAACGTCACGAGCGGATGCTGGCGGAAACGAATCAATTGCACATCCGGAAGATTCCAACCGTTATTGTCGGTGACACTGTGTTTGAAGAAGAGGTTCCGGTTGAGGCGTTCAAGCAGGCCGTTGCAGGCGAACTTAAATCGCACAATATCGAACTTTAAAAATAAAACATCTAATTAATGTTCATTTAATACACAAAAAAGTGTTGACAACTTCGGGAAATTTGCTATGATAGTCGTTAAAAATAATTAGCCGTATGTTTTAGAAACCGAACGATATGACGCAATAGCAAAGGAGTGTCCGTAAATAATGACCGCATGGGAGACGAAGTTTCAAAAAGAAGGACTTACATTCGATGATGTATTGTTGGTACCGGCAGAGAGCCATGTCCTACCGAATGAAGTGGAATTGGGCGTTGATTTGTCCGACAGCATTCATTTGAATTTACCGATCATTTCCGCCGGGATGGATACCGTAACCGAATCCGAAATGGCAATTGCAATGGCGCGCGAAGGCGGTTTGGGTGTCATCCATAAGAATATGACAACCGAACAACAAGCCAATGAAGTCCGCAAAGTCAAAAATGCGGTCAATGGCATCATTCAGGATATTTATTACTTATTCCCGAACGATTCGATCAAGCAAGCTGAGGAATTGATGGCCAAGCGTGATATCAGTGGGATTATGATCATCGATAACGAAACGGATCGCCATCTAGAAGGTATTGTAACGACGCGCGATGTGCGCTTTGTAGAAGATAAATCCCAGCCGATCAGTTCGGTGATGAGTACAGACAATGTCGTGACCGCACCGACTGGAACGACGTTGGAGGAAGCCAAACACATCCTACAGCAGAATCGTATCGAGAAGCTGCCATTGGTTGACAAGAATGGACGCCTCGAAGCATTGATTACATTCAAAGATATCATCAATGCGGAGGAACATCCGAATGCGGCAGTTGACAGTCAGGGACGTTTGCTTGTAGCAGCTGCGGTTGGTGTGACCTCTGATACATTCTCTCGGACAGAAGCATTGATTGATGCGGGCGCTGATGCGATTGTGATTGATACGGCGCACGGGCATTCTGCCGGCGTTATTCGCAAAATCAAAGAAATTCGCGACAAATTCCCAGATATCACCTTGATTGCAGGTAATGTGGCGACAGGTGAAGGTGCACGCGCATTATTTGAAGTCGGTGTCGATGTCGTCAAGGTCGGTATCGGCCCAGGATCGATCTGTACGACACGCGTCGTCGCCGGTGTTGGTGTGCCGCAGATCACGGCGGTTTACGATGCGGCAACGGTGGCGAATGAATTCCATAAACCGATCATCGCGGACGGTGGGATCAAGTACTCCGGCGATATTGTCAAAGCGCTAGCAGCCGGTGGTCACGCGGTCATGCTCGGCTCGATGCTGGCTGGGACGAAAGAAGCACCGGGCGAAATGGAGATTTATCAAGGCCGTCGCTACAAGACGTACCGCGGCATGGGAAGCCTCGCTGCCATGGAAAAAGGCTCCTCGGATCGTTACTTCCAGGGTGAAGTCAATGAAGCCAACAAGTTAGTTCCTGAAGGTATTGAAGGGCGTGTGGAATACAAAGGTGGCGTCAGTGGTATTCTCTATCAGATGGCTGGCGGCTTGCGTTCCGGTATGGGTTATGTCGGTGCCAAGAATATCGAGAGTTTGCGCAATGACGCGCAGTTCATCAAGATGAGCGGTGCTGGCTTGCGTGAATCGCACCCGCATGACGTACAGATTACCAAAGAATCGCCGAACTATTCCTTTAAATAAAATACATTGCATATAGCAATGCTAAGGATTCCTGAAGCACTCGGGAATCCTTTTTTTAACGGAAATTTAAACGTCTGGGGTGCGTAAACAGTAGTTTTCTTCAGCTACATTAGCTACAATAAGGGAGTGAATAGACACCAGAGAGGAGTGTGTCCAATGAAGATATTAATTGTCGATGACGATAAGGAGATCGTCGATTTGCTGGCAATTTATGCAGAGAATGAGGGACTGGAGGTCATCAAGGCGTACGATGGCATTACCGCCCTCAAAAAAATCAGTAATTACCCGGATTTGGATTTAATGATTCTAGATATCATGATGCCTGGGAAGGACGGCTTGACCGTGGTGAAAGAATTGCGGGCGCGCGATGCGTCACTGCCGATTCTCCTATTGAGTGCGAAATCCGAGGATATGGATAAAATTTCCGGCTTGACGACCGGTGCGGACGATTACGTGACAAAGCCGTTCAACCCGCTGGAGGTTATGGCCCGTGTGAAGTCGCTCTTGCGGCGGTCGGGCGCGAGTGATGAGGAAAACAGCGACACGATTAAAGTCGGTCCGCTCATCATTCATAAGAGCTCGCACGATGTGGAGACGGTCGATGGCACGGCCATTCAGTTAACCGCTCTCGAATTCGGGATTCTCTACTTGTTAGCGAGTCATCCGAATGAAGTGTTTAGCGCTGATCAGATTTTTGAGCGCGTGTGGCAGCAGGATTCCGTGATTTCCGCCAAGACGGTGATGGTTCACGTCAGCCATCTGCGTGACAAAATCGGCGTGGCCACGGGCGGCGATAAGGTGATTTCAACCGTCTGGGGCGTCGGCTACAAGATCAGCACTCCGAATAGTCAGGCGGATGAATGAAACGCAGAACAGCTAAACGTGTCACAGCAGCGACACCGCGAACGAAAAGTCACTGGCGGATTGCGCTGGAACTCGTGATGGAAGCGATCGCGATTACGGCGATTCTGCTCATTATCTATTTCGGCTTGTTGTTTCTGTTAGTGTCGATTTTTGAGATTTTATACCCATATTTATTATTCAATCATCCGTATTACGGCGTGATTTTCCCGCGCGTGCGCCAGTCGTTTGCGCTCGGCTTTACGTTCATCTACGGCGTACTGAGTCTGGTCATTATCGGCTGGCGGGTGCTGCGCCGCTACCGCATCATTCAGATGGGGTTTATTTTGGATGAATTACATTATGTCTCGCAGGGGCACTATGACTATCAGCTCTCCGATCGCCATCTGAAGAGCATGCAGCCAATTGTCGAGAGTATCAACCGCCTCGTCAACAAAACAGTGCGCGCGATGGAAGAGGAGCGCAAGATCGAACAGTCGAAGGACGAATTGATCGTCAATATGAGCCATGATATTCGGACGCCATTGACCTCGATTATCGGCTATGTCGGCTTGATCCAGTCCGGTCATTTCAAAGACCGTGACGAAGCGATCAAATATGCCACGATCGCTTACAATAAGTCGCAGCGCCTGCAGGATATGGTGGAAGATCTGTTCGAATACACGAAGGTCAGCCAGATTAATTTTTCATTGACGTTCCAGAAGGTCAATGTGGTGCGCCTGCTGCAGCAGTTGGCGGTGGAATTCGATATCGAAGCGGAGAAAGCGAATCGGCAATTGATCGTCGATGCACTGAGTGATGAGATTTACGCCATGATCGATAGCGAGAAGATGGTGCGCGTGTTCTCCAATCTGATTATGAACGCACTGAAATATGGTGGCGAGGGTGAATTTATTAAGTTATCCGTTACTCAAGATGACGAGAATACCACGTTCTGCGTGGCGAATGACGGTAATCAGATTCCTGAAGCGCAGCTGGATCGGCTGTTTCAGCGGTTCTACCGCGCGGATGAATCGCGCTCAACAAACGGCAGCGGCCTCGGCCTCGCCATTGCGGAAAGTATCGTCTCACTCCATCACGGCGAGATCTGGGCCGAATCGGACGAAGAGAGTACTCGGTTTATTTGTGTGATACCGAATACGCAATCGGAAGAAGCATAACACGTGGAGGTGTTAGCAGATGCATGGGTGGCTTACAAAGCAGCGATTGATAACAAGCTATGAGTTGGCAGTGGCTATAGTGTGCTTCTTTTTTGTCTGGGGAAAACCGCTGAACGCTGAAGCGGAGAGCTTGGATGAATTCTCCGAGGGTATTGATAGCGAATATCCCTTCCAATTCGCATCGGCACTCGTGGTCGACCAAACGACCGGGCAAGTACTGTACGCCCACGAACCGGATCAGCAACAGGCGATCGCGAGCCTGACAAAAGTGTTAACGCTCGACCTTGTCTATGACCGAATTGATGCGGGAGCGCTCAGTCTAGATACGAAAGTACCGATCAATGAGGATGTCGCCGCACTATCGGTGGCTGACGGACTATCGAATATTCCGCTCGAAGCATCGGAGGATTTCTATACGGTGGATCAATTGATCAATGCCGCGATGATCGCGAGCGGAAATGCGGCCGTTGTCGCCCTCGCCGAAGCGGTCGCGGGATCAGAAACAAGTTTTGTCGATGAATTGACGCATCACTTGGGGGACATGGGGCTCTCCAAGTTTCAATTAGTCACGGCAACCGGCTTGAGTAGCGACTATGCGGAAGCGGAAGATGGTTTGTTCAGTGACGCCCAGTTGAACGAAATGTCCGCGCGCGATTATTTGCGCGCCGTACGTCAAATTTTGGGTCGCCATCCCGAAATCATGGAACGTTCACTACCAACATCGTTGACACTGAACGGACCGAGCGGGGTGTCACACACGGTCAAAAATCAAAATGAACTTATTCCAGGAATGGCATTCGGTCAGGCGAACATCACTGGAGGTAAAACGGGGACGCAGAGCGAAGATAATCACTCCGTCTTTGTGCGTGCCCAGATTGCAGATCGTCCGGTGTTAGCCGTTGTCATGGGTGATGGTGCGGATCCACTGCGCTATCAAGACATGCAGGAATTATTGGCGCTGGTCGATGAGAAATTGCAGTGGCATGCTATCCACAATGCCGGTGAAAAAGTCGGTGGTGCAGAAGGTACGGTATTTGTGCCACAGGGGACGAAGCAATATACCGCACTCTATTACGATCAAACGGTTGGGTATTTTGAACCTGTTGATGCGCCATCAGACGATGAGGCGTTCCAGATCTATTATCAAGGCGCAGTGAATTACGATAACGAAGGGAATTTGATGGTTAAAGCACCGCTCACGGAGGGTGAGCCGGTGAATGACATATCGTACGTACCGGACACACCGTATTTTGAACCGCTCGATAAGCAGTCCCAGATTGCGACACGGGTGTTAGCGACGGAAACCATTGATAAAGTGCCGTTTCTCGTACGGGTGACGCGGACACTCAACGACATGTTACAAACGTTCCTTCATCCAGAAAAAGCAGGTAGTGACGCTTACTGATGCGTACTGCCTGCTTTCTTTTTAGATATAGTGATTGAGAGATACCTATGCGTGTTTAAGTTGACGGACGAATTGTGAGAGGTCGCCGAGCGATTTCTCGAAATCGAGGCCATCGCGCATCATGTCCGGGTTATCCAATGAGTTTTCAATCATCTGCGGCAAAGTATGCACGGCGAGCGCTGTGGCATCTTCGAGAGACGCGCCGTTGACGTGGGCACCGACCGCAATACTGCCGAAGATATCGCCAGTGCCGTGGAAACTTCCGCCAACCAAGCGATCTTTAATCACGCCGCGCGCATCAGTATCGGCGTCGTAATAGAAGGCGCCGGTCTGTCCGTCATCATCTTTACCGCTCCCAGTGAGGATTAATGACGTTTTAGAGGTTTGATTGATTTCTTCAATTAATGCATCCACATTGTCGAGACCGGCTTCGCCCTCAGTATACGGAATACCATAGATAAAGGAGGCTTCCGTCTGGTTTGGCATGATCACATCGGCGGTTTCGCAGAGCGTGCGCATCGCCTTAGCGTATTCGGCGTCGAACGCTGGATAGAATTCGCCATTGTCTGCCATGACCGGATCGAGGTAGAACTTCCCATCTTCTGTCAGTAGCTGAGGAATGGTTTTATTTAGGTATTCGATCTGGTCGATACTGCCGAGGTAGCCGACATAGGCCGCATCAAATTTAAGATCGAGAGATTGCCAGTGTGCGACAATCTTCTTCATTTCATCGTTCAAATTGAGGAACGTGTAATCCTCAAAGCCGGCCGTGTGCGTGGAGAGCAGAGAGGTCGGCAACAACACACCGGTCAATTCCATACTGCTGATAATCGGCATGGCAACGGTGGTTGAACACTTACCGAAACAGGAAATATCGTGGACAATTAATACTTTTTTCATAGCAACACCTTTCTATAGCGCCGTTAACGACTCGAATAGCGGCTCTGTTCTAATGCTTCATCCTCTTTCTTGATTTCCGAGAGGTAGCGATAGACGCTCGGATCGGAAATATTGAGAATCTGCGCGACTTTAGGGATAGCGCCTTTAATCTGGAAGACGCCTTTGTCTCTGAGTTCGCGGATCAACATCATTTTATCATTTTTTCGGAAAGGTCCCCTATTTGGTCGTTTCTCGTCGATTTCCGCAATCGTATGCTGCACGATATCTGCCACATCGTTCGACAGAATTTCTGATTCCGCTTTATCCGATGCTGTTTTGGGCAGGACGTCAACGGCAAGTTTGCCGCCAGGAATCATGGCTAAGAGCGCATTGATAAGCTCGTAAACGCGGTAATGTGTGGTATTAATGCTTAACATGCCAAGTAACTGTTTGCCTGTTTTAATGAAAAAGGTTGACCCAAATAATTTCTGACCATCATCCGTTAAGACGGCATAGTGTGTGCGGTAATTCGATTCGAGGTATACTTCGTCCTCGATCAATTTTAGTTCATAGTGCGAGAGTTTTGAATGAATCGTGCGGTGGCTGATGTGCCCGTTAATAATTTTCTCAATATGGAACGCTTGGGTGTCGGGATCGCTCGCATACAGCACAATTTCATAATTGCGGCCAAGTAAATCGGCAAGAAAGTCCATCAGTGTTTTATAGGATTGTATTAGGGGATGCAGTGACATCGTGCGCCCTCCTTTCGATATACTATGTGATTAATAAGTAATTATTAATAGTATAGAATTGTGGGGCAGGAGCGTCAATATTAGAAAATCGTGATTATATTGAACAGTTTACGAATTTATCGCTCATTAGTGATCAAAAAGCATTGCGATAGGACAATTATTCCTGGGTAATTGAGATAAAAATCCTGCTGTTGCAAGAATTGTTGGTTTATTTGTACAATTTGACGGCTTGTTATAAAAAATAGGCAGCGCACGATCGAAAGGTGCACTGCCTATTATTATGTTTAATTCAGTATTATAAATCCTTGCCTAAGTCATAGAATGCTTGCTTGCCTTTCTCAGGTACCATGTGGCCACCGGTTGCCCAAGCGAGATGGATGATGTGATCCAATTTGTCCGTGAGGTTGTGGTCCTTGAGATACTGTTGGCCGGCTTCTGATTGGAATAATTTCGCAGGCCCTGGTAAGCCAGCGACGGCTGCCGGTTCGAGCGGAATGTTTTCCGTCTCGACTAGGCGCGTTAAAGTCTTTTCGGATTCTTCATCAGTCAGTGTATAACCACCGTTGAAGAAATTCTCCATAACGAGTGAGACAAAGTTCGAACTGCGCGGCACGACGAGGCCATCCATAACGGTCTTCCCGTCGATACCGAAGTCGTAAACCGAGACGTTCGAATATTCACCGGATGTCAGCGCCAGCAGCATCGATGGCACGTGCGTCGGTTCCGCGAAGAAGGCGTGTACGTTATCGCCGAATGCGTGTTTCAACCCGAGCGTGATTCCACCGGGACTGCCGCCGACCCCGCAAGGCAGGTAGATGAACAGCGGATGTTCAGCGTCCACGGTGATATTTTCTGCAGCTAACTGTTTCTTCAAGCGACTCGCTGCAGTGGTGTAACCGAGGAACAGGTATTTGGAGTTCTCATCATCGACAAAATAGGAATCGGGATCGGCTTTAGCTGCTTCACGCCCAGCTGCGACGGCCTCCGAGAAGTTGGTATCGTGTTCGATGACTTCCACACCGTTTAGACGCAAGTAGTCCTTCTTCCACTGCTTGGCTTCTGTCGACATGTGGACGATGGCGGTGAATCCCAATTTGGCGGCCATGATGCCAACTGAGATCCCTAAATTACCAGTTGTGGCAACGACCACTTTTTTATTCGCAAAGTAATCCTGGAATTCCTGACTCGAGAATTTGGCATAGTCGTCGGTGAAACCGGTAAGCAGTCCAGCTTCCAGTGCCATCTCTTCGGCGTGAACGAGGACTTCATAAATGGCTCCGCGCGCTTTAATCGTTGCGGATATCGGTAATAAGTCATCGCGCTTCAAATAGAGGGTTCCAGGAATATCCGCGCCGTAACGCTCGGCTTCATCTTTTTGAAAATCAGGAATTTTGGAAATCGGTGACTCGATCAGTCCATCCGCAGCCACCGTATCCTCGAAATTGGCTTTTATAAACGGACGGAAACGCTCTAATCTCTCCTCCGCATCTTTAATATCTAAATAGGTATAATCGACATTATCCTTAACAGTCATAAATGGTTGATAATGCGGATTGACCCAAAATACAGGATCGAGCGCCATGATCTGTTTAATGATCGGCGCCTGTGCAACATATTGGTCAATGTTTGGTAAAACCATCGTCTATCCACCTTTCATTTGAATGTGCGTCATGTGTCGCGTATTCGGACACTTGACGCTTCCCACGTCTATTCATCATAACAGAATCAGATCAAACATTATAGGGTAAAATGAAGCGTTACCATGCATAGCAATAATAGGACACGTGTGATCGGTAATGGCGTGCGGAAATGATTGACAATTGAAAATAAAATTATAAAATAATTACAAAGAAAGATTGTGATTAGTAATTGTCCAACAAACAGTACAGAGACGGCGTGGTCGGTGGAAACGTCGGTTTGTGACGGTGAATCCACACAATCGTACGCGTACGAAACAAGTATCGCCGGTGTGCCCGTTATCGCATAGAGAGTGCAGTCTGATGACTGAATGTGGGTGGCACCGCGAATTGAGTCCCTTCGTCCCATAGTGGATGTTTTAGGGGCTCTTTTTTTATCGTTTAGAATGAATACGGAGGGGACTAACATGCTAGATATTAAGCGAATTCGTGATAATTTCGACACCGTAGCAGAGGCGCTAGGGACGCGCGGTGTCGAATGTGAAACATTAGGGAATGTTGTGGCGCTCGATGAAAAACGGCGCGCACTGATTGTGGAGACGGAACAGCTCAAGAAAGAGCGCAATGACGCGTCGCAGCGCATCGGTCAGTTGAAACGTCAGGGCGAGGATGCGAGTGCAGCGATTCAAGCGACCCGCGACCTTGGCGATCAGATCAGCGAACTGGATGACAAGCTGAATGCTGTATTAGAAGAATACAATGATCAGATGGCGCGCATTCCGAATATCCCGAACCCGGAAATTCCGGTCGGTGCGGATGAGGACGCCAACGAGGAAATTCATCGCACTGGCGAACAACCGCCATTCGATTTTGAACCGAAAGCCCACTATGAAATCGGTGAAGATCTCGGCATTTTAGATTTTGAAGCAGGTGCGAAAACGTCCGGTGCGCGTTTCCTTTTCTATCGCGGATTAGGCGCACGTTTGGAGCGCGCGGTATACAATTTCTTCCTCGATAACAACGCGGAAGCCGGCTTCATCGAAACACTCCCGCCGTATTTGGTGAACGACAAGACAATGTACGGTACCGGCCAATTTCCAAAGTTCAAAGAAGATGTGTTCCAGATTACGAACGATGACCGTGATCTTACGCTGATTCCGACCGCAGAAGTGCCATTGACGAATTATTATGCCGGCGAGATTATTCCTGGCGAGGAATTGCCAATCTACTTCACGGCTCTGACACCGAGTTTCCGCTCTGAAGCGGGCTCTGCGGGTCGCGATACACGCGGTTTGATTCGCCTTCACCAATTCAACAAAGTCGAAATGGTGAAATTCTCCAAGCCGGAAAATTCTTATGATGAATTGGAGAGCTTGACGAAGCAAGCGGAAAGTTTACTCGAAAAACTCGGACTCCCTTATCGCCGGATTGTGTTGAGCACGGGCGACATGGGCTTTTCGGCAGCGAAAACGTATGACCTGGAAGTCTGGATGCCAGCGCAGGATACATATCGCGAGATCTCGTCGTGTTCGAACTGTGAAGATTTCCAAGCGCGTCGGGCACAGATTCGTTACCGCAATGCAGAGGGTAAGAATGAATATGTTCACACATTGAATGGCTCCGGCCTCGCTGTCGGACGTACGGTAGCAGCGATTTTGGAGAATTACCAAACCGCCGAAGGTACCGTGCACATTCCGGATGCCTTAGTGGATTACATGGGCGGTGTGACGGAAATTACGCCGGAGAACGCCTTGGCATAAGTCAATTGCTTGCATTGCGATGAAAAAACGGTAACATGTACGATACAAATGATATCGTTTTAGCAATTGATAGGAGTGATTGCGGTGAGTGAACAGTTCGAAACAGCAATTTTTTCCGGTGGGTGCTTCTGGTGCATGGTACACCCATTCGATGAACAGCCGGGCATTGAATCCGTCATCTCCGGCTATACGGGTGGACACGTGGAAAATCCGACGTATGAAGAGGTATGCGCAGGCGGCACGGGTCACACGGAAGCCGTTGAAATTACGTATGATCCAGAAGTGATCAGTTACAGCGACTTAGTGGAAATCTACTGGCAGCAGACCGATCCGACCGATGCGATGGGACAGTTTGCGGATCGCGGGGATTCTTACCGTCCCGTCATTTACTACAAAAATGACGAACAAAAGGAAATTGCGGAAGCATCGAAGCAAGTGTTGGCAGAGAGCGGACGCTTCAAGGATCCAATCGTGACGCAGATTGAGCCGGCCAGCACATTCTATCCTGCTGAAGACTACCACCAGGACTACTACAAGAAGAATCCGTTGCATTACTCGCTCTACGCAGAGGGCTCGGGACGAAATCGTTTCAAGCGTGAACACTGGGCAGACGCTTAATTACTCGTCTTAGTAACTATTCCAAAGCAGCTATGGTTTCCACTGTAGCTGCTTTTTTATGATTAAAAAGTGCACAATACCAATATGCGATCGTTTACGCTATAATAGAGGCGATAACACATTAAAAGGAGTGCTTCATGTGATTAAAGATATGAAAAAACGGCTCTGGGTCGTGCTCGGGTTATTGATTCCGATCACTATCCTTTCGCCGATGATGATGACATTATTTAATTACCAGATCGCCTTTCCTGGTGACAAATATATTGTATTTGTGCTCGCCACGATTGTGTTCTTGTATGGGGGCAAACCGTTCCTCACACACGCGAAGCATGAAATCAAACATCATAAACCGGGGATGATGCTTCTCGTGAGCTTGGGGATTATCACCGCGTACCTCTACAGCGCACTCGGGACGTTTGTACTGACGGATGCGATGGACTATTATTTCGAATTAACGACGTTGATTGCGATTATGCTGTTCGGGCATATCGTCGAAATGAAAGCAAAGATGCGCGCATCAGTCGATATCGACAGTTTAAAACAATTACTGCCGAACGAGGCCGTCAAAGTCGACGCCACAGGAACAACGACTGTAGCAGTCACCGCTCTCAAAGTCGGTGATCGTGTGTTGGTGCGTCCAGGTGCGAAGGTGCCGATCGATGGGACGATTATTGAAGGCGCATCAGCCATCGATACCTCGGCAATGACGGGGGAGTCACTACCAGTGGAGGCGAGTGTTGGCGATGACGTCGTGGCCGGTACGGTCAATGGCGAAGGGGCGCTAACAGTCGAAGTAGGTGCTGTCAGTGATGATAGCTACTTCAATCGTATGGGTGAATTGTTGAAACAGACGGAAGCGCAGAAATCGGCTGTGCAGAGCTTAGCCGATCGCTATGCGGGCTATCTCTTCTATTTTGCGGTAGCTGTCGCTTTTTTTGCGCTCGTGATTTGGTGGTGGTTGCGCAATTTCCAGACCGCCGTGCCGTTCGTGGTCAGCACATTAGTGATTGCCTGCCCGCACGCCCTGGGACTTGCGATTCCATTGGTACACGCGCGGACGTTGAGTTTAGCAGTGCAATCCGGTTTTTTGATTCAACAAATTGTGCCATTTGAGGCGGCGCACGATATTGATACCATCGTTTTTGATAAGACGGGAACGCTCACTACGGGTGATTTCGAGGTACAGGCAGTGGAAGCTGCTGATTCGAGCAGTCGCGATGACGTTCTAGGGCTCGCCTACAGCCTCGAATATTATTCCGAACATCCGCTAGCACAGGGGATTGTGCGCTATGCGGAACAACAAGGCATCGCGCGTCAAATGGTTGATGATTTTCAAGCGACACCGGGTGAAGGGGTACACGGGACGATTGGGGGACATCATATCCATGTCTTGAGTGAACACGCCGCACAGCAACAGGGCGTCATCTTACCGAAAGAGGTACAGCCGGGAACGACACTCAGTATTGTGTTGCGCAACGGCGATTATCTCGGTTATGTTGCGTTAGCTGACACCATTGCACCGCACGTTAAAGCAACGATCGATACCCTGCACCAGCAAGGTATTCAGACGGTAATGATGACGGGAGATCGCGAGGCCGTGGCACAGACTGTTGCGGAAGCACTCGGTATCGACCAGTACGTGAGTGAGTGTCGTCCGGAAGATAAAGCAGAAAAAATTGCCCAATTAGAAAAAAACGGCCATCATGTGATGATGGTCGGTGATGGGGTGAATGATGCGCTCGCATTGAGCGAAGCCTCACTCGGTGTTGCGATCGGTACCGGGACAGCGATCGCGATTGAAACCGCTGATGTGATGTTGGTGAAATCCGATTTGGCAGATATCGTGACGCTACTCGATTTGGCCAAGCGCTCGCACCGCAAGATGCTTCAGAATCTCTGGTGGGGTGCCGGCTACAATATCATCGCGTTACCGCTGGCAGCCGGGCTCTTTACGCCGTGGAATATCACCGTAACACCCGCATTGAGTGCGATTTTGATGTCGGCATCCACTGTCATTACGGCACTGAACGCCGCTTCACTTCACGTGAAAAAGCCTCAGTAGTCCTGATTATACGGCTCGCGGAACGGTTCAACGTGGACATCGACAGCATCGATACCGAACGCGCGCTGTAAATAGCGCTCGATATCTTCAGTGATCGCATGTCCCTCGTCTACCGATAGTGAGCCGTCAACGAGAATGGTAATATCGAGATAAATATGGGCGCCGTACTGACGTCCGCGAATCGCACGGATCATACGCACTCGCGGGACGTGATTCATAATTCCTAGGGCGTAATGATCCAATTTACCCTGGTCAAAGCCGTCCGTCAGTGAAAAGACGCTTTCCTTGAAAATATCGAAACCGCTCTTTAAAATCACCAATCCGATGAGTAAGGCGGTGAGGGTATCGAGCCAGGGAAGCTGGAATTGCGCGAGAATGACGGTGAGCGTGGTGCCCAATGAAGTGAGCGCATCGCTAAAATTGTCGTGGGCACTCGCTTGTAAAGCGATGCTGTGCAACTTTTTGGATAATTTCGCATTATGGAAATAAACAATGAGCATGATGATCGCACTCAGCCCACCAATCCAGGACGCTTCAGTTGCCGGGACGGTGTGCGTGGTTTGGAAGAGGTCCCTGCCGCTCGATAGGAGCACGTTGCCACCGATGAGGAGGATCAGTAAGCTCACAATCAGCGCCGAAATGGTTTCGGCTTTCCAGTGCCCGTAGCGGTGGTCATCATCGGCGGGCTTTTCAGCGACAAACATGCCGATCAAAAGAATCAACATGTTACCGGTGTCGGTGAGGTTGTTGATACCATCTGCGAGTACCGCTCGTGAATTGAGCCAGTAGCCGATGACTAATTTGGCTACTGTCAGCAGAAGGTATGCAGCGAACGAAAGCAAGGCGCCACGTTTCGTTTGGTTGCGCTGTTGTTCGGACATCCGATGCCACTCCTATCGTCAAAAAATTAAACAGATCGATTATAGCACTTTTTAGTCAAAAACCGTAAAATAGCAGTAACGATGACTAAGGGGGGAACTGTCAATGAGAGAGAAAGAAGTGAGGCGCTCGCTATCGATTTTTCCAATCGGGACAGTGATTAAATTAACAGATTTAACGGCGCGACAGATTCGCTATTACGAACATCAGGGGTTAGTTGTGCCGAAGTGGACGGACACCAATCGCCGGGTTTACTCGATGAATGACATTGACAGGCTGCTGGAGATCAAGGACTATCTCGCAGATGGCTTAAAACTGAAAACAATCAAGAAAATTTATACGCATGAAGCCTATACACCGCGCGAAAAAGAAGAATTAAAACAGCGCGAATCGCATCAGTTATCGGAAACGGAGATTCGCCACATTCTCTACAGTGAACTGCGCACGGCTGGTGGTTTCGACGTTGAACCGGGCGACTCCCCGCGTTTTTAAGAAAAGTATTGGAGGAAACGACACAGTATGACCAAACGCCACAACGGGTTTAAAGAAATCAAAACAGAAACATTGCCGGATATTATGGCAACCGCACATCACTATCACCATGAACAATCAGGTGGTGATGTCGTGTGGATTGAAACCGACGATACCAATCGCGCCTTCGGTATCGGGTTTAAGACGCCCCCCGAGGATAATACTGGGGTAGCGCATATTTTGGAACATACCGTGCTGGCCGGGTCGAAACGTTTCCCCGTCAAAGATCCTTTCATGACAATGATTACCTCATCCATGGCGACATTCTTGAACGCGATGACGTATTCGGACATGACGCTATTTCCAGTCTCATCGACCAATGCGACCGATTTTGCGAATCTCATGGCAGTTTATTTGGATGCGGTGTTCCAACCGAAAGTCATTGCCGAGGAGCGGCTCTTTCGTCAAGAAGGCTGGCACTATGAGATGGCGAACCCAGATGCACCGCTGACCGTGAATGGCATTGTCTACAACGAGATGCGCGGTGACTACAGTGATCCGGATCGCTTGATTCGCCGCCAAGTTGAACAGTACACCCATCTAGAATCGACGTATGCCTATGATTCAGGTGGGGTACCGTTCGCGATTCCAACCCTCACATACGACGCGTTTAAGGCATACTATTACAAGTGGTACCGTCCGGAGAATGCGCTCGTCGGCCTTTACGGTGCCGTTGATATTGACCAAGCATTGGCACAGATCGATGATTACTATGCGCACTTCCAGGTTTCTGATGGCGGGATGCAGGTGGCGGCGCCGGCGTGGGAGACGGGAAAACACATGGTGACGGTCGATTATCCGGCTGATGAGGACCTCAGTGCGTCAAAAAATAGTTACCTCTCATACAGCGTGCCGGCCACCCACACAGATGACCTCATGGCGACGACGCGTGTGGCGATTTTAATGTTGATTTTAGTTGATTCTGAGACGTCATTATTGCGCCAGCGGATCGTGGATGCTGGATACGCCGAAGATATGTATTCATTGAGTCCGGACGGCTACTATGCGGACATGCGTTTTGTTTTAGAAAATATCGATGCGGCTAAAGCAGATGAAATTGTCGGCGTGGTTGATGATACCTTGCGTGAGATTGCGGATCAGGGCTTGGACCGGACGCTATTGGAAGCGACAGTTGACCAGAATGAACTCAGTGCGCGTCAGCTCAGCGGGAACAATCGTGGCATCGCTGTCATTACGCAGTTGATGGGTGGTTGGCGCTACCGCGAGAATCCGACCGATGTCTACCAATTCAAAGCGCATTTTAAACAGTTGCGTGAAGACATCCAAAACGGCGTGTTCGATGATTTATTGGCGCAATTGATCGATACGCAAACGCGCCTTATCATGGTTCACCGCCCGAGCAGCGCTGTCCGCCAGCAGCTTCAGCAGAATGAGAAGAAACGTTTAGCAGATATCAAAGCCTCGCTCAGTCCTGATCAACAGCAACAAGTCATCGCTGATGAACAGGCATTGAAACAGTTCCAAGAAACACCGGATAGCCCGGAAGCCTTACAGACACTGCCGTTCTTGACGCTCGACGACATTGAATCGAAAGTGACAACCTTTGCGGAAACGCGCGAATCGTTGGCTGGTAATGGTGTCCTCCTGACGCACGAACAGCCGGCGAACGGTGTGGCTTATGTGGCACTCACTTTATCGTTAGCGGATATTCCGTTTGAGGATGTCGCGTATGTCAATGATCTCGCTTTCCTACTCGGTGAATTAAATACCGCTTCGCACACCTATCAGGATCTGGAAGTACAGGCGATGCGTCTGACCGGTGGTATCACGATCGATCCCGCGCTCTACGCATTGCATCCGGCTGATGATAGCTTTACACCGCGCTTATTAGTGAAGACAAAAGCGCTCACGAAGAATTTGCGCCAGGGGTTGCAGCTCGTGACTGAGATTTTAACGGCTACGGATTGGCAGGATATTCAGCGCATCCGCCGTGTTATCGGGCAGGTTAAAAATGATGTCCTACAAGATTTACTATCCGCTGGGTCGCAGACGGCACTCACGCGTTTGAACAGCCGTTTGACAGTATCCGGTCGGTACGGTGAAGCGTGGGATGGGGTTGCTTATTACGATCATTTAGTCGCAGTATTAGGTGAACTAGCGAGTCATCCAGAGCGGGTCATAGCGAAATGGCAGGACGTTCTCCGTCGCATCGTCAATCGCGAAGGCTTAGTCGCGTCAGTAACGGCGGATGATCAGACACTGGAAGAAACAACAACTATTGTGAAAGATTGGCTCGCCACCTTACCGCTGTACACGCGCGAGGCAGCACCGCACATCGCTATGCCATCGGATGATATTCACACGGAAGCACTGACGCAACCGGACGGCGTGCAATACATTGCGTACGGTGATCGCTTATCACCTGATCAATATCAGCCGAGCGGTAAGTGGTCGGTATTTACTAATTTGATGAGTAATGATGTGCTATACCGTTCGCTTCGCTTGCAGGGCGGGGCATACGGTGAGGGCCTCGTGCTCAGTCAGCGTGGGGTACTGGCGGCCTACAGCTACCGTGATCCGAAACTCGATGAAACGGTCGATGTCTTCCAACACATGGCGACCGCACTCAAAAATACCCCGCTCGATCAAGCGACAATTGAGCGCTTAATCATCGGGATATTGGGACAGTACCAGTACCCACTGCCACCACAACTGGTAAACATGCAGGCGCTGAAACGCTATTTCATCGGTGATACCGAAGCTACTGTGATGGCACGGATGCAGGAAGCGCTGCAGACGACACCGAATGATGTGAAGCAATTTACGGAAATGTTAGAGGCAATCAGTCGCGATCCGAAACTCATCGTGGTCGGTAACGCGGAGACGGTCGCGAATGCGCAATTATCTTTTGATGCGGTACGACCGATTAAACAGCAAGGAAAATAGGTATTAACCATTGAAACCGAGGAACTGACCGAACAAGGCAATAATGATGGCAACGGCTAGAATCCCGTTCGCTAACCAGCGCAGGAGTTTGGTTGTGTCGTTACTCAACTTGCCTTTTGGGTAACGATCCACGATGGTGACATTGATGATGATAGCAATCATCGCTAGGATCATTGCTGGAATGTATTTCGACATGGCAGTACGCCTCCAGAATAGAATGTGCATTCATTGTACCAAACGCTGCCCATTTAACGTATGTAGAAGGTAGAGAGGAAGGATAACATGCTGCGAAGATTTGAAATTGTAACAAAATATCAAGACGCTGACTTAACATTGCCTAAGCGCGCCACTAAAGGGTCCGCTGGTTACGATATCGCTGCTGCGGAGGACACAGTAGTCCCGTCATTTTGGCGCACCGCGGTGACGCACATCGCCAAAGATTGGGCACCGTTCAACAGCTACAAAGACTTTGCGAAGGCGATCGATTTGAGTCAGATAAAGCCGGTGCTTGTACCGACTGGACTCAAAGTTCAGATGCCAGAAAATGAATATTTACAGCTGACCTGCCGCTCCAGTAACCCGTTGAAACGTTCGCTCGTCATCCCCAACGGTGTCGGGATTATCGACAGTGATTACTACAATAATGTGGATAATGAGGGTGAAATGTTCGTGCAATTGCTGAATTTTGGCTTGGAAGATGTTGAAATCAAAAAAGGCGAGCGCATCGCTCAGGGCATTTTTCTCTCGTACGGTCTGACCGATGATGATGTGGCGGACGGCGAACGGCTCGGCGGTTTCGGTAGTTCGGACGCGGAAGTAGCGGAGGATAGCAATGGCGAAGAAGCGTAAAGTCACCTACGTCTGCCAAGCGTGCGGTTATTCATCAACGCAGTGGTACGGCAAATGCCCGAACTGTGGCACATGGAATCAGATGGAGGAAGAGGTCATCAATGGGCAGGCGGTCGTGCATCCCGAGGACCATCCGACGAGTCGCCAGATGAAACCGATCACGCTCAAGAAAGTGACGGCGGAGACGGAAGAACGCGTCCCGACCGGCCTTCAGGAATTTAACCGCGTCTTAGGCGGTGGCATTGTGCCAGGCTCGCTTGTCTTAATCGGTGGGGACCCCGGCATTGGAAAATCAACGCTTTTACTACAAGTGTCAGCAGAAATGAGCGCAAAAGAGCAGACCGTCCTCTACGTTTCCGGTGAAGAGAGTATGCACCAGATTAAATGGCGGGCGGATCGCCTCGGTTTCGATGCGGCCGATTTCTACGTCTATTCCGAAACGGATATGGGTGCTGTTGAGGAAGCGATTCAGGATCTCGAACCGGATTTCGTGGTGATCGACTCGATTCAGACGATGACGCATCCGAACAGCGATGGCGTGGCAGGTAGTGTGTCGCAGGTGCGTGAATCGACGAATAGCTTGATGCGCATTGCGAAATCGCTAGGTATTACGATTTTTATCGTCGGACACGTCACGAAAGAAGGCAATATCGCTGGCCCGCGCATGTTGGAGCACATGGTGGATACGGTGCTGTACTTTGAAGGTGAGAAATACAACACATTCCGTATCCTGCGTGCGGTGAAGAACCGTTACGGCTCGACCAACGAGATCGGTGTGTTCGATATGCAACCGAACGGCCTCAAAGAAGTCGCCAACCCCGGCCAGCTCTTTATTGAAGAGCGACTCTATGGAGCGAACGGGTCTGCAGTGGTCGCCTCACTGGAAGGCACGCGCGTCTTGATGACAGAAATTCAAGCGTTATTGACACCGACCGCTTTTGGGAATGCGCGGCGGACGGCGAGCGGCCTCGATTATTCACGCGTGTCAGTCATTATGGCAGTGTTAGAAAAGCGCGCCAACCTAATGTTGCAGAATCAGGATGCCTATTTGAAATCGACCGGTGGCGTGCGTTTGGATGAACCAGCGATTGATTTAGCGATCGCGATGGCGATTGCATCGAGCTACTACGAGGTGGAAACCGCACCGACCGATTGCTTTATCGGAGAAATTGGTTTGACCGGTGAAATTCGTCGTGTTTCGCGCGTACAGGATCGCATTCAAGAAGCTGCTAAAATTGGCTTCAAGCGCATTTTTATTCCGAAAGGGAACCTCGAGGGCCTGCCGAAGATAGATCAGATCGAAGTCGTCGGCATTAAAACGTTGAAGGAAGGCTTAAAATTGGCTTTACCGCGTTAAACGTGTTGAAATAATGCAGTGAAAGGAGGTGAGAAATGATGAAATGGAATAAAAATTCACGATTTTGGACGCTATTTATGAATGTCATTCTTCTATTGGTTGGGGCCGGCTTCGGTTACTACGCGTTACCGAAGCTCTGGGATATTCTCAATCTCGAGGCAGCTTGGACGCACAGTGCGCTCATCAATGCTGCCATCGGTTTTTTTGTCTTTTTACTTATTATTGGTTTATTGCGGCCATTTCGTGGACAATTCATTGCGCACATTGAATCAGCAATCGAACGCCTATCGATCGGCGATGTCCTCATCTCAGTCATCGGCGTGATTCTCGGGTTGATTGTTGCCTGGCTCATTAATATGACACTCGTGGGCTTGAGCCTACCGTTTGTGAGTGATATTTTTCCAATTATCCTGACGGTCATCATGGCAGGCCTCGGCTACGCGGTGACATTCACGAAGCGCGAGGACATTCGCAATTTCTTTAATCGCGTGCTCCCGTCCCACCGCGAAGACGCATCCGCGACTACGGAAACGGCGCAGGGTGCTGAGGAAGTTGTCCCAGATATGCCGGTATCGGTGACGGCGGAAGATGATTTGGATTCGCTCAGAGAACAAGCGTTGTCTTACCGCGACAGTGTTTTTCAGCCTGTCAAAATTCTCGATACAAGTGCGATTATTGATGGTCGCATTCAGACGGTGTTGAAGAGCGGCTTTATGGAGGGACTCATCGTGGTACCGAACTTCGTATTGAAAGAACTGCAGTTTATCGCGGATTCGGCCGATGCCTCCAAGCGTGTGCGCGGGCGCCGTGGTCTCGATATTTTGAACGAGATGCAGGCGGATGAGAATATAGCAATCGCGCTCTATCCGGGCGATTTCGCTGATGAGGAAGAGGTCGATCTGAAACTCTTGTTGTTAGCGGAAAAATTGAACGGTGTTGTCGTGACGACTGATTATAACTTGAATAAGGTCAGCCATTTTCACGGGATTAAGGTCCTGAACGTCAACGAATTGGCGAGTGCCCTGAAGCCAGTGGTGATTCCAGGTGATCGTCTCGCGGTCAAAATTACCAAGAGCGGGACGGAACGAAAGCAGGGTGTCGCCTACTTGGATGATGGCACAATGATCGTGGTCGAAGAAGGCAAAAACCGCATCGGTGATACCGTAAACGTTGAGATTACGGGCGCGATTCAGACCAATGCCGGCAAAATGTTTTTCGCTGATATTGTGAAATAATTCAGTGAGTCTACCACATATAACTAATATTTATGTTAGAATGAGCAAGATATCAATTTGAGAAAAGTGAGGAGAAAGATACATGTCTGACAAAATTCGTGTTCGTTACGCACCGAGTCCGACCGGTCATTTGCACATTGGAAATGCGCGAACGGCCGTCTTCAATTACTTATTCGCGCGTCATTTCGGCGGGGATTTCATTATCCGAATTGAAGATACGGACCAGAAACGTAACGTGGAAGACGGTGAATCCAGCCAGCTCGATAATTTGAAGTGGCTCGGCATGGATTGGGATGAAGGCCCGGACGTCGGTGGCCCGCACGCCCCTTATCGTCAGTCAGAACGTAAAGCACTCTACCAAGAATACGCTGAGCAATTGATCGCAGAAGGAAATGCGTACTACGCGTACGATACGCCGGAAGATCTCGAAGCCACGCGTCAAGAACAAAAAGCTAACAAAGAGCGTCCACACTACGTCCCGGTATGGCGCGATGCGACGGAAGAACAACGCGAACAGGCTAAAGCAGAAGGTCGCCCCGAGACGATTCGCTTCCGTGTACCTGATGATGTTGATTACGAATGGGACGATATCGTCAAACACAAGATCTCCGTCAACTCCAACAACATCGGTGGCGACTTCGTCATTATGAAGAGTGACGGGATGCCGACATACAACTTTGCGGTTGTTGTCGACGATCACGAGATGGAAATCACACACGTTCTGCGCGGTGATGATCACATTGCGAATACACCGAAACAGATGATGATCTACGATGCATTAGGTTTCGAACACCCGACGTTCGGTCACATGAGCTTGATCATCAGCGCTGACACTGACAAGAAATTGTCCAAACGTGATGAATCTGTGATCCAATTTATCGAACAGTACCGTGCACTCGGTTACTTACCGGAAGCGATGTTCAACTTCATCACCTTGCTCGGTTGGTCGCCGAAAGGTGAAGATGAAATCTTCCCGAGAGAAGAAATCATCGATATGTTCGATCCCAAACGTTTGAACAAAGCACCAGCGAAATTCGATAACAAGAAACTCGCTTGGGTCAACAACCGCTACGTGAAGAAGGCAGACGATGAAACAATCGCCACCCTCGCTTTACCGCATTTGCGCGAAGCGGGGCATCTCTCCGATAACCCATCGGATGAAGAACTCGCCTGGGCGAAGAAATTGATCGGCCTCTACAAGAACGAAATGTCCTATGCCGCTGAAATTGTCCCTCTCTCTGAGCAATTCTTTGTCGAAGAGATTGCGATCGATGAACGTGGCCAAGAAATTTTAGCGGAACCGACAGCGAAGACCGTTATCGAAGCCTTTGAGACTAAGGTTAATGCCATTGATGATTTCACGGATGAAAACATCATGGCTGCGATCAAAGCCATCCAAAAAGAAGAAGGCATCAAGGGTAAACAGCTCTACATGCCACTTCGCGTCGCTACTACGGGTTCCGAACACGGACCGGGCATCGGCGAAGCATTGGAATTGCAGGGCAAGGAACGCGTATTGAACCATATTGCGCAGGCTAAACGCTATTTAGCGTAGCGACCAATACTATTAAAAACGCACGGACGCTGATATCAATCGACGAGCGTACGTGCGTTTTTTATAATTTTTGTGACTAAGTATTTCTAGAGGAGGAATATAGAGAAGATGGACGCGCTTACCGCGTTTGCGGACTGGCTATGGGGTTGGCCCCTATTAGCTTTAATTGTTATTGGTGGATTGATTATTTGTTTCAGAACGAAATTCTTCCACCTCACCCACTTCCCATACGTGATGCAACAAACGATCGGGCAAGTGTTCAAATCAGACGATGAAGGTAAAGGCCAGGTGTCGCCGTTCCAAGCGATGACAACGGCACTCGCTTCATCTATCGGTGCCGCCAATATCGTGGTTGCACCGGCAATTATTTTCACATCTGGACCGGGTGCCGTGTTCTGGATGTGGGTCATTGCGGTTGTTGGCCAGGCAACCAAATTTGCGGAAGTTACCTTGAGTATGAATTACCGTGAAAAGAATGAAGAAGGTGAATACGTCGGTGGTGCTAGCTACATGTTAGCCAAAGGTATTGGTGGCACACTCGGTAAAGTACTGGGGGCCGCTGTGGCTTTCTTCCTGATGATTGAAATCCTGCCATCGATTACGATTCAGTCAATTTCAGCGGCTGAACCGATTATGGATATTGCTTCCACATTTGGTGCGGATCCACAGATCGTCCGCTATATTGCTATTGCTGCTATCTTTATCATTACAGCGTTGGTGGTATACGGTGGGGTTAAAGCCATCGGGGAAGCGACCGGTAAATTAGTGCCGATTATGGCCATCGCCTATATTGTCTTTGGGTTGATTATTATTGTAATGAATATCGATAAATTACCGGATGTCTTCCGCTATATCTTTGTCGGTGCCTTTACGCCAGAAGCATTCGCTGGTGGTTTTGCGGGTGCGACACTACAGCGCGTCATCGGTGAAGGGGTTGCGCGTGGTGTGTACTCTTCCGAAGCGGGGATGGGTTCCGCCGGTTACGGCCACGCCGCTGCCGCAACTGATCACCCCGTTCGCCAAGGCTTCTGGGGCTGTTTCGAAGTTCTTGCGGATACGCTCGTGTTAACGATGTCGGTCTTGATTGTATTAGCAGCTGGTATCTGGGTGCCTGGTATGTCTGAAGAAGCCCTCTCTGCGAATGCGTCCAATGCCGTTGCACGTGCCTTCGGGGCAAGCTTCGGGACATTCGGCTCAGTAGTTATTTCGATCTTTTTATTCTTGTTCGTGATCTCAACGTTAACAGTCATCGTCTTTTACTGTGAAAAGCAGGCGGAATACTTGTTTGGAACACAGATTGCGAAATGGTTCCGCGCTTTAGCGATGTTGATGGTGGCATTAGCTGCGTTCATCTCCTTCGACAATGCGGGAACGTTCTTGGATATTTCTCTGGGACTAGTTGTGATCCCGAATATGATTGGTATCATCCTATTGAGTGGTAAAGTCAAGGACTTGACCAATGAGTTCTTTAGCGATCCATCGCTCTATCCAAAAGCTAAAAAGAAAAAAGCCTAAGATACAGTTGATTAGCGATTACATTAACGTATAATAAGGATAGTGCATTGATGTATCATTTTTAGGTGATATTAACAAACAATGGGTTAGTTAAATCGCACAATCTTATGTGAATGCTCGCATAGGGTTGTGCGTTTTTTGTAGGCTGAGCGCCTTCAGGAGGGTAAAAAAGTAATCATGGATTCTCTAACAACATTTGCGAGTTGGTTGTGGGGCTGGCCATTATTGTCATTGATTATTATCGGTGGTTTAGTGATCTGCTTTAGAACCCGTTTTTTCCATTTGACACATTTTCCGTATATTTTACAGCAAACGATCGGTCAGGTATTTAATTCCAAGCACTCAGGTGATGGGCAGTTATCGCCGTTTCAAGCAATGACAACGGCGCTCGCTTCCTCTATTGGTGCGGCTAATATCGTCGTAGCACCGGCCATCATCTTCACCTCAGGTCCCGGCGCGATTTTCTGGATGGTACTCGTGTCGTTTATCGGCCAGGCGACCAAATTTGCGGAAGTGACCCTGAGCATGTATTACCGTGAAAAGAATGAAGAAGGTGAGTACGTCAGCGGCGCGAGCTACGTGCTGAAGAAGGGGGTCGGCGGGACACTCGGTAAAGTACTCGGTACGGCAGTGTCGTTCTTCTTTATGATTGAAATCTTGCCGTCCATCACGATTCAATCGATTTCAGCCGCCGAACCGATGATGACGATCGGTGCAACGTTCGGTGCGAATCCGACCATTGTGAAATATTTTGCGATTGCAGCGATATTCATCGTTACTGCACTGATCGTTTACGGTGGTGTCAAGACCATTGGCGAGACCACCAGCCGCTTAGTGCCGATTATGGCGGTATTATATCTCGTCTTTGGTATTATCATTCTGGTAATGAATACTGAGCGCTTGCCGGATGTTTTCCGTTATATCTTTGTCGGGGCTTTCAATCCTAAAGCCTTTGCGGGCGGTTTCGCAGGTGCGACACTGCAGCGGGTGATCGGTGATGGTGTGGCACGCGGTGTTTATTCCTCGGAAGCGGGGATGGGCTCCGCCGGTTATGGTCATGCCTCAGCGTCCATCGATCATCCAGTGCGTCAAGGCTTCTGGGGATGCTTCGAAGTATTGGCAGATACGCTCGTATTATTGATGTCGACACTGGTTGTTCTGGCAGCGGGTATTTGGACACCTGGTATGTCTGATGCGGCACTGCAAGCGAGCGCTTCGAATGCGGTTGACCGGGCGTTTAATGATAGTTTCGGCGTATTCGGTTCAATTATGGTGTCGATATTCTTATTCCTATTCGTTATTTCGACGCTGATTGTTATCGTCTTTTACTGCGAGAAACAGGCGGAGTATCTCTTTGGTACGCGAATTTCTAAATGGTTCCGCGCCTTAGCAATGTTGATGGTTGTTCTGGCAGCGTTTGTATCATTCGACCGCGCAGGGACCTTCCTAGATATCACGTTGGGGTTGGTTATTATTCCGAATATGATTGGGATTATCTTGCTGAGTGGGAAAGTTAAACAATTGACGAATGAATTCTTCTCAAATCCAACCCTCTATCCGAAAGCGGCGAAAAAGCGCAGTAAACAGTAATTCACTTCAAAAAACTAAAATACGGCACAGTCCATCGTTTAACGTGGAGTTGTGTCGTATTTTTTAATTTGTAAATCTTTTTTCAAAAAAATGAATGAAAAAGCTACCATTTTTTAATTTGTGTGCTATAATACAGATATGAGGCGCCCATGGCTCAACTGGATAGAGTACCTGACTACGAATCAGGCGGTTGCAGGTTCGAATCCTGCTGGGCGCATGTTTTAGTCGTCTGTATTGTAGATGAAACGCTGGAGATAGTCATAGACTAATTCAGCGTCTTTTTTATTTCTAGATACAATCAGTATGGTGTCATCGCCAGCCACACATCCGAGAATATGCTTCTCAGATATACGAAGTTTATCGATGAGGAAACCAACAGCTTGGCCGTGGCCCGGTAAGGTTGTGAGCAAATTAATAAATTCAACTTGCTGAATAGAAACACCAGATTCTTGAATTAAAAACATGAGCTTGTCTTTCGTTGCCTGTTCAGAATTTTTGGGTGCGCTACTTCCAGGATCAATACTGTAGAAGGTTTTGTGGCCATTAGATATTTTAACAATATTCAATTCTTGCATATCTCGTGAGATCGTTGCTTGTGTTGTATGTACATCTTCCGCTGCGAGCTGTTCAATGAGCTCTTTTTGTGTTGAGATCATGTTTTCTGAGATTAAACGTTTGATGATAGCTTGCCGTTTAAAACGATTCATTGTGTATCCTTTCTCAAAAAAATTAGAATACTTTATTAGTATTTATGAATATAATACACTAAAAAACCGTGATATTCATAGAAAGCGCTTATATTTTATACAGAAAGCACTTTCTTAATGAATAATAAAGAATATTTAACATTATATATGGAACATATTTCACTCTTATGTGCAAAAAGACTGTTATGATTAAACCGTAGAAAAGAAAGGAAAGAAAAAAGGAGGAACTTGTCATGGATCAACCAATCAATGTCTTTTCTGAAATTGGTAAGTTGAAGACAGTGTTGTTACACCGCCCAGGCGAAGAGTTGGAAAACTTGATGCCTGACTACCTCGAACGTTTCTTGTTCGATGATATTCCATATTTGGAAAAAGCTCAGGAAGAGCACGATAACTTTGCAAATCTTTTGAGATCAAAAGATATCGAAGTATTGTATCTTGAAGATTTAGCTGCTGAAGCTATTGAAGACAGCAAAATCAGAGAGCAATTTATTAAACAATACTTAGACGAAGCTGATATTCGTGGTGAAGCAATCAGAGGTGCTGTTGAAGATTATTTCGCAGGAATCACTGACAACAAAGAATTGATCATGAAGACGATGGCCGGATTGCGTAAAGAAGAAATTTCTGGCTACGAATTCAAAGGGTTGACCGATATGGTAGAAACCGATTACCCATTCGTCATCGATCCAATGCCAAACTTGTACTTCACGCGTGACAACTTTGCATCACTCGGACACGGAATCTCATTGAACCACATGTTCTCTGAAACTCGTCAACGTGAAACAATCTACGCACAGTACATCTTTGATCACCACCCACGCTTCTCTGGTGACAAAGTACCGAGATACTACGACCGTTCATACGCTACACGTATTGAAGGTGGGGACGAATTACCGTTATCTAAAGAAGTGCTCGCATTAGGTATGTCGCAACGTACTGACGTTGCTTCCATCGAACGCATTGCGAAGACATTGTTCGAGAAGAAGGCTGGATTCAAACACGTTTTAGCTTTCGATATCGGAACAACACGTAAATTCATGCACTTGGATACCGTATTTACAATGCTCGACTACGATAAATTCACCATTCACCCAGAAATTGAAGGGGACTTAAAAGTTTACTCTATTTCTGAAAAAGAAAATGGCGATGTCGACATCGTGCTCGAAGAAGATACGCTCGAAAACATCCTCTGCAAGTACTTGCACTTAGATCATGTGACATTGATCCGTTGTGGGGACAACCACTTGACGGCTGCTGCACGTGAACAATGGAATGATGGTTCGAACACATTAGCTATCGCACCTGGTGAGGTAGTGGTTTACGACCGTAACGTCATTACCAACAAAGCGCTTGAAGAAGCAGGCGTCAAATTGAACTACATTCCAGGAAGTGAATTAGTTCGTGGTCGTGGTGGTCCGCGTTGTATGAGCATGCCATTATACCGTGAAGATATCTAATTAACGTAATTCTTAGAAGGAGAGAAGTCTATGACATCAGTTTTTCAGGGTAGAAGTTTACTCGCTGAAAAAGATTTTAGCCGTGAAGAATTAGAATACCTAATTGATTTTACCTTACACTTGAAAGATTTGAAGAAACGTAGCATTCCACATCACTATCTTGAAGGTAAAAACATTGCGTTGCTGTTCGAAAAAACTTCGACTCGTACACGTTCGGCATTCACCACCGCAGCGATTGACTTAGGAGCTCATCCAGAATACTTGGGCGCTAACGATATTCAGCTCGGTAAGAAAGAATCCGTTGAAGATACTGCAAAAGTTTTAGGAAGTATGTTCGATGGGATTGAATTCCGTGGTTTCCGTCAAGAAGTTGTTGAAGATTTGGCTAAATACTCCGGTGTTCCTGTATGGAATGGATTGACAGACCAATGGCATCCAACCCAGATGATTGCTGACTACGCAACAATTAAAGAAAACTTCGACCGTCTCGAAGGCATCAACCTCGTTTATGTCGGTGATGGCCGTAATAACGTTGCAAACAGTTTATTAGTTACTGGTGCAATCTTAGGTGTTAACGTTCGTATTTGTTCACCAAAAGAATTGTTCCCAAGCAAAGAAATTGTTGATTTAGCTGAAGGTTTTGCAAAAGAATCAGGTGCAAAACTCTTAATCACTGATGATGTTGAGGAAGGTGTGAAAGATGCGAATGCCATTTACACCGACGTTTGGGTATCAATGGGTGAAGAAGATAAATTTGAAGAACGTGTGAACTTGCTCAAACCTTACCAAGTAAACATGGACTTGATCAACAAGACAGGCAACCAGGACGGCGATTTGATTGTCCTACACTGCTTACCAGCTTTCCACGATACCGAAACACAATACGGTAAGATGGTATCTGACAAATTCGGTGTATCTGAAATGGAAATTACCGATGAAGTATTCCGCAGTAAATACGGACGTCAATTCCAAGAAGCTGAAAATCGTATGCATTCCATTAAGGCTATCATGGCTGCTACGTTAGGAAACTTATTTATTCCTAAAGTTTAGGGATGTTCTGATAAAGCAGCATGAATTCTTCATGCTGCTTTATTTTTTTACAATTAATTACCTATAAGATATAAAAAGGAGAAACATCAATGAGTGAAAAAGTTGTTATTGCTTTAGGTGGCAATGCGATTTTGTCAAAAGATGCTTCGGCACAGGCACAACAAGAAGCATTAGCACAGACAGCATCATACTTAATTAAATTAATTGAGAATGGCGATCAATTAGTCATCTCACACGGTAATGGCCCACAAGTAGGTAACTTATTACTGCAACAGGAAGCTGCAGACTCTGAAAAGAACCCAGCGTTACCGCTGGATACATGTGTGGCTATGACACAAGGTAGCATTGGTTACTGGCTATCGAGTGCGCTAAAGAATGAAATGGCTAAACACAACATTGATAAAGAAGTTGCTACACTCTTAACAAGCGTTGTGGTTAGCGAATCCGATCCAGCATTTGCAGATCCAAGTAAACCGATCGGCCCATTCATCAGCGAAGAAGAAGCCAAAGAACAGATTGCGCAAGGCTACAACTTTAAAGAAGATGCTGGTCGCGGTTGGCGAAAAGTTGTCGCAAGTCCTAAACCGGTCGATATTCGTGAATCAAAGACGATTCAACGACTAATTGAAGACGATGTCATCACTATTTCCTGTGGTGGTGGGGGAATCCCAGTACTCGAAGGCGACGGTCGCGGTGTCGAAGCGGTTATTGATAAAGACTTTGCTTCAGAATTACTCGCTGAGCAGGTTGATGCCGACCGTTTGATTATCTTGACGGGTGTAGACAACGTATACCTCAACTACGGCAAACCGGATGAACAGAAACTGGAAGAAGTTACGGTACCTGAATTGGAACAATACCTCGCAGCCGGTCACTTTGCGCCGGGGAGTATGAAACCGAAGATTGAAGCTGTTCTGAAATTTGTTAAGGGTCATGATGAACGCTCGGCGGTGATTACGTCATTGGAGAATCTAGGCCGTATCGGCGAAACAGGCACCGTAGGAACAGTTATTGTTAATAACTAGGAGTTCGTATGTCTGAAGATAGATTTTTAGGGAATTTATCCTCATTTTCGATGTTATCGCTCGCTGAGATCGATGAAATCTATGCCAAGAGTAAAACCAGAAAATACACGAAGAATCAGGTATTGTTCTACGGAGGCGATGAGATGACGCATTTATATATCCTGTCATCGGGATATGTTCGTCTTGAAAAGAACGACAAGGAGGACAAATTTCGCTATCTTGATTTTTTGAATCGTGAAAAACTCTTCCCAGTGATGGGGATGCCAGACGCTGATGTTTATGCGTACAGTGCCATCGCACAGACGGATATCGAAATTAGGATTATACCAATCGCGGTGATCCGTCAACTTCTAGATACGAATACTGATTTTTTGAGGTATTGGATAGGCTATCAGTCAGATATAATAAGAAAGTACATGACACGGATTCAAGGCATGTCAGTGAACAGTGCGTTGGATCGCGTGACGGGAGTGCTCAAAGTTCTTGCATTTTCGATTGGGGAACGCAATGTTGTCACTCAGCATATCGAATTGGGGTGCCCGATAGCCATCAAGGATATTGCAGTGATGAGCGGTACAACCAGAGAAACAGCAGGAATTATGATCAAGCGACTCGTCAATATGGGGTGCATTGATTATCAGCATAAACAGTTCGTGTACTTAGACAGATTTTTGAAGAAAGGAGGCGAACTGTGATTTTATAGACACAGTTCAATCAATTATGGCTAAAAAAGAGAAAAAATCGTTCCAGATTTCTTCGTTTAGTATTCTCTTTATTATATTGATTATTTTAGGTATCATCACGATGCTGTTAAATGGTCAAGGATTTGCGCCGCAAACTGTGGATGGAACGACAATCGATCATGTGGTTGGTGCTAAGTTCTCAGATATTATCATGGCACCATTCCAAGGATTCCAAGAGGCAATTGAGATTAGTATCTTTATTCTCGTATTAGGGGGATTCTTGAATATTGTGACGCAAACCGGCGCATTAGAGGCAGGTATTCAGACGGTTGTTAAGAAATTAAAAGGTAATGAAATTACCATTATACCGATCTTAATGACGTTATTCTCTATCGGGGGAACAGCCTATGGGATGGCTGAAGAAACAATTCCATTCTACGCGCTGTTATCAATCACGATGGTTGCTGCTGGATTTGATACCGTGGTTGCTTCCGGTACCGTGTTACTCGGGGCCGGTTCCGGGGTACTGGGGTCGACCATCAACCCGTTTGCTACCGGGGTGGCAATGGATGCACTGAGAGGTGTTGGGATCACACCGAACACCGGGCTGATTTTAGCTATCGGGTTTGTTATCTGGGGAGTGACCACCGCATTTTCAATATTTGTGGTGATGTCCTATGCGAAGAAACTTAAACAGGACAAAGGCTCAACAATTCTTTCGCTACAAGAGCAAGAAGATATGCAGAAAAACTTTGTCGAGGGTAAGGACACTGATATTGAATTTACCGGGAAACATAAAGCAGTATTAACAATTTTCGGCTTCTGTTTCCTGATCATGATTATTTCCTTGATTCCGTGGGGAGATTTTGGCGTGACATTCTTTGACGGCTGGACATCCTTCTTAACGGGTAATAGCTTCGGTGAATGGTACTTTGCTGACTTAGCAATGTGGTTCTTCATTGTATCGATTATTGTGGCTGTTATTGCCGGTTATAGCGAACAAGAAACGATCGATAATTTTATCGATGGGACCAAAGATATGATCTCAGTTGTGTTAATTATCGTAGTTGCGCGTGGGGTTTCCGTCTTAATGACGCAAACGCACCTCGACTTACTGATCTTAGATAAAGCAGCTGGTATCCTGAGCGGTTTATCACCAGTAC
Source organism: Aerococcus sp. (assembly GCA_022768285.1). Classification (GTDB taxonomy): domain Bacteria; phylum Bacillota; class Bacilli; order Lactobacillales; family Aerococcaceae; genus Aerococcus. Next base: position 43,528 of record JALEMJ010000014.1, read on the forward strand.
TGTTTGTTATCGGTTCTTACATCCTGTACTTAGGATTGTCATTCCTGATTCCATCGACATCCGGTTTGGCAGTTGTATCGATGCCAGTGATGGGTGGATTAGCACAGCAGCTCGGCTTGAGCCCAGAAGTAATGACGATGATCTTCGTTGCAGCTTGTGGATTGGTCAACCTTGTAACACCAACATCCGGGGTTGTCATGGGTGGATTGAATATCGCCAAAGTGAACTACCCAACGTGGATTAAGTTCATGAGAAAACCATTAATTGTGATTGCCATCCTCAATATTATTATCTTAGTTGCAGCGATGTTAATCGTTTCCTAGTGGCTACTCTAATTGAATGAGATACTCGATATGTCTTTATTGATATGTCGGGTATTTTTTTATATTGCGCCTCTAACTTACTGAATTTATGGTAAAATTACTAAGGGTATGGTGATTGTTGTTTCTATTTTGCCTGATTGAAGGAGCAATGGATTACCTGCCCTTTTCATATTATAAAATTGTTAATAGTTAAAAATAAAATAATCGTATGCATACAGATGATATCAGTTGGAGGGATTAGACAATGGACAATAAAGCAACCATCGCCCACGTACTACATCCACTTGTAGAGGATGGATTTACAGAAGAAGACTTGCGCAATGTGCTCGAAGTGCCGAAAGACGCAAGCAACGGGGATATCGCGTTCCCAGCATTTCAATTAGCGAAAGTGCGTCATCAAAACCCGAAGGAAATTGCGGAAGATATTGTTTCAAAGTTACCAGAAGATGACAGATACACAGCTGTCAAAGCGGTCGGACCTTACGTAAACTTTTACTTAAACCGTGACGCAGAGTTCAAAGCAATTGTTTCGGAAGTTTTGACACAGGGTTCAGACTACGGGTCCGATGATCTCGGTCGAGGCCGCAATGTAACGATCGACATGTCATCACCGAATATCGCGAAACCAATGTCTATGGGCCATTTGCGCTCGACAGTTATCGGGAACTCGCTCGCAGAGATCGTGCGCAAGATGAACTATACGCCGGTTAAGATCAATCACCTCGGTGACTGGGGTACACAGTTCGGGAAATTGATTGTTGCTTATCGCAGTTGGGGCAATCCGGAACGCGTGGAAGCCGATCCGATCAATGAATTAGTAAAATTATACGTTGAATTCCACGAGCGTGCGGAAGCAGAACCAGAGCTCAATGATGAAGCGCGTGCGACTTTCCGTGCTTTAGAGGAAGGCGATCCAGAAGTTACCGCCCTCTGGCAAAAATTCAAGACGGCCTCCCTTGAGGAATTCCAGACCGTTTACGATCGTTTAAATATTCAATTCGATTCTTATACGGGTGAATCCTTCTACAACGATAAAATGGATGAGATTGTCGATGACTTAACAGAAAAAGGGCTATTGAAGAAAAATAAGGGTGCGATGATTGTTGAATTGGACGATCAAGAATTGCCACCAGCATTGATCAAGAAGTCGGATGGCGCAACACTGTACATCACGCGTGACTTAGCGACTGCGTACTACCGTAAACGCACTTACGATTTTGCGCAGAGTTTGTATGTCGTTGGTAGCGAGCAATCTGTCCACTTCGAACAGTTAAAAGCCGTGCTCCAGAAACTCGGCAAAGACTGGCAGAAAGATATGCATCACATCAAGTTCGGATTGATTACAGTCAATGGTAAGAAATTATCCACGCGTAAAGGGAAGATTATTCTCTTGAAAGACGTATTGGATCGTGCCGTCGACCTTGCGCACGAACAGATCGAAGCGAAGAATCCAGACTTAGCAGATAAAGATGCGATTGCGGAAGCAGTTGGTACCGGTGCGGTGGTATTCCACGACTTGAAGAATGAACGTATCAACAACTTTGACTTCAACATCGAAGAGGTTGTTCAGTTCGAAGGGGAGACCGGTCCGTACGTTCAATATGCGAATGCGCGTGCTCACAGTATCTTGCGTAAAGCAGGGGACGTTGATACGGATCTTACGGACATTGAAGCACTCGATGATGATTACAGCTGGCGTATTGTGAAACGTTTGGGCGATTACCCAACGATCACTCGTCGTGCCTTTGATCGTTATGAGCCATCTGTCATCGCAAAATACGCGATCGATCTCGCACAGGACTTCAACAAATACTACGGCAACACGCGAATTTTGAACGACGACGCGCAGATGAGTGCACGTCTAGCCCTCGTCAAAGCTGTTACCGTTGTCTTAGAAGATGCACTCTCGCTCTTAGGCGTCAAAGCACCACAGGAAATGTAGTATCATCGAAATTAGCATGCAAAGAGGAGATACTGAGGTATCTCCTTTTTTATAGCATAAAAATGTGTAAAGAACAGAACCAATTGAGATGCGCAATGCTTGGTTGCCGAAGGAGCTTTACCATTCGCTATGGATCTGACACAGCGCGATAAGGACGGATTAGCCATTCAACAATTAACAAGCGATTGGCTGATAGCAACTTTCGATATTCCACAGAAAATCAACGAATGGGTGATACATGATTTGTAGGTCCAGGACAACTCTTATTGCATCATCTGCGTTTCCTGATCTATCATAGAAGAGAACAACACTTTTTAGAGAGGGAAGCGATAGAAAATAATGAAGCAAAGAAAACTAGGGATTAAGATTATTTGTTTTATTATTGGTGTGTATATCAATGCATTCGGGATTGATCTCGTGACGAAGGGAAATCTCGGTACATCACCAATTTCGAGTGTAGCATACGTACTCAGCCTGAGGTTTGATGCGCTGAGCTTTGGGATGGCAACATTCCTAATGAATGCAGTATTTCTGGTAATGCAGATTATTATTCTGAGAGGGAAGTTCAATCTGCCTTTACTCTTGCAGTTACCTGCGAGTTTCTTGCTAGGCTTTTTTGTTAATGTCAATATGGCATTACTCGATTTTCTAAATCCAACAAATCTATTCATGCAATTGATAAGCGTTCTGTTGGGATGTTTAATCCTTGGACTCGGGGTCAGTATCGAGGTAGCGCCTAATATCGTAAAGATTCCAGGTGAAGGTATCGTCTACACCATGTCTGAAGTCTATCATGGAGTGTTCGGTCACATCAAAGTATCCTTCGATATTACGCTTGTTATTATTTCGGTCATTCTGTCATTTATCTTCTTTGGTAGACTCAATGGGCTCGGTATAGGGACGATTATTTCAGCGCTGCTGGTCGGTAGATTCGTGAATCTTTTCAACCGCTTATTGACGCCAACTTATGATCGCTTCATTCGCTGATCATGTATGAAAAACAGTATTCATTGTAATCTTTTATAACCTAAAATTGCCCTTTATTCCTGCGAACTATATAATTAAAGGGTAAAGTAAACAGGGCAATGATAAGGAGGATTACATGGATAAACAATCGATTAAGCGTTGGCACTATATCGCGATCGGCTTTTTTGTGGCGACGCTGATATTGAACTATATGGGCGCGTTCGGTTGGCTGTTTCCGTACACGCAACAAGAGATCTCAGATATGCATTTGGACCTCTTGGCACCAGCCGGTTTCACATTCTCGATCTGGGGCTTGATCTATATCGGAATGGCTGTCGTACTGGCGTTTCCGTTTTTTACGAAAATGAAGCAGAGTACGCAGCGCTTCTACTACGGTGAGATGATTCCATTATTTATTTTATGGAACATCTTCAACATTATCTGGACGATTGCGTGGAACTTGGATTGGATCTTTGTCGCACTGATCGCGATCGTGTTGTACACGTTGACGCTATTATTTATGGTTAAACGTCTCAACGATCGTCCGGACGTGGTACGGCCACTCCGTTGGGTACTGACACTTCCAATCGGTCTACATGCCGGTTGGTTAACGTTTGCGACGTTCACGAATGTGATGACCTGGTTCGTTAAACTTGGCATGAACGGTCTGTCATTCTTCGGGGGCTTGTTCGCGATTCTATTTATGATCGCAGCCACGGTAGCAGTATTATTCCTGTTCATGGTGTTCGACAACTGGGCGTTAACCGTTCCAGCGCTCTGGGCACTGTTCGGGGTCTTTATGAAACAGCGTCCTGGCTCTGACTTCATGAATTCAAACGGCTTTGTGATGTTGATTGCGATTCTGTTATTTATCGCAGCACTCGTACTGCACTTCATGATTTTGCGCACGCACCGCAGACGCGGCTATTAATAATTGAATAATCAGGCAAAAAGAAAAGGTTATTCGTCATATTTAGTTGATGAATAGAAAATTCCAAAGGAATAAGTAGGAAATCAAAGATCTGATTTCCTCTTTTTTCGCTTAATTGTGAAAAATGAAGGTTATTCATCGTTTTTGATTATAAACGGTAATAAAAACGGGAGCCACTTCAAAGTGGTTCCCGTTTTGTGTTAGTCATGATTGCTCCCATCAGAATAGTCGATGGTGATTCCAGGCTGGCGATTTGGCACATAAACGTTGAAGCAGAGCCCCTCGCCATCGTCATCGACGGAATAGCCTTCCATGAAGATCCCTGATGCTAACAAGTTATTACCTTCAAATATCGGCGTGATGCGGTAACGCACGCGATTGCCGGTCTGTTCAATGTAGTTAGCGACGAAGTTTTCGAACGGCAACATGCCTTCCACGTTGAACCAGCGCGTCCCGGTCATGAGATTCTTCTTGTCGTTCTCACTACCGGTGAGCTGAAAGCCGATCAGATGACTGCGGTTATACAGCCAGCCCCCCGAGACACTGTCGTATCTCTTCTGTTTCCATCCGGTCGGTTTAATGCTGGAATCCATCTGGCCGCGCGCATTGGCAGGCATTAACTCCTCATCCAATAAAGCATCCGCCACTGTCACGCGTCCCAGCGTATCGAGCTGACCGTAGTTCGCGTATGGTTCAGTCGCCGTCAGGTCCTCATCGGTAAAGTAGGGAATATTGTTGTTGATGGTGACGTAAGTCTGATCATCAGGCACATCCGGAATGGTTAGCTGATCCGGTCGCTCCTGCCCCGAAAGTTCCACCGGTGACGTGATATCATTATCCGGTGCTGAAGCCGTTTCTGGCGGAGCAGTTGTGTTCCCATTAGTCGTTGCCGGTGCGCTCTGTGTTGGTGGCGATGATGGCTGTGCTGCGCCTGGTTCGGCATCATAGAACACCTCAGTCGGACCATCCGCATTGTCCGACAACATGAACGCGACCAGTAATAGAATCAGTCCAACGGGTAGCGTCAGTAGTGGACTCGCCGATGTTTTCTTTTTCTTGTTAGTTTGCGATCGATTGTTGAAATAAGTCATCAATCCAATTACCGGAATGAGAATGGCAATGATCATGATGATAGTCGCTAATGACACTGTATACCGCTCCTTCAAAAAAAAAACAGACGCTTCCGCGACAGAAACGTCCGTAATCGTATGTCATCGATGCGAGAGAAGGGATTTGAACCCTCACGTCGTTAGACACTACCGCCTGAAGATAGCGCGTCTGCCATTCCGCCACTCTCGCAAATAAAAAATGATTCGTGGGAGGCTCGAACTCCCGACCCTCTGATTAAAAGTCAGATGCTCTACCAACTGAGCTAACGAATCAAGATGGAGAATGAGGGGTTCGAACCCCCGACATCCTGCTTGTAAGGCAGACGCTCTCCCAGCTGAGCTAATTCTCCAAACGGTCACAAATCTCACTGCGACTTATTTATTATAAAAAACGTTACCGTAAAAGTCAACGCAATTTTTGATGGTAGCGAGTAAAAGCGACAGGCATCTATTAGCTATTTTTCACGGCGATTTCACAATTAATGAGACAATAGCTAATACATCATCCCACAGTATATTACTGTTAAATTTTGGGGTAAAAGCCCATAATGATAGGCTTTAATCAAATATATTAGGTTAATGTGTGTCAGCGGTAAGCATCGTCACTTGCTAAATTTTGTTAAATTTGTTAAAGTCAATAGTGGATCACATGAAGTGAACGTTAAGGAGGTTCTATACATGGCAAAAGTAGCAATTGTATTAGCAAAGAACTTTGAAGACAGTGAATTTTCTTCACCAAAGGAAGCACTCGAAAACGCAGGTCACGAGACATTAGTTATCGGTACTGAAAAGGGTGCAGAATTAAAAGGCAAAACTGATGGCACCGTTGTAACGACGGAAGCATCCTTCGACGATGTGAAAGCCGATGATTTCGACGCCTTGCTCATCCCTGGTGGTTACTCACCGGACGCATTGCGTGCTGATGACCGTGCATTGGAATTTGTACGTCGCGTCGTTGACTTGCACTTGCCAATCTTATCCATCTGCCACGGCCCACAATTATTGGTTAATGCAGATGTTTTGAGAGGTGTAACGATTACTTCAGTCAAACAGGTTGCTGTTGATGTGAAGAACGCCGGCGGAAACTTCATTGATGACGAAGTAGTAATCGACGAAGAACATCGCGTTGTATCTAGCCGTTCACCTAAAGACCTACCAGCTTTCGACAAAGCCATTGTTGAAAAATTAGCTGAATGGGGTAAATAATTCTAACTGAATCGTATTAGTCGAGGCCCTCAGGATTAGTTCACTAATTCTGGGGGCTTTTTTGTGTGTAAAAACAACTGCTGTTCGCGCACAATTTTGTGTTATTCGCGCACAGTTGTGCACCTCACCGCGATTTTCTGGTATGTTAAGCGTAATTAGTAGCGTGTGGGGGGGACATGAATGGTTTTCAAACAGAAGTATTATCGCGAACAGGTCGATGAATCAGATTGTGGCGTGGCATGTCTCGCAATGATACTGGGCTATTACGGAAGCTACTATTCACTCGCCACATTACGACAGCAAGCTAAAAACACGCAGGAGGGGACGAGCGCGCTGGGATTAGTGGAAACTGCTGAGACACTAGGACTCGATGTGCGAGCCGTTCAGGCGGATATGTCGTTGTTCCAGTACGATGACGTGCCCTATCCCTTTATTGCGCATGTGATCAAAAACGAACGTCTGCTGCACTATTATGTAGTGACAGGCCAGGATGAGCATTATATTTATCTTGCTGATCCGGATCCGAACGTGAAACTGACGAAATTATCGAAAGAACAGTTCGAAAAAGAGTGGACCGGCATTACGTTATTCATGGCGCCCGGTACGCATTTTGAACGAAAAGGGGAACAAAAAGCAACATTAACAGCGTTCTTACCGATGCTGTGGAAGCAACGAAAGCTCGTTACGGGCATTGTCTGTTTGATGTTAGTCGTCACCGGGATCAATATCTTTGGTTCATATTACTTGCAACTGCTAATTGACCATTATATTCCCAATCAACAGGTTATCGTGTTAGAGACGGTATCACTTGGGTTGATTGTAGCCTATCTTATGCAGCAGTGGTTGGCGTTTGTTCAAGCACAATTGTTGGTGCGGTTCGGTCAGCGGTTGTCCAAAGACATCTTATTAGCCTACTTGCAGCATGTATTCGATCTGCCAATGACCTTTTTTGCGACACGAAAAACTGGTGAAATTGTATCGCGATTCAATGATGCGAATACGATCATCGATGCGTTAGCGAGCGCGGTGCTATCAACGTTCTTAGACATATCAATGGTGATCATCGTTGCAGTGATGTTATTCCTCCAGCAACCGTTATTATTCGGTATTAGTCTGCTCGCCTTACCCATTTACGGGGTAATTGTGTTTAACTTTATGAAATTATTTAATACCTTGAATCACCAGGCGATGGCAAGTAACGCCAAGCTGTCAGAAGTCGTGATTGATGATCTAACAGGGATAGAAGCAATCAAGGCACTCGCAAGTGAAACGCGCAGTTATCAAAAGGTTGAAGCATCCTTTGAGAAAATGCTGCTGATGAATCGGCGCTACTTCACAGTTGAAAATGTGCAATCGAGTTTAAAAACAGCCTTGCATTTGGTGCTGAATATTATTATTCTGTGGATTGGTTCGCAATTTATTATTGGTGGACGCTTATCTGTTGGCCAATTGATCGCCTTTAACGCGTTACTAGTATACTTTACAAATCCGTTAGAGAATATTATTAACTTGCAGACCAAATGGCAGAAGGCGCATGTTGCGAATGATCGCCTAGCGGAAGTGTATCGCATCGATTCGGAATTTGAGGATGAGCCAGCTGATCGCGAGATGGTTTCTGCCATTCCTTTTCAACAGGAATTGTGTTTAGATCATATTCAGTTCAGTTTTGGCTATAGCGAAGCTATTCTTTCTGATGTTTCCTTGACTATAACTAAAGGACGACATGTCGCTTTAGTCGGTGCTTCGGGTTCTGGAAAGACAACGTTGGCGAAAATGCTCGTGCGTTTCTATGAGCCGGAGTCAGGCGAATATACAATTGATAGCGTAGCGAGTACGCAGTATACGCGCCACCAAATACGCCACCTCATTCATTATGTGTCGCAAGAACCGTATATATTTGGTGGAACAATTATAGAAAATTTATTGTTAGGTATTAATCGTCATGTCGATGAATCAGAGATCTGGCGGGCCTTATATGCGGTAGAATTAGTAGAGACTGCACAACAATTACCAATGGGTTTGGAGACATCTCTGTCAGCTAATGGCTCAGAATTGTCAGGAGGTCAGCGCCAACGTTTAGTGCTAGCGCGTGCTTTGCTCACGCAGGCGCCTGTGCTTATTCTTGATGAAAGTACGAGCCATTTGGATGTTATTACCGAGCGGCGCGTTATTGACCATTTGTTTGCTTTAGATCGGACGTTGATTTTTATCGCTCATCGGCTGAGTATCGCCGCTCGCTGTGATGAGGTTTATGTGATCGCTCAAGGTAAGATCATTCAACACGGCGCCCCGGAATCTTTGGCGAAACACGGTGGCTTATATCGACAGCTAATTAGTCAATAGAGAGGATGCTATGAGATGAGAGAATTATCACGCGAGGAATTACGACGGATTATTGGAGGGAAAAGTTGGGTCAATAATATTTGTAAAAGAATTAAGTTATGTCAACGTTATAGTAAAACGAAGAATTAAGTAATTATGTTAGATTTTTTCAGTGCTTTATTCGTAAGCATATCTGTTTTCCTGCCACGCATTTGGATGGGAAGACGGGTGGAGTCCGACTTTTTAACACATAAGCGTTGGATTGGACTAATTATTATTTACATCATTGCTGGCTATTTTTCACCACTTTTGGTTTCTTATGCAAGCATCGGGGTGGTTTATTTCTGGGAGTTTTATCATTATTTGCATAAAGATAAGAAATTATCTCTTTTTTATAGCATCTATGTATTGATGGCGTATGATTACGTTTCTTTTTTCGTATATACCATCTTCAATAAGATAGTGAGTGTTGAGACGGACTTCATATGGTTCAATACATTTGATGCATTATTTGGATTGGTATCTCTAGGAATTTCATTGTTAATTTTGAGGTATTTAAAGATTGATTATGAGCAGCTAGAATCAAATGATGGCAGAAAAATTATTAGAAAAATTTGGCTACCTATTGCTAGTCTTATGGGATTATTTTTGATTTCAGTTTTACTTTATTTTTCAAACGTCCCATATAGTGATGTCTATGATACGACAGTGGCGCTGATTGTCTTTTTCTGTTTTTTGATGATTTTGCTATACATTCAAGCTAAGCAGCGCGAACTCAGTGAAACAGCGGATAAGCGGTTGCTCGAGAATCAAAATCACGCGCTAGCCGTGGATGTTGAGTATCTCAGTCAATTGTATGATGATATTCGTGGCTTTCGGCATGATGTCGCAGGAATTGTTGGTGCGATGAATGCGGCGATTGAGAGCGAGGATATGACCCAAGTCAAACAAGTCTATCATCGCGTGTTTATTCCAATGGATGATCAATTACAGTCATTAGAATATACCGCGTTCGATTTAGGACATATTAAAGACCTGGGATTGCGGAATGCGTTAGCGTATGAGATGTTGAAGGCGAAGAATAAGCAAATTCCTTTTCAGTTGGAGATTATAGATGACTTCCCCCACTTAATGGATGATGAATTATCTGTTATCCGCATTGTGGATATTCTGTTAGATAATGCGATTGAAGGCGCTGCGGAAGCTGTGCATCCCATGGTCGAAGTGGCGCTCGTTAAAGAAACAGATAGTGTGACGATGACCATTCGCAATACGAGAAAATCACAGGAATTGAATCAACAGACCATTTGGGAAATGGGCAATTCAACAAAAGGTGATTCACGTGGTCTTGGACTCGCGAATGTCAATAAGTTGCTGAAACAGCTCCCCGATCTATTTATTCATACGCACATTGGAGAAAATGACTTTACGCAGACGTTAATTTTTGAAAGAGGGGACCATGAATGATTCGCATATGTGCAGTAGAGGATGAGATGCTTCATCAGAATCGTATCGATGCGATTGTAGAGACATTCCGATTAACCAATCATAGTGTGCGTCCCCTAGAGTGTTTTGATCATGTGGCGGAATTTAAGGATTACTTTGATGCGGTGCATACATACGATCTATATTTTCTCGATGTCGATATTGACGGCGATCGCGAAGGTGGCATTCAATTAGCGAAGCATATTCGTACCATCGATTCATACGGAGATATTGTGTTTATAACGAGTCATTCTAATATGATGCCACTCGCTTTTGAATCACACGTGAAAGCCTATGACTTTATTGCGAAAGATTTACCGGAAAAGGATTTTCGAAATAAGATAACCGAATCACTGTCTCATGCGCTCGAGATGCATGGTGTGAATACTTGTCGGCGGGTGAAAAAGCCAGACGAGTTGTTTAATTATCATTATCGCCAGCGCAGAGGTGTACAGCTGCCTTACGATCAAATTTTATACATTCAAAACACGGAAGAATCGCATCGCCTATTACTCATGGGTCAGCAGGGAAGCATGCAATTTTACGGAAGTCTCAACGACATCCTAGATAAAGACACGGCGCATCATTTTATCCGAATTAGTCGATCCCTCCTCATCAATCCGTTAGCCGTTGATCATATCGATCGTAAGCGCAAAGTCATGGTTTTCAATAACAACATTGAACAAGAAATCTCGAGACGGCATATGACGCAAATAAGTGAAAAGATTCAATATATAAAAAATAGATTATAAATTATCTTTATTATAAAGAAAACGGTTCCTGAATAGCGATAATTGTTCATGAAATGACATAAAGTAGGCGCTAGTGATCAAATTAGTGGATTTCTAGGAACAGTGCTACTATTAGTAACTCAATTGATTATGATATAGGCGTATTAAAGAAGTATAAATATCATCGATGAGTTGACCACCTTTAATACAGCAGTCGGTTAGTTTGATTTATTCTAATAGGAGGAACCATCATGGAAAATGTAAAAAATATGAATAATTATCAAACACTTACTAATGATCAATTAAAATTAGTGATTGGCGGTAAATGTAGCTGGAAGGTCGCAGGTAAAGCTGTGATTACAGGTGGCATTCAAGGTGCTGCTAGAGGGGGATGGACTGGCGCTGCAATTGGTGCAGCTGGCGGTGCAGCTGGTTATGCCGCAACTTGTTGGTGGTAATAAAAGCATTTAATTAAGCAAATATTACTATTAATTATTTGTATTACAGAATATTTGTCTTGATAAAGCAAAAAAGAAGGTCACATGATCGCCATCAATTGGTGATATGGTGTGGCCTTTATATTACTCATTATTTTTGTTGGGAGTAGAAAATGAATAATAAAAGAATTCAACAGTTCAAAGTATTAAAACTTAATGAATTAGTATGTATACGTGGTGGCTCTACTAATGAACAACGATGCTATTGGGAAATACCTTGGAGAATATCACGTGTAGATGATTATAAAAATTATTGGCAATATCCCGCTATTGCACCAATTAAGAGATGTCTAAAATAGATAATATTTGGAAGTTACCTGATAAATTTAAGATTCAACAAGGAGATTGCATTATGTCTGTACTTCAAATCACGCATCTGCAGAAGTCATTTAAAAGTAAGACTGTTCTATCTGATGTGAATTTATCAGTTCCAGCGCACACTATCTATGGATTTGTTGGTAAAAATGGTGCGGGTAAGACGACAACGATGAAAATCATTTTGGGTCCGTTGAAAGCGGATCGCGGAGAAGTCAAAATTGATGGCGAAACTGTTATTTATGGCCAAAATAAGACAAATCAGTGGATAGGCTATGTACCCGATGTTCCCAAGTTCTATACATTTATGACGGCTCGCGAATATATGCAATTGTGCGGTGGAATTTTGGATATGGACCGCGATGCCATCAATCAACGAAGCGAAGCACTGTTAGCCAAAGTCGGGTTAGCTCATGAAGAAGGATGTATTAAAGGCTTTTCACGGGGAATGAAACAACGACTGGGTATAGCGCAAGCGCTGTTGGGGAATCCCAAACTATTAATATGTGATGAACCAACATCCGCATTAGATCCTATCGGACGAAAAGAAATATTAGATATTCTATATGCAGTCAGTGATCAGACCACGATATTATTTTCAACGCATATATTATCTGACGTCGAACGTATCTGTAGCGATGTTGCTTTTCTTAATCATGGCGAAATTGTCAAGCAGGGATCGATAGCAGATTTAAAACAATCGAGTGCTTATCATGGCATGAGGATCAAAGCTAAGAGTGTAAAGGATGCTGAGCATATTTTGCGAGTATTCCCAATGGCTGAAAAACAACACCATACGTGTGTAAAAATTACCGGTACATCGGATGATATATGGCGGGTCAATGATTATATTGCTAAGCATCAGATCGCCATTGAGAAAACAGAATGGTTGGAACCGACGCTTGAAGATTTATTTGTGGAGGTGGAATCTGAATGACTTCATTTCTCGCTTTTTTCAAGAAGGAATTGATGGCCGGCTATAGAAACGGGCAGTTCATATTATTTGGCATACTATTTGCCCTATTAGGTGTGATCAGTCCAGTGACGGTACGATTAATGCCGTGGCTAATTGATAAATTGGGGGATATCGCTGCAGAGAATGGCGTCGATGTTGCGCATATTACGCTCAATGCCGCAACTGTATGGACACACTTCTTTAGTAATATTTGGCTCGGATTATTCGTTTTTATCTTCGTATTTAGTGGATTATTTACAAAAGAATATCATACGCACACATTGATTTTGATTTTTACGCATGGCATTGCACGTTTTAAAGTCATTCTAGCAAAGTTTGCATGGATGGCCTTGATATGGACAGTCAGCTATTGGCTAGCAGCTGCAGTGACGTATACCGGAAGCGCGTATTATTGGGATAATAGTATCGTTCATCATCTTTTTTTTGCTAATGTTTTATGGTGGCTATTCGGGATTTGGATCATTAGTTTAATTGTTTTGATATCTACAATCAGCCATAGTTATATTGGCGTATTACTTAGTGCATTAGGCATACTATTCGGTATCTCTGCGGTAAGTCCGTGGCTGGATATTGCCAGTTATCTCCCTACACAATTAGCGTCTAGCGGTGCGCTCTTGTCAGGAACACAAGGGATTAGCAGTTATAGCTATTCGTTGATTAGCACGCTGATCTCTGGTCTCTTATTTCTGAGCTTGAGTATCTTAATAATGAATCGAAAAGAAATATAAATCATGGCATTTAAGGAGATTTTCATCAAACTTTATGATTTTCTCATGTTTTGCATTCTATCTAATGCATTGGATGATGTGGAAACATTTTCGATTCGTTTGCGCTACGCGGTATTGTTGGTAGCTACAGGTTTCTGTTTCTTTGCAAAAACAAATGAGAAAGACTAATTGGTAGTGCGGTTAAGCATTATTTATAAATGAGTGCTGGTGAGTCAATTCAGGAACAAAATAATAGCATTCTACGTACAGTGCGCCTATTGGTCCGTAGATTGATTATGATATAGATGGATTAACGAGTGTTAAGTGATTAGGGGGGACAAGCAATGAACTACCTTAAAAAGATTTATACTTCTCCGAGAACGAATCAATTGCTTTTGGCTGCGTTTATTATTTTAAATTTTGTAACCTTACTGACGCGGGACAATTTAGAAACATGGCGGCGCGTGTTTATATTTATTTCAACGTGTCTATTCGTCGCACTGTTAGTTGTTTTTGAAAAAGTGAAGCGTACTAACTAATAGTGCTCCTCCGATGACCTATGTTTCAGGAACAAAAAATGCCTTTCCACGTACAGTTGTCCGACAGCAGGCCGTATTATCGTATGATGAATGTGCTAGGAACAAAGGGAAGGTTATTGAGATGTTACAACATGCGAAGCCGGTAACGCTAGCGACAGTAGCGACGGTGATTTTCGTATTATTTTCGCTCGGTTCAGCACTATTTTTCGAAGCATACACGACACATCTACTTGTTTACCTGCTCGTCAGCGGAGCGGTGTTCTTTCTGATCATGCTGGGAGCATTTAAATGGCTTCAAAATCGCTGATATTAATTAAACATTTCAGACGCCTCTGTGCACAGTGATTAACTGCCAGGGAGGCGTCTTTTTTGTTATTCGAACGCTGATTCACTGAAAAGATACTTTTTAAAGTGCAATAAATCTTATATGATAGGTAAAAACGAATAAAGGCGAGTTAAATATGACTAAAGGCATCATCTACATTATGACATCCGCGGTAAACGGGCTGATCAAGATCGGCAAGACCGGAATTGGCCAATTCGAAACGCGCATGAACCATTTGGAGAAGAACGGCTACGCGAATGTAGCGGGGCTCAAGCGCAAGTTTGCGATTGCAGTGAATGATTATGATGAAAAGGAGCAGTTACTGCACCAAATCTTCAATAAGAGCCGTGTGGCGGATACGGAATTGTTTGCGCTGGATGTGGATTTAGTGATTTCGTTGCTGTCATCATTCGACGGTCAGCAGATTTATCCCGAAAATCAGACGAAGGATGCGACATTCGAGGAAGCCACGGAGGCGACCTCACGCAAAGCTTTCGCACACTTACCTGAGGGAGAATATCACCTCAAACGCCGTATTAAACGCTTTGGCGGCTATGTTGAAGGCAGAGCGGTTGTAAAGAATGGGACGTTTACGGTCCTCAACGGCAGTATCTGCGCGCCGCTCGCACCGAGTTTTGCCTCCAAAGCTCCCGCTATCTGTCAGACGGCCAGAATTGAGAACAATGTCTTAATGGAAGATGTGGTCTGTACCTCACCATCATCGGCGGCCGCATTAGTTATCGGGAATGCGGCGGACGGCTGGCGAGAGTGGAAAGATGCCGATGATCAGCCGATCGATACGTATCGTGACAATTAGTACAATATAAGCTAAAATCGCATGCGTAGGGCCTTCAAATATTTTCCCCAAAAAAGTTGAATTTAGTGCTTTACATGCTTACTAAAATATAGTACTATACTTTAGTAAGTAAATGAGACATTCATTTGGAAGGAGTTTTTTACTAATGAAATATGGTGTAATTATCGGTTCTTTACGTGAAGGATCTTATTCTCGTGCAGTTTCTAAAGGTATCATCGCTGGTTTGCCAGAGGATGCAGAAGTAACATACTTGGAGATCGGCCAGTTGCCACTTTACAGCGAAGACTACGACAAGAAGGACATCCCGGAATACACTGAATTCCGTAAAGCTGTTGCTGAACAGGATGCATTCATCTTCGTATCTCCAGAACACAACCGTAACATCCCAGCTGCATTGAAGAATGCATTGGATATTGCTTCTCGTCCAGTTGGCGAAAACGTTTGGGCTGGTAAGCCAGCATTGATTGCGACTGGTTCGACTTCTGGTACTGGTGGAATGCTATCAAATCACTCAATCCGTCAGTCATTAGTATTCCTTGACATGGTTGCTATGCCTCAACCAGAAATGTACTTGAATTTCAGCACCACGTTGAACGAAGACAACACCATTTCTGAACACTCTGCTGACTACTTGAAGTCTCGTGGTCAGATCTTCGACGAATTCACACACAAGATTTTAGACTAATTATTAGTCATTAAAAACTAACTGAAAAGCACGCCATTTCTGACGTGCTTTTTTAATTTTTTTGTTGACAATAAATATTCAGAATATTATTATTAGACTGTAAATTAAGAAGAGAGGATGGAAACTATGACTGCAGAAGTAGTTAATAGACCAGGCTACCGTATTGGTGGGCGTTAGAAGAAAGACGGGTTATTTTTATTAGCATGATAATAAGGTGTGGATGACTTTGCCAGTTGTAAAATTATTCACGCCTTATTATTTTCTATTTTTTGAGGGGAAATTATATGAGAATCAAAAGAACATTACAACCTTTTGTAGATCATGGTGAAATCATTTTTGGTTTTGGTAATCAGAAATTAATAAGAAAAATTCCAGCTACTGAGGATAATTTAAGGTTAGTAAAAGCGTTGGATGAACAAGGGACTGACTACCTAACTGAGCTTCAGAGTGAGAAGCTGTCTGATTGGCAATCTAAAGGTCTATTAACTACTAACTGTTACGATGAGGATAAATTTTCTAGAAATATAAACTTTTTTGAATGGATGGATACATCTAGCAATGTTGATCCAGGAATTTATCAAAATAAATTAGCAAATTCTACAGTATTGATTGTAGGATTGGGAGGAATTGGAAGCAATATCGCGGAAATATTGGCAAGAATGGGCGTAGGGAAACTTATTTTATGTGATTTTGATACAATTGAAGAGTCTAATTTGACCAGACAAAGTACATTTCAAAAAAAAGATGTGGGTCGACAGAAATTAGATGTAGTTTCGGATTATATTAACATGATTTCAGATAGTGATGTTCAGAGAATTCATAAAAAAATTGATTCTTTAGCTGATTTGAATGTTATTTATAGTAATAATCAATTTGATTTAGCTATTTGCTGCGCTGATAAACCGAGAATTGAAATAGATCTATGGTTTGATAATATGTCCGCTAAATATAAAATACCATTTATTTCTGGCTCATATGCTTCTACAGTTATCAATTATGCATATATAAATCCAGGGAAAACTATATCGTTACAAGAATTCTATGGTGAGAATGCTATTACGGATAGTAATTTATTATCTCATGAATCTCCAACAAGTATCATTGCGCCAGTATCATTTATGGCAGCAGGCTTAATATCTTATAAGGTGGCGATGTCATTAACAGATTTATTTGATTTACCTAATATTCTACAAATTGATTTAACAAATTGGGAAGTGATTGATTATGACATATAAAGGTACCTTTCCAGATAATTTCAAAAATCTGATCATTGGTCGATCAACATTGAATGTTGCCGATAGTTTTTATGACGTAGCGGTCACAATCGGTTTAGTCAACGTTTATGCGATTGAGGCGAGCAGATTATCCACATTTACGCTGTTAAGTATGATTCCGCCGATGTTGGCTTTCATCTACAGTCCGTTGTTGGACCGCATGCAGGATACGAAACGTTGGCTGGTAACTTTTCAGCTACTACATATCGCTTTGGTCATAGGGATTCTGTGGTGTTTTCGTCTGGAACTTTCCATTCTGGTGCTTTATGCGCTGAATTTTGTTTTCTATTTGGTGAACAGTATGTTGGCAGCGCTGGAGGTGCGTGTGGTTCCGGAAGCATTAAATAATGATGAACCGCTGATTGAACGTTCGGTAGATATTCAGTATTTCGCAATGAATACCTTGGACATTATTAGTAATTTTATGGCATCTCTCCTCCTCGGCGTGATGACGTATACGATGGTCTTGGACATCAGTCTGCCGATATTTTTAGCCGGTGTTTATTTCTTCTTGAGGTTGCGTTTACCACGTCACGAGCGTACAGTGCAGGCGGATCCTGAGCAGTGTGGCTCCCCACACTATATTCAAGAGGTAAAAACTAGTATTAAGCAATTCTTCAGTGAAAAAGAGACAGCAATGATTATCCTGATCGAAGCTTTTTTAAGCGGTGCAATTGACCTGCTTTTAGCACTTGTTCCACTATATTTAATTCATTTAGATTTGGACGTGAAGTGGCTAGGTGTTGTGTTAGCTTGTCAGCGTGGCAGTGATTTGCTAGGCGCGATGATTGCCCCACGTATTCACATGGAACCTAAAAATTTCTTCAGCTTGGACTATCTCATTTCAGGATCAGCAATGCTAGGGGTTTTCCTCATTAAACCGCTGATACTGAAATTAATTCTCTTTATCATCGCTTTTGTGGTGATCGGGATCTCTGGGAATATCTTTGAAAAGATGATCTATCGCGACTACGATACCCGGATTGTCGGGAGCATTTATACAACGATCACGAGTTGCTATTCGATATTTGGTATTATCTTCATGTTGATTCCATACGTCTATGATAATGTCATTGCATTAGGAATAATCTTCAATGTGATGACCATTGTTTTTGGATTAGTAATACTTTTCCACCGTTATCAAAAACAAATGCAGGCATAATTAAAACGTCGCTAATGGATACTAGCGACGTTTATTTCGTATATAAAGCTATTTTATGATCATCAGAAAGGCTCTAAAATGAATTCGGCATCGAAGGTTTCACCGGAAGCTAGGCTGAGATTACCGGCTTTCTTGACGAAGTCGTGATTGCCGTTCGCAACATCTGGCAGACCGAACCACGGCTCGATGCAGACGAATGTCGCATCCGTTGGGTATGGACTCCAAATGCCGACGTACGGGAAGCCGTTCGTGTTGAGTCTGAGACCGTGCGAACGATCGCTGTTCTCCAACCCGACTGTTACCGTTTGGTCGCGAAGTTCGAATAATTCGAGACCATCTTTGAACTGGTCGCGCGTCAATGGACGGTTCGCTAATTTGACCGGTTTGCCTGTGGTATCGTGAATCAAATTGCCCTCGCCGATACCGTATGTGTTCACTTCATCTGTTGAGTCGAAGGTGAGTTGATAGTCTTCGAACGTCTCACCCGGTGCGAGGGGCACGTTGAATGCCGGATGCGCCCCGATGGAGAATGACATTTCACCGTCATTGGTGTTCTTCACACTGTATTTAACGCGGACTTTATTGCCGTCGAGTTGGTAGCCGATGCGCAGTTCGAAGTGGTACGGGAATGACTGCAAGGTCTCGTCGTTTTCCGTCAACAGGAAGGTAATCGCATCATCTGTGACGTCCTCTGCCTCGAAAATACTGTGGCGGGCGAAACCGTGCTGTTTGGAATCGTAGCGTTTGCCGTCAATTTCCATGTAGTCGTCCTCCAAACGGCCACAGTGCGGGAAGAGCGTCGGCGTCTGCCAGCCCCAGAAATCCGGGAATCCCTGGAAAATATATTCGAAATTCGCATCGTTACGGCGCAAGCTCTGTAATTGCGCAGCATTCGTCGATGCATTAATGGTCAACTGATCGTTGTGTAATAGGTAATCCATAATCTGCCTCTCTTTCTCTTGTTCACAGGTATACATTCAGTATACCCTGTGCGATTGCGATTGAAAAGACGACAAAATCAACATAACCACACAAAAAGCACTCCAGCAGTAAACAACCGCTAGAGTGCTTTTTGGCTGGCCTCGCTAACCCCGTAAAGGAAGTGTAAGCGTTAAATCAAAAGGCATTATTTGTTGGCAGTGATTAGACGAGGTGCAGCAATTAAGATTAGGAATATAGCAATAAAACCGATGAGCCAGGTCGCAATCCCGCTCGCACCATTTGTGACGAGGGAGTACAACCAACCGCTCATCCCTTCCGGCGCGTATGATGCCCAGAATACCCATCCTGCTAAGAAATGGATGAAGTACTCAGCTACAGCTGCCGCAAAGGTCGCGAGTGCCGTCGTCATGGCGAGATGCTTGCGATCACCACTCGCCACATACTGTTGTGCTTGAGTTGCCCAAATGCCGGCAACACCTGCCAATAAGTAGGCGAATGGATATTCAATCAAAACTTGGAAGAGTGTCAAGTAGCTAGCTGTTCCGGTGATGACACGAAGTAAGCCGTATAATAATCCGGCAACCGCACCATTCACCCATCCGCGCCGTAACGCAAACAACCAGAGTGGAATGACGGCGAGACTGGCACTCAAACTCGGTGATAATTTCAGCTTAATAAATGATAATAAGAATGCCAAAACACCGACAAGTGCTGTCTCTGTAATCTCACGAATTCGTGATTGTCCCATAATAATTCCTCCTAACTGTGATAAAAAATGCTCCCGTGCTAGCACGAAAGCTACGTCAAATTACCACAGTTAACGCCACTTCCTTTCGCTAGCATAAACTAGATCAAGTTCAAAGGGTACCTCTCAGCGTCTCCGCGCCCCTAGTGAAATGAAAAGGGAATCATTTTTATAAAATAATCATAACGCAAATAGGGGGATAGTCAAATGAAGTGATTGCGGAATTAGTTTAGTAGTGGTCCCTAAATGAAATAAAGTATATATCATCGTCCAAAACTTTGTAAATCAAGCGATGCTCGCTAGTAATACGCCTGGACCAAGTACCTGAATATTGATGCCGTAATGGCTCTGGTTTTCCAAGTCCTTCAGAAGGCTGGCGACTAATATCTTCAATAAGTTTATTAATTCGTTTGAGTGTCTTTTTATCTTCTTTCTGCCATGAGATATAATCTTCCCATAAAAGATGAGTCTAAAGACGACATCGACAACGGCGAGTCCAACAAGGAAGAAGAAACCGACAAAGGTGAATCTGACCATGCCGTATTAGGAACTACAGCACCAGGCGTAGACGCAACTGACCAGGTTATTGCTGATACTGATGACAAACCGTTAGTTACTGATGAAGCATATCGTCCGACACAGAAAGCTCCTGAAACGGAAGCCACGTCAGAACAAATGAAGTCTGAGGGTCAAACCGAAGAAGTACGTCAGAACAAAGAATCAGAAAAACTACCACAAACAGGCTTAGCAACAGCTGGTTTGGGCCTTGGTGTACTGCTAAGCACTATTGGTTCAGCCTTTACAATCAAGAGAAAACATTAATGAACCATTAAAATAACGTAATTACAAAGGGACTCGTCTGAGAGTCTCTTTTTTCTGATGGAATCATCCATCATTATAATGATTTAATTAAAGGATGGAGGGGTTATCGATGGAAGCATTCTTTAAGCCACTCAATGAAATAATAGAGGCCTTGTTTGGTGAGATTAACGGTAAGAAACGGCATGAAGGACAAGCACATGCATATAATAGTTATTTTATTCCCGTCATTAGTGAGTTATATAACAGACTTGGTAAAATCACTGAGCGACTAGACTCAAAGGAAGCTGAGCACTCAAACCTAATTGATAAGATAACGCGACTGTTTAACGATCCTACCGTTGCAGTGATTAACGAAGTAGGGCGAAAAATCCCTCTTTCTGCCTTTATTTGGAAGCACTCTAATTATCTAAGTGATAATACTACAGAAAAATATATTCATTACATTTATGAAGATAATTGCAGCGAAAAATTTTATAAAGAGTTTGTAGTGCTATTTCTATATGATGCGAGTAAAATAGCTGAAAATTTGGGATATAATGATCCAACTATAAGAATACTGAAATTATTGGCTAATGAAGATAGTTTTGCTGAGAAAATATATAAGCAACATCAGCAAGAATTGAGAAAAGCTATTTGTCGCAAAAAATTGTCATGCCTATTGTATATTGTTATTTTTGTACTAAGTTTTTATCTTTTTGTTCGCTCAGTTGTTTTTGAATATAGTTCGTGGGTAACCACCCTATCGTTTATATTACTCATACTATCATTGTTTGTCATTGATCTTGTGACGCAACAGAAGGAGAAGATTAGAACGTATATGGAAGATGATGAAGAAATTAATGGATCGCTTAATCATAGATGCTCTCTGGTTGGGCTCTTAATCTGCATTTTAAGTTTTGGAATGCTATTTGCAACGCTGTTTATAGTTCAATCGTTTTTATTGAAGATCCCAAGTACTTTTTTTCGGGTACTGCAGAAATTGTTATTCAGTGGGTATATATAGCTGCGTTTAGTGCGTTAATCTTTACACCTTTAATAACCCATTTTTATTTATGTAAGAGGCTTAGAGACAAATTTCTAAAGAAATAAATTTAGAATCTCATTGACACACTCTCACTTAACCACTACAATGACATTCAGAAATTCATATCAGGCAAATTTTAATTCTGTCCAGAGAGGCACGAAAAGTTTGCGACATCGTTTGAACTCTGTCGCACTGCGCGTAATGGTGTTAGTGCGCCTATAACAGAGGAAGAACCGCAAATTTTCGGTCTGATGAACCTGGGCATTCGTGCTCAGGTTTTTGTTTTGTTATAGGAGGTTTTTATGGAAAGTTCAGCATTCGCATTGCGCAATATTGTATCGGTGAAGGATTTGTCGAATGAACAGGTGTTAGATCTGATTAAATCTGGCCAGGCATTCAAACACGGTCAGAAGGCCGAGCTCGAAGCGCGCACCCGTTTCGCAACGAATATGTTTTTCGAGGATTCGATACGCACACATACCAGTTTTGCGGTCGCTGAGGGTTGTCTCGGCATGAACGTGATTGAATTGAGTCCAGAACACAGTTCATTGAAGAAGGGCGAAACGTTATCCGATACGTTCTTGACGCTCGATGCATTGGGTGTTGATACACTCGTGATTCGACACGGGGATGTCGATTACTACAAACCGCTGATTGAATTACAGGAACAATCTGATTTGAATATTCACCTGATTAACGGTGGTGATGGCAGCGGCCAGCATCCGAGTCAATGTTTACTCGATTTGATGACCATCTATGAACAGTTTAATCATTTTGATGGTTTGAAGGTAGCGATTGTTGGTGACTTGAAGCACTCGCGCGTGGCACGCAGTAATGC
>JALEMJ010000004.1 GCA_022768285.1 Aerococcus sp.
GACGGGACGAGATATTGCCAAGCTTTGTTTTGAGGGTAGTGATGAGGAATTGTTGAGTACGTTGAATCAGCAACCAACGATCCATACGGTTGAAATTGCGACTTTGCGTGCGATTGAAGAAGCAGGAATTAAACCGGACATGGCGGCAGGATTCAGTTTGGGTGAATATGGTGCATTAGTTGCCGCTAATACTATTGATTTTGAAGATATTGTGCAGCTCGTCAGCAAACGTGCGAAATTCATCCAGGATGTTGTCGTTCAGGGCGTTGGTAAAATGGTGGCAATCCTTGATTTAGATTGTGATAAAGTTGAAGAAACACAAAAGAAGCCTCTAAGATTGATACGGTAGAATGCTCAAACTTCAATGCGCCAGGAAACATCGTGGTCTCCGGTTATAATGACGCTGTCGACAAAGCGATTGAACTCGCTGTGGCAGCCGGTGCGAAGATGGCTGAGGAATTGAAAAAAGTTGATGTACGTACCCTTGAAATTGCCTACTACACGAACCTTATTGGTAAGTCAGTTACTGCAGAAGATGACCAGATTGATATTCTCGATCGTCAGATTTGGAATCCAGTACGTTGAGAAGAAACTATCCGTGAAATGGGTGCGGACAGTGGGGAATTAATCGCTGAAGTCGGTCCTAAAAGCGGTTTAGTTGAAAATAGTCGTCGTACCGTACGCAAAATTAAAGACAAAAAAGTCAAATTTATGAATGTCGAAAATGCTGAAGATATTCATAAACTATAAGAATATATCGATAGCTAGGAATAATGAATGAGGTGGATGACGAAAAAGATCGGTCACCTTTTTTATTTTTCTAAAAATCACCATGTGCATTTATGATCATATTAGTTGATTTCTAAATATGTGATATGATACACTAAATATATAAGCGGATAATATGTAAGAAGAAGGAGGTAATTCAATGAAGAAGTTTAATGATAAAGTAGCGTTAGTTACTGGTGCTGGTAATGGATTCGGGAAGGTAGTTGCGATTGAAGCAGCGCGTCGTGGAATGAAGGTTGCTTTAGTAGATATTGACCGCAGTGATATTGCAGGTGTGAAAATTTTATTAAGACAGCTCGGCGTTAATGATGTCGTGACCATTCAAGCAGATGTGTCCATCCAGGAAGAAACCAAACATGTGGTAGAAGAAGTCATGGCTCAGTTTGGGTCGATTGACATCTTGTTCGATAACGCTGGGGTGTCACCATTAGCAGACATCACCACATTACCAGTGAAAGATTTCGAATGGGGAATGACGACCAACCTTTATGCGCGTGCGTACATGTTGCATGAAGTGCTGCCGATTATGATTGAGCAGGGTACGCCAGCTCACATTATCGAAGTCTCATCGATTGCGGGAATCTTACACGGTCTCGGTAACGGTGTGACATATTCTGCATCGAAACATGCGAATGTGGCGCTAGCCGAAGATATTCGTAGCTACTGTAAAGCGAACGAGATAGATAATATTGGTGTGTCGGTATTCTGTCCGGGATTTATTCAGACGGATCTTCACCACTGTGAACGTCATCGTCCGGAACGTTTCACTGACACCGAAAATCCATTCTACAGTTCAGAAATATACAAACAACTTCAAGATTACTTGAGCATTTCAATTCAAACGGGTATACCGATCGATGAGATTGGTTTCCGTCTATTCAAAGCGATTGAGGATGAACAGATGTACATTCTCACGCATCCGAAATTCCTCGAAAAAATTGAAGCGCGTCATCGTGCGATTGAAAAAGACTTCGAACCAAAAGATGCGCTCAGTGTGACGGTTGACTATACCGATAAAGTGGCATTCATTACTGGTGCAGCACACGGTTTTGGTTATGAATTCGCAAAAGAAGCGCAACGTCAACATATGAAATTGGCGTTGGTAGATATCGATACTGAAGCGTTGGAAAAATTCGGAAAAGAACTTGAAGCGAAAGGTGCAGACGTATTAATTTTACCAACAGATACCTCAGTGTATGAAGAAGTTCAATCTAGCGTTCAAAAGACGATGGATACGTATGGGCAGATTGATGTGCTCTTCAACAATGCGGGGGTAGCTGCGACGGAAGACCTAATCAATCTCCACCCACAAGACTGGGATTGGGTACTCGGCGTTAACTTAATGGGTCAGACTTACGTCCTCAAAGAAGTCTTACCAATTATGATTAAACAAAAAACACAAGCGAACGTGATTACGACCGCATCGATTGCAGGATTGATTCCAGGCTTCGGCTTTAACCCAACGTACTCTTCCAGCAAGCATGGATCGGTAGCTGTGTCAGAAGCCATTAAGAATTCATTAGAGCTTCAGAATATTGACTACATCAAGATCCAATTGTTCTGTCCAGCGTTCATTCAGACGAATTTACATCACTCGGAAAGCTATCGTCCAGAACGCTTCAGCATTGATAATGCGCCAGAACATTACCAAACAGAAGGCTACAAAGAATCACAGAAACGTCTGGAACACAATATTACGACAGGTATTCCGATCGATGGGATTTCGGAACGTCTCTTCCAAGCAATGGAAGCTGATGAGACGTATATCATCACGCACCCAGAGAACTTACCATATGTTGAAGCACGTCACCGCGAAATCGAAGCTGACTGCAAGCGTGAGCTGACATTATGGGATATTTATGACAAAATGTACTAAGAATAAACGAGTTATAGAAAGGAAATTAACGCATGAAAAAATTAACAGATACAGTAACTTTCCGCCACGGCGCAACGGTTGAAACGCGTATTGTGCAGCCACCAATGACGACATTCAGTGGGGACTCAGAAGGTCGTCCGACACAGGCAACCTTTGACTACTACGATGCACGTTCAGAATCTGCGGGTATGGTAATTGTGGAGTTCAGTTACGTTCACGAAACAGGTGGCTCCAGTAACCCGGTTGGCCTCGGTAACCAGCTCGCATTCTACAACGATTCCTACTTGGAAGATATGAAACGTATCGCGACATCCATCAAACGCAACGGCAACAAAGCTGTGCTCCAAATTCACCACGGTGGTCGTGAAGCGCGTAAACGTGCGCAGGAAGGTAAGGAAGTACTCGCACCATCTGCGATCGACTACAGTTTCCTACCGTACAAAGTGCGCGAAATGACAAACGAAGAAATCCTAGACATCATTAAGAGTTTCGGCGCCGCAACGAAACGTGCGATCGATGCCGGCTTCGACGGCGTTGAAATCCACGGTGCCAACCACTACGGTATTCAACAGTTCTTCTCCAAGATTTCAAACCACCGTACCGACGACTGGGGCGGCTCACTTGAAAAACGTATGGCGTTCCCACTCGCGATCGTGAAGGAAGTGACACGTGTCGCTCGTGAATATGGTCCAGAAGACTTTATCATTGGCTACCGTATCAGTCCGGAAGAAATTCACGGCGAAAACATCGGTTATGACTACAAAGAAGCGCAGGAACTCATCAAGGAAGTCGATAAGTTCGAACCGGATTACATCCACATTTCCTTGTTCGGGGGTTACAGCTCCGGTCCTGCCAATGTGGATCGCTCCTATGCGGAATTATTCCGTGATGTATTGAGCGAAGATACGAAGCTGATCATCGTGAACGGTATTTTCAGTGAAGAAGCAGCGGCCGACGCTTTGCAGTACACGGACTTCATCGCAGTTGGTCGTGGGACATTGATCGACCCAGAATTCGGTAAGAAAATCAAAGAAGGCAGAGGCGATACCATCGTCCACGAAATCACGCCTGAACAACTTCAGGAACGTTCCCACTGGACACCGGGATTACGCGAAGTCTTCGCTGACCCTGACCACCACGTAGGTCTTCCTTACATGCCAGGTTGGGAATCCATCACCCAATTCTACGAAGGCTGGTCACAACCGGACGAAAAATAGTTGAAAATGCATAAAGATGAAAAATAATTGATAAATAGCAAGTAAACAAAAGCTGGTGACAACCTACGCGTGTAGGCTCACCAGCTTTTTTGTGTGGGTTAAATCAGTCCCAATATTTTCAACACAGAAACCTCCAACAACGGCAAGCTGTACGGGTCGCTCTGATCATTTGGTGACGTCCGGTCAGTGGGTTAGTATAGCGGTTCCTCTGGCATGTCCGCCAAGATACGCTTGTCTTCGTGTCCGAGGATTTGGAGCGCATCATCGTTCGGATTGATGATGTAATGCGTGATGTTGTTCATCATGTAGAACGAATAGAAGTCTTTCTTGCCAACTTTGGAGTCATCGATGAGTAAGAAGCGCTCGGCCGCGTTATCAAGTGCAATTTTCTGGGAGACACCCTCTTCAAAGGTAGCCGTCATAATTTGATCATTGGACACCGCGTTAGCACTGCAGAATGTCTTATCGAAGTACATACTCTCTAAGGTCTGACACGCAATGTCGCCGTGGAAGGACTGGGTGATTTTGCGAATTTCACCACCAATGAGATAGAGTGACAGATCGTTATCGGAGTTGTTTAGTGTCTGAAAGACAGGCAGGCAGTTCGTGATGATGCGGACATTATCCTTCTGAATAAATCCTGCCAGCATCTCAATCGTCGTACCGGGACCGAGGAATACGGTATCGCCTTCCTCGATATATTCCGCCGCTTTTCTAGCGACAGCCGTTTTTTCATCGATATTGAGGATCTGTTTATCCTGGTGAGAAAGTTCGTGGCGCAGGAAATTATTGTCAGTAGCGATGGCACCGCCTCTCACACGCACGAGTCTTCCGTTTGCTTCGAGTTCATCGAAGTCACGCCTCACCGTCATATCAGAGACGTCCAGTCTGTCTACAATATCGTTGACGCTCACCATGCCCTGTGTGTTCAAGCGCTTAAGTATTTCCAGTTGTCGTTCTTCTTTTAGCATGGGAAAGCCTTTCTATACAATAAAATAGGAACACCCAGAGTGAATGTTCCCACTTTTGTTGTTTTTGTGTTGTGTATTGTTTTAGATTTTGTCGATCGTGATTTGATCGTGGAGGGCGGAGAAGTTATCCGCATTGATGAAGCCAGTTTTCTCTTCCTGAGCATTCAGCATACCGCACGTCATCCCATAAGTGAGGACTTCTTCAGGACTTAAACCGCGCGCGATTGCAACCGCGAAACCGGCGATGGTGGAGTCGCCAGATCCGACAGGGTTGACGACGTGATCCAACGTTGGAATGTTAGCTTTGTAGCATTTATCGCCGATACGGCCGATCGCACCGTCTTTACCGAGAGAGACGATGACGCATTCGATGCCCTTGAGCTCATCGGATAATAGCACTTCTTTGAGTTCGTCAGTGCCATTAATCTCACGTCCGAGCAAGGCAGCGAGTTCGGCATCATTCGGTTTGATCAGGAACGGTTTGTGTTCGGCACGAATGGATGCTTCGAGCGCCTGGTTGGAGGTATCTAACAAGGCTTTAACACCTTTGGCCTCGCAGCGCGCGATTAATTCACTGTAGAATTCGGGATCCAATCCTTGCGGTAGGCTACCGGAGAGCGCGACGACATCGGCATCGGCGAGTAACTCGTCGAAGTTAGCAAGAAAGGCTTCCTTCTCTTCCGGTTCAATGGTTGGACCAGCTTCCAAGATTTCGGTCTGGTTACCGCCGTCGTGAAGGAGAGCGATCGATTCGCGGGTGCTGCCAGCGATTTCGGTGAACGCGCTCTCGATGCCGTCTGCTTCAGCGAGAGCGGTCAATTCTTTTCCGTAATTACCGCCGACAAATCCGGTGGCCACGATATCTTCACCGAGTGCCTGAGCGACGCGTGAGACGTTCAATCCTTTACCTCCAGCGGTGCGGCTGACGGTTTTGACGCGGTTCACGTTGTCGACGTCTAAGTGTTCCAACGGGTAAGAAATATCGATCGATGGATTCAAGGTAACGGTTAATATCATGGGTTAGCCTCCTAAAAATTGTTCGTTATCCCAAGTTTACCACAAAATCCAACAAAAACGACGGTGTGCCGAGAATTAGTCGTGGTATACGCCGGCGTCCCATTTCTTGATTTCTTCAGCGAAGAGATTTGGATCGTGTTTGGCAGGGTCGTGGCTCTCCAAGTCAGCGATCTTCTTGATCAATTTCTGGTTTTCAGGCGTTGGGTTGTACGGTTCGTTGATGAAAGCTTCGATAATATCTTCCATCAAGAATTGTCCGGAGATCGTTCCACCGAATGCGATAACATTGGCATCGAGTTCACGACGGGCGTAGAGAGCAGAGGTCATGTCGCGGACTAATGCAGCGCGGACACCTTCGACTTTGTTGGCACTGTTTGAGATACCAACACCGGTCCCACACATCACAACACCGAAGTCAACATCGCCGTTGTAGACGAGTTCGCCGACTTTTTTACCGAAGATCGGGTAGTGGGTGCGAACGAAACCGTGTGTCCCGACATCGATGACTTCGTGGCCTTTTTCACGCAAGGTGTCGGCAACTTTGATTTTCATATCTGTAACAATGTGGTCATTTCCAATAGCAATTTTCATAAGTGGCTCCTCCTTTAATGCGGGCGATTAGCACAATTCGTTCATCATGTCGACGCGGACTTGGTGGCGACCACCGTCATAGTCAGCAGAGATGAATTCTTTGACGATGTTTTTAGCGAGCTCGACACCGACAATTTCCTGACCCATCGTGATGAGGCGGGCATTGTTGTGGCGACGCGTCATGTAAGCTGTACGTTCGTCTGAAAGTTCAGCAGCGACAATGCCTTGATGTTTCGAAGCAGCCATGAAGCTACCCACACCATATTTATCGATGGCAATAGCGACAGCTTTTTCGTCAGCATTCAATTCATCAACAATCACATTCGTTAATTCAACGAAATCTTCAGCAGGCGTTTCTGTCACATCAACAACCTCGTGATCCTCTGACTTCAGGTAGTCGATTAAATGCTGTTTGAGCGTTACACCGTCTTGGTCGGAACCAATAATGACTCTTTTCATACGAAATACTCCTTTTCTAAACGATAATTAACAGTTATTTTGTTTGTTTATGTTTATTTATAGTTTAATATGTGTTTGAATTTGTGTCAATGGTAAACGTGTAATTTCTCGATTAGTCACTGAGATCAGCAGTTATGAACAGTATTAAATCGTTTATTTTTAGTAATGGAAACGAAACCGAAGTTAGGATAGTGTCAGTAATGTTTGAAAATGAGCATTTTGGGTTATTTCAATACTTATCGCGCAACAAAGGGGGGCAGAACGGTCATACTAGCTGGAAATGGCGCGCCGAAGCCTTTGAAAATATGCTACACTTATAACAAGCATATGAATTTGGAGGAACGATAATGGAAATTAAGACTTTCAATACTGCAGAAGAAGCATCGCGCGAAGCGTTCATTCAATACCGTGACTTATTGGAAGAAGGACCGAGCGTGTTCGGTTTAGCAACAGGTTCTACGCCGACCGAATTGTACCGTTTGCTCCGCGAATCCGATTTGGACTTCTCACGTTCGATCTCGTTCAATTTGGATGAATACATCGGTTTGCCTGCTGATCACCCGGAGAGCTACCAATACTTCATGCATGAACAGTTGATGGATGCGAAACCGTTCCAACATTCCTATTTCTTGAACGGGATGAATGAGGATGAACAGGATGAAACGGGACACTACGAGGACTTATTGGAAAAACACCCGATCGAATTGCAGTTGCTAGGTCTCGGACGCAACGGCCACATCGGTTTCAATGAACCGGGCAGTGCGTTCGACTCTAAGACGCGCAAAGTGGCTTTGACGCCATCGACGATTGATGCGAATAAACGTTTCTTCGATCGTGAAGAAGATACCCCTCGTTACGCTTACAGCATGGGTATCGGCTCAATTTTAAAAGCGGACAAGATTTTATTGATGGCATTCGGAGAAGACAAGGCTGAAGCCGTGCGCGCAATGGTTAACGATGAACCGTCAGAGGACGTGCCAGCGACCGCATTGCAGAACCACGATGATGTCTTGATTCTTCTCGACAAAGGTGCTGCCAAATTATTGTAGAAAGCAGGTGATTCGGATGGCAAGCGACCGTCCAATCTACCTCTCACCCGCCTTTCGTGAAAAGGTGTGGGGTGGGAACTATATCAAAGAAGCGTTCGGTCTCGATGCGCCGAGCGATCACACCGGCGAAGCGTGGCTGATCAGCGCGTACAAAGATGATCAGAGCGTTGTTTTGCCACCATCACCGTATGCAGGCATGGGCTTACGCGAGCTCTACGATACGCATCCAGAGCTTTTCGGAGAACCGCATCCTGAGCGTTTTCCGTTATTGGTGAAGCTGCTCGATGCGAAGGATGACCTCTCTGTGCAGGTCCACCCTGGCGATGATTACGCGCGCGAACACGCCGATGATCTCGGCAAGACGGAGTCCTGGTATATCTTGGATACAAAACCGGGAACGACGTTAGTCTATGGGCACAACGCGGAAACACGCGAGGAATTTGAGCGCATGGTGGATGCGGGCGACTGGGATGATCTCCTGCGCCACGTACCGATCGAAAAGGATACGTTCTACTACGTGCCGAGCGGAACGATTCACGCGCTAGAGGCCGGCACAGCGGTTATCGAAACGCAACAGAGTTCCGATGTCACGTACCGTGTTTACGATTATGATCGTCCGGATACCACGGGGCAGATGCGCGAACTGCATTTAGATGATGCGAAGGCCGTCACGAATGTCCCGGACCAATTAGACAAGCAAGAGCCGGAGACCTGGGTAGTTGGTGACAGTAAATTAACACGGTTTGTCGATGCAGACTATTTCAGCGTCTACAAAGCCGCTGTCGATGGGGAAGCGACGTATGACCTGTCCGCGAATTACTATCTATTGACAGTCATTGCTGGTGACGGCGAATTGACAATCGATGGGGAAACCACACCACTGAGACTCGCGGATTCACTGATTATTCCTAATGCGGTATCTTCTGCGACCATCAGTGGGGATATTACTATTATCGCGTCACATCCAAACTTCAACGCGTAATATAACAGCGAATGAATCACTGTTCGAATGGGACAGTGATTTTTTTATGCTCAAAATCCAAAGTTTGTCACATTTATGCTACAAACTTCGTAAAAATTAATAGTTTGTCACAACCATGCTACAAATTTTGGATAGTATATGATTGAAAACTAAAAAGCGCTCGTTGAATCGCAAGTAACGATCCAGCGAGCACTTTTCAGTTATGAATGCTTTTTGAACAGCCCGCGCAGGTTTTCCCGCTGACGTCTGAACGTTTCACGCGGGAGGTACTGTCGCATGGCTTTCAATGTTTCTTTGGCATCTTTGACGATAAATTCAAAGGATGTCGTGTTGTTGTCTTCAGTAGTCTGAATGGTGAATCCTCGGACGTAGTGGTCGCCAAATATGAATTGGACCAGCACGGCTGAGACTGACTGCCACGGAATTTGGATATAACCGCGCGTTTTTTCACTCTGAAACTCAATGCCTTTATCACCAACGAGGAAGATCCCCGATTGTGGATTGAGCGGGTGATAGGTTGAATTGGCGCGCGTGGCGTAGTCGATACTATCATTCAGCGGGACGTAGTCGACCATCTTAGGACATGATCCCCAATGCATTGAGGACGATACCTAATACGAAGATCAAGAGAATGATCACGATCGGGCTAACGTTCTTGCGCAACAACCAAATACAGAAGAAGGTCAATACAAGTGGCATAACCCCTGGTAAGATCTGATCTAAGATGTTGCTTAGCGTTTGAACGGTGGTCGGATTAACATTCATCCCGTCGTTGATCTGGTTGATCACGTTTCGGATAGCGTCAGGACTCAAGATATTCTGGTTCACTTGTTGGACTAATTGGTCGAAGTTAACCATCGAATCTTCAGCATTATTGAATTCCGAAATCTTCATGGAGAAGTTCATCGTTGTCCAGCGTGGGACGAGAACCCCCATGACGAACATACCGAGGATCGAAGAGCCCACGGTAATTTTCTTCAATAAACCACCACTCAAGTCATCAGTAATGCTTTCTCCTTGGCGGTAAGCAAATTCCTGTGTGTACCACATGAAGCTGATACGGATCAAGTTCCACAACAGGAAGAACAATAGCGGCCCGAGCATGCTCTGTGAGAGGGCTAAGGATGCAGCAAAGGCACCGATAACAGGACGAAGTGTCCCCCAGAAAATCGGGTCACCGACACCGGCTAGTGGGCCCATCATACCGACTTTCACACTGTTGATCGTGGCGTCGTCGATTGGTGTACCGTTAGCTTTTTCTTCTTCGAATGCCATAACAACCCCGAGGATTGGTGCTTCGAGGTACGGGTGGCAGTTGAAGAATTCGAGGTGGCGTTGTAGCCCTTGTTTGAAGTCTTCTGGATCTTTGTATAGTTTCTTGAGTAATGGCAACATCACGTAAGCCATACCGACATTGTGCATACGCTCAAAGTTCCAGCAGGCTTGGATGAACGTGAGGCGCCAGCTGACGTACATGCGGTCGCGTTTTGAAATGGTTACGTGTGGTTCTGCATTGGCAGTTTGTTCACTCATGTTGTTAACCTCCTATTCATAATCTTCGAGAATGGCATCGAGGGCATCGTCGACGGAACCGCCACCGGAGCTCGTGCCACCATTCTGGTTATTGTTGAATTGTGGGGCGATTTGGACGTAGACAATAGCCAAGACCAAACCGATAATCCCCATTGCAACGAGGTTTAGAGATGAGATGGCAGATAGCGCAAAACCGAGGAAGAAGAATGGCCAGTTTTGACGTGTTGCCATCATGTTGATAACCATCGCGTAACCGACAGCCACGATCATCCCACCGCCGACGTTCAAGCCACCGGTTAACCATTCTGGAATGGCTTGGAGGGCGTTAGTAACGAGTTCGGTAGGTACTGCGAGAACAGCGAGCGCTGGTAAGGCGATACGCAATCCTTGCATTGCCAAACCGACATACGTTGCGACAACGATCCCGCGTGCGGAACCTTCTGCAGCGGTTTTATCCGCGTAGTGACCTAAACCGACTGTCAATGTACGAACGAAAATCGTCAACAACTGACCGGCAATAGCCAACGGAATAGCGAGTGCGATCCCTTCAGAGATTTCAGCACCTTTAATACATACTAAAATGGAGGAAACGACCCCAGCTAAGGCGGTATCCGGCGATGCAGCGGCACCGATGTTCATCCATCCTAAAACGATCAGCTGCATTTGCCCACCTAAGAGCAAGCCTTCCATTGGGTGACCGGTCACGATACCAATCAGCGTACAGGTGATGATTGGCTGATGCATCTCGAACTGGTCGAGGATGCTTCCGAAACCGGCAAGGAGGGCAACAATGAAAACAAGAATATAACTAATAGCTGTCATAAGTTTTCCCTTTCCTTACTATTTCTTCATGTCATCGAGTAATTTGCGGAGATCTTTCGGCTTGTCATTCGGGACCGGCTGAACGTAGAATTCTACGCCGTAGTCATCCATCATGGTGTACAAGTCTTTGACGTCCTGATCATCGACCGAGATCGTGTTGGTGATCATCGTTTTACCGGTCGAGTGCGCCATGGAACCGACGTTGATACGTTTGAGTTCAACACCAGCTTTTAGGGCAGCGAGAACATCCTGCGGCGTTTCGAACAACAACAGGGCGCGCGTCGTACCGAAGCGCGGGTCTTTGTCGATCTCAGCGAATTTACTGATCGGGATAACATTCGATGCCATACCACCCGGTGCAGCCTGGCTGATCAGCGCTTTACGCATTTTATCGTGTGCAACGCTGTCGGAGACCACGATGATACGGTTCGGATTTGTTGATTTCGCCCAGCTTGTTGCGACCTGACCGTGCAAGAGACGCGTATCGATACGTGCGAGCACATACTCGATTTTGCCGTCACCGAGGACTGTCCCTTCCGGAATCAAGCCGTTTGCGTTGACCGCCTGTTTCCCTTCCACATCTTCTTCGCTGTTATTCTCCGAAGCAGCAGCTGTAGTGGTCGTCTGCAATTCTTCTGGACGAACTTTGACCCCTTCAGCAGCAGGTTGCAGGATGTGTTCGGCGATATCATGCGAGGTTTCGCTCGACATGCGTTGGCCGAGTGCTTCGATCAACATCGGCAAGTTCAACCCCGTAACCATTGCGAAATTGTCCGGATGTTCCTCGTACAAGAGATTGGCTTGGTTAAACGGTGAACCACCCCACAAGTCAATCAAAAAAAGAATCTCTTCGGACGTCCCACCGAGTTTATCGATAGCTTCCAAGAGATGTGCCCGCAAATCTTCCGGACCTTCGTCTGGCTGGAAGGTGACTGCCTCCAATTGTTCTTGCGCCCCGAAAATCATTTCGCCGGACTGTTTGATTCCAGCAGCAAAATTTCCGTGACTGGCAAGAATAATGCCTACCATAATATTCCCTCCTTATAATGTTTTCGACATGTGAACGACGGAATTGTCGTTGACACGATACCATTTACTATAACATAATTGTGATCTTTCCTATAAGCGGATCGATACACCAGTATTGCTATAAAAATGAGTAATAGTATATTATAATGGAAACGGTTGAATGACGAAAGGGGACGATTAAGATTTTACAATTAGGAACAATTGGCACGAGCTGGATTACGAAGGATTTCATCAAAGCCGCGCTCGAAACTGGACAGTACGATCTTACGTGGGTATATAGCCGGCATACGGAGAGTGCGGAACCGCTCGCTGAATTGGGCGAACGCGCGCAAGTGACGACGGACCTGGATGCTTTTTATCAAGCGGATGATCTCGACGTGATCTACGTCGCTGGACCGAACGCCTTGCATTTCCAACAGGCGAAACGCGCGCTCGAAAATGGCAAGTCGGTGATTGTTGAGAAGCCGATCGTGCAGTCTGAGTCAGAATTGAAAACATTGGAGCAGATCGCATCTGAACATCACGTGATCGTGGTTGAAGCAGCGCGTCACGTGTTTGAGCCGAATTTTCGCACGGTGATGCAGTATATTACCGCGCATCGTGAAGCAATTTCAGGTGCCGAACTGCACTATGGACAGTACTCATCGCGTTTCGACAGTTACTTGAACGGTGAAAATCCGAATGTCTTTACCAAAGAATTTGCGGGTGGTGCATTGAACGATCTCGGTGTCTACCTCGTTTATGCAGCTGTGGCGTGGTTCGGCGTACCGAAAGCAGCGAATTATTTGCCACAAAAATTGGCGAACGGTATCGATGGCTCGGGAATGATTGTTTTGAATTACGGCAAATTCAGTGTCTACCTGCACGTGTCGAAGCAGTACAACGATCAACAGTCGAGTGAAATCTATTTTGGAAAGCAGACACTCGCGCTCGACGGCATTCAGATGATCAGTGAAGCGAATGTTTCGGGTGAACATGCGGATGGCGTGACGCTCGAATCGGTGACGCACGCACCACTCTTTTATGAGGCAGTTGCCTTTGCGCGTTATATCAATCACGATGCCGATGCGATGGACAGTCTCGCCCATCATCAGCAATTAATGCGCGATGTCGTGCGCGTCATGGATCAACTGCGTCCGGCCGTGTTTGATTAATGTGGAGCGACGCCCATACCCATCTCCACCAACATCTGCCGTACGCGAACTATCTGAAACAATCCGATAGTCGCGTGATTGTTAATAGTCAATCGCCAGTGGAGTGGCAGTGGAATCAGAAACACTTAAAGGATGCAAAGCGTGTAACGCTGAGTTACGGCGTACACCCGTGGGATAGTGTGCTAGGTTTAACGACTGAAGATCAGTCATATTTAGCAAAGACCCCTGTCATCGGCGAAATTGGCTTAGATCAGGAATGGACGGACGTGCCACTCGAAACACAGCGTACAGTCTTTGAACAGCAGTTAGCGATTGCGAGCAGTAGGCAATGTCCCGTGGTACTGCATACGAAAGCGGCTGAGGCGGAGGTGCTGGATTGCATCCAGCAGCATCCCGGACGCTATTTGGTGCACTGGTACGATTGTGCGGACTATCAGGCCGATTTTATCGCGCTGGGTTGTTGGTTTTCTATCGGACCGGATGTGGTCACGCAGCCTGATGTTCAGGCACTCGCAGCGCGTATTCCTGCAGACAAGCTATTACTGGAGACGGACGGGTTGCCTGCCGTCGATTGGTCATACGGACAGAAACGCGAGGGTTATCCGCCACCTGATAATTGGCCGAAAGTCTTACATCAGAGTGCCGAAACAGTTGCGCAACTGCGAGGAACAACGGTTGATACCATCTTGGCCCTCGCTGAACAAAATTTAGAAACATTTTTGACACCGTAGCACACAAAAAGCGCGACCTAGCAATGCTGTTAGGCCGCGCTTTTGCAGTATTTAGTGTTGTTCTTGGAGACGTAAGTTTTTGGCGTGCTGGGCTTTGATTCGCTCAAGCAAAGGTTCGTCTTCAAATAGATCGAGTGCCGTCAATGCGAGTAACTTCGCCGCAATCGGGATGGAATTCAACCCGCGTTCACTGATAGCGGCAGCTTTGAAAGCCGCGGAGTGCCCGGGGATAAATGTTTCTGAGATACTTGTGTACGGTTCAATCGTCGGGACAACATGACTGACATTACCAACATCGGAGGAACCGGAAGATACCGATTCCGTACCAATTTCTGACTCAGGAATGTGGAGATCCGCGTAGTGGGAGGCGTAAACTTCCTCGAATAGGGGAGTGAGCACCATATCATCCACCGCATTTTGGAAGAGACCAAATTCGTATGTCGTCCCAGTGGTCAACGCGGCACCCTCCACAACCTTTTCGACTTTATCGTACACATCCTGCGCATCAAATTTTGTGTTGGCGCGCAAGTAAAAGCGGGCGGAGGCATAATCTGGGATCACATTTGGTGCTTCACCACCGTTCGTGATGATACCGTGAATATTGACATCATCCGGTAGATAAAGGCGCAGGGAATTGATTCCGTTGTAGGTCTGTATCAGTGCTTCCAGGGCACTGCGGCCGTCTTCCGGATTGCCGGCAGCGTGTGCGGATTTGCCGTGAAAAACAATATCGACCGGTTTCACAGCTTTGAGGCGTGCGGAAGGTTGGTACTTCACCCCCGGATGTGAAGAGAGGGCGGCATCGACATCATCAAAGTAGCCATATTTCACGAAACTACCTTTCGCTGAACCATTCTCTCCACCTTCTTCACCCGGTGTGCCGTAGACGCGAATTTCACCGCCGATATTATCGATGATTTGCTTCAATGCTGCTCCGGCGAGAATGGAATAGTTACCGTAGAGATTATGACCGCACGCATGTCCGATACCTGGGAGTGCATCGTATTCAGCGAGTAAAACGATGGTTGCGCCCGGTTTAGACGCTTTATAACGTGCATCGAAAGCGGTCGGATGGCCAGCCACATTCTTATCAACATGAAAACCATATGCTTCGAGCTGTCCTGCCAGCAGATCGGAACTGTAATATTCGTGATTGCTGACTTCGGGATGCGCGTGAATCGCACGCGCTAATTCTTGATGCGTCTGATAATTTTCATCGATAAATTGCTTAATTGCTAATTGATAGTCTTTAGTGGCCATATTGAACCGCTCCTTTCATGCGTGAGGTGGATTATTTACGACCGTAATCTTCCCAAGCAGGTACACTGGCACCTTGATCGCGTTCTTTGATGGCTCCTTTGGTTTCTTCTGTTTGGTAATAGTCAACGATCTTTTGATAGGTTTCGTTATTTTCGTCTTCTTTGCGGGCAGCGATGATATTGACGAATGGTTTCGAGTTCTCATCGACAGGCTCTATGTAAATCGGATCGTGAACCGGATCGAAACCGGCATCGTCGGCCATTCCACTGTTGATGACAGCAGCACCAACATCGTCGAGTGAACGTGAGACTTGCGCCGCATCCAACTCTTTTATTTTAAAGTTATGCGGATTTTCTGCAATATCATCAACAGTCGGTGAACCTGGCGCATCGTTACGCAATTTGATCAAACCAGCGGATTCTAATAAACGCAGCGCACGCCCACCGTTTGTAACGTCGTTCGGAATAGCAATTTCACTATTGTCCGCGATAGCTTCCGGCTTGTCGAAGTCGTTAGAATACAGTCCCATCGGTGCGATGACGGTATTCCCTATACTGACGAGGTCGGTACCGAATTCCTTGTTGTAGTTGTTAAGGAAATCGGTGTGCTGGAAAGCGTTCAAGTCGATTTCGCCTTCACTCAGTGCGCGGTTTGGCTGCGAGTAGTCGGTAAACTGCACGTATTCGTGGTTGATACCTTCTTTGTCGGCGAGGCGCTCTTTAACACTGTCCCAGACATCCGTGTCGGCCCCCATGACACCGAGTTTCACCGTCTGTTCGGCTTGTTTATTGCCACACGCGACGATAAATACGAGTGCGAGGGCGATAACGGCTAATTGCGTGGCCCATTTCTTGATATGTGATTGCTTCATTCCCAAGACCTCCCATGTAAATAAAAAAGTCCTTTTACCTATCAATCATCAACAGATGTGACAGATAAAAGGACGTTACAGACAACGTGTTACCACCTTTGTTCAGAGGATGACTCCTCCCTCACTCCGACGACTCGAATGAGCGATCGGATTTCCAGATATCGGTGGAAGAACCGCAACAGTCTACTTATCGACCGTTAACCCTCAGAGACCATGGTTCAATGTCTTCCCCAAGAATCTTACACCGACCGATTCCTCTCTGCGTGGGGACGAGCATTTACTGCTTCTCGTCAACGGGATGATTCAAATAACTAATTAGAAGTGTAGACACTTTTTTGACAAAGGTCAATTCACACGTCATCACTGAAAGTGGATCATTAATGATCGTAGGAGCCTATCACACGGGAAGAGTGAGATGGTATGATAGGGGTAGATATTAAAAGTTAATTACGTGAAAGGAGTCGTTCGCATGACCTATTCATTCGACCAAGCGCCGGATCGTCGCGGGACTAACAGTAAGAAATGGGAGCTGATGTATGCGCTCAAGCCAGCCGAACAGATTGCGCCAGGCGTGGTACCGATGTCGACGGCAGACATGGAATTCGAAACAGCACCGGAAATTTATCAAGGATTAATCGACTATATCGAAACGAAACCAGTATTAGGCTACAATTTTCCGACCGAGGCAACGGATAATGCGGTCGTGCGGTGGCAACATGACCATCATCAGTTCGATGTTGATCCCGCATGGCTCGTCTACACGCATGGAACTGTCGATGCGTTAGCTGCAGGCGTTAAGGCTTTTACGCAACCGGGCGATGGTGTGATTATTTTTCAGCCGGTCTACCATCCATTCTCGGCAGTGATTGAAGATAATGATCGTAAGGTGGTCGATGTCTCATTAATTGAGAATGATGGCTACTATACGATCGATTTTGATGCTTTCGAGGCTGCTGCGCGCGAAGAACAAAATAAAGCGCTGATTTTTTGCAGCCCGCATAACCCGGTCGGTCGCGTCTGGACACCGAAAGAGCTCGAGCGCTTGACCGAAATTGCGGTAGCGAACGAGTTATACGTGATTTCCGACGAGATTTGGAATGATTTTACGCGTGATGATCTGACCCATACCTCGCTCGCTACATTTGATGAACGTTTGGATGAACGATTGGTGGTTTGTACCTCGGCATCGAAAACATTCAATCTCGCCGGTGCGAAATGTGCGATCAGTATCGTACCCAATGAAGCAACGCGCGAACGTTTCTCGACGGCTGCCCGAACCGATCGCACAACGATTGTGAATGGCTTTGGGCCTCGCACTGTCGAAATAGCCTATACAAAAGGTGACGCGTGGTACGAAGAAATGTTGCAAGTCATACATCATAATCAGCGATATGTGGCGGAGACATTCGAACGGGAGCTACCAGAAGTTAAGGCCCCTGTCTGTGAAGGAACCTATTGCGCATGGGTGGATTGTCGTGTGCTACATATTGACGACGAGACCTTGCAAGAATGGTGCATTGAAGCTGATTGTTTTCCATCATTCGGAGTCGAGTTCGGGACAGAGGGCTCCGGTTTTATCCGTTTGAATCTCGCATGCCCATTTTCAGCCGTTGAAACCGTCATCGAGCAGCTAATTAACGTGTTCAAAGCACACATGCGCGCATGATGATAGATGAAAAGCGTTGTTTCTATTGAAGAAGCAACGCTTTTTTTACGGGCTTAATCGATGGCGACGGGGATATCCACGTATTTTGGATTGCCGACTTTAAAGGCGATATTGTCGCTGGTAAAGTCGACCAATTCGACCTTGAAGTCATTGATAGTATTGACATCGACGCCGAGTGTGTAAGTCACGTTTTCCATATATTCGGTGTCGAGTAGCGGATAATCGTGTAATTCGATCCAGTGTTCGAGCTGACCGGTCAGCGGATAGTCGATCGTGACGGCGACGGGCGATTGGATTTCACGACTCACGATGCCGATGTGGTGACAAGCTTCACTGACGGCATTGCTGTAGGCGCGAATGAGACCGCCAGCACCGAGTTTCTTGCCGCCGAAGTAACGCGTGACGACCGCAACGACATTCTTGAGATCCATATTTTTCAGTGCTTCGAGCATCGGCACGCCCGCGGTACCGCTCGGTTCACCATCATCGGACATGCGCTGAATCTCATTATTTTCACCGATCATGTACGCAAACGTATGGTGGGTCGCTTTGTAGTGATCGGATTTAATCTGCTGGATGAACGCTTCAGCCCCCGCTTCGTCGGTCACACGCGCCATGCTGCAGATGAAGATGGATTTTTTGATTTCGATCTGGAATTCACCAGTTTGTTTAATTGTGCGATAAGGAATCATTCCTGTACCTCCCTTGTGTGCGTGTTTATTTTACGAGAAATCATGAAAAATTGCCAAAGCCGCACAAAAAAGTGTCCAATGCAACGTATGTAATGATTAAGAGGTGAGAAAAGTGCAGCAGGTTGAGCAATTATTATGGGGAAGACGCGCGACGAAACGGGAAGTCATGCAGCATGCTGAAGTTGTATCTCTCAGTGGCGCAATAAAGATACCTGCAATTGTTAAAACAGCACGAGGTTTTATGTGTCAGCGGTGTGGCAATACGCGCAATTTTTATCCGAATCAGTGCTTATGCGACAAACAGTGCGTGTATTGTTTAGATTGTGTGGCATTCGGTGTACTGCGACGCTGCGATTATTTGTACGATTTGCCAGCACCAGCTAGCAACGACTGGCAGCGAGAAAATGCGTACCTCCACTTTGAAGGGAAGCTGTCGCCTGCTCAGCAGGAGGTATCCAGTGCTTTGGTCAATGCTTTTGAAATGCAGCAGGATCATCTCGTATGGGCAGTGACCGGCGCGGGAAAAACCGAGATGCTTTTTGAAGTCATTGACTACGCCCTGCGTTGTGGCAAGCGTGTCTGCTTAGC
The DNA here is from genome assembly GCA_022768285.1 of Aerococcus sp. GTDB lineage: Bacteria > Bacillota > Bacilli > Lactobacillales > Aerococcaceae > Aerococcus. The sequence continues at coordinate 19,298 of JALEMJ010000004.1, forward strand.
AGTGCCGCGCATTGATGTCGCCAATGAATTGTATGTACGCTTCCAGGAGGCTTTTCCTGAAATTGATGTGCTATTGTTGCACGGACAATCAGCAGACAATTATCGCTACACCCCACTGATTGTCTGCTCGACACATCAGTTGGTGCGCTTTTATCGTGCGTTCGATCTGTTAGTAATTGATGAGACAGATGCCTTTCCATTTCGTGGCGATGCCATGCTGGCACGTGCGGTTGAAACCGCGCGACGTGAACAGAGTACTTTAGTTTATCTCACGGCCACACCGGATCAAACACTGCGTCAGCAGGTGAAACGCGGTAAACTGACGCAGTCGCTCGTTCCGGCCCGCTATCACCGACAGCCGCTACCGGTACCGAAACAATTGTTTGATTTTCAGTGGGAGCGCGCGTTGGTGCGCGGGGAGTTGCCAAAGCACCTTTACCGTGAGATGCAGCGATTATTAAAGAATAATCGTCGCTTTTTAGTGTTCGTGCCGACAGTGAAATATATGCAACAGTTAGAACAAATCCTTCGCGGCCGTGAGCCGTCCTGGCGTTTTCAAGCGGTGCACGCGAAGGATGAGGCACGTTTAGAAAAGGTACAGGCGATGCGTATGTCAACGTACCAATTTCTGTTGACAACAACCATTCTCGAGCGTGGGGTGACCTTCGAAGCGATCGATGTTATCGTGCTCGGGAGTGAACATCGCGTCTTTTCGCAATCAGCACTCGTCCAGATTGCCGGACGCGTCGGGCGCAAACCGTGGGCGACGGACGGTGAGGTGCTTTTCATCGGTGCGGGGCGCACGCGTGCGACTTCCCAGGCGATACGCGAAATTCAGCGTATGAACCGGCTCGGAGGTCAACGCGGATTATTGGATGGTGTGAAATGATTTGTTTATTGTGTGGGGCAAATATTTACCCGAAATTCACGATCCGTCAGCTGTGCACTTTTATTCCTATTACTGAGGAACCAATCTGTGAGCAATGCCGTCAAAAAATTGTCCCACTCGCTGCGCCACGCTGTCCACAGTGTGCACGTCCGCAGGCAACAACTGACTGCTGCGCGGATTGCCAGATATGGCGAATACAGTATCAGTGGACATTTCAGAATCATGCGTTCTATCACTACCATTCAAGTTATCGTGATTGGCTGCTTTTACTAAAAGGCGCGCGGGAGCAACGTTTGGCGGGAATATTTCGTCAAGACTTACAGGGGTTAAAACGCCGCTATCCAAAATATACTTGGGTTCCCATTCCTTCACAGATAACTCGTGCCCAACAGCGCGGTTTTCATCAGACGGAAGTCATATTGCATGCTTCCAGGATTCCGTATCGCTCGCTACTGGAAGACAGTGCGTCAAAAAAAACTGCAGGTACGACGCGTGCGCAGCGGTTACAGCAGGTGGATAAATTTCAATTGAAAACTACAGAGCGACTTCCCGAACGTGTGATTTTATTCGATGACGTGTATACGACGGGGGCAACGTTATACAGTGCCTATCAGGTTCTCAAGGCGGGTGGTGTGAAGGAAATCATCGGCGTGGCACTCGCGCGCTGAGATATATAGCTATTTTAGAAAGCGCTTGCTAAAAGCGGAAATGTTCGATACAATACAGGTGTAGAAGAGATAGAAGCACTGATGCTTCTCCCCGCTTATGACGGGGCAGAAAGGATGACATAGTATGTTTAAGTACAATATTCGTGGCGAGAACATTGAGATCACACCAGCGATTCGTCAGTACGCTGAAGACAAAATCAGCAAAATTGAACAGTACTTCCACAATGACGAAGATACCATGGTTTATGTGAATGCCAAGGTTTACCGCAATGGCGATGCGAAAGCGGAAGTAACGATCTTATTGCCACGTTTGACGCTCCGTGCCGAAGAAACCTCTCAAGATCTCTACGGGAGTATCGACCTTGTCGTTGACAAACTGAAACGCCAGGTCGGCAAATACAAAACGAAAGTTAACCGTAAATCGCGTGAAAAGGGCTTCCCTGAATTGATCAATACGGTCGATGATGCACCGGCTGAAGAAGAATCCGAGGAGAACTTCACGATCGCTCGCCGCAAAGTTGTCGGCGCTAAACCGATGTCAGCGGAAGAAGCAATCTTACAGATGGAGATGCTCGGTCACAACTTCTTTGTTTACCGTGATGCCGAGACGAACCAAATTGAAATTGTTTACCAACGTAAAGCTGGGCAGTACGGTTTGATCGACATTGATGAACAATAATTTACGCGAAGTATAAGTGGTTAATAATTGGCAGGTGCCTGCATAGGCATCTGCTTTTTTATTGGTTATCTCATCGCAACAAAAAACGGGAACGCCGTATGACGCTCCCGTTTTGTTTCAGTCAACTGACTGATTATAAGAATTTACTGATTTGATCGAAGTGATAGCGCGCACTGTCGTCGTGCTCTTCGTCAGCTAATGTTTCATCCGGTTTACCGAGCGAAATAGCAAGGACCGGAATGTAGCGATCGGAATCTTCATCGAGATTATCCACGATTGTTTCCATATCGAAACCGTACCAGCCGATATCTTCATAGCCATGCGCGCGAATGTTTAACAGTAATGACATCGCCAGCATCGAAGCACCGGTAATAGCGGTCTGTGTCAAAAATTCTGGTGCGGCATTGTCATACAGAGGCAAGAACGGTGCTTTGAGTAATTCTTCGTACTCAACCTGTGCGATATCGCCAGCATCCAAACGTGCTTTGAGCATGTCACGGAAAACGTTATGCGCTTTCGGATCACCGAGCACGAAGAGGGTAACCGGTGCGGAATCGAATTGCGAATAATTAGCAGGTAGAACGCTCGGTTTAACCTTAGCGCGCGCTTCTGGCGTGTTCACCGCTACGATGCGCCACGGCTGCAAGTTAAATGCGGATGGTGTATTCGTGGCGTCTTCGATAATAGCCATAACTTCGGCTTGATCGATCAGCACATTCGGATCGAAATGACGAATGCTGTGACGATTCTTAAAAATATCTGTAAAGGATGGTGTTTCTAACATAAGCTCTTCCTTTCATAAGCTAACGTTGCACTTCATCGTCATTTTAAGGTGATACCTATACACTGTCAAAAGAACACAGCTGTTGATAAATAATAGACCCTCCGCGCGTTTGTATGTATAATTGATCATGAGTTAGTAGATACTTTTAGCTAACAGTGAATGTATCGAAGGGTTTCGATACACAATAAACTGAGACAGATGAGTGAGGAGATTGTTATGGCAAACGCTTTAAAGAAAATATTTGATAACGATAAAGCCGATTTGCGCCGTTTTGATCGTCAAGCAAAGAAGGTTGAAGCGCTAGCTGATAAATACGCTGGCTATACGGATGAGCAGCTGAGAGATCAAACGCAGGCGTTCAAGGAGCGATTAGCGTATGGTGAAACGTTGGAGGATATTATCTATGAAGCGTTCGCGACCGTTCGTGAAGCGGCGCGCCGTGTGCTCGGTCTCTTTCCATTCCACGTACAGATTATGGGTGGTTTCGCCCTGCATTACGGGAATATTGCTGAGATGAAAACCGGGGAAGGGAAGACTTTGACCGAAACGATGCCGATATACGCTAACGCACTCGAAGGCAAAGGTGCCCACGTGGTTACTGTTAACGAGTACTTGGCAAAACGTGACTCAGAAGACATGGGTGAAATATATCGTTTCTTAGGGCTGACAGTCGGCCTGAATACCAATGACATGTCCGCTGAGGAGAAACGTGCCGCCTACAACTGTGATATCACGTACTCCACAAACAACGAACTCGGTTTCGACTACTTGCGCGATAACATGGTTGTTTATAAGGAGCAGATGGTACAGCGTGAACTGCATTATGCGGTGGTTGATGAGGTGGACTCCATCCTGATCGATGAAGCGCGTACCCCATTGATCATCTCCGGTCAGGCTGAAGAATCGGCAGCCCTCTATAATCAGACTGACCGCTTCGTCAAAACACTTACTGAGGATGAAGATTACACCATCGATGCGCCATCGAAGACGATCAGCTTGACTGAAGAAGGGGTCGACAAAGCCGAAGAAGCGTTCCACCTCGATAATCTCTATGACGTCAATAACGGCGCCTTGATCCACCATTTGGATACTGCGCTGCGTGCCAATTACATCATGTTGCGCGATATTGACTACGTGGTGCAGGACGATGAAGTCAAGATCGTCGATGGCTTTACCGGTCGTATTATGGATGGTCGTCGTTATTCCGATGGCTTGCACCAGGGGATCGAAGCGAAGGAAGGTGTGCCGATTCAGAACGAATCGAAGACGATGGCGACGATCACTTTCCAGAATTTCTTCCGTATGTATGACAAGCTCGCAGGAATGACCGGGACGGCTAAAACCGAAGAAGCGGAATTCCGTGAAATTTACAACATGGACGTGATTCAGGTGCCAACCAACCGCCCGGTACAGCGTATTGACGCACCGGATGTGATCTATCCGAACTTGAAATCGAAGTTCAATGCGGTAGCGAAAGAAATTGAAGAACGTCACAGTAAGGGTCAACCGGTCCTGGTCGGAACGGTGGCCGTAGAGACATCCGAATACCTCTCTGAGTTATTGAAGAAAAAGGGCATCGCGCATAACGTATTGAATGCCAAAAACAACGCGAAAGAAGCCGAAATCATTGCGCAAGCTGGGCAACCTGGTGCCGTAACCATTGCGACAAATATGGCTGGTCGTGGGACGGATATCAAGCTCGGTATGGGTGTGAAGGAAAAGGGCGGTCTCGCCGTCCTCGGTACCGAGCGCCACGAATCCCGCCGTATCGACGACCAGTTGCGTGGGCGTTCCGGACGTCAGGGTGATGAAGGGTATAGCCGCTTCTACCTCAGTCTCGAGGACGATTTGATGAAACGTTTCGGTTCCGACCGTGTCAAAGCACTATGGGAACGCCTCGATGATGGTGAAGGTGACGACTTAGCGATTGAGAGCAAGATGCTGACGCGTCAGGTGGAATCGGCACAGAAACGTGTCGAAGGGAATAACTACGATACACGTAAGAATGTCCTCGAATACGATGAGGTTATGCGCGAACAGCGTGAAATCATTTATTCCCAGCGACAGCAGATCATTAATGCGCAGGATTCACTCGATCACATTATGTGGGGCATGATCTCCAGAACAATCGAACGAATCGTTGATGCCTACACGATCCGCGAGCGTAAAGACTGGAATTTGGAGGGGCTCTATGACGAAGTGACCAACGTCCTTCTCAAGCCGGATACGATTACGACAGACGACCTCAAAGATAAAAGCAACGCGCAGTTGAAACATCTCATTGAAGAAATAGCGCGCGAACGCTTTGAAGAAAAAATCGATGGCATCAACAATTCGCGCCTATCGCTAGAATTTGAAAAAGTTGTCATTCTGCGTGCGGTTGATGCGCGCTGGACGGATCACATCGATGCAATGGATCAATTGCGTCAAGGGATCGGACTGCGTGCCTATGCGCAGAACAACCCGCTCGTTGAATATCAGACGGAAGGTTACGATCGTTTCAACGCCATGATCGGTGGCATTGAGTACGATGCGACACGCATTTTCATGAATTCTGAAATTCGACAAAACTTACAGCGTCAAGCCGTATAATCACTTAAATATACATCATGAGATGAGACATATCCGAAAGTGTCCGCACGTTTCGGGTGTGTCTTTTCAGTAATAAGGAGGAAATCATTATGGAATTAGGCGAAATTCGTCACAGCTTGGATGAGAAGAAGCAGGTCATTGCGACATTAAGGGGGTCTCTTTGACTTAGAAGAGTTAGAGACAACGATTGCCGAGAACGAGGAAAAGATGGCTGAACCGACGTTCTGGGATGATAACGAAGCTGCTCGGAACGTCATCGACGAAACGAACGCCGCTAAGGAAAAATATGATACCTTTAACGCACTGACGACACAGTTGGAGGATCTCGAAGCAATGCTGGAACTAGTGCAGGAAGATCCGGAGGGCAACGCGGAATTCAAGGCGGAATTGGAGAACGACCTCGCTGCATTCAACCAACAGATCGCGGATTATGAGCGTCAGTTACTGCTGTCGGGACCGCATGATCAAGCGACTGCACTGATGGAGATCCATGCGGGTGCGGGTGGTACTGAAGCCCAAGATTGGGCCGAAATGCTGCTACGGATGTACGAACGCTGGAGCGAGAGCCACGGTTTCAAGGTCACAGTGCTGGATTACCAAGCTGGTGACGAAGCCGGAGTTAAGAGCGTGTCCTTGGAGATTAAGGGACAGCACACGTTCGGTCTATTGAAATCGGAACACGGGATCCATCGTTTAGTGCGCATCTCACCGTTCGACAGCAATAACCGTCGCCACACGTCCTTCGCGTCAGTGGAGGTAATACCGGAAGTCGACCAGCAGACGGAAATCGATATCAATCCGGATGACATCACGATGTCAGTTTTCCGTTCAAGCGGTGCCGGTGGTCAGCACATCAACAAAACCAGTTCGGCCGTGCGTTTGGTGCATGAACCGACCGGAATCGTTGTTTCATCCCAGAGCCAGCGCTCGCAATTCCAGAACCGAGAAACGGCAATGAAGATGTTGCAAGCGAAATTGGCGCGTTTACTCGAAGAAAAGAACGCCAAAGAAATCGATGAACTGCGTGGCGAAAAAGCCGAAATCGCTTGGGGTTCACAGATTCGTTCCTACGTTTTTCACCCGTATCAGATGGTGAAGGATCACCGCACGAATTATGAAACCGGTGATACTGATGCAGTAATGGACGGCGATCTGGATGGCTTTATGGACAGCTATTTGAAATGGTTGCTTAGTCAGGAAGAGAGTGAAGCGTAGACGAAACGGGGAGGATCACCATGAACAAAGTGCTCGTCGTTGATGATGAATTATCAATAGTGAAACTGCTGGAATTTAATCTGAAAAAGGAAGGCTATGCGGTCGAAACCGCCATGGATGGCGTCACAGCCTATCAAATGGCGAAAACTGGTGACTTCGACATGATTATTCTCGACTTAATGTTGCCAAAAATGGATGGCATGGACGTCTGCCGTCGCTTGCGCATGGATCACGTGGAGACGCCGATTTTGATGTTGACGGCCAAGGATACTGAGATCGAAAAAATTCTCGGTTTGGAGCTCGGCGCCGATGATTACATGACCAAACCGTTTAGTCCGCGTGAAGTGATCGCCCGAATTCGCGCGATTCTCAGACGCTCGGGCGCAAAAGCGAAAGCTGGCGAAACGGTCATCGATGATACGATTATGGTCAGTCCAATCCACAAACACACGCGCTACCTCGAAGCGGGACCGATCAGTATCGATACGGAGTTGTTTACGGTAATGGTCAATGGCGATACCGTAGACATGACACCGAAAGAATACGAGTTGCTTAAATATCTGATCCGCCATCAGAACAAAACGGTGGCACGCGATCGCTTGTTGCAGCAGATCTGGTCATTCGATTACCGCGGTGGCACGCGAATTGTTGATGTGCATATCAGTCATCTCCGCGAGAAAATCGAATCCGATCCGAAACATCCGCGCTACATCAAGACGGTTCGCGGGTTTGGCTATCGTTTTGAGGTACCCGACGAATGAAAAAATTAGTCATTAAAGTGGCGACCACCTTTGCGCTGTTGTTTGTTTTGTTTACTGTGCTTTTCACGTATACGGTCAACTCCTTAGCGGAAAACAGTGTGAAAGAAGAAACGCGCGCAGATTTGGAAGGTATGGTCGAGAATGTCCACGATATTTTTCAAGATGTTAGCGGTACTGATATCATTAATAACAAGCCGAGTTGGAAGAATGCCCAGCAGGATCTGCGTGAAGCGTTGAATCCGTCAGACCGCGTCAGTATTTTTGATATTAATGGACGTGAAATTTTTTCATATGGGAATGGCAAATTAGCAGGGCCATTGATGCGGGAAATGACAGATACGACCCCGCGTCAGACGCAGTTTCAATTTCTAGACCAGGCACTCAATGGCAATGATGGTTATCAATTCAAAGGGCCGCTCTATAATCAGGATCAGACGATCATCGGCTATTTAACCGTGGTGCGGGAAATTCGTCGTACCCTCCCGTCGCGCGATCGCTTGATCAGTTGGACATTGATCGGGTCGATTATCACCTCATTGAGCATTTTCATTGTGGCGGTGTGGTTCTTTACGCGCGTACAGCGTTCGGTCAATGCGACAACGGAATTAGTGAATAATATTTCGGATAGCGATGATGCACAGCCGTACAAAGCACAGGGCATTGAGGAAATCGATGACATCGGGTTTGCGATCAATGATATGATGGCGCGTCTTGCTGATCAGAACGCCAAATTGAATAGTCAGAAAAAGCGACTGAGCTTACTGTTGGACCACCTCGTTGTCGGTGTGATGTTGATCGATGAGGCCGGTACCATTCGAATTGCGAATGATGCATTGAATCAGATTTTAGATCTCGATGCATCAATCGAAGGACAGTATTATCAAGAGGCACTGCCGGGGTATCGCTTGACACAGATGATTGCGCAGAGCCTGAAATACAAAACGTCGCTGAGTGATGAGGTCTATTATTACTATCCCAAAGAAGTCATCTTGGCGGTCAATGTCGTGTTTGTCGATCCGAATGACATATCGGATGCTTTGGATGATCAAATTATCGTACTACTGTACGATGTCACTGAAATCCGCCAGCTCGAAAAAGTTCGTTCCGATTTTATTGCGAATGCCTCTCACGAATTACGGACGCCGATCACAGCGATCAAAGGTTTCTCAGAGACGCTGCTGAATGGCGCGTTGGAGGATCCGGAAACGGCCACGGAATTTGTCGGTATCATCGATAAGGAGAGTCGACGCATCGAATCCCTGATCAGTGATATTCTCGATCTATCAAAAATTGAACAGCATCAGCTCACGCACGATTACACGTGGCTTAAAATGACTGAGGTGCTCGATAACACAAAGGAACAGCTCGCTAATTTAGCCAAGCAGTGCGAGGTCACACTGACGACGGCGGTGCCCGATCCAGCATTGACGTTTATCGGTGAAGCGGGGCGACTCGATCAGGTGTTGACGAATCTCGTAACCAATGCGATCAAATACAATCACCCAGGCGGCACCGTGCGCCTGTGCGGTGGATTGACGGCGGATGCGCAGTACATTGTGCTCGAAGTTGCCGATGATGGTGATGGAATTCCGGAAGAAGACTTACCGCGTATTTTCGAACGGTTCTATCGCGTAGATAAGAATCGCTCGGCCGCTACGGGAGGTACCGGCCTCGGCCTATCTATCGTTCGCAACTTAGTAGAGACAATGGGTGGCACGATTGACGTTACGAGCCAATTAGGTGAGGGCTCCACGTTTAAAGTCTATCTGCCGAAGCAGGATCCTTCACTACTCGATACAGTTGCGCCAGATGATATGGATGATTTAGATGACGATGACGATGATTATGAAGTGTAGTCAAATTTTTACATAAAATTTACAAAATGTCTGAAATTTATCGCACACCTTAACGTTAAATTTACATTCAGTTGCTAGAATACATTGTAAGGTCACGCGTAGGCGAGACACATAATGATTTATAAGTGAATTGATGGAAGGATGGCTCAGACGATGAAGAAGTTTACCAAGATGTTCATGGCATTGGGTACAAGTGTACTTCTGGCAGCATGTAGCGATCTCCCTTCTGATGCCATTAATATGGTTACACGCGAAGAGGGATCAGGCACACGGGATGCTTTTACTGAAATTACCGGTGTCACTCAAAATGATGACGATATGACAACACCGGCCGCCATTCACTATAACAGTACAGATGGCGTTTTATCTTATGTTGCTGATGATCCATTCTCTATAGGTTATGTCTCATTAGGTTCTTTGAATGACTCTGTGAAAGCACTGAAAGTAGAGGGTGTAGAAGCTACTGAAGCCAACGTGGCTGCAGGCAACTATAAGGTGCAACGCCCGTTCAATGTCATTACCAAAAAAGATAAAGAGCTTTCTGATGTTGCGCAGGACTTCTTAGATTTTATTTTGTCGAAACAAGGTCAGCAGATTGTCAGCGAGAGTGGCTATGTGCCACTAGATGTTGATGACGAGTATCAGCCCAGTGGAATGACAGGTACTGTAAAGATTTCTGGCTCAACCTCTGTTGGACCTGTTGTAGAGTCCTTAGCCGAGGAATATCAAAAATTAAATCCTGATATCAAAGGCATTGAAATTAATCAGAATGGGTCGGGTGCTGGTATCCAAGCTGCCAGCAACGGCAGTTCCGATTTCGGTATGGCATCGAGAGAATTAAAAGATAACGAGAAGGATGTAGAAGCAACTGTTATTGCCAGAGATGGGATCGCCGTTATCGTGAATAAAGAAAATCCCGTCGATGATATTACCCTAAATGTATTGAAAGATATTTATACGGGTAAGACGAACAGCTGGGAAACAGTAAAACAGATATTAAACAATTGATATCTTTGGTAGAATAACTGGAGTAGTTGATAAAAACGATATCAATCATAAGATATTGTTTATCAAAAACGTCGACTGATGAGGAGAGTCTTATGGGAAAGAATAAACTCGAAGTCATTATGAAGTGGGTGTTCTTCGCTTGTGCTATGATTTCGATTATAGCGCTACTATCGATCTGTTATTTTATTTTTGCGAACGCGTTACCCTTCATGACTAAGTATGGCATTTGGGATTTCCTAAGTGGTTCGACGTGGAAACCACGCAAGGAAATCTTCGGTATCGCACCAATGCTTGTTGGCTCACTATATGTGACCCTTATTGCAATGGTGATTGCGATTCCGGCGGGTGTGTTTACTGCTGTATTTATGGCGTACTACTGTCCGCCAACGTTGCACCGCTTCTTGAAGCCAGCTGTGAATTTGATGGCCGGTATTCCTTCAATTATTTATGGGTATTTTGGTTTAGTAATACTGGTACCATTCATCCGCCGATTGACGCGCTTTTTTGGTATTTCAAGCCCAGGATTGAGCGTACTGGCTGCTGGCCTCGTTCTAGCGATTATGGTGTTGCCGACGATTATTACAACCTCTGAGTCATCGCTCCGTGCCGTACCGCGTTTTTACTATGAAGCATCGATTGGACTCGGGGCGACGCACGACCGCACATCATATGTGATTATGGTGCCAGCCGCGAAATCTGGGATTATCGCATCGATTATTCTAGGCCTCGGACGCGCAGTCGGTGAGACGATGGCCGTCATCATGGTTGCTGGGAACCAGCCAATTTTTCCACGCGGGCTCTTCCAAGGCACGCGTACCATGACGACTAACATCATGTTGGAGATGGCGTATGCTTCCGGGACACATCGTGATGCGCTGATTGCGACCGGGGCGGTACTGTTCGTCATCGTCCTCATTATCAACGCCATCTTGGCGTACGTGAATAGAGGGAGGAAAACGGCATGATGAGTAAAGTCTTAAAAGGGCTCACCTATTTCTTCGCAGCCTTTACCTTTGCCTGGTTGATCTTCATTATTGGGTATGTAGTTATCAAAGGTGTGCCATATTTATCTACTGATTTATTTGCTTGGACCTACACTACCGATAATGTTTCGATGATGCCGGCGTTGATTTCGACGCTCTTCCTCGTCATCGGTGCGCTGATTATTGCGGTTCCGCTCGGTGTATTTGCAGGGTTCTACCTTGTCGAATATGCGCAAAAAGACAGTTTCTGGGTATCCGCCATTCGTGTCGCTGCCGATACGCTTTCCGGGGTACCGTCGATCGTTTACGGGTTGTTCGGGATGTTGGCGTTCGTTATTGCAGCGAAATTCCAATATTCCATGCTCGCTGGGATCTTAACTATGGTGATCATGGTGCTGCCATTAATTATCCGTAACACTGAAGAGGGCTTAATGTCTGTGAATGACTCGCTGCGCAATGCGAGTTTCGGACTCGGTGCTGGTAAATTGCGTACCATTTTCAAGATTGTACTGCCGGTTGCGATGCCAGGGATTTTATCCGGGATTATCTTAGCAGTCGGTCGTATTATCGGAGAAACAGCCGCACTGATGTATACATTGGGGACATCGACCGGGATGCCGACCGGGTTATTCGATTCCGGACGTACCCTCGCCCTACATATGTACGTCCTATCCGGTGAAGGTTTTCACCGCGATCAGGCGATGGCAACCGGGGTTGTGTTATTATTAATGGTGCTTGTCATCAACGGATTATCAACATGGCTATCGAACCGTTTGAGTGCAAAAGGAGGACAACGGTAATGGCAGAGCAACAGCTAAAAACCAAATTCGCTGTTAAAGATATGGATCTTTACTACGGAAAATTTAAAGCATTAGAAGATATCAATGTCGATTTCTATGAACATCAGGTGACCGCCTTGATCGGGCCATCCGGTTCAGGAAAATCAACGCTATTAAAATCATTGAACCGTATGAACGATCTCGTTCCCGGGTGCCACATTGATGGGCGCGTAGAACTCGAAGGTAAAAACATCTTCGATAAAGATGTGAATGTCAACGACCTGCGCCGTGATGTCGGCATGGTATTCCAGCAGGCGAACCCGTTCCCGATGAGCATCTACGATAACGTCGCTTACGGGCCGCGGACGCACGGAATCAAGGATAAAGCGAAGCTCGATGAATTAGTCGAAGAATCGTTGAAAGGTGCTGCCATCTGGAATGAGGTCAAAGATGACCTTAACAAGAGCGCCATGGCGGTTTCCGGGGGGCAACAACAGCGTATCTGTATTGCGCGCGCCTTAGCCGTGAAACCGGACGTGCTATTGATGGATGAATCGACCTCAGCGTTGGATCCAATCTCCACACTGAAGGTTGAAGATTTGATTCATGAATTAAAAAAACAGTACACGATTATTATTGTGACCCACAACATGCAGCAAGCCGCGCGTGTCGCGGACTACACGGCCTTCCTCTACGCCGATCCGGAACGCGGTGGCGGACACTCCCGCTTGATCGAATACGATGAAACTGAGCAGATCTTCAACAATCCAAAAGAAGAACAAACAGCCGATTACGTTTCTGGACGGTTCGGTTAATCATTTATTCAAAGTCAAAATAAAACGAGCGATCGCATGGCCGCTCGTTTTTTCGTGGTTAGACGTTTGGTGTCCAACCCCAGTTTCCCAGCTGATTCATTTCCTTAATCTTCGCCCAGAGATCGCGCTCTTCAGCCGTCCATGCGAAGGATTCCGAGGCTTTCACAACAGGCAACTGATTGATGAGGTATTGCCACTTCGCCGGGAAAGCCGTGCCTTTACTTTCTTCCAGTACACGAAGCTGTTCAGCGAGAAATGATGCGGTCTCTGAATCAGGGTGATGAGCTTGGACTGCGGTTGTTAAAGCGTGCAACGTTGTTAAATAAGTATTGCGAGAATCGATAATCATCGGTTTGCCCTCCTTAACAGTCTTCGATTAATTTGAGTATATGCCATTTTTGGAAATAGTGGTAGTACTGTTCCTAAAGTGGCTGTATGTGTGCGCGAAAAGCATTCAATATGAAAAGAGAACGTTTGTTTGCTTTATGCTCAGGCAAACGATAAAATAAAATGAACTAATGCAATGAAGAGAGGATACTATGAGGGAAGAAATCGTCGTTCGTGGGGCGCGTTCCCACAATTTACAGGACATTGATGTGACGATTCCACGCAATGAGATGGTCGTCATTACCGGGCTCTCCGGTTCGGGGAAGAGTTCGCTCGCTTTCGATACACTTTACGCAGAAGGCCAGCGCCGCTATGTCGAGAGTCTATCAGCGTTCGCTCGTCAATTCCTCGGTAACATTAAGAAATCTGACGTCGACAGTATTGACGGTTTGAGTCCGGCGATTGCGATCGATCAGAAAACCACCAACCGTAACCCGCGTTCAACCGTCGGAACCATTACGGAAGTGAACGACTATCTGCGTTTATTATTCGCACGTGTCGGCCATCCGATCTGTCCGAATGATGGGACGCCGATTGAGAGTCAGTCGATCGATCAGATGTTGGATCGCCTGTTAGCGTTAGAGGATCGCACGAAACTTCAGGTACAAGCACCGATTGTTCGTGGCAAGAAAGGTCAACACAAACGCTTGCTCACCAATATCCAAAAACAGGGCTACGTGCGCGTGCAGATTGATGGCGAGATGTATGACATCGATGATCTGCCTGAGCTCGATAAGAACAAAAAACACGATATCGATGTGATCGTGGACCGCGTCGTGATTAAGGATGGCGTGCGCTCGCGTCTCGCTGATTCGCTGGAAACGGCCTTACAACTTAGCGATGGTTATGCGGTCGGGAAAATCATCGGCGGCGAAGAGATCCTATTCTCAGAACACTATTCCTGCCCGATCTGTGGCTTTACAGTAGGTGAAATTGAACCGCGCCTATTCTCGTTCAATGCGCCGTATGGTCGTTGTCCGGAGTGTGATGGGTTAGGTTTTAAAATGACAGTCGATGTCGACCAAATACTTCCGAATCGTTCGAAATCTTTGAATGAAGGTGCGATTGTCCCGTGGGATTCCAAAACGAGTAATTACTACCCGACGCTTTTGAAACAAGCTGCCGAAGCATTCGGTATCCCGATGGACCAGCCGTTTGAATCACTCACTGAGGAACAACAGTCATTGATTTTAAACGGTAGTGGCGAGCGTACGTTCCACTTCCACTATGAGAACGAATTCGGGAATGTGCAGGATAAAGATCGCACGTTTGAAGGTGTGTTGCCGAATATTAAGCGCCGTTACGATAACTCACAGAGTCAACTCATCCGTGAAACCATGGGGAAATACATGGCCGAGTTGCCGTGTCCTGTCTGCCACGGGAAGCGTCTGAATCGCCAAGCGCTAGCAGTGAAAATTGAAGATCACGATATTGCGGATGTGACCGCCATGTCGATTGCTCACGCTCTGTCTTTCTTGTCACATATTGATTTGTCAGGTGAGGATGAAACCATCGCGATTCCAATTATGGAGGAACTCGATGCGCGCTTACATTTTCTTGTCGAAGTTGGACTAGATTATCTGACCCTTGAGCGTTCCGCAGGGACACTCTCCGGGGGTGAAGCGCAGCGTATTCGTCTGGCAACACAGATTGGTTCGAACCTCTCCGGTGTGATGTACGTGCTGGATGAACCGTCGATTGGGCTGCATCAGCGCGACAACGACCGCTTAATTCGTTCATTACAGCGGATGCGCGATCTCGGCAATACGGTGATTGTTGTCGAGCATGATGAAGACACCATGCGTGCTGCTGATTATCTGATCGATATGGGGCCTGGTGCCGGGGATCATGGTGGTGAAGTGGTCGCAGTCGGTACGCCGGAAGAAGTCGCCGCTAATTCAGAATCGTTAACCGGTCAGTACTTGAGCGGTCAACGTGAAATTGAAATCCCGAGTGAACGCCGCCAGAGCGATAAAGGTGCGATTCAGATTCGAGGCGCACAGGTGAATAACTTGAAACACCTCGATGTCGACGTCCCTCTCGGTGAATTAGTCGTCGTGAGCGGCGTTTCTGGTTCCGGTAAGAGTTCACTGATTAACGAAGTCCTGAAGAAAAAATTATTACGCGAATTAAACCGTGCACAGCTCGTTCCCGGTAAGGCTGATAGTATTACCGGCTATGAAAATCTCGATAAAGTCATCGATATCGATCAGAGTCCGATCGGTCGTACACCGCGCAGTAATCCGGCAACATACACGGGCGTTTTCGATGATATCCGCGAGCTTTTTGCGCAGACGAATGATGCAAAACTTCGTGGCTACAATAAAGGGCGATTCAGTTTCAATACAAAGGGTGGACGCTGCGAAAACTGTAAAGGCGACGGCATTATCAAGGTTGAGATGAACTTCTTGCCAGATGTTTACGTGCCATGCGAAGTCTGCCACGGGACGCGTTACAATGCGGAAACCTTGGAAGTGAAGTACAAAGGCAAAACGATCGCCGATGTATTGGATATGCGGATCGAAGAAGCGCTCGAGTTCTTCAGTGCCATTCCAAAAATTACCCGCAAGCTGCAAGCAATTATGGATGTTGGCCTCGGCTACATTACGCTAGGACAACCCGCACCGACACTATCTGGTGGGGAAGCACAGCGCATGAAATTGGCGAGCGAACTCCAGCGTGTGGCGACAGGCGATACGTTGTACATCCTGGATGAGCCGACGACCGGGTTGCACTCCGAAGATATCCGCCGTCTTCTCGACGTATTGCAGCGCCTCGTCGATGATGGTAACTCGGTAATTGTGATCGAGCACAACCTCGATGTCATCAAGAGCGCCGATTATATTATCGACTTAGGACCGGAAGGCGGTGACGGTGGCGGTACAGTTGTCGCTACCGGCACACCAGAAGAAGTTGCCGCAGTCGATGAGAGTTACACCGGACAATATTTGAAGAAAATGTTAGCGAAAGTTGCTGATAAATAATGAATATGAAGCCTAGATGGCGTGATGCTGTCCAGGCTTTTTTCATAGGGAGGTATGGCGATGAAACTCATACACACCGCCGATTGGCACATCGGCAAACAATTAAATGGGACATCGATGCTGGAAGATCAGCGCCAGCTATTTAACCAGTGGATTGATGAGATAAAAACATACACACCGGATGCGGTTTTGATCAGCGGAGATGTGTACGATATCGCACGGCCGGGGCGCGACAGTATCGCACTCGTGGAAGAATTGCTCGATCGCATGGCTGATGAGTGGAGTTGGCCGGTCATTATCATCAACGGCAATCATGATTCTGGGACGCTAGTTGGTTATGGCAGTAAATTTTTTGCTAAGAATAATATTTATCTTATTGGGACGCCGAGGAGGGAAGTTACCAAAATTTCGGTAGGTACAGCAGATATCTATCCACTCGCGTTCGATTACTACCAACTGTTTCGGAAACTGTACGATGATCCGAGTATTACGGATAATGTCGAAGCGACAGCGCGCCAAGTCTCAGAGATTAAGAAACAGTGGGATCCTCAGCGTCAAAATATCCTGATGTATCACGGTTCGGTGAGTGATAGCCAAGCAGGGGAAGATTTAGACATCGCGGATGCGAATCATGCGTTAAGTGTTGGGACTGTTGAGTTTGTGCCAACCAGCATCTTCGAGGGCTTTGATTATGTTGCCCTCGGACACATTCACGGTGAACAACAAGTGGGCCACTCGTCATGTTACTACAGCGGCGCTCCGCTCAGTTATTCCAAGAACGAAGCGAAGCAGAGCCCTACGAAGTATTATCTCGAAGTTGATATCGAAGACAAAGCGCTGAGCGTCACGAAACACGCGTTTGAGCCAGTACACCCGATGCGAGTGATGGAAGACACGTTCGATAATTTGTTGAAGGCACCGGCATCCAACGACTATATTTATTTCAACGTTACGGATGAAACCCTTCAGGCGCAGGGGATGCGACGATTGAAGAAACGCTTTCCGAATGCCTTGGGGATGGAATACGCGACAGAATCCCAGTGGTCGGAATCGTTCGATGCAGAACAAACCGAGCAGTCAGAAGCTATTTCAGATCCGCTGTCTTTGATGCAGTCATTCTATCAGAAAATGACGGACGGTGAGGCGCTCACGGACCAGCAGCTGTCTGTACTACAAGAAATAATGGCTGCGATTGAAGAGGAGGCTGACTAATGCGCCCATTAAAATTAGAAATTGAAGGTTTCAAATCTTACGTCAATAAAACAACCATCGACTTCGCAGCAATTGACGATGGCACGCTTTTCTTGATCTCGGGAAAGACTGGTGCCGGGAAATCTACAATCTTTGATGCGATGGTCTATGCGTTATATGGCAATACGACACATCCAGGCACAACGCTAAAAACATTAATGTCGAAGCAACTCGGCGCAGGTAAGAGCTGTCGCGTATCCTTTACATTCAGTGCGCACGGTCAAACCTACTGTGTGACACGCCAGTTTAAAAATAACAAAAACCATACGGGTGCTCAGGAACTGGTACTACCGGGTAATGAGGTGCCAGTAACAAATGCGAAGGTAATCAATCAAAAAATTAAAGAAATTATCGGTTTAGACCAGGAACAGTTTTCGCAGGTCATTCTTCTACCGCAGGGCGATTTCCAGAAGTTTTTATTATCAAATACTAAAGGGAAAAAAGCTATTCTAAAAAATATTTTTAAAACAGAATTTTATAATCAAGTGGTTGAGAAGTTGAAGGCGCGCTTTGATGAAGTAAGTCATCAACAGGATGGCATCAAGCAGCAGATCGCTGCGTTGATGGATGAGCTGCGACAGGATGTTACGGATGAAGCGGTCCAAGCAGAATTAGATGATGCGAATACGGCAGAAGATAGTGAGCGATTCATTGCTGTTATTGAACAGCACCTCTACCATCTCCGCGCGCAATTGACGCAGGATAAGCAGACATTGACTGATGCGCGCCAACAGTCAACACACCTGCGACGTATCACCGATGCCTTGCACGAGCGCGACCAGCAGCTGTCTGTGCAACAGTCGTTGGATCAAGAACGACCGACGATTGACGCGGAGTCTGCAAAATTGACGCGCTATCGAGAAAGTGCAGATCTTTATCGAACGCTACAGGCGCAACAAAAGGCGGAAGTTTCTCTAGGCAAGAAGCAGCAGGAACAGCAAGCGCTGAATGCAGAGCAGCAAGCTATAGCAAAATCGCGTCAAGCCTTCGATGAACAATGGCGAGAATGGCAACCGAAAATCAACACATTGGATGCGAAACGTGAAGAACAGCAACAATTAGCTGATGAAGCACGTCGCTGGCAGCAGATTGCGGCGTTAACGGATGAACAGGAGACAGCAAATCAAAACGCTAAGGTACTGGAAGCTGATATTAAAGGACACCGGCAACAATTGGACGATGTGAATCAGCAATTCGAGGCGCAGAATGAAACGTTGGCCAATTTAACTGAGAATCAGCTGAAACCGGAAGCTGTACTGGAAGCTAGAGTGGCATATGAAAAACAAACGGAGCAATTAAAGGATGCGCGCCAACAACTGCAGAACTCTCATGAAAAAGAGACGGAACTGCAGTCAGAAACACAAAAATATCAGGCCGTTACGCGAGAACTCGAGGAAACCGAATGCTCGCTCACAGAACTCGCTATCGGTATTTGCCAAAAGTTATTGGTTACGGACGAACCGTGCCCGGTTTGCGGCAGTACCGTTCACCCGCTCACCCATCCTGCTGATAACGCCGATCGGACCGCCTTTGAATCAATGCAACAGCAGTACGACAAGCAAATGGACGCACAACGTACATATCAGGCAAACATGGAGACGCTGAATCATCAGTTGACTGAACTACTGTCCGAAACACATGTGCAGTCGCTGGCGGAATGGGAAGATGTGATTGACACGCAGGCGGCAACCGTTGCGTCTCTGAAGCAAACGTGGGACGAGCTAACTGAACAGGCACAGACCGAGCACGCTCAGATGGATGCGCTGCAGACCGAAGTAGCTGATCTCAATCAGTCACAGTCGCAACTGCAACAGCAGCTCGCGAGCGATAAAGCAAAGCAGGAAGCGGTGGCTGAGCAGCAAGAACAGCTTTCTACAAAAATCAAACAGCTTCAGGAACACGTTATGTTCGATAGCCAGGAAGAATGCCAACAGCAATTACAAGCAATCGAAGCGACGATTAAACAACTTGCTGATAAGAAAGACGAATTAGCTGAACAGGAACAGTACTTAAAAAATCAAGAACGGGAAAATCACTATCAACGTCAGAACGTTGATGAAAAGATTGCTGAACTCCAGGAGACACGCGACCAGCAGCAAACTGAAATCGAGCAGGCACTCGCTGCGCACGCGTCCTGGACGGTAGAAACTGTCATCTCGTGGCACGAAGACTGGAAATCAGCAGCTGAGATCGCCACGCTTCAGGAAACAATCGATGACTTTAAGCAGCGCGACCAGCAGAATCGCGGGGCGTTTAAAGCGACCTTAGACAAATTAAATACTCTCGATGTGCCAGAATCAGCGACTTATGCGACGTATATCGCTGATCTGCAGGGGCTAGAGCAGAAAGTTGATGAATTAACTGCGCAATTGACCCAGCGCACGTCACATGCTGAACGTCTAGCCACGCAGAGTCAGACACTGACGAAAAAGCGGCAGGCGTATCAGGAAGCATCCGGAGATTACGAAAAACTAAATCATCTCTATCAAGTATTTGCCGGACAAGGACAGCTGCATATGGAATTGGAAACATACGTCCTGCGCTATTATTTGGGTAAAATCATTCGTCGTGCCAATCAGCGCCTGCATACCATGACGCAGGGGCGCTACCAATTCAAATTGCAAGCGCCGGAAGCAAAAGGCAAGGGTTATGTCGGCTTAGATATGGCAATCATCGACAGCTATACCGGCGAACGTGATGTGGCAACGCTGTCCGGTGGGGAAACATTCCAAGCGTCGATCGCGCTGGCACTCGGGATGAGCGAGGTCATTCAGGAGCAAGCAGGTGCCATCGATATGGGCGTACTCTTCATCGATGAAGGATTCGGTACGCTCGACGAAGAAGAGGCGTTGCCCACTGCTATCGATACCTTGAAACAGATTCAGCGCGAGAGCGGACGAATTATCGGTTTAATTTCGCATGTATCGTCACTTCGGGATGCTGCCAGCAAGGAACTTCGCGTCACCCAGAAGGTGGATGGCATCAGTGAGGCGCAATTTGTGGATTGATACCTTTTAAGAAAACACTAAGTTTATCTTGAAAGATATCACTACTCGTGCATGGTTATTATTTTCTTGCTACACTAGGTAGCACATGACTGTCATGAGAACGACGAAGGAGGAAACCATGAAACGTTCATTAACCAATCGTAAAATTGCCGGCGTATGCGGTGGTATTGCGGAAGCTCTCGATATGAACGCCAATATTTTGCGTTTGTTGGTGTTTATTGTTCTATTTACACCACTCGCACTACCGACAGTGTTCCTTTACTTTGTTTTAGCCTTTTTACTGCCGGCTGGATCGCGTCCAACGCATCAGAAAAAGCGTTCTAACATTTATTATCAGACCACTAGTACGCGTCAGCGTCGCTCAACATTGCGTGAAGCAGAACATGTGGGGGATGAGGAGTAGCTGATGTTGCGATTTATCTTACAAGTTATTCTTAATGCATTGATACTGACGGGCTTGTCAGAGTTATTCTATCCACACGCCTATATCTCTAGTTTTTGGGTCGCTTGTGTATTAGCAGTGATTGTGATGGGCTTATTCACTTTCTTATTACCGATTCTCAAGGTGATTTCGTTCCCGCTTCGCTTGCTGACGTTTGGACTATTTCGCATTGTCTTGAATGGGTTTCTATTCATGATAGCGAATTGGTTGATGGGTCCTGCCGTGTATATGGAGTCGTTCGGGTATATGATGTTACTCGCGACGCTGTACAGTATTATTCAGTGGGGATTGCAGAAGCTTATCGATTCATATTAAAGATAGCACGCACTTTTAATTGAAGTGCGTGTTTTTTTGTGGCGGGCGAGGGTCGCCGCGAGATCCGCAAAATATGATATGATACCAACAATGATACACATAATGAGGGGGAGTATGCCATGGCAGGTGTGACAGTGCGTGCACTCGCTGAAGCACTTGATTTGAAGGTGCTCAGCGGAAAAAAAGATTATCTCTATCGCAGAATTAATACGACTGATATTTCAAGGCCGGGATTGGAGTTGGCCGGATATCTCACATACTATCCGGCAGAGCGAGTGCAATTAATTGGATTAAATGAATATTCCTATATGGAGCGGTTGTCCGCAGATGACCGATTGGCGCGAATGCGCGAGATGGCGCGTGAGGAGACACCGTGTTTTGTCTTCTCGCGCGGGTTACAGCCAGAGCCGGAAGTGATCAAAGCGGCTGATGAAGCAGAAATTCCAATTCTCGGTTCAAAGACTGTGACAACGCAGTTACTGAACAATATTTCCAGTTATTTACAAGAAACATTATCGGCACGTGAGACAAGACACGGCGTATTCGTTGATGTCTATGGTGTCGGAATTCTAATTACTGGTGATAGCGGTATCGGGAAGTCAGAGACGGCTTTAGAGCTGATCAAACACGGTCATCGTTTGGTAGCGGATGATCGTGTTGATTTCCATAAGCGCGATGAACAAACGGTTATCGGCGCGGCACCGGAAATTTTGCGCAATATGATTGAAATTCGCGGTCTTGGTATCATCAATGTCTTAACGCTCTTCGGTGCGGGTGCTGTGCGCACAGAGCAGCAGTTGAATATGATCGTCAATTTAATCGAATGGGATTCTTCAGCCAATTACGACCGACTAGGTGCGACGGAGGAAACGGTATCGATGCTTAATGTCGAAATTCCGCGCGTCACGGTGCCGATTCGTACCGGCCGTAATAGTTCTAATATTGTTGAGGTGGCAGCGATGAATTACCGTGCCAAACGCATGGGCTTCAATTCCGAAAAAGAATTTGAAGATCGCCTTACCGCGTTGATTGAACGTAATACGGAAGAAGATAAGGCGGATCGTCAGAGAAAGCAGGGGTCCTAGACGATGTGGTTATTAGACAATCCAGTCGCTTTCCATTTGCTCGGTATTCCCGTACATTGGTACGGCATTATTATTGCCGTTGCGATGGTACTAGCCATCGAGCTCATTTCGCGCGAATTTAAGCGCAAAGGTTTCGGCGACGATATTGGATACGATGCAGCACTCTGGGTCATTCCGATCGGTTTTATCGGCGCGCGCATCTACTACGTGCTCTTCGAATGGCAGTATTACGCGCAGCATCCCGCAGAAATTATTCAGATTTGGAACGGCGGGATTGCCATCTACGGCGGTGTGATTGCCGGAACTCTGGCAATCCTCGCGTATGCGAAATATAAAAAATTACCGTTTTTCTTACTAACGGATGTTGTCACGCCCTATCTCCTGATGGCGCAGGGGATCGGTCGCTGGGGCAATTTCGTCAACCAGGAAGCACACGGGGGGCCCGTGAGCGGTGATTTTTTACGCAATATATTGCATTTGCCGCAGTTTATTGTGGAACGCATGCATATCGATGGGGTATATTATCAGCCGACGTTCCTGTACGAATCATTATGGAATTTCCTCGGTGTGGTGTTACTCTTACTAATACGGCGAAAGAAACGGAACTTGAAACTCGGCGAAACGACATTTTTGTATCTGATCTGGTACGCGTTCGGCCGCTTCTTTATCGAAGGATTGCGCACGGATAGCCTCTACTGGGGGTCGATTCGTGTCTCACAGGCACTGTCGATCGTTCTCTTTATTGCAGCGATCGCGCTGATTATCTGGCGCCGCTACCACTATCCAGAACTGCCGAATTACGCTGATGTTCAAGGTCATGAGGAGGAATCACATGAATAAGAAAATAGTGGTATTTGGTGCCGGTTCGTGGGGGAGTACACTCGCCAATGTGCTCGGTGAACACGGGTACGATGTCCGCTTGTGGGCACATCATCCCGAACAGGCTGAGGAACTACAACAGCAGCGCACGAATAAGCGCTATCTCGATGACTTTACGGTAGATGAGCATGTGACAGCAACTTCAGATCTAACACAGGCGCTCGAAGATGTTGAGATGATTCTCTTTGTCGTTCCAACGAAAGCGATACGCGATGTGTCAGGAAAAGTCGCTGCACAACTCCAAGCGCTTGCGGAAGCAGGTAAGACGCAGCCTAAACCGCTGATTGTTCACGCCTCGAAAGGATTGGAGTCGGGGACGCAGAAGCGGATCAGTGAGATCTTAGCGGAGGCATTCGTGGACACCGCCCACGATGGTCCGGTCGTATTATCTGGTCCGAGTCATGCGGAAGAAGTCGCTAAACATCATGCGACGGCGGTAACAGCCGCTTGCGCTGATCTGGATGCAGCACGCCGTGTACAAGAGCTGTTTGCAACGGATTACTTCCGTGTCTATACGTCATCGGATATTATCGGCGTTGAACTCGGTGGTGCGCTCAAAAATATCATTGCGCTGGGTGCAGGTGCGATCGATGGCTTAGGTCTCGGTGTGAATACGAAAGCCATCCTGATCACGCGTGGGTTAGCTGAAATTACGCGTCTCGGTGTGAAATTGGGCGCAGATCCCGTTACTTTCAGTGGCCTCAGTGGCGTCGGTGACTTATTTGTGACGGCTAACAGCGAACTGTCACGAAACTGGCAAGCCGGCTATGCGATCGGTCAGGGCAAGACTGTAGCTGAGACAATTGAAGGTATGAATCAGGTGGTCGAAGGCGTATCGACCGCTGTCGTGACGGCTAAACTTGCCAAGCAACTCGATGTTGAGATGCCAATTACAGAAACAATGGCGCAGGTCATTAATGGCGAAATAACGATGAGTGAAGCCTTCAAATTGTTGATGAATCGCGCACAGAAACCAGAATTTTACGGTATGGCGTCGGAGGAACATACAGATGAAAAATAAAGTAACCAAGGCGATTATTCCTGCAGCGGGATTTGGGACGCGTTTCCTGCCTGCCACCAAAGCAATGGCGAAGGAAATGTTGCCGATTGTCGATCGCCCGACGATTCAATTTATCGTCGATGAGGCGACCCAGTCCGGTATTGAAGATATACTGATTATTATCGGTAAGAGTAAACATCCGATTGAAGATTACTTCGATGCGAATACGGAGTTAGAGGACTTTTTAATCCAAAAGGAACGTCCCGATCTCCTGCATCTTGTCAATGATAGTATCCGCTTGAATATCTATTTCAAGCGTCAGCCGTATCCGAATGGGTTAGGCGATGCGGTACTCCAGGGCCGTGCCTTTGTTAGTGATGAACCGTTCGTGGTGATGCTCGGTGATGATCTGATGGTGGACGAGCAGCCGTTAACGAAACAGCTGATTGATAGTTACCAAGAAACGCATGCATCGACACTCGCGGTTATGCCGGTTCCTGAAGAAGAAACGCAGAAATACGGTGTGATCGATCCGGAAGGCGAGTACTTGGATGGCTTGTATCACGTCAAACATTTTGTGGAAAAGCCGCAGCCGGCTGATGCACCGAGCAATTTAGCCATTATCGGGCGGTATTTACTGACACCTGAGATTTTTGACTTATTAGAAACGCAGGAACCCGGTGCCGGTAATGAAATTCAGTTGACCGATGCGATCGAGCGTTTGAATCAGACGCAACGTGTATTCGCAAAACGTTTTGATGGCGCGCGCTACGATGTTGGGAATAAACTGGGTTATATGGAAACCGTCATTGATTATGGCTTAACCCATCCTGATATTAAGGATGAATTAAAAGAGTACTTATTGCAGTTAGAGAACACGTTATAGTGAGAGTGAGGGGTTATTTTTGGCAGAAGAAGCAACGAAAACTTACGATGTCGTCGTGATTGGTACCGGCCCAGCAGGATTGACTGCCGCGCTGTATGCATCACGTGCCAATTTGAAAACAGCTGTATTGGACCTCGGTGCGCCCGGTGGTGAATTATTGAATACGGCTGAAGTAGAGAACTATCCGGGATTTAAGGATATTTCGGGATCCGATCTCGCCATGGCTATGTATGAGAGTGCCATGCAGTTCGGTGCGGAATACCTATATGGCAATGTGTCTGGCATTGAAACACATGACAATTATCACATTGTAAAGACGGATAATGGGACGTATGAGACCAAATCCGTTGTTATCGCAACCGGCTCAACGCACCGCAACTTAGGGGCACCCGGCGAAGATGAATACCAAGGCCGCGGTGTCAGTTACTGTGCGGTCTGTGATGGGGCGTTCTTCAAGAATAAGAATGTCGTCGTTGTCGGCGGTGGTAACGCCGCTGTTGAGGAGGGAACTTACCTTTCTCAGTTAGCGGGACATGTGAACATTATCCATCGTCGCGATCAACTGCGCGCTGAGAAAATCTTGCAGGATCGTGCCTTTGCGAAAGACAATATTGACTTCACTTGGGATACAGTTGTTGAAGAGATTAAAGGCGATGGTCAGAAAGTCACCGGCGTTGTCACAAAGAATGTTAAAACAGGTGAAACGACCGAAGTCCCGGCGGATGGTGTTTTCGTTTATGTCGGTTTAGTACCGAATAGCGAGGCATTCACTGATTTAGGTATCACGGATGAACGTGGCTGGATTGAAGCGGATGAAACGATGGCTACACGTGTCCCAGGTATTTTCGTTGCAGGGGATGTGCGCCAGAAACATTTGCGCCAGATTTCAACAGCTATCGGTGATGGTGGTATCGCCGGTCAGAGCGTGTATGACTACGTGACGGCGCTAGAAGGTTAAGAGGAGGCACAACGATGAATTGGGAAGACACCTACCAGAATTGGAAGAACTTTGATACGCTCGCGCCGTATCTACAGGAAGAATTAGATGTCTTGAAAAGCGATGCGGAAGCGCTGGAGGATGCGTTTTACCAGCGCATCAGCTTCGGGACAGCTGGTATGCGCGGGTTAATGGGCCCCGGTATCAACCGTTTGAATATTTACACGGTGCGCCTTGTGACGGAAGGCCTCGCTCAGCTGATCGCCGAACAGGGCGATGCGGTGAAACAGCGCGGGGTCGTTATCGCTTACGATGGGCGCTACCACTCACGCGAATTTGCGGAAAATGCCGTGCAGGTCCTCGGTAATCACGGGATTAAGACTTATCTTTTTGAAGATGTACGCCCGACACCGGAACTCTCATTTGCGATTCGCGAGCTCGAGACGGCTGCCGGGATTATGATTACGGCGAGCCATAACACGAAAGAATATAACGGCTACAAAGTTTACAGTGCGGATGGCGGTCAGATGACGCCGGAAGCAGCCGCAAAACTGACCGGATTTGTGGAACATATCGAGCCTTTAGGCGTTGATGTGGCTGATTTTGAAGCATTGGTTGAAAATGGACTCTGCCAAATCATCGGGGAAGACGTTGATGACGTCTATTTGAAACAGGTGGCTACGGTGACGATCGATGCGCCATTAATTCAAAAAATGGCGGATGAGGTGACAATCGTCTACACGCCACTGCAGGGCACAGGGCAGTTACTCGCTGAGCAGGCCTTTGCGCGTGCCGGGTTTAAGCAGATGGTTTATATTCCGGAACAGCGCGAGCCGGATGCAGCCTTCAGTACGTTAGAATCACCGAACCCAGAAGTGCCGAGCGCCTTTAATTATGCGATCGACTACGGTAAAAAGCATCATGCGGATGTATTGATTGCGACCGATCCGGATGCGGATCGTATGGGTGTCGGCGTGCGTAAACCGGATGGTGATTACCGCATTTTGACAGGTAATCAGATCGGCGCACTGCTGACACAGTATATCCTCGAAGCGCATCGCCATGCGGGGGATCTGCCGGAGAATTCGACTATTGTCAAATCGATTGTCTCCAGCGACCTCCCTACCAAGATTGCGTCACATTATGATGTGGCGACTGTCAATACACTGACCGGCTTCAAATACATTGCGGAACAAATTCAACAATATGAAGAGACGCACGCACACACGTTCATGTTTGGTTTTGAAGAGAGCTATGGCTTTCTGATTCAACCGTTCGTTCGCGATAAAGATGCGATCCAGACCGCTGTTTTATTTGCGGAATTGACGGCCTTCTACAAGCAACAGGGCAAGACGCCGTACGATGGCTTAGAGGAAATCTTTGAGACATACGGCCACTTTTTCGAAAAGACAGTGTCCCTCACGCGCTCGGGACAGCGCGGTCAAGCGGAGATCCAAGAAATCATGCGTACATTGCGTGAGGAATCGCCGCAGGCACTAGCGGATAAAGCAGTGACTGCCGTTGAGGATTATTTGAATGCGACGCGCACCTCAGCGGACGGACAAACTGAACCGCTCGACATTGAACGCGCCGATGTTTTGAAATTCTATTTGGCTGATGGCACGTGGCTAGCGGTTCGCCCGAGCGGCACCGAACCAAAAGTCAAATTCTACGTGAGCGCGCAAGCAGCGAGCGATGCGGAAGCTGAGCAGAATGCGGAGGCATACCTCGATGCGCTGAATGATTTAGTGGAAAAATAAAGACATTATAAAAACGGTGTGAGTGTTATAGCTCGCACCGTTTTTGCTTATAGTTAATTCATATTAATCTTCAATGTCACCGGCGTAAATGCGATCGGTTCGCGTGCCCGGTTTAATTTCACCGTTGACGGAGAAGATGTTGTCATCGTCAAGCAATAATGCTTCCCCACACGGTGCATCGAACGGGACTTCGCCGATACTGCGCCACTTATCCGTTTTCGCATTGTAGATAAGTACTTTCGTGTTCCAGTTGAAAGTTTTCGGGTCACGGTTGAAGTAATCATCCTTGAAGGCCTGTAATTCATCGCCTTCAAGTTCACCCATCTGCTTATTCGCATCATCATAGATTGCTTTATCGAAACCACCGATGACAAGCATTTCATCATCGTTTAAGGTTACAGCTTGCCCGCCGAGGAGTGAGATCGCTTCGCCATCGACCGATACGTCAGCGACCTGCGTCCATTCATCAGCTTCTGGATTGTACGCATAACCGTCTGTATAGGCTTCTTGGTCGCCACCACCGAAGACGTAAAGTTCACCATCGAGCCAGCGGTACACAGCCTGTTTGCGCGCCGTATCACCCGGGAGAGAAGCTAATTCCTCAACTTTATTTGTTTTCAAATTGGCACGGTAGAACTTGTTGCTGGCTTCGCCGTTTTGCGCACCGAGGCCGAAGTAGAGCATGTCACCGTCCTTGGCAGCGACACCGTCTTGAATCGCAAATGGCAGATCCATGACTTTTTTCGCAGTAACATTGCCTTTTTGGTCGGCGGTAATTAGAGAGATACGCTTCGCATATTCTTCATTCGGGCTTCCGCCGATATAGAAGATACCTTCCTTATCGGTAACAGACATCCCATAGCCCAACGCAAAATCCAACGTGCTGTGCGCAGCTTGTTGCAAGTGACCATCGACGTTTTGATAGCTGTATACATCTGGATAAAAGGCTTTTTCACCATTCTCGGCAGGTGAGCCGTCCGGGAAGTTAGCGCCGCCTCCGATGATCAGAAAACCATTCGATTGACCGTACATCAAGCCGGCCGTACCGATATTCTCTGATTGTCCTTCTTGTGGTTCGACATGTCCATCGAGCGTCCAGCGAATATGTGTATCTTCTTCCGTTGCTTCGGCACTCGCTTCATTCTCCACCGTGTCCTGTTGTTGGCAACCTGCCAGCACAAATAACGTCAAGGCGACGATACTAAACAACCACCAGTGTTTCTTCATCATCAATCAACTCCTTTAAGCTTGTTGTTTATATTGTAATCGTTTTCTAATGATTTCTAAAGCGTCAGCAATAAAAATTTAGATTTTTATTAAAAAGTATTGACAAGCAATTAAAAGGGGAGTAAATTAAATAAGTCGATGAAATTCATATAAGACTGATGCGGAAATAGTTCAGCGGTAGAACATCACCTTGCCAAGGTGGGGGTCGCGGGTTCGAATCCCGTTTTCCGCTTCGAAGCGCCCATGGCTCAACTGGATAGAGTACCTGACTACGAATCAGGCGGTTGCAGGTTCGAATCCTGCTGGGCGCATTTTTTATTTGACGGGAAATAGCTCAGCTTGGTAGAGCACTACGTTCGGGACGTAGGGGTCGTCGGTTCAAATCCGGTTTTCCCGATATACAGTGTGGAGTGTTTGTCTCCACTTTTTTTATACCCATTTTCAGTGAACTAAATTCCGCTTTCATTAAAATATTCACAATTAAAAGAAACGGATTACATTAGTGATGCTAAAGGTTAGAATATTTTATTGAGATATGGTAAAATGCACAAAGCATTTAAGAAAGGATGTGTGCTGATATGGCAACAAATTACCAAGCACCTAACACTGAAGGCGGCGTGAACTTTATTAATTTATTTGACCTCGAAGCGCAAGCTAAAGCGGTCATTCCTTCAGGTGGTTTCGGATACATTTCCGGTGCAGCCGGTGACTTATGGACACTGAGAGAGAATATCAAGTCATTCGATCACAAGCTAATCCCGTCACGTGTCCTGCAAAACATTGAAAATCCAGATCCGTCGACAGAAATTTTCGGTCGGAAATTAGATATTCCAATGGTGATGGCACCGATCGCCTCACACAAGCTGGCACATGAGCGTGGGGAATTGACGACGAGTAAGGGGACTGCCAACTCAGGGACAGCCTTTACGATCAGTTCCTATTCCTCATACGATACTGACGACGTGCGCGAGGCAATGGGTCCAGATGCTCCGTTATGGTTCCAGTTCTACATGGGTAAAGACAATAACATTAATAAAGACATTATCGACCACGTCAAGGAAGCAGGGACAGAAGTTATCGTATTGACAGCTGATGCGACAGTTGGCGGTAACCGTGAAGAAGACAAGCGCACGGGATTTACTTATCCGTTCGGTAAACCGCTCGTTGAACAGTACAGCAGTGGCGATAATATGACCGTCGATGAGATCTATCACACATCCAAACAGAAACTCTCGCCGGAAGACGTCCAGTTCATCGCGGAATACAGTGGCCTACCTGTTTTCGTCAAAGGTGTGCAAACGAAGGAGGACGCTGAGCTTTCGATCCAAGCCGGTGCGAAAGGGATCTGGGTATCGAACCACGGGGCGCGTCAGATCGATGCTGGGATGCCAGCCTTCTATTCCTTATTCGAAGTGGCTGAAGCGGTTGATCATCGTGTACCGATTATCTTCGACTCCGGTATCCGTCGTGGGACACACATTTTCAAGGCTCTCGCTGCTGGTGCTGATTTAGTGGCAATCGGTCGCCCGGTGCTTTACGGTGCAGCAACCGGTGGTGTTCGCGGTGTTGAACAAGTTTATGAATTCTTGAAGGACGAACTCCTTCAAGTTATGCAGTTGGCTGGGACACCGACAATTGAAGATGTGAAGAAAGCAAAACTTTACGATTATCCATGGGGCAACTAAAGATTTAGGCTTTGTATGCAGCGGCGTAATCGTGTAAAATAGATAATAATGTTAAACGTGAAAATCTTTCTCATCTTGTATGAGAGGGATTTTTTGAACATAACGGATGATGAACGGAGGTCGTTGACAGCATGTTACCAGATCATAATCAATTAATGATTATTACCGGTATGTCCGGTGCCGGTAAGACGATTGCAATGCAGAGCTTTGAGGATATGGGGTATTTCTGTGTCGATAATATGCCCCCGTCGCTGATGAGTAAGTTCTTCGAGTTGATTAATCGTTCATCAGATATTAATAAAATCTGTTTAGTCGTCGATTTGCGTTCCGGCCATTTCTTCGATCATGTAACGGATGCACTGGCGCAGAACACGATTGATAGTCGCTGGGAAACGCATGTCGTATTTTTGGAGGCGAGTGATGCCGCGTTAGTCCGTCGCTATAAAGAAACGCGTCGTACGCACCCGCTCAGTAGTGATGGCTTGAGCACGCTGGATGCAATTCAGGATGAACGTCGACGCCTCCAACCGATCCGCGCGCTATCTGATGAAATCATCGACACTGGGAATTTACGTCCGCGCGAATTGCGAGAGCTTTTGATGCATCAGTTCAATGGTGACAGCGCCAAGGGCTTTACGATTGAAACCATCTCATTTGGCTTCAAACATGGCATTCCGATTGATTCGGATATCGTGATGGATGTGCGTTTCTTACCTAATCCGCATTACGTGACTGAATTGCGACCGAAAACAGGTCTCGATCAAGAAGTGTCGGACTATGTGACCGATAAGGAAGAGACCCAGCAATTTATGGCAAAGTTCCTCGATATGTTGGACTATACCGTGCCGATGTATGAGGCTGAGGGCAAGAGTTCACTGACGATTGCGATCGGTTGTACCGGTGGGCGCCATCGTTCTGTCACCCTGACAGAAAGAACGGCGCAGCATCTCAGTGATACGTTTGATTATCCGGTGCACGTGAAGCATCGCGATATCAATCGCGCGTTATAGGAGACGAATGATGATGAAAGAAGCTAAACCTAAAATTACCGTGATCGGCGGTGGCACGGGTTTGCCGATTCTGTTGTCGGGCTTGAAGGCCGATAATTGGGATATTACCGCCATTGTCACGGTTGCGGACGACGGAGGTAGCAGCGGCACAATCCGCACAGCCCTCAATACGATCCCGCCCGGCGACATTCGTAACTGCCTCGTCGCACTGTCGGACACCAGTCAAACGTATAAAGATGTTTTTCAGTACCGTTTTGCGCCAAAAGATAATCAATTCTCCGGGCATGCGGTCGGTAACCTCATTATTGCTGCCTTGGCTGAACGGCGGGATATTCATTCGGCATTAAAGATCGTCTCTAAATCGATGAATGTGAAAGGCAAAGTCTTGCCGGTTTCGGAAACGCCGCTGATTTTGCAGGCACATTGCTTGGATGGAACGATTATCGAAGGCGAGACAAAGATTGTGGCGGCGAATCGCGCGATTGATTACGTGACTACGCATCGTGTCGGCGATCCACAAGGTGAACAACCGGTCTTCGCAGGACGTCAAGTCGTCAAAGCGATTAAAGAAGCTGACGTGCTGGTTCTAGGTCCGGGCTCGCTCTATACGTCGATCTTGCCGAATTTGACCATTCCGGAAGTGCGGGAGGCAATCGATGCGACGGATGCGACCGTCCTATACGTCTGCAATATCATGACGCAGATGGGGGAAACAGAACATTTTAGCGATCGCGATCACCTCGCGGCCGTCAATAAGCACCTCGGCCAACACAAGGTCGATGTGATGTTGACGAACAGTAGCCTCGTACCAACAACATATATTGAAGACAATGAAATGCAGGACTATCTAATCCAAGTCACTCACGACGAGGCGGGATTAGCGGCAGAAGCTGCCCGCATCGTTGAGAAGGATTTATTGGATCTCAAAGAGAGTGGCGTCTACCATAACCAGCGCAAGTTGGTCGATGCGATTCGAACGATTTATGAAGAAGGTGAAGCATAGCGTGAGTTCTTTTGCGAGTGAGGTCAAAAAAGAATTAACGGCCGTGCCTGTTTCGCCAAAAGAAGCACGTGCGGAATTGATTGCGATGGTGCATATGAACGGCATCATTTCCTTGAACAGCGAGCACGTCACGTTAGATATTCAAACGGAAAACGCGGCGATTGCGCGCCGCATCTATCAAGCATTTAAGACGGTATATCTCATTGCGCCGGATATTATCGTGCGTCGCAAAATGAAATTGAAGAAGAACAACGTCTACATTGTGCGTGTCACAATGGGCGTTGAAGGGTTACTCAAAGATATGGGCCTCAACCTCTTCGGCATGATGGACGATACCACGATTGAGGCGATCAACCGCTCTGAAGATACAATGCGCGCATACTTGCGCGGGGCCTTCATGGCGGGTGGTTCCGTCAATAACCCGGAAACGAGCTCGTACCATTTAGAAATCTATTCATTGCAGGAGAACAATCATCTGATTCTGCAAGCGATGATGAAGCCGTTCGGGCTCAACGTGCGGACCGCAGCGCGTCGCAACGGCCACTTTATTTACTTAAAAGAGGCGGATAAGATTTCGGATTTTCTCGCTTTAATCGGGGCCAATCAATCGATATTGAAATTCGAGAATGTGCGTGTGACCCGCGATATGCGAAATTCTGTTAATCGGCGCGTGAACTGCGAGAGTGCTAACCTTAATAAAACGGTGAATGCGGCATTGCAGCAGATTGAAAACATCCAGCTCATCCAGAACACGATGGGCCTTGAACAGCTCTCGCCGAAACTGCAGGATGTGGCGCGGATGCGGATGGACAATCCGGATCTGAGCCTCAAACAACTCGGTGAGCGACTGCCAGATGGACCGGTATCGAAGTCGGGGGTCAATCACCGCCTGCGGAAGATCAACGCACTGGCGGATAAAATTCGCCAAGTCAACTAAACAAAAGCACGCCTCTGTCTTTGAACATGATTCAAGGCGTGCTTTTGTTTAGTTTAATGTCACGTGAACACTCGGAATATCGTCATTCGGTGTGTGGTTTTTCTGACGCAAGAAGGTCAGGCGGTCGACAATGACTTCGAGCGAATAGACGGTGTGGCCTGCTTTTGTCGTGTACTGGCCGCTCGCGAGATGACCAACGATCGCTAATTCATCGCCCTTCGTGACGAAGCGTTGCATGAGTTCGGCGCTCTTTCCAAAAGCAACGATCGGAATAAAATCGGCGGTCTGTGTCGCGTTAGCGCGATGGCGGTCGATCGCTAATGTGTTGCGGCAATAAGCCTTGCCGTTCTCTGTCGTTTTCAGTTCGATGTCGCGGCATAAACGCCCGATAAGTTCTACTTGATTCATAATTCTTCCCCTTTCATCAATTAATTACGGTGAAAAGGTTGAAAATCAGTGCGTATAGTTGATAAAAAGCTGAGATATTGATTAAATCTTAAGGAAGACCAAATAAATGAGGAATGACCAGACGATGCTGTTTTTAGGTCCAATTGAAAAATTACTTGAATATTTGTTTCTGAATCACATCAATCATTTTCCACTGATCCGTCTGATCGTGTTCAGTCTCGACAAGGTGCTACTGTATTTTATTCCGTTTGTATTGCTTCTCTGGGGCTACAAAAAATGGCGTGAAGCGAAGCAACAGCCGATTCACAATACTCGGCGTCTCGTTGCGCTGGCAGTATTTATGTTTTATTTTTTGATGCTGATTCATCTCACTGTGCTGCGCTACGATTGGAAATGGTGGGCACTATCATTGGATACGACTCGCAATTTCAGTCGTATCCATCTCGTGCCTCTCGTCGATACCTTTAAATTGGAGCATGGCGATTCGCCGTTTTCCTTCTGGTACAATTTCTTCGGGAATGTGCTCTGGTTCATTCCTTTTGGCTTTTTAGTCCCGTATCTGCGTCACGGCAAGCGTCAATTCTTTGAGATCGTGCTTGCGGGTGGTGCGATGAGTATTCTGATCGAGACGTGCCAGTATTTTTTGGGGACCGGTGTGACGCACATTGATGATGTGATTTTTAATGTGTCGGGTGTCGTGATCGGTTATTTATTCTATGATATTGGTAGATGGCTATATCACGTGATGAGGAGAACAGGATGAAAACGATACATGTAAAACCTCTAGCTACACGGGCGTTACGCGGTGGACGCCAACTGATAATGGCAGACGACCTTACGCAACCCATCCGCGGCGAGCCGGGGGAAAGCGTCCGAGTGAACGGTAACGATAATCAGTTCATCGGTATGGCCTATCTCGGTGAACAACACAAAGGCGTTGGGTGGCTCTACAGCGAGGTGGCGGATCAGCCACTTGATGAGGCGCTTTTGATTGAAAAATTGGAAACGGCGAAGGCTAAGCGCCAAGCTCTGATGAATGATCCGCAAACAACAGGTTATCGCCTGTTCAATGGGGATGGCGATGGCTTAGGTGGTCTGCTCCTCGATTGGTACGATGGTTACATTGTATCGCAGTGGTATTCAGAAGGAATTGTGCGCTACCGAAAAGCAATCGTACAGACTGTTCAGCATGTCTTTCCGGAGTGCCGAGGTATGGTCGCTAAGAATCGCTTTCAGTCCGACAATATGTCAGCGAGTGAGTGGCTCTATGGTGAGCCATCCTTGGCTGACTGGCCGATTAAAGAAAATGGCGTATCCTACATGACACATCTGGACGAAGGCTGGATGACGGGTATTTTCTTCGACCAGCGCGATGTGCGGGGATATCTAATGACCCAGCTCGCACCCGGCAAGCGCGTCTTGAATACGTTTAGCTACGCGGGGGCCTTCTCGATTGCGGCAGCGATGGGTGGTGCCACGGAAACAATCAGTGTGGATATTGCGCAGCGTACGCGAGAGCTGTTCGATGAGCAATTGGCACTAAACCACCTGTCGCCTGAGGCTCACCGCGTGTACACGATGGATACCTTCGACTATCTAGACTATGCGGCGCGCCATGAGGAGACGTTCGATGTCATCATTATGGATCCGCCGAGTTTTGCGCGCACCAAGAAGAACTATTTCAAGGTGAGCGAGCACTATCCGAAATTAATCGAAAAAGCACTGCCGCTGTTGTCGCACGGTGGTCATCTGATTGCGAGTACGAATGCGGCGAATTTTAAGCGCGCGGACTTCCGTCAGGCATTGGAACGAGGCATCCAAGCATCGGACTGCCGGGCAACGCTTGGGGACGAATTCCGTTTGCCGTTTGATTTTCCCGTACCACCGCATTCGCCGGAGAGTGATTATTTGAAAGTAACTGTCATAGAAAAGAAGGGTGAGTCTTGAGCTATATCGAACTAAAAGATGTCACAAAGCAGTACGGCGAAGGAGAAACGGCCGTCTATGCGAACGACCATATCTCATTCTCAGTTGAACAAGGACAGTTTGTGGTCATACTGGGCCCATCCGGTGCTGGTAAGTCAACTCTGCTCAATATCTTAGGAGGAATGGATCGGCCGACGAGCGGCTCAGTGATCGTCGATGGTAAAGACATTGCCAGCCTATCCGATCGTGAACTGACAACGTTCCGACGCGAATCAGTCGGTTTTGTGTTTCAGTTTTACAATTTGATTCCTAATTTATCTGCTGAAGAGAATATCGAAATGAGCGAACAGATTGCTGGTGAAAAGGACCGTCGCGACGATATTTTCGATGTTGTCGGTTTAGCTGACAAGCGTAACGCTTTCCCTGCTGAATTGTCCGGTGGGGAACAGCAACGGGTGTCGATTGCGCGTGCCATTGCGAAACAACCGAAGCTGCTCCTCTGTGATGAGCCGACCGGGGCACTCGACAGTACGTCAGGAAAACAGATCATTAAGTTGTTGCTGGAACAATCACACAGCTATCACCGTACCGTGCTCGTTATAACGCACGATCAGCGGATTGCGGAACTAGCGGATGTTGTCTTAGAGATACATGACGGCAAAATTGCTAACCATAAGAAGCAAGAACATGCGAAAAAAGTCGAAGAGATTGCGTGGTAATTATGACAAAGAAAACACTATGGAAAGAAACCTATCGTGAAATTTTTTCGAAAGTCTTACGCTTCCTGGCACTAGTCGGCATCATTATGCTAGGCACCGGCTTTTTTGTGGGGATTCGTTCCGCCGCACCGGATATGCGTCAGACATCGAGTAACTACTATAACCAGAAACAATTGGAAGATCTTTCATTGTCGGCGACGTTCGGCCTATCCGATAAGGATGAGGATATCTTGGCAGCTATTCCCGGTATTGATTACCGAAAAGAGCAGTACGTCGATGTTGAAAATCCTTCCGACAATGGGGTCATGCGTATCTATCCGATGACGGATAGTGAGGATTTCAACCAATTCGACCTGGTCGACGGGCGTTTGCCGAAAGCTCCTGACGAGATTGCGGTGGATACCATCGCACCTGAGATTAGCGGTGACTACGCGATAGGCAAAACGATTACCTATGAAACGGCGAAGGATCAACTGCCAGACAGTCAGACTGAGCACATGAATGACCTCAAGCACCGTAAATACAAAATTGTCGGCACGGTGCGTTCACCGAAGTTTATCAGTCACGACACTAACCGCGGTTATACGGCCATCGGTAAAGGAACAATCGATGCGATGGCTGTCGTTCAACCGAACGAAATCAAGGGTGGACAGACGAATGCCTATGCGATTCGTTTAACGCAGGATCGCAGCAATATGTATGACGCGGCTTATCAAGACAGCGTGAACGCCAAGAAGGACGAGATCGAAGACGCATTTGCGGACCGTCAAGATGAGGTGACAAAGCAGGTTAAACAGGATGCACGCGATGACCTGAACGCGCAAAAAGACAAACTTGCGCAAGCAAAGCAGACTTTAGAAACCCAAAAACAAGCGCTGGATGGTGCACGAGGCCAGTTGCATGAGGCGCAGGCGGCCTACCAGGCTAAACTCAATCAAGCGTGGCAAGCTTTTCCGTCCGGTCAAGCACCTGTTCAAGTGACCGCACCGTTGCAACAGATAGAACAACAGTTGCAACAGACGGAAGCCACGTTGAATGAGAAACAATCACAGTTCGATGCGCAAGCGAAGGCTTTTGATGATGAGACGGCTGATGCTGAGCAGGAAATCAAAGATGGCGAAGCACAGATCGATCAACTGCCGAGTGCGAACTATCAAGTCGAACCGACTGCTACATCAGGACCGGTTGAGGAATATGGCAGTAACGCGGATCGTGTTGCAGCGATCGCACGCGTGTTCCCGTGGTTGTTCTTCCTCGTGGCGGCGATGGTCAGCTTCACGACCATGACACGAATGGTCGATGAGCAGCGGACGCAGATGGGGACGATGAAAGCGTTCGGCTACAGTAACGGTGATATCGTGCGTAAATATGTGATTTATGCGGGTGCTGCCTGTGCGATCGGGAGTATCGTCGGTATCGGTATTGGGAATTACCTCTTCCCGAATATTATCTACACCGCTTACCAACTCCTTTACGAACTCCCTGATATCAACTATCAGTGGGTATGGACGGATATACTAATGACAGCCGGTATTGCGATTTTGACATCTGTCGTACCGGCCGCAGTCACAGCATGGCGCAGTTTAAATGTGCACGCTGCGGAATTGATGCGTCCGAAACCACCGAAACAAGGGGAGCACATCTTTATTGAGCGTTGGCAGTGGTTCTGGAACCGTCTTTCTTTCATGTCAAAGATTACCCTGCGTAACCTCTTCCGCTACAAATGGCGCAACAGCATGACAGCTATCGGGATTATCGGGTGTACGGCGTTGATCGTCACAGGGTTCGCGATTTCTGACTCGGTTGTCGATGTTCCGGATCAACAATTCGATGTTATTGAGAACTACGATGCCGGGATCGGTCTCACGGATAACCTCAGTGATGCTGATATTGACGCTGTGGAACAAGAAGTGGCGGACAAAGCACCGAAAGATGCGAACGTGCTGCCACTCCACATAGAAACCTATCGTAGCGATCAGGAAGGCCAAAAAGTACACGACGTTAATGTCAATGTGCTGAATCCTGACAGTCAGTACCGCGACTTTTACCAACTCGCATCGAAAACCGATGACAAGCGCTTGACCTTGCCGAATGAGGGTGCCCTCGTGACTGAAAAAATTGCGCGCTTGCTGGATCTCAGTGTGGGCGACGAGATTACGCTGAAGGATGATCAAGGCGAGCGAGTATCCTTCCC
Source organism: Aerococcus sp. (assembly GCA_022768285.1). Taxonomy (GTDB): domain Bacteria; phylum Bacillota; class Bacilli; order Lactobacillales; family Aerococcaceae; genus Aerococcus. The sequence continues at coordinate 58,370 of JALEMJ010000004.1, forward strand.
AATTCGAGGGATCGTGCGCAATTACATCTCCCATAATGTATTTGTGACTGAGGATACCTACCAGGAAACGACTGGCGAAACCGTCATGCCGAACCAATTAAATGTTCAAATGGCTATGGAATCGACAGCAGAACAGGATCAATTCTCCAAAGACTTGATGGATGATGAGCGTATTCGGACGATCTACTTCACGCAGACGATTAAAGATAACTTTGGGGGGACGTTAGATACGTTATCTGAAGTGACTGTGGTGCTGATTGTCGCCGCAGCACTCTTGGCTTTTATCGTGTTGTACAGCTTGCAGAGTGTGAATGTTTCAGAACGTATGCAGGAATTATCGACTATCAAAGTACTCGGGATGTATCCAGAAGAAGTGACTGGGTACCTCTACCGTGAGACGTTCTTGTTGACGATCATCGGGATTGTGATCGGTTTGATCAGCGGGTACTTCTTGACAGACTATATTATGAAGACGATTGAGATCGATCAGATGGTCTTCCCAACCCGGATCAGCCCGTCGAGTTATCTCTACTCGATCGGGTTGACGTTACTCTTCTCGATCATCGTCATGCTAATTATTCACCGTCGTTTGAAGAAGATTGATATGGTCGAAGCACTCAAAGGCTCAGAATAGGAGGATGACTTAGTGAAAGTAGAAATGTGGCGTGGTTTGAAGCAGTCCACCCCCGTGGCACTCAGTTATATTCCCCTCAGTCTCGTTGCTGGTATCTTGAGTGCGCAGGCTGGGTTCTCATGGTGGCAAGTTGTGATTATGTCAATGGGTATTTTCAGCGGGTCCGGGCAACTCGCAGCATTGAGTTTAGTGCTGGCGGGTGCCGAAATCGGCGAAGTGATGGTTGCATTGTTGCTGATTACCATGCGCCAAGTCTTGTACTCAGTGACGCTGTATACTTACACGTCGGAGGACCCATTGTGGAAAGGACTACTGTTATCCTTTATGACTTCAGATGAAGCCTTCGTGATCAACACCAGTCGATTTGATGAGAATAAAGAACGCGTCGAGGACCCGTGGGCAATCAACGATGCGCTGTGGTGCGCGTTCTTCCCGTATTTTGTCGGCAATGTGTTCACAGTCGTCGGGATGCTTTTGGAGAATTCATTGAATATTCCAATCGACATCACGAACTTCTTGGTGACGGCGATGTTTATTGCGCTATTGTTGCCGAAATTTGAATCGCGCGTGAACGTTGTGATCAGTATCATCGCTGTAATCGGCGCACTGATACTTCAAGTATTCCTGCCGTCTCACGTCGCAATGTTGATTATGACATTGGTTGCTGCGACGGCCGGCTATCTAATTTTCAAACCAGAATTAGTGAAGGAGGCGCGTAACGAATGAATTTAACGGTATTAACATTTGCGACAGCAGCGCTCTGTACGTGTTACCGGCTCATTCCGATGATAATTGCGCGCAAGGTGAATATTCCACTCAGCGTACGCATCATCCTTCAACACGTGCCGGTAGCGATTTTCGCCATTATGATTGCGCTCGATGTGCTGTTTTGGAATTCACAGTTCAACCTGAATCCGTTCGTCAATCTTAAATTGATCGCAGCAGTCGTTTCTGTCATCTGCGCGTTAATGACCAAGGATATGCTGCTGACAATGATTGTGGGCACAGGAACGCTCGCGCTATTGATGGTGCTCGTATAGCAGGCGAAAGGAATGAGGACAGTGGCAAAACGACGGCGTTATCGCAGACGATATCCGTGGCAATCGCTCCTCGGTATTTTTGGTTTTGGTGCGTTGGTCGTCGCTATCGTCTGGACAAATACGACCACTGAAACGCACGAGATGACGACGCACGATGAATTCGTGACGGTGGTCGGTCAGTACGCGGTGGCGGATTACCCGAGGAGCAAGGTATTGCCGAGTGTTGTCACGGCGCAGGCCGCACTGGAATCGGATTACGGCTCGAGTGATTTGAGCAGGGATTATAACAATCTCTTTGGCTACAAAGCTTCGCCAGGTGAACGGTCGGTGCGTATGCCGACCAAAGAATTTCAGGATGGCGAGTGGCAAACAATCGAAGATGATTTCAAGGTCTATCGTAGCTGGAAGCAGTCCGTGCGCGATCACGGTGAGTTAATGCAGCACGGGGTGTCCTGGGATCATGATTTATACCGCGGTGTCATCGAAGCACCGGATTATCAGACAGCGTGCTACGCCTTAGTGGACGCGGGGTATGCGACCGATCCCGGTTACGCTGAAAAACTCATTCAAATTATCGAAGACTATCACCTCGAGCAGCTCGATCAACAAGTTCAATAAGCAGTAATAGAGGAATCGCTTTAGCGGTTCCTTTTTTCATGAGTGAAAATGACTGTGTTATAATACGAAAGATTAGAATGGAGGATACCGAGCGATGACGACAGATTTATTAAGTGGACTGAATGACAAACAGCGTGAAGCCGTGCAACTCACGGAAGGTCCGCTGTTAATTCAAGCAGGAGCCGGCAGTGGAAAAACGCGTGTATTGACGTATCGCATGGCGTATTTATTGCAGGAGAAGGATGTGGATCCAAAGCGGATTTTGGCGATCACCTTCACTAATAAAGCGGCCAACGAGATGAAAGCCCGTGTTCAACAGTTGATCGGTGAAGCCTCGCGTGGCATGTGGGTGTCGACGTTCCACTCAATGTGTGTGCGCATTCTCAGACGGGAATCTGAAGCGATCGGTATCTCTAGAAATTTCACGATCGCTGATCCAGCCGGACAATTGAGCGTCATCAAAGAGGCAATGAAGCGCCTCAATATTGATAAGGATCGTTTCCAGCCGAAAATGATCCTCGCCAAAATTTCTGACGCCAAGAATAACCTCGAGACGCCTGCCGACTATCGATTGAATCACACCGGTTTCGTCGAAGAAAAAATTGCGGATTGCTACGAAGCGTATCAGGAAGCCCTTGAAGCTGCGGATGCGTTGGATTTCGACGACTTAATTATGAAGACCGTCCAGCTGTTTCAGGCGGAGCCGGAAATCTTACGCTACTACCAGCAGAAGTTCCAGTACATTCACGTTGATGAGTACCAGGACACTAATGAGGCACAGTACCAACTCGTCAAAATGCTCGGCGATTATTTTAAAAATATCTGTGTGGTCGGTGACGCGGACCAGAGTATCTACGGCTGGCGCGGGGCCAATATGGAGAACATCCTCAATTTCGAGGAAGATTACCCGAACTGCCATACCGTTCTCTTAGCACAGAACTACCGTTCGACAAAGAACATCCTGGCGGCTGCAAATGCGGTGATTGAAAACAACGAATTCCGCAAACCTAAAGAACTCTGGACATCGAATGCGGAAGGCGAAAAAGTCGGATACTTTGAAGCTAGCACGGATAGCGAGGAACAACAATTCGTCGTCGACCAGATCGAAGACATGCGGAAGGAAAAACAGAAGTGTTACAGCGATTTCGCAATTCTCTACCGCACCAATGCGCAGTCACGTGCGATGGAAGAGCGACTCGTTAAAGCGGATATCCCGTACCACATTGTCGGTGGCGTGAAGTTCTACGATCGCAAAGAAATTAAAGATGTTCTCGCCTACCTGCGCTTACTGGCAAATCCCAATGACAACTTGAGTTTCGATCGTATTGTAAATGAACCGAAGCGCAGTGTTGGAGCCACCACCAAAGATAAATTGTACCGTTATGCGGACAGCCAGAAAGTGTCATATCTCGAAGCGGCTAATCAGGCGAGTGCGCTTGGAATCACGGGACGCGCGGAAAAAGGGTTGCGCGATTTTGTGAAGGTAATTGTCGAACTGCGGCAACAGCGTGAATTCCTGAATTTGACGGAATTGACGGAGCAGGTGCTCAAACGCTCCGGCTATCGTCAAGCGCTCGAACGTCAGAACACCCCTGAAGCGGAAACGCGCCTTGAAAATATTGATGAATTCCTGTCCGTGACGCGTTCCTTCGATGAGCGCTTTGCCAATGCGGATGTTGATCTCTCCGTGCTTCGTGAGCTCGCAGGTGGCGGGACATCGAATGGTGAACATGCGAATGATTTACCGGAGGAACCGGGACAGACGGTGTTTTATGCGGAACAGGATCTCTTCAGCGAGATGGCTGAAGAAACCGACACGGAACGACCAGATGATGAGACACCGAGCGATGATGCGCTGACGATTTTCTTGACCTTATTATCTCTAGATAGCGGTGATGACACGATCGAGCAGGATGATGAAGTGACCTTGATGACACTGCACGCAGCGAAGGGACTCGAATTCCCGGTAGTTTTTATGATCGGCATGGAAGAAGGCATCTTCCCACTCAGTCGGGCCGCTGATGATCCGGAAGAATTAGAAGAAGAGCGCCGTCTCGCGTATGTCGGGATCACGCGTGCTGAAGAAAAATTGTTCCTGACTGCGGCCCAATCGCGGTTGCTTTACGGGCGTCACCAGTACAACGCGCGCTCACGTTTTGTGGAAGAAATTGGTATGAATGCCTTCGATCAGATTCCACAGAGCGACACGCTCGGTAGCTACCATCAGGATATGGCGCAGAAACGCCAGCACTTCCAAGCACAGCGTGCCTATAAACACCGCCAGAAGACGCACCTTGCGGATGATGCGAAGCGTTCTGTATTTTCGCGTACTGGTCAGCCAAAAGGTGGTGCGGACCTGGAAACCGGTCCGCTCTGGAAACCGGGTGACGTGCTCTACCACAAACTCTGGGGCGAAGGGCGCGTAGTCAGTGTTAAGAATGCGAAGGGTGATCAGCGGTTAGAAGTTGCGTTTGAAGGTCAGGGCATAAAGAATATTATCGCCGGCTTCGCACCGATTTCGCGTGAACCATTTGAGTAAGGAGGCATGCCGCAATGGCAGAACAATCACCACAAGCTGAAATTGAAGCACTTGTTGAGCGACTCAATCGCTATGCTTATGAATACTATGTGCTGGATCAACCGACAATTTCTGACCAGGAATACGATCATGTCTACCGCAAACTCGAAGAACTCGAGCGCGACTATCCTGAATTTCGCCTAGAAGAGTCACCGACACAGCGCGTGGGCGATGTCATATCGGATAGCTTACCGAAAGTTACCCACAACGTACCGATGCTTTCCATGAGCGATGTCTTCTCATTCGATGAGGTCGATCAGTATGTGGACGGCGTAGCGAAGCGCCTCGGCTATATGCCACAATTTGTCTGCGAATTAAAGATCGATGGTTTGTCGGTATCATTGAAATACGACAATGGCCGTCTCGTTCAGGGCGCCACTCGAGGCAACGGGACGATCGGCGAGGACATCACGGCTAACGTGAAAACCATCGCTTCGGTACCGCTAAAACTTCAACAGCCATTGACGGTGGAAGTACGAGGTGAAATATACATGCCAAAAGAAGCGTTCAGTGACTTGAATGCGAAGCGTGAGCGCAATGGGCAGCCGACCTTTGCGAATCCGCGTAATGCGGCGGCCGGCAGTGTGCGTCAGCTCGATTCACGCATTGCGCGCGAACGACACCTCGATGTCTTTCTATACACCGGTGTCTTTACGGAGGATCAGGGTATCGACACGCAGCAGCACATGTTTGAACAGTTCAAAGCATGGGGATTGCGCCACGATACCCATTTTGAAGTGTGCCAAGATAAAGCGGCAATCCACGATTATATTGAACGCATGACGGCACTGCGTCACGAACTGCCGTACGATATCGATGGTATTGTCATTAAGGTCGATGACTATAAGGCACGCGAAATACTCGGACAGACCGTCAAATCACCGCGCTGGCAGCTTGCATATAAATTCCCAGCTGAAATGGCGGAGACGACCGTGCGGGATATTGAGTGGACAGTCGGCCGTACCGGTGTTGTCACACCGACTGCGGTTTTCGATGCAGTATCGCTCGCAGGGACTACCGTCAAACGCGCAACGCTACATAATGCGGATTACATCCAGATGAAGGATATCCGCCTCGGCGATACGGTGACTTTATATAAAGCTGGCGATATTATCCCCGAAATCGATCATGTGGTAGTTGATGAGCGGTCAGAAGATAGTGAACCTTACACCCTGCCGGAAAAATGTCCGGAGTGTGGCAGCGACCTCGTTCATCTCGAAGATGAAGTCGCCCTGCGCTGTATCAACCCGTCGTGTCCAGCGCAAGCGAAAGAGCGCCTCAATCACTTCGTATCCAGAGAGGCGATGGATATTTCCGGTGTCGGACCGAAAGTACTCGAGCAGCTGTTCGACAAGGATATGATTCACGATCCAAGTGATCTCTATCAACTGACGCAAGATCAGCTCGTTTCACTCGATCGTGTCGGTGAGCGCTCGGCAGCGAAAATGTTGCAGGCGATCGCGCAGAGTAAAGACAATTCCTTAGAGCACTTGTTGTTCGGTTTAGGCATTCGTCATGTCGGGGGCAAAGTGGCGAAAGATCTCGCGAAACACTTTGAAACCCTCGACGCACTGATCGCTGCTTCGCCGGATGAAGTCGCAGCTATCGATGGTGTCGGGGAAGTGATGGCGGATGCTATTCAGACGCATTTCGCCAATTATGCGGTGATCGCACTCATCGAGCGCCTCAAAGCCGCTGGTGTTAACACCACCTATACGGGTGCTAAAGCACCTGTTGTGTCCGACAGTTTCTGGCAGGACAAGACAGTGGTTTTGACTGGAAAACTCGATCAATATACACGCTCGGAAGCCAAGGAATTAATCGAAGCGCGCGGTGGCAAAGTGACCGGTTCTGTTTCCAAGAATACGGACATTCTAGTTGCCGGAGAAGATGCTGGAAGCAAAATGGATAAGGCGGAAGCACTCGGCATTACGATTTTTAATGAACAGGATCTTGACGATCGCTTGTCTTGATTCATGGTATACTAGCTAAGTGACGGAGAGGAGGAACACATGTGGAAAGCAAGCATCTGAAACGTTCGGGTGCGTTATTAGCCATCGCTCTGTTTTGGGCAGGCTGTCAGACGGTCCCGGATGCCGATGAAGGTGCACCGGATAACGCGTCGGCTGAGCAGAGTGCACAGACAGCGGAGGACGAAAATCAAGGAGGCGGCGGTGCCTATTACCAGCCGTTCATCCGCGATAATCGTTACGTGGTCAGTAGTTCGCGCGGATTGATGAGCGGCAATAGTTCGCAAGCCAATCAGATGAATATGGAAACGCAGATGTATCGATTGATGCAGGACACATTCCCGACCGATCAATACGTGCTGCAAGAAGGCCAAGCGGTTAATGAAGATATATTATCTGAGTGGCTCGCGCGCAAGTCGAAGGATCATCCGAACGGTCTCAATCCCGAACAGGCGGATGCCCCGAAGTATTTGAACACCATGTTGGAATATGATTTATATCATGCTTCTGGTGACGAAAATCAGACGCTCGGTGGTATCGCGCTGGCGATTGCGATCAACGATTCGGATCAACTGAATGATGATCAAGAAGCCGTAGCGATCGATCAAAAAACAGCCCTCAAGCAAGGCAAAGCGATCGCTCAGGAAGTATTGAATCGTCTGCGCAACAATAAAAAATACGTCGACGTGCCGATTCAATTCTTTATTTTTCACAATGCGCCTGCTGATGATATCAGCGGTGGCGAAATGATCTCCAGCACCGTCGTGAGTGAAGATAGTACATCGTTTGGGGATTGGAGCGATACGAATACGATGAACGTGGCGTACGGCGCTGAGGAAGCACCGAACAAAGAGGACAGTACCCTGTTCGAACGCTATCGTAACGATATCGAAGATTTCTTCCCTGAACTTTCCGGGCTCGCAGGCATCGGTCATTATAAGGATGGCCGCCTCGGTGCTTTGGATATTACAATTAATACGCCAGTTAACGGCTACAGCGAAACAGTTGCGCTCTTGACGCATGCGGGTGAAGTGGCGAATAACACCTTCAATCAAGGCATTCGCATTACGATCACTACCAAGGGCCCGAGCGGTATTACTGGTCAGGCCACGCGTGAGGCGAAAGCCGCTAACTTTACCATCCAACCGACAGTTAACTAAGCATTAAAGGAGGAACCTATGAGTACAATTGATGCTGAGACGTATAAACATATTGCCTCACTAGCCAAACTATCCTTCAGTGAGGACGAAGTTGCTGAGAATGTCGGGACATTCGATGATATTCTCGCAATGGTTGAACAACTGAACGAAGTGAATACCGATGACGTGCCGATTTTGCGCTCCGGTATCCAATTAAAAAATGTCATGCGCGAAGACGAACCTGAAGCAGGTATGTCGCGCGACGAATTGATGAAGAACGTACCGACCGAAAAGAACGGCTTCATCCATGTACCTGCCACGTTTGATGAAAGTGAGGGAAATGCCTAATGCGTGCATTTGATGAAACAATTCGCGGGTTGAACCAAGCGCTCGTTGCTGGCGAAACAACTGCTGTCGAACTCGTTGAAGCAGCCTTTGACCGCATCGCGCAATTAGATGGCGAGTTGAATGCCTTTATCACCTTGGACAAAGAAGGCGCACTCGCTCAGGCCAAAGCCAGCGACGAAAAAGGCTACAGCACGGATCGCCCACTCCAGGGTATTCCCCTCGGGATCAAGGACAATATTGTCACGAAAGACCTCAAGACGACTGCCGCATCCCACATTTTGGATAACTTCATTCCAATTTACGATGCGACCGTCATGGAAAAATTAAACGCAGCCGGTGCCATTACTGTTGGGAAGCTCAACATGGATGAGTTCGCCATGGGTGGATCGAGTGAAACAAGTTACTTCGGACCAGTCAAGAATGCCTGGGATCACACGCGTGTGCCAGGTGGTTCTTCCGGTGGTTCCGCTGCAGCAGTTGCGAGCGGTGAAATTATCGGTGCCCTCGGTTCAGATACCGGTGGTTCGATCCGTCAGCCAGCCGCCTTTAACGGCATTGTTGGGATGAAACCGACGTACGGTCGTGTTTCACGTAACGGATTGATCGCATTCGCTAGCTCATTGGATCAGATCGGTCCGATGACCCGTACCGTTGAAGATAACGCCATTATGCTAGAAGCAATCGCCGGTCGTGATGAACGTGATGCAACGAGTGGTGATGTAGATGTGCCAAATTATCTCGAACACTTGCGCGATGGTATCGAAGGTTTGAAGATTGCCGTTCCACGTCAGTTCTTCCAGGATGGTACGAATGAGGAAATGACCGCTCAGATCAAGAAAGATATCGAAATCTTGGAGTCATTGGGCGCAACGGCTGAAGAAGTCGACCTCGAACACATGCATTATGGTATTCCGGTTTACTATATCGTAGCGTCCTCCGAAGCCTCTTCGAACTTGCAGCGCTTCGATGGGATTCGTTACGGTTACCGTGCAGAAAATGTAAAAGATCTCGAAGACCTCTACGTACGTTCGCGTTCTGAAGGTTTCGGTGATGAAGTAAAACGTCGTATTATGCTAGGGACGTTCTCATTATCTTCCGGTTATTACGATGCGTACTTCAACAAAGCTGGCCGCGTCCGTCAGCTCATTGCTCAGGAATTCGCTGAGATTTTTGAGAACTACGATGTTATCGCCGGGCCTGTATCACCGACGACTGCGTTCAAACTCGGCGAACGTACGGATGATCCAGTTGCCATGTACATGTCAGACTTATTGACGGCACCAGTCAACTTGGCCGGCCTCCCGAGTATCTCAGTTCCAGGCGGTTTCGACAGTAACGGGCTACCGATTGGTTTGCAGTTGATCGGTAACCATTTCGAAGAGGACACGCTCTACCGTGCCGCTTACGCCTTTGAACAAGCCACTGATTTCCACACGAAGCACCCAGAATAGGAGGAAGCGCACGTGAATTACGAAACAGTCATCGGACTAGAAGTCCACGTTGAATTAAAAACGAAGAGTAAAGTATTTTCACCTTCACCGACGAGTTTCGGTGCGGAGCCGAACACGAATACGAATGTGATCGACTGGGGCTACCCGGGGGTCCTGCCAGTGGTCAACAAGGGTGCGATTGAATACGGATTGAAAGCCGCAACCGTTCTGAACTGTGAGATCAATCCACTGCAGCGCTTCGACCGCAAGAATTACTTCTATCCGGACAACCCGAAAGCCTACCAGATTTCACAGCTCGACTATCCATTGGGTGAGAACGGCTACCTCGAGATCGATGTTGACGGTGAGAAACGCAAGATCGGTATCGAGCGAATCCACTTGGAAGAAGATGCCGGAAAGAATATCCACGATAATACGGGTACTTCTGTCGACTTGAACCGTCAGGGAACCCCACTGGTTGAGATCGTATCAAAACCGGATATGCGCTCACCAGAGGAAGCTTATGCTTACCTCGAACGTTTGCGCGAAGTCATTCTCTACAGCGGGATCTCTGACGTGAAGATGGAAGAAGGCTCGATGCGTTGTGATGCCAACATCTCTATCCGTCCATACGGTCAGGATGAATTTGGTACGAAGACGGAGATCAAGAACTTGAACTCCTTCAACAACGTTCGTCGCGGGTTGGCATATGAAGAACAACGTCAGGCGCGCATCTTGAACAAGGGCGATGAAGTCGTTCAGGCCACCTTGCGTTGGGACGATGCGAAGAAGAAAACCATCGTTATGCGTGTTAAAGAAGGCGAATCCGATTACCGCTACTTCCCAGAACCGGATATTCCGGACTTCGAAGTGAGCGACGAATGGTTGAAAGAAATCCAAGCGGACATTCCTGAAATGCCAGAAAAACGTCGCGAACGCTATGTGGAACAGTACGGGTTACCTGCCTATGACGCGGGTATTTTGACACAGACGGTTGAGATGTCCAACTTCTTCGATGCGACCGTTGAACAGGGCGCTGATGCGAAATTGGCAGCTAACTGGTTGATGGGTGAAGTTTCGGCTTACTTGAACGAGAATGAAACCTCACTCGATGCGATCGGTTTAACACCGGAGAACTTAACGGAAATGATTCAGTTGATCAGTGATGGCGTCATTTCATCCAAGATTGCTAAGAAAGTCTTCAAACACCTCGCTGAAGAGGGTGGCAGTGCCAAAGCGTTCGTTGAAGAACAGGGAATGGCACAGATCTCCGATGAAGCAACCTTGAAACCGCTGATTGAAGAAGCCATGGCGAATAACCCACAGTCGATTGCCGACTACAAGAAGGGCAAGAAGAAAGCCAAGGGTGCTTTGGTCGGTCAAATCATGAAGGCTACGAAAGGAAAAGCTGATCCGAAGATTGTCGACCAATTGCTTGTCGAAGCTTTGGAGAATGCATAAACCTGTAATAATTTGAAATCAAATGCTGGGATTTTGCCCAGCATTTTTTAGTTGGAATGGATAACGGAGGGAAGGACCGCAAGTCCCACTGCTGATATGCTAAAATATAGAAACTAATGAGGAGATACGAGATGAAACAAGCGAACACACCCGTCAAGAAGAATGATGAACTGAGCGTCGATATTATCGATCTATCCTACGAAGGCCTCGGTGTCGCCAAAGTAAATGACTATCCGATCTTTGTGACCGATGCCTTGCCGGGGGAGAAGTGTCTCATCCATATCACCAAAACGCAGCGCAACTACGGGTATGCGAAGGTCATTGAGCGTTTGAATGATGCGCCGGAACGTGCGTACTTCGATGATCAAGCGCTACTGAAGACGGGAACTTTGCCGCTTGTTCATCTGAATTACGACGCGCAGCTTGCCTTCAAACAGGAACAACTCATCCATAACCTCCATCGCGAACACCTCGATGAGCTAGTGACTGTCCCGCCGACACTCGGTATGGCGGATCCGTGGCACTACCGCAATAAGGCGCAGGTACCAATCGGGGGCGAAGTGGGTGCACTCTATACCGGATTCTACCGCCGGCGCTCACACGATATCATTCCGCTCACCGATTATCGCATTCAATCCGAAACGATTGACGATACCCTGCAGAAAGTAATTGAAATATTGAATAAATACAATCTGGCACCGTACGATGAGCGCAAGCATCAGGGCCTGGTGCGCCATCTGGTGGTACGCGAAGGGTATCTTTCTAGGGAACAGATGATCATTCTCGTCATCAATGGCGAAAAATTGCCACATGAGGATGAAATTGTCGCAGAAATTCGTCAGAACGTCCCGCAGCTCACATCGTTCGTCTTGAATCAGAATACTGCGCGTACGAACGTTATTCTCGGTAAACACGAGCGTCTCCTCTATGGGCAACCGTATTACACCGATGAACTCAAAGGACTAACCTTCCGCATCTCGCCACAATCCTTCTACCAGGTAAACAGTGCACAAACGGAAGTCCTCTATGATCAAGTGCTGAAAAATGTCGGTTTAACAGGCAATGAAGTGGTCATCGATGCGTACTGCGGTATCGGAACTATCACGCTCGCACTCGCCCAGCACGCCAAGCATGTGTACGGTGTTGAGATCGTTGAACAAGCGATCGAAATGGCGAAGGAAAATGCAGCGCTTAACGGCATTGATAACGTCACCCTTACTGCTGATCGTGCTGAAGACTGTATGCCACGATGGGTTGAACAAGGCATTCAACCGGATGTCGTTGTTGTCGATCCACCGCGCAAAGGCCTCGCACAGCCGTTCATCGATAGCGTCCTCGACGTGAAACCGGACAAACTCATCTACGTCAGCTGCAACCCGAGCACCCTCGCCCGCGATCTGCGCAAATTTGTCGATGGCGGGTACACCATCAACAGCGTACAGCCCGTCGACATGTTTCCGCAGACCAATCACATCGAAAGCGTTACCGTGTTGACGAGAGAATGATAGAAACTTGGTAGTAACTTGGTAGTAGATTTTCTAATTCTCAAAGATATCATTCATATTGTTTAAAGAATTTGTGTACTAAAGGAGTACTGGTTTGGCATGGAAATTCCAAGAATGATCCTAAACAATATTATATGATTAGAGAAACTAAGTAATTAACGATAAATTCTCATTGTTGTATTTTTTGTATCACTTACTTTTTAGTAGTAAACTTTAAGTAATAGCGATTAGTTCGTAATCACGATCGCGAAGGAGGCAAAACTATGGTAGAAATCGTATATGAGCCTGAGTACCAGCGTTCTTGCGCGTATGATGACGGCAAGGTGGTTGGCGAATGTACGTACACAGCTGAAGATGGTATCTGGACGATCGACCACACAGAAGTCGATGAGACATACAAAGGTAAGGGTGTCGCATCCAAGTTAGTGGACGAGGTTGTCCAACAGGCGCGCGATGCTGAAGTCAAAATCATTCCGCGCTGTCCGTATGCCAAGAAACGCTTCGAACACAAGAAGCAGTATGCGGACGTTTGGGCAGAGCACTAAACAATTAATATAAAACAAACACGCAGAGGCACGATCAATAATGGAAAGCTTTTACGCGAAGTTATGAGTGAAGCAGGAGGCAAATGATGAAAGTTACAAATTATGTTGAACTACAAAAAGCATTGGATTCAGATGAAAAGACAATTGAACTCGTCAATTCCATCAACGCAGTCAATTCGATTACATTAGGCGTTGGCCAGAAATTGACAGCTACGCATGATAACGTGCTTTTGAGCTTTATTAACGGTGACGGGATCGTGTTGCGTGGTGATAACGAAATCTCAAATCTAGCCATTCAAACCGCACCAAATCGTCGTGCAATCTATATCGATTCACCAGAAGTCGATTTAAAGACAATCACATTAAACAACTTAACGGTGACCGGGATGGTTCAGCTTTTGACGCGTGGCAACAATAAACAACTCACCGTCGATATCGACGGTCTCGATATAATCGCAGCGGATGCGCGGAACTACTCGGAACGTCCGATGAAATACGGCGTGATTGTCTACCAAGGCGCGCTGACGATTTATAATTTCAATCCGGCCGATGACAGTCACATCACGGTTAATGCCGAGAATATTTCGATGGGACGTCCGAACGCACCGGTTATCGGGAGCGGGGTATTTATTTCCGGCTTCGACGATAATACCGGCAAAGTCACTGTTGAAAAATTAACGACGAACGATATCTACACGAACGGTATGATTCCGTCGGGGCAGCCGAACCTCATTACCGGAGCGATCTTCATCGTCTTCGGTGCACATGCCAAAGAAGTTATCTCGCACGGTGAAGTTACCACGTACGGGACCAACGACATGGTGCTAGACGTATGGGGCACGGTCGATCACTGGGTAACCGAAAAACGCGTCATCAGTTACGGGCCGAACGGTATCGGGTTCGTGAACTTCGGTTACGTCAAAGACTTTGAAGCCAAAGACAGCATCGAAACATACGGACAAGGTGCGCGTGGATTCAACCAGTACGATGGAACGATCGATACGGCAAGCTTCAAACGCATCCAGACGGTCGGCAATGGATCGATTGGTATGCAGTTCTCGAAACGTGTCGGCAAGATCACGATCGAGGACGGTGTCTTCACAGAAGGCTCAGTCGGCGAAACCCTCGTAAAAGGTGTCATCAAAGTTTTGAAAGCTGACGCCATTAGCGTGCTCGAAGGCGGTAAAATTGCCGAACTGAATATCCTCGGTGATCTGGTTACGAAAGGCGAAGATGTTGTCGCTTACCACGTCAACGGCGGGGAAGTCGACACCTTATCACTCAAAGGTAAATTATCAGTGAACGGCGATAAATCGCAGCCGGTAGTCATCGAAAATGACGGTAAGAGTGACAGCTCAGGATTAGAAGATTACCTGAAATAAATGTGAGGGGTAATTACACAAAAATCAAACGCCCCTAAGTGTGCGTCAGAGTGAGATGCCTAGGGGAGAAGTCGGATTTGGTGTACCGAATGCATAGTTACATCGTCAAGAGTAACAAATAACAATGACAGTGATATTGAGAGAAGGAAACAGGACATTCTGTTTCCTTTTTTGTATGGCTTCGTATCTACGCTACTCACGAATATGCTAAAATTAAACTATTAATGAAAACGGTATAATACGGCGAAAGGAGGATGCGTTGTTGAACGAAGAAAAGGAAATCATCATAAAAAGTAAAAAGCGTGTCCAAAAACACGGCGAAGTCTTCACGCCCAAAAAAATCGTGAATATGATGCTCGATCAACCAGGGATTAAAGAAGCGTGTGCGTCCGTGGACCAGACTTTTCTCGAACCTTCAGCGGGTGAGGGTGCTTTTCTAGTAGAGATACTCAAACGCAAGTTAGACCTGGTACAAGCGCATTATAGCGACACATTAAAGCAGTATGAGCAATACTCCTTATTAGCGCTCACTACGCTATACGGCGTGGAATTACTCGAAGACAATGCGCAGCGCTGTACGATGAATATGTACAAGGTTTACAACGATTATTATCGCGATACAGCACTCAAATTCAATAAAAAACCACATGACCGTGTGTTTCAGTCAGCACAGTATATTATTTCGACAAATATCGTGCAGGGCAATTTCCTAACGAAAAATCAGGCAAATGAAGAACCAATCGTATTTAGTGAATGGAACTGGTTGAATAAAGGGAAAAATCAAAAAACAGTCGTTGTTCAGCGAACGGAATATACGTTGCAGGATATTGTGGACGGTACGATACATAACCCCGGCTATATTTATGGGACACCGGTATCGGCTACATTTGGCCAACTAAGTTTATTTGACATGTTTGAAGATGACGCAGCAGATGGAGAAACAGATAAGATCTATCAATACGTTTCGTGTGACATTGATAAAGTATATTTAGAAGAAATGGAGAATATCGATGAGTAAAACAGATATTAAGCCGTTTGAGAAACTCAATCTCAAAATATATGGTTATACGTTACCAGAAGTCCCAAATCATAATGGCTATGTCAAAATTGGCGAAACAAGTCGAGAAGTTGAAGCACGTATTAATGAACAAGTTGGTACAGCAGGATTGATTCCTGATCTGCAATTTAAACGAGAAGCGCGACACAAAAATGGGGAATGGTTCCACGATACTGATCTGCATCGCTATCTGCTGTCACGTGGGATTGAACGCGGTAACTTTGGACAAAGTGCCAATGAATGGTTCCATTTTGGCGAGGATATCGATTCTGCAGAAAAAATGACGGATGAGTTTATTGACTCAGGCTCAGTTAAACAACAAGTAGCCTTAGAATCTCAGGACTATACATTACGCGCCGAACAGGAGAAAGCCGTCGAAACAACTTTATCCTATTATCAAAATGAAGAAAATGAGCCAGAATTCTTGTGGAACGCAAAGCCCCGCTTTGGTAAGACATTAACGACATACGATCTGATGCTCAAAATGGGTGCGACAAACACACTGATCGTTACCAATCGCCCAGCTATCGCTAATTCCTGGTATGATGATTTCGTTAAATTTATCGGGCACGAACAGCCAAATATGAAATTTGTGTCTGAAACGGATGCGCTCAAAAATAGAAAGCCAATGTCACGTGCTGAATTTATCAACTTTGTGACAGAATCAGGAGACGATGCCAAGCAAGTCGCATTCATCTCGCTTCAAGACTTGAAGGGCGCAGAATTTGCAGGCGGTCCATATCCGAAACTAGAATGGGTTCCTGATATCGATTGGGATCTATTGGTCATTGATGAAGCGCATGAAGGGGTGGATACGCTAAAAACAGATCGGGCTTTCGATAAGATTAAGCGGAAATTTACGCTTCATTTATCCGGTACACCATTTAAAGCTATCGCTGATGAAAAATTCACTGCAGATCAGATCTACAACTGGTCATATCTCGATGAGCAACAGGCTAAAGCAAACTGGGATCCGAAAAGTGAAGAGAATAATCCTTATGAAAAATTACCAACGTTGAGTTTGTTTACATATCAAATGGGCGCACTCATCCAAGAACGCATCAGAAAAGGTATGATCACAGATGAAAATGAGCATACTGAGTATACGTTCGATTTAAATGAATTCTTCTCTACGACAGAGGACGGGAAATTCACGCATGAAGCTGATGTTATTAAATTCTTAAATGTCCTATCATCCGGTAAGATGCCGTTCTCAGGAACAGAGCATCGTCACGAACTCAACCATACCTTCTGGCTCTTACCGCGCGTGGCTTCTGCGAAAGCATTAGAGAAACTGTTAAGAAAGCATCCGGTATTCAAAGATTACGAAGTGATATTAGCTGCAGGCGATGGCGAGAGTTTAATCGATGATGGTATCGAAATTGAACAAAGTAAAAATGTTAAATCGTATGAAAGAGTCAAAGAAGCGATCAAAAACTATCCACGGACAATCACACTATCTGTTGGTCAGCTGACAACCGGTGTCACTATCCCGGAATGGACGGGTGTGTTAATGTTATCCAATATTAAGTCACCATCAGTTTACTTTCAGGCAGCATTCAGAGCACAGAATCCGTATGAATTCGAAAAAGACGGTAAATTGTATCGTAAAGAGAACGCCTATGTATTTGACTTTGCGCCAGAGCGGACACTGTTACTCTTCGATGAGTTTGCGAACAATTTAACACCTAATATGCAGCATACAAGTGAGACACGTCAAGATAAGATTAAGAAGTTATTGAATTTCTTTCCGGTCATTGCTGAAGATGAACAGGGAGAGATGAAAGAACTCAATGCGGAAGATGTATTGACAATTCCCCGCCATATTAAGTCGCGTGAAGTTGTTCGTCAAAAATTCATGTCCAATTTGCTCTTCAAGAATATCGCTGGTATTTTTGGTGCGAGCGGCGAGCTTATAGATATCCTGAATAAAATTAAGCCGGAAGAAAAGAAGAAAAATACCAAAGAAAGGCGCCCTGTCGATCTGCAGCATCCAAGACTCAATGAACACAAGGAAGTCTATACACCTGGCGAAATATCCATTAACAAGAAAAAAGAGATCTTCGGCGATAAAATCGTCAGAATTGATGATTTGCCTGTATCAGGGACTGTGAAGGACGCTACGGATCATGTGATGGAAAGCATTCAACCTAAGATGGCTACCTTTAAAGCGCATTATGCGTTGAATCAGAAACAAACCGATCGCGTTAAGAAAGATATTCAGCAAGGCGTTACGGATGTCATTAATGATGAATGGGAAGCGTATACTGTTCAGTCACAAAACATTCTCGAACATTACAAAGAGGCGGGTAAGGATCCTCATAACGAGAAAACATTTGATCAACTCACGCAGGAGCGTCAAGAAAGGGAACAAGAACTCCTACATACGACGCAACAGAATATTGGGGAGCGTTCGGATGAAGTGTTGCAACAGGCGGTTGAAAAACAAGAGAACCGCGTCGAACAGCATAAGAAGAATCAGACGGAGAGCGATGTTCGCGATCACCTTCGCGGGTTTACACGCACGATTCCAGCATTCTTGATGGCTTATGGTGATAATGACACGACCTTAGAGACCTTTGAAGAACATATTGATCCAGAGACATTCTTGGAGATTACATCAATCACGATTGATGAATTCAAAAAGTTGCGGGATGGCTTTGAATATATGGATGAAGACGGCGAACAACAGCGCTTCGATGGTTTCTTTGATGAAGTCGTATTTAACGCCAGTATCAAAGAATTCTTCAACAAGAAAGACCAACTAGCGAATTACTTTGATGAGAGCTTGACGGAAGATATTTTCGACTATATTCCGAGCCAACAGACGAACCAGATCTATACTCCGCGTGGTGTCGTCAAATTGATGGTGGATAAGCTAGAAGAAGAGAATCCAGATATCTTTACAAACAAAGATGTGAAATTCATTGATTTATACACGAAGAGTGGGTTATATCTGACCGAATTAGTCAAGCGACTGAATACTGGGCTGTCCGATCAAATACTAAATCAAAATGAACGTATTCACTGGATCCTGGAAAATCAAATCTACGGCGTGGCACCTAGCGATATTATTTACAATATCGCTAAGAATTATGTATATGGCATTCATGAAGATATCGACAGCAGCAACCTTGTGCAGTGGGACATGGCCAAATCTGCGCAAAATGGCACAATGGCAAAAGATCTAATCGAAGCGTATGGAGGCAAACAATTGAAATTTGATGTAGTCATCGGGAATCCACCGTATCAGGAAGAAATCACTGGGACCAGCGCTAGACCGATTTACCCAGAGTTTATGGATGGCGCTTATGAGATTGCTGATAAAGTGTCATTAATCACGCCTGCACGTTTTCTATTTAATGCGGGTAAAACAGCAAATAGATGGAATCAAAAGATGCTACACGATCCTCATATTAAAGTGACTTACTATAATGCTAATAGCAGTAAGGTATTTCCTAATACGGATATTAAGGGTGGTGTGGCAGTCACCTATCGGGATATTGATAAAGACTTTGGGGCAATCGATCCTTTTATCCCTTTTGAAGAATTAAAATCAATTTTAAATAAAGTCAATAAAAAAGGGTATACGTCAATAAAAGATACAATTTATTCACCAGAAAGTTACAAGTTGACTGATAAATTGCATAGAGATCATGAAGAGGCTGAATCTAAATTAAGTAACGGTCATAAGTACGATGTTACAACAAATATCTTTGAGAAGCTTCCAGAATTATTTGTAAAAGATCAGACTACTGATAATGGATACGTTGCAGTTTGTGGTCGTTTGGATAATAAAAGGGTTCAACGTTGGATTAAAGCAGAGTATATCCAGGGGCCGGATAATTTTGATAAATATAAAGTATTCGTACCAAAATCTAATGGCTCCGGTGCACTTGGTGAGGTTCTCAGCACGCCGCTTCTCGGCACGCCGCTTCTCGGCCATACCCAAACATTTATTTCTATTGGTAAGTTTGATACTGAAGAGGAAGCGCTTGCCTGCATGAAATATGTTAAAACAAAATTTATGCGAGTAATGCTAGGTATTTTGAAGATTACACAAGATAATCCAAGAGATAAATGGAAATACGTTCCTATCCAGGACTTCACCACCAATTCTGATATTGATTGGTCGAAGTCTATTGCAGATATTGATCAGCAACTTTATAAGAAATACAAGTTATCCGAAAGTGAGATTCAATTCATCGAAGAAAAAGTTCAACCGATGGAATAGTCAACAATAACGGATAAAAGCGAAGCTTCTATCATTGCGCCAAACGCAGGGTAGAGGCTTTTTCGCATGTTATTGACAAGTCAGTTTTGTTATTTATAATGTAACTATAAAACTTACAATAAAAAGTAGTGAGGCAATGAATTTATATTTCAATATTGCGATTCACGTACTGACGTTTCTGTTAAAGCATGCGGGGGAACAGTTCACCTCCGAGGCGTTAGCAGAGCTGATTTGTGTGAATCCCGTGCAGTTGCGCAATGTGATGCGTGAATTGGTGGCAGCGGGCTATGTTTCCTCTAAGAAGGGAAAGGCTGGCGGCTATGCGGTCAGTGAGTCGCTCGGCGGTTTACCGCTTTCTGAGTTGTTCGATCTTTTCCGTCAGACACCGCTGGATGTGCGTGTGATTACTGGACGTCCGGACAGCCACTGCGAGATTGCCAGGAATATTGGCGATTACTTGGCGGAACTGGATGCCGAGGAACACGAGCTGCTCAAGCAATTCTACGCCACGCGCACTCTTCAAGATGTATTAGCAAGTATTGAAGCAAAGGAGCAAATGAATGAAACAGTATGATATTGTCGTGATCGGTTTCGGTAAAGCCGGAAAAACATTCGCTAAATTCTCGGCACAGCAGGGCAAAAAAGTCGCAGTGATTGAAGCTTCCAAAGAAATGTACGGCGGGACGTGCATCAATATCGCATGTATTCCTACCAAAACATTGGTTGAAGCCAGCAATGAAGGCTTGAGTTACAGCGATGCCTTAGCGCGCAAAAACGATGTCGTTGCAGCTTTGAACAAGAAGAACTACCACAATATCGCGGACGAAGAGAATGTCGATGTGATCGACGGTGTGGCAAAATTTGTTTCAAACAAAGAAATCGACATCGCGTTGACTGATGGTGGTAACGAAACGGTTACTGCAGATACAATCCTCATTAATACTGGTGCAACGACAAACATGTTATCGATCGATGGTGTTGACAGTCCATTAGTTTATGATTCTACGTCGATCATGAACTTGAAAGAACAGCCGAAACGTTTAGTGATCATCGGCGGTGGCTATATCGCATTGGAATTCGCCTCGATGATGAATCAGTTCGGCACAGATGTGACTGTTCTCGAACGTTCGAGTCAGATTCTCTCAAAAGAAGATCCGGATATTGCGGATGCGGTACGCAATGATCTCTCAGATCGCGGGATCGAATTCATCACAGATGTGGATACAAAAGAAATCACGACAGAAAACGATGTTGCTAAAGTTCACACATCAACTGGCGATTACGAAGCAGAAGCGGTATTAGTTGCGGCTGGTCGTCATCCGAATACGGAAAACTTGGGCTTGGAGAATACAGACATCAAAGTTGGCGAGCACGGTGAAATCGTTGTGGATGAGAAACTGCAGTCGACCGTTGATGGAATCTACGCGGCAGGCGATGTTGTCGGTGGCATGCAATTTACCTACAAATCACTCGACGATTTCCGCATCGTCAAGAGCCAGGTTTTCGGTGACGGTAGTCGCACGCAGAACAATCGTGGTGAAATTCCGTACGCCGTCTTTATCACGCCGGTCCTCGCACGTATCGGTCTAACCGCACAAGAAGCAAAAGATAAAGGCTTCGATGTCCTTGAGAATCAATTACCGGTTAATCAGATTCCGCGCCATAAAATCAATAACGATCCGCGCGGTCTCTTCAAAGTAGTTGTTGATAACGAAAATAGCCATATCCTCGGTGCTACCTTGTACGGACAGAATGCCGAAGAACTCATTAACTACATTAAGCTGGCGATGGATAACGATATCCCGTATACCTATATCCGCGATGCCATCTTCACGCATCCAACCATGAGTGAATCATTCAATGACTTGATGAAATTCTAAGAATAGCTATTTCCACGCAGCTCAGATGTAATATCTGGGCTGTTTTTTTTGCTTTGGACGTCACATAGACGTTAAAGTGGCTCACATAGTATAATGAAAAGTGCTTAAAAGATAACGTGATGGTAATGCGAGAAATGGCAGCTGGAAAGTGACGCAATAACCTAAGAAAGAAGGAAAAGCATAATGAAAAAGATTATCGGTATTGATTTGGGCGGGACGTCTGTCAAGCTGGCGCTCGTTTCGCCGGATGGGACGATTATGGATCAATGGCACATTCCGACGCATACTGAAAATGGTGGGAAGCATATTGTTCCGGATATTATTGAAAGCGTGCGCGAGTATTTAGACGCTAATGATTTATCCGCTTCAGATATTCAGGGTATCGGTATGGGGAGTCCCGGACAGATTGATCCCAAGAAAGGGACGGTAACAGGCGCCTACAATCTCGGCTGGGCGGATACGCAGGAGGTTCAGAGTCAATTTGAGGAGGCGTTTGATATTCCGTTTGTGATCGATAACGATGCGAATGTCGCGGCTCTTGGAGAACAGTGGCAGGGTGCAGGCGAGAATGATCCGAATGTCATTTTTGTGACGCTCGGTACTGGTGTCGGTGGCGGTATTGTTTTGGGGGGCGAGCTCGTTCACGGTGCGGCTGGCAGTGCGGGAGAGATCGGTCATATCGTGGTTGATCCGAACGGGTATGAGTGCACGTGTGGCAATCGCGGGTGTTTGGAAACCGTAGCGAGTGCGACAGGAATCGTGCGTCTCGCCAAAGCGGAAGCTAAGCGCCAGGCGTATGACTCTCCGCTCAACGCATTGATTGCGGATAATAATATTTCTGCTAAAGCAGTTTTCGATGCGGCTAAATCAGGTGATAACCTTGCATTAGTAGTGGTCGACCAGTTTGCGGATTATTTAGGCTTAGCATGCAGTCAATTAGCCAATACGTTGAACCCAAACAAGATAGTGGTTGGTGGCGGTGTGTCAGCTGCTGGTGGATTTTTGCTGGAAAAGGTCAATGCGAAGTTCCAGCAATACGCGTTCTCAGCCATTAAGGGCAGTACCGAACTCGTACTCGCCTCGCTCGGTAACGATGCGGGTATTCTCGGGGCAGCGAGTCTCGTGCGTGAAGAGGCGTGAGGTGAGCTGAAGTGATAGAGATATTTGCTGTCGGCTTCGGCGGTTTTATCGGGTCAGTACTACGTTATCTAATCGGTGAAATTCCGGTGAGTGAACCTACGCTTTTTCCAATCAAGACGTTCGTAATTAATATTATTGGTTCAGCACTTATCGGTGTCCTCGCCGTGTTAATTTCAAAGCAGGTGCTGTCGAGCCCCACACTGAGTCTCTTCTTGAAGGTTGGACTCTGCGGTGGCTTTACGACATTTTCGAGTTTTGCGCTCGAAACGTCAGACTTGTTGCATAACGGGCATCCGGGTATCGCGTTGAGCTACGTGCTACTCAGTGTCTGCCTCGGTGTCCTCGTAATTGTCGGTATCGATTATTTAATGATGTAGGAATAAGAGTGCCTCTAATCAGGCGCTTTTTTTGTACAAAAAAACTGCCTGCGTTAAACAGGCAGTTGATATAGGTTTGAGTTAGTTTTAGAATCCAAAGGTGAATTCTTTGCCGATGCCTTTTTCAACGGCTTTATCGTAAGCGCGTTTCGCAACGGCGATATCTACAGCACCGGTACCAATGATCGGTAAGTAGATGCGTTTGTTTTCAGGATCTTCAACTTTATATTTACCAGCAGCGAGCTGGCCGACAGTTGCGGTGAAGTCATCTTCAGAGAATTCATCAGCGACTAAGCTCATTGGCCCACGATGTAACGATTGGCCAGCGTGGTCCGTGAAGATTTCATCGGCGTTTTCGATGAAGTCACGGTCTGCTTCCTGACCAGAACCGAGACTGACAACGACTTGACCTTTGTCGAACCACTCGCCTTTGATGATCGGTTCTGGGGCACCAGTTGCCGTAATCGTGTAAGGTTCATTACTTGCATCTTCTGGCTTGTTAGCATCAACGACATGGATTTCGCCCTTCACGTAATCTTTCATTTTTTCAGCGAAATCTTCAGCATGTTCCTGATTGTGGTTCCAGAGGTAGAGGTCGGTAATGTCGTACAAATCACTCGTCGTGATCAGTGATGTCTCAGCTTGACGACCGCTACCGTAGAGACCGAGGGAAATTTCTTTTTTATCTTTTGCGAATAGACGGATACCATTAGCAGCTTGCGAACCTGTGCGTAAGTCTGTAATTAAGGTACCGTCCATGATCGAGATAAATTTCCCGAGGTGTGGATCGAGAAGTACAATGACCCCAGTGATGTACGGGAGACCAGCTTCAGCACGTTCACCCTTGATACCAGCGACCCATTTCATTCCGGCAATGTCTTCCTCGCCGAGGTAAGCTGGTAGCGCGTTTACATAACCATCATAAGCCGGCCAATCATCGGACTGCCCGAGATCCAGTGTTACCTTCGTCGGGTTTTTGACTTTGTCTTCGCCGTACTGTACGAATACATCGTATACAGCGTCGTTAATATCTCTTGTGGTTAAGATCTGTTGGAGATCCTCACGTTTTAAGAGCAGTGTTTTATAACTGTTATCAGCCATTTAAAATCCCCCTTATATAAACTGACGTGTCAAATTATAATTTTTGCACATATTTAATTATAAGGCTTACATAACAAAAAAGCTAGCAACAACCGCTAGCTTTGATAACGTTTCAGCAATATTTGTATTTATATTATTAAAAAAACGATATATGTGATCGCTACCAATGCCCAGATGATCCCATTATTGACTGAGCCCTTCATGAATTTTGGCGAGATTCCAGTGCATCATGCCGTAATAGGTATTGACCTCGAATTTTTCCTTGTCTTTCTGAATTTCTGGGTCGTCATCTTCAAGTGTGCCGACCGAGTCGGTGTAGATGACCGAGTAGATCGGGCGATCGGTTTCTTTGCTGACACGCTCTAAAGTGCGCGGATCGACGGACGTCTCGACGAAGAGGGCAGGGACTTTTGAGGCGCGCACGCGATCGATGATGGTACGCATTTGGTCAGGTGTTCCCTGATCTTCAGTGTTGATTTCCCAAACGTAGGTGGCCGTTAAGCCATACACCTTAGAGAAGTATTTGAAAGCACCTTCACTCGTGACCAGCAAACGTCTGTTTTCAGGAATATCGTTGAAAGAATCTTTGTATTCTTGATTGAGCGCATTGAGTTTCTCGATATAATTGGCGGCATTTTCGTCGTAATCTTCGGCGTGCGCTTTGTCTTTGGTTTTGAGCACATCACGAATATTTTCAACGTATTTAATGCCGTTCGGTAGCGCGAGCCAGGCGTGTGGGTCTTCTTTTCCTTTTTGATCTTCAGACTGCAGGTAAACCGGCTTGATACCCTTTGAAGCGACGAAAGCATCCCGACCGACCTTCTTATTTGTCGTTTCGAGCAATTTATCAAACCATCCGTTACCCGTTTCGAGATGGAGGCCATTGAAGAAGATGACATCGGATTCTTCGACCGCACGGGTATCCTCTGGGACGATTTCATGCTCGTGCGGGTCGGTACCGATAGGAACGAGGGAGTGAATATTCACATGATCGCCCGCAACATTTTTGACCATATCAGCGAGAATCGTGTTGGTTGTGATGACATTCAGTTTGCCGTTATCGGGCATGGCTGGCTTGGCATTGCGCTGCCCACACCCAGTCAGAACTAACAAGGTGAGTATGAGCAGTAAACTGAGTTTTTTAAGCTTTTCTTTCATCTGCGTCTCCTTTCCTTACGAGGCATGCGCGCGACGTGCCCGCAACTTCGTAAAGATGAGGCCTTTCTTCGGTGAGAAGAGAAAACTGATCATGAAGAAGAGTGCAAGGGTGAGGACGATCGCTGCCCCGGACGCTAGGTTGAACGAATAGCTGAAGAACAGACCGACAATGGAGGCTAGTGTGCTTGCAATAATCGATAAATAGATCATGTGGCTGAGGCGATCGGTCCACAGATAGGCGGTGGCGGCAGGTGTAATCAGCATAGCCACGACTAGAATCGTTCCAACTGATGTGAGTGAAACAACGGCGACGAGCGTCAGCATCAGGATCAATGCGTAATCAAAGAAACGGACATTGAGGCCGAATGAGCGGGCCACTGTCGGATCAAAAACGGTAATCTTGAGTTCTTTATAGAACAGTAGGACGAAGATCAATACGCCGAGGCCAACAATTGCGGTAAGCCAGACATCAGATTCACGTACGGCGAGTACATTACCGAACAAGATATGGTAGAGGTTCGTCGCGCTGTTGGCAAAACCGATGAGAATGACTCCGAGTGCGAAGAAAGCACTGAAGACGATGCCGATTGCCGCATCATTTTTAATTTTGCTGTGTTCAGAAATGATATTAATCAGTACGGCGGTGAGCAGGCCGAAGAAAGTGGCGCCGATGGTATAGTGCACGTTAAAAATATAGGCGAGTGCGACGCCGGGAAGTACGGCGTGCGAAATGGCATCGCCGAGCAGTGACAAGCCGTGCAGAATGACGAACGGCCCGATAATCCCGACAATCACGCCAATGATTAGGGATGTAATGAGGCCTAGCCGTAAAAACTGATACTGGCCGAGCCCATCGATAAATGCATAGATGTAGTCCAAATGCGTTTCCTCCTTAATTGTTAAGCTAAATCAGCAAAACCATCGCCGTATGCTTCACGGAGTGTTTCCTTAGTGAATACGTCATCAACCGGTCCAGCGGCGATTAATTGATGGTGCAGCACGATGAGATCATCGAAATAGGCGGTGACCTTACTGAGATCGTGGTGGACAATCACGATGGTTTTACCTTTTGCTTTGAGGTCTTTGAGCAAATCAACGATGATGTTCTCACTCACGATATCGATACCGACGAACGGTTCATCGAGAAAAATCCAGTCAGCATCCTGTGCTAACACGCGTGCAATCAGCACACGCTGCAGCTGACCGCCGGAGAGTTGGCTCACTTGGCGGTGCACAAAATCGGTCATGTTTACCGCTTCGAGCGCATCCAAGGCGAGCTGTTTTTCGTGCTTTCTCGGTCGCTTGATGAGGCCGAGCTGGGGATAGGTACCCAATAGCACGGAACCGAGGACATCGATGGGGAAATCTAATGCCATCGAGGCGCGCTGTTCAACGTAGCCAATTTTCGGTCGTACCGCTTTGATCGGCTGCCCATCAAAAGTGACCTCGCCATTGTGATGGATGAGATCGAGAATACTTTTTAAAAAGGTTGATTTGCCTGCACCATTCGGACCGATAATACCGATTGTGCGGCCTTTGTGAATATCGACCGACACATCTTCTAGGGCCACATTTCCCTGGTAGGCGGTGGTCAGATGGGAGACTTGAATACTAGTCGTCATAAGGCATAAGTCCTCCTAAAACTCTTAATTTAGGTTACCCTAAAATTATGTCACGTTCAGTGTATCAGCGATAGTTATAATAATCAAGCGCACTAACCCAAAAAATTAAACGTTATCAGAATTTCTACCGCTATCGATCGCTATGGCGCGGTGGTATTTGCTATAATGGAACAGAAATATGCAGAGGGGGAAGGGAAATGAATCCGGAGAATCATCCATCGAATCGCTTGCGCCAGTTTGGACGTGTGTTTATGGTCTTTGTTATCGCATTAGTCGTACTCTTTTTCGGCCGCGATGAGCTATTCAATCCGAGTACTCCTGGCGCGCAGGACAATACCGAACTGGTCGACGGACTGACGGATACCGAGCAGAAAAAGCTCAAACACGCCTATGATCATGTTAAAGAATCACAGGCTTACAGTAATGAATACGATGTCGCCGCCTACCTGCACAAATTTGATGAATTACCGCCTAACTACATTACGAAAGACCAGGCAGAACAGGCGGGCTGGATTGCTGAAGAAGGCAATTTGTGGGATGTCACCGATAAGAAGAGTATCGGTGGTGATCACTTTGGGAACTTTGAAGGCAATTTACCGCCGAACAAGTACCGCGAAGCAGATGTGAATTACCACGGTGGTACGCGCAATGGCGAGCGTATCGTCTATTCAGAAGACGGGGATATTTTCTATACTGAGAATCATTATCAGACATTTAAGCATTTTTATTGAGCGAATAGCTAATGGGAGGTGGCGTGTATGAGTGAACAGCGCGATATCATTGTCGATGGGAAAAGGATTGCGACAATGGCCGATTTTCATCACGTGTTCATGCGCGTACTCGATGTGCCGTCGAGTTACGGGGAGAACCTCGACGCGTTCTATGACGTCCTGACGAGTATCAGTCAGCCGACCACGATTCGTGTACAACATATCGCACAATTGCGTGCGCATTTAGGCGTCGAGCGAGTAGCAACGATTCAACGCCTCTTTCAGATGGCTGCTGACACAAACGCTGCGGTAACGATCGTGTGGTGATGAGATGGCAGAACAAACCGATTTAATCCTTCAATACCGTAGCGCACGGCACAACCGTACGGAACAACTAGCTGTCATGCGTGCAGGGACGCAGTTAATCAATATTTTCTTCGCCAAAGGATTGACGGCCCCCGGAACGGTCGATCCGACCAGGAATCAGATTCATTTTATTTTTGCGCACAGTGCGCCGGCTTTTTTAGCGTATCGCTTCTTCCAGCAGTTACTGACACCGTTTGATATAGCTGGCGGTATCGGCACATCGCTAGAAGCAGCACAGGAAGCACTAAATGATACGGTTAAATCGGAACAATTGTTGGTACTTTTTAACAGCGAATTGGTGGAGGATGCCTTAGTCAATACCGTGCTCAGAACGTGGGGGCGCGTTAAGTGCGCACAGACCATTACGCAGCAGGCGATGAGCTTTGCTTATGAGGCGCATGTACCGCTCTATCTCCCGTATGCGATGCAGCCGATTGCCTGGCCGAAACGCGATTTGAATAAAATTCAAACGCTCAAGCAACACACATTGGCAGCAGAGGATGAAGCGGTCGAGTTGGCGTTTTTCGATTTTGAACAGATGACGACGTCTAAATGGCTGCCTTTAGCCGAACAATGGGATGAAACGCAACTTTACATCCCAGATTTAATGGTCAAGGGCTATGCATCGACGCTCTCGCGCATGATGGGTACGACCCGCCAGAATATTGATTACCATCTGCACCACGGCGATATCGGCTGGGAGCGGACATTAGCCGCAACGATTGTTTGGCAGTTAACGCGCGAAGAACAGGTACGCACGGATGACACAGAGGAATAGGAGGTACGCGATGCGCTATCGCAGTTCACAGGATGTACATACCATCTATCAAAAGGCCAATAAACGACTTAAAAAGCAGCGACTCGCGTTCTGTGTGATGTTGTTGTGGCAGACACTACTACTGGTCGCAATGATCGGTATACCCCTGGGCTTGCTTTGGTACTGGCACCTCCTACCACCGCGTGTTGCGCTAGTGCCGCTCGTTCTAGGCGCAACCACGCAATTACCAATTTATTTGATGGACTGGTTTAACGTATTTGCACCTTGGCAGATCGGCGTGCTCGGCATTGTCTGGCTGGTGCTGACGCTCCTCTTTGTATTCGGACGCACGCTTACGGGATACGGTTATTGGCTGAAACTCATGGATCAAAAGGCAGATGAACGGGTTGAACCACTGGACGTATTGAAACATCGCCCGATTCGCCATTTTCTCGTTGGATGGACGAAGAACCTTGCGGCCGTAGTCGCA
Source organism: Aerococcus sp. (assembly GCA_022768285.1). Classification (GTDB taxonomy): domain Bacteria; phylum Bacillota; class Bacilli; order Lactobacillales; family Aerococcaceae; genus Aerococcus. Next base: position 87,912 of record JALEMJ010000004.1, read on the forward strand.
CTTATTGTATGGAGCGTCGCCTGCCTCTTCATCGGTGTATACAGCTATGCATGGCTGTTGACCATTCTGCGTACCGGGATGAATACCGTCATGCGCGTCGCTTTTCTGAGCGGTGTGGCGATTATTTTTATCGGCAGTCTGGTACTCATCGCGTGGGGGCTGCTCTGGCTCTATCTCGGGATGAAATGGGTGACGCTGCCGCTGAGTGATGCACCAGAAATGGTAGTCCACCGCGCGTATGCGATCAGCTGGCAGTTGATGAAGAATAACCGCCGCCTGTTCGTCAAACTCAAACTCCGCCACTATTTGCCGCCACTAGTCGTAGGTATTGCGCTGAGCCTTATTGCGATGTTAGTCGATTGGCGTCGAGTACCGTATGCACCGCTTGTGATGGGAATTATTGGCGTACTCTTCATTCTGTGGACCTGGTATACATGGGGGAAGAGTCAACTGACGGAAGTTTTGCTGTATCGAGAGCAGACCGAGCAGTACGCGCGCCGTTTGAATGACCGTTATCCGGACTTTCATGCGCGGCCGAAACCTGGCCTCGCACAGCGCTATCGGACGGACAAGCATCCAACCTTTTCACCGAAAGCCGTTCGTGTCAGCTTACCGGCAGACAGTCCTGCAGCAACTGACTCAACACCAACGTATCGTCCAAAACATCGCTATCAGATGACGAGCGAGGATACTATGACGGATACTGCTGCTTCGGATGAGATTCCGGATCCCGGTTATCGCCTCAATAAGGATCAACTGGAGAAGCCGATTGCTGCGCGTGACATTTTCGATGAGCACGCGCATAATAAGAAACATCAATGACAGAGAGGAGCCGTTGGAATGGCAGACGAAGAAAAGAAACCGTATCATCCATATGGGTACAATACGCCGGATAAGACGAATTTCAGTGAAACAGAAGAAGCTGAAGAAGTCATTGTGAGCGCGGATGATGCTCAACAGAGTGACTATAAAGATTCACGCGTTAAACCCGAAGATTTCGATAAAGCAAAAGAACAGCTCGAACGCGGGAAAAAGATTGAAGAAGAAAAAGAAGATAAATAGTATTTAGTGCGAAATAAAAGGGAGACTTCATTTGCGAAGCCTCCCTTTTTAATGATTATTGTGCGTCGTTCGTTGGTTCAGTATCGTGTTGGTACGGGTTATCCTTCTGCCCTTCCCACGCAGCTTGGTGGATGGCCAGCGCAGTTTTTTCGGGAATACCGAGCGCACGGATATCGTCAACATCTGCCTCGCGCAGATTTTTGATGGTTTTGAAATGACGCATGACTTTCGTGCGCGTTTTTTCGCCGACACCTTTGATATTGTCCAACCGTGACACAAAAGAATGTTTACTGCGGACTTGGCGATGGAACGTGTTGGCCCAGCGATCGACTTCGATCTGAATACGCTGGACGAGATGGAACGCCTGACTCTCAGGCGAGAGCGGCACACGTTTTAGCGGATCCCCGGCGACGAGATGGTTGGTTTGGTGTTTATCATCTTTGACCATGCCGATAACTGGCAGCCAATCGATACCGAGCTGATTCTCCAAGACATCGCGCGCCGCATTGACTTCGATCGCGCCCCCATCCATAAAGATGGCATCCGGGAATGGCGCATCTTCGCGGAGCAGGCGCGAGTAGCGTCTGAAGATGACTTCGCGCGTCGTTTCGGCTTCGTTCGCGCCTTCGACAGTTTTGATTTTATACTTGCGGTATTTCTTTTTGTTCGGTTTACCATCCTCATAGACGACCATACCGGATACTGGGTTCGTTCCTTGGATATTCGAATGGTCGAAGCTCTCGATGACGTGTAGGCTCGGCAGGCGGAGGACATCGGCGAGTTCTTGTGCGGCACCGCGCGTTTTTTCGTCATTCATGCGCAGCAGTTTGAATTTTTGTTCGTGAGCGATACGGGCGTTGTCTGTCGCCATATCGAGCATTTTCTTTTTATCGCCGCGCTTCGGTGTTTTTACACTGATACCGAGTGTCTCACTCAACAGTTCTGTATCGATTCCTTCAGGCACAAGGATTTCCTTCGGGAGGGTGTGGTTCTTCTCTTGATAGTACTGCACGATAAACGAGGTCAGCTCGTCAGTCGGCTCACCGTAGCAGGCGAAGAGGCTGGAATCACGTTTGATAACCGTGAACTGGCGCAACATGAATACTTGGATACTGATCCACTCGCGGTCCATGTAGAACGCGAATACATCGCGGTTGTTGTACTGCTTACTCATAATGCTCTGCGGTTCTACGGTCTGTTCGATGTATTTAATTTGATCGCGGTACTGCGCGGCACGTTCATAGGCCATCTCTTCAGAGGCTTTGGCCATCTTTTTATGCAGGTCATCTTTAATCGTCTTGACATCGCCGTTCAAAAAGCGCGTGATATTCGCAATCTGTTTCTCATATGTTTCTTTGGAGATGGGATGATCGCAGCAACCGATGCACTGTCCGAGGTGGTAGTAGAAACAGGCGCGCTTCTCGTTTTTGCTGCATTTGCGCAACGGATATGTTTTTTGCAGGAGATCGCGGGTTGCTGATGCGGCGTAAACGTCCGGATAGGGCCCAAAGTACTTGCCACCATCATCCTTAATTTCAGAGGTAATCACGAGCTGTGGATCGCGCTCATTGGTGATTTTTAAGTACGGATACATCGTGCCGTATTTCAACTGAATATTGTAGTGCGGCTTGTATTTGCGAATGAGATTGATTTCAAGCAACAGACATTCTTTATTTGAATTCGTCACAATAAATTCAAAATCAGCAATTTCCGATACCAATTGCGCTGTTTTACCGGTGTGCGAGCTCTTGAAGTAAGAGCGCACTCGGTTTTTGAGATTTTTAGCTTTCCCGATGTAGATGATGCGTTGATGGTCATCTTTCATGATGTAACAGCCGGGACGATCGGGTAAAATTTTGAGCTTATTTTCGATGAGTTGATTAGCCAAACTCAGCGTCTCCTTTCTACATGTTTTCTATCCATCCGTTCATTGTAGCAAGAATAAAATAAGAACGCACGTTTGCCCACTTCTTTTGAACGGTTCGGGTGAGCATGTGGTGAAATTATGATAGAATAACGATGATTAACAATATTAGGAGGGACAACATGGGTAACAAAGCATCAATCGCCAAACGCTTATTGACGCTTGCCGGTGCCACGGCAGTTGTTGGAGGCTATTACTATTATCAGAATCATACATTAGGTCGAACCAATTATTGGGTGGAAAGTCCAGCTTTCGACGGTGGTTTGGAAGGATTAAAGATCGTTCAGTTGTCGGACTTGAACATGCCACATCAGCATGTCTCACTGGACAAAGTGATTGAAGCCGCTATTGATGAAGCTCCGGATCTCATCGCTTTGACGGGGAATATCATCGCCAAAGATGAAACCTACGATGAAGAAGTACTGGAAGAATTTGCGCGTCAGTTGGTGGCAATCGCACCGACCTTTGCGGTATACGGTAGCAATGAAATCAAGAGCCCATTCGCGCGCCGTGGTGAGCAGATCATGACAGATACAGGGATTCACTTCTTGAACGATGCTGCGGAGACCTTCGATTTCCACGGGACGCCGCTCACGGTAATGGGCATTTATGAGAAACGGGATCGTCGCTTGATTAGTCATCGCCCATTACGCTTTGTCAAACTCACTGATGAACAGAAACAACAGCCGAAATTACTATTGGCCCATCGACCAGAAGCCTTCCTGAGTTATCACGATATTCCATCATTATCACCGGACCTCGTACTAACGGGTCACGCGTTCGGTGGCTACGCGCGCTTGCCGTATTTAGGGGCGTTGTACGCCGATGGTCAGGGGTACCAGCCAGAATATACGTCTGGTATTTATGCGTTGCCGGAAGATGAAAACAAAATGATGGTTATTTCACGCGGTATTGGCCAGCCGAATGGTGGCGTGCGCATTAATAACCGTCCGGAACTTGTGACCGTCCAATTAACTGAATCTGTTAGCGAAAAATCGCGCGCCTTGCAAGCTGCGGTTGACAGTCAGACACGCGCAGCTGGCGGTTATACATTCGAACGTTTCATCGACAATTACCATCACTTTTTGAATGAACGTGGTGTGGCCAACGAGGAGGACAATCATGCCTAAGCGTTATGCGGTCATTTTAGCAGCCGGAAAAGGGACACGCATGAAGTCTAAACAGTACAAGGTGCTTCATGAAGTCGCCCACCGTCCGATGCTGGCGCGTGTGATTCAAGCGGTCAAAGATGCCGCTATTGATGAGATTTACACTGTTATTAGTCCGGAAGCTGATGCGGTGCGCAGCCTTGCTGAAAAAGAGACACATGTTGTCGTGCAGGATGAACAGCTCGGTACTGGACACGCCGTCCGCCAAGTAGAAGATCAGCTCAAGGATAAACCAGGAACAACCATCGTCTTATATGGGGATGGCCCAATGATTACCGCTGATACGCTGAACCAATTGCTCAGCTACCACGAAGAGGCGGGGACAAAAGCGACTGTGATGACCGGTATCACTGCGAATCCTACCGGTTATGGACGTATCATCCGTAATGCGGAAGGTCATCTTGAACGCATCGTCGAAGAAAAAGATGCGACTGCCGATGAAAAAGTTATCGATGAGGTTAATACCGGCATTTACGCCTTCGATAATCCATCACTGTTCAATGCATTGACCAAGGTTACTGCGGACAACCAACAAGGCGAATACTATCTGCCAGATGTTGTCGGTATTCTGAAAGCAGCCGGCGAACCATCCGCTGCTTATGTGATGGATGATTTCACCGAAGCCATGGGCGTTAACACCCAGCAAGATTTGGCACGTGCGAATCAGCTCATCTATCGTCGCAATGCGGAACGCTTGATGGCTGAAGGTGTGACCATTTTAGATCCTGCTCATGTTTGGATCGACGATGATGTTACAGTCGGTGCGCAGACGACGATTGAACCGGATGTACATTTAATCGGACGGACGACGATCGGTGAGGATTGCCACATCACTAGTGGTTCGCGCTTGGAAGATGTAACGCTTGCTGATCATGTGACAATTAAGAGTTCGATGCTCGAATCTTCGACGGTCGGTGCGTTCAGTGACGTCGGCCCGATGGCACATTTGCGTCCGAACGCCGAGATTCATGAACACGTGCATATCGGGAACTTTGTGGAGGTCAAGAATAGTGTCATCAATGACTACACGAAGGTCGGCCATCTGACTTATATCGGTGATGCGGATCTCGGTAAAGGGATCAACGTCAGTTGCGGCGTGATTTTCTCGAATTACGATGGCAACCAAAAACACCGCAGTCAGGTAGGAGATCACAGCTTTATCGGTGCGAATGTGACCTTGATCTCACCAGTGACCATTGCGGATCACAGTTTCTTAGCTGCCGGATCGACAATTACCGATGATGTCGCGGCACGCGATATGGCGATTGCGCGCGCACGCCAAGTGAACAAAGAAGGCTACTGGGAGAAATTAGCTGTTTCAGATAATCCTGGAAATGAATAAAATCTCCTCTGATGAAAGCCGTTAAATATGATAGAATAATAAGAAGTGAACGAAGTAATATTCATCGCAGTAAGGCAATGTAGGCTGACAGGAGGATTACAGCATGACTGCACACAATTTTAAGATCTTTTCCTTGAACTCGAACAAGGGTTTGGCACAACGCATTGCGGATTGCACCGGGGTGCCACTCGGCAAGATCAAAGTTTCGCACTTCAGCGATGGTGAAATCAGTATTAGTATTGAGGAATCGATTCGTGGAGACAATATCTTCATTATCCAATCGACCTCTGAACCAGTGAATGACAATTTAATGGAACTGTTGATTATGATCGATGCTTGCCGCCGTGCCAGTGCAAACCAGATCAATGTCGTGATTCCGTACTTCGGCTACGCGCGTCAAGATCGTAAAGCCCAACCGCGTGAACCAATTTCAGCTAAATTAGTATCACGGATGATCGAGAGTGCAGGCGCAACGCGTGTATTGACGCTGGACTTGCATGCCTCACAAATTCAAGGGTTCTTTGAAATTCCGGTCGATCACTTGCTCGGTTCGCCACTATTGGCGCGTTACTACGATGAGAACCCGGATTATCGTGACGCTGATATTGTTGTTGTGTCACCGGACCACGGTGGCGTCGGTCGTGCACGTAAAATGGCAGAATTTTTACATGCACCGATTGCAATTATCGATAAACGTCGTCCGAAAGCAAATGTCGCTGAAGTGATGAACATCATCGGGGACGTGAAGGATAAACACGCGATCTTGATCGACGACATGATTGATACGGCAGGGACCATTTGCGCTGCTGCTGATATGATTGTCAAGAACGGGGCGAAATCTGTTTCCGCATGCTGTACTCATGCGGTATTATCTGGGCCGGCCATTGAGCGCTTGGAGAATTCGAAGCTGCGTGAAATTGTCGTGACCGATTCCATCGCTTTGCCGGAAGAAAAGAATATTGAAAAGATCAAAGTGCTCTCAGTCGCACGTTTGATTTCTGACGCGATCTTGCGTATCCAAGAGAACCGTTCAGTCAGCCCATTGTTCCGTGAAAAATACGAAGGTCAAGTTGAATTAAACGCTGATCTTTAATCAATCACTTACTAACGAGGCGCGTCCCAGTGTGGGGCGTGCTTTTTTGTTGTACGGGCCACAACGATTAGTGCAGCGTGCAATAGTTGCAGTGGTAGTACGGTTTCGCTAGAATGATAGGCAATATGAAATGCAGAGCTGTACGCTTTTTTGAGTGTGCAGGTTTTTTCGTTGACAGCATAATGAAGAGGGAGAACGCAATGAAATTAGTCGTCGGTTTAGGTAATCCGGGCAAGAAATACGAAGGTACACGGCACAATACGGGCTTTATCGTGGTTGATGAATGGGCAGTGCAGCACAACGAAACATTCGACCGCAGTGCGATGCAGGGCGATTATTTTGAAACTCGTGTTAATAATGAAAAAGTTCTCTTCGTGAAACCAACGACCTTCATGAATTTATCGGGCGATTGCGTCTATAATTTCATGCATTATTACAAGCTGGCTTTAGAGGATTTACTTGTCATTTATGATGATATGGATATGCCAGTCGGTCGCTTGCGCTTGCGTCAGAAGGGCAGCGCTGGTGGACACAACGGCATGAAAGATATCATCAAAAAAGTTGGCAGTTCAGAGATTCAGCGCATGAAACTCGGCATCGGACATCCTGAACACGACTCAGTTGTCAATCACGTGCTCTCACGCTTTCTAAAAGAAGATCACGCCACCATGCTACAGACGGTCGATCAGGCGGTTCAAGCGATCGACGCGTGGCTCGAGGGCGAGACCTTCATGAATGTTATGAATCAATTTAATCAATAAGCAATAACGAAAGAAGGCAACATGCAGTTCGCGAAATTTTTTGAGCAGATGAGTAGCTGGCAGTCGATCAAACGCGCGCTGGTTGAACAAAAACAAACGCTGTGGCTGGGACTCGAAGCCTCAGCTAAGAGTTATACGATCGCAGCACTGCGCCGGGTCGCTTCGGAACAAAAAGTGATGCTTCTGACTGCCAATTTAACGAAGGCGAACGATTATGTGACGGAACTGGAAACATTTTTGCCTAATGAAGATATCAAGCTGTTTCAAGCACCAGAAACCGTTGCGGAGGATATGGCCGTTGCGAGTCCAGAAGCTCTCGCTGAACGGTTGGACACGATGAACTGGCTGCTGGATGAGCGTGCGCACGGTGTGGCAGTTGTGCCACTCTTCGGTGCGCGCTTACCGCTGCTACCAATAACCTCGTGGCAGGATGCCGAATTGCATCTTGCACTTGAGCAAGAATGGACGCCTGACGATCTCGTGCGGCAGTTAAATACGCTCGGCTATCATCGCGAAGACATGGTCTTGAAGCCGGGAGAGATGAGCGTGCGCGGTGATATTATCGATGTTTATCCACTCAATCGTGAGTGGCCGGTGCGTGTGTCACTAGCTTTTGATGAAGTTGAACGCATCAGTGAGTATGATCCGAGCACACAGAAGAGTACCTCGCCACTCGAGGCATTAACGCTGATACCTGCCGATGATTTCATTATTACCGCAGAACAGCGTCAGGCACATGCGGGAAAATTAAAAAAAGTGCTTACTGATGCGATCGCTGGAGTGAAGGATGAAGCAGTCAAGGATGAACTCACTACCAAAATTGCTGAGATTGTTGATCTGTGGCAGCACGGCGAAACGGAGGACTCACCGCGACGCTATCGGGCGTTAATGCAGCCGGAGTCAACTACGATTTTGGATTATCTCGGCGCTGATAATATTCTGGTGATCGATGACTATCCGCGTCTCCTCGAAGCAGAGAAAACGATGGATGAGAGTGTGGCCGCTTACCGCTTTTCATTAATTGAACAGGGTCAGCTTCCATTGCCCGAGCAGCCGTATGTCCCCTTAGCAAAATTATTGAAAAAGGATTACGGGCGTCGGCTCTATTTTGCGAAGTGGCAGCGCGGATACAACCATCTCTCGTTCGATCAAGTCATTCAGCTTCAAACCCGCAATATCACGCCATTCTATGATCAGAGTGAAGCATTGAAAGTAGAATTGACAGCTTGGCAGCGTGTTGGACGTGAGATAATGATTGTTTTATCCGATGATACGCAACGTCAGCGTACAAAGCAGATGCTTGACGATGTCGACCTTGAAGCAGTTGAAACGACGCTTGACGAATTTATTCCAGGCAAAATCAATCTCGTTATCGGTGAACTGGCGAACGGTGTGGAATTTGTCGACCAGAATCTGGTCATGATCGCGGAGAAAGAGATTTTTCATCATGCCAAACCGCGTCGACGCCGGCAGTCGCTCAATATCTCCAATGCCGAACGGATGATGAGTTATCAGGAGCTGAAACCTGGTGATTACGTTGTTCATGTGAACCACGGGATTGGGAAGTATCTCGGTGTCGAAACACTCACGGTCAACGGCGTTCATAAGGATTATATGACGATTGTCTTTGCGGACGATGCCTCGATCCATGTACCGACTGACCAGCTCGATCTGGTCATGAAATATGTGTCAGCGGATGGTAAGGCGCCTTCGCTGAACCGAATGGGCGGGACAAGCTGGGCGAAAACCAAGCAGCGTGTGCAACATCAAATTGAAGATATTGCAGATGATCTCATTGATCTGTATGCAGAGCGCGAATCGCAGAACGGCTATGCATACAGCGCCGATACACCGGAACAGCTCGAATTTGAACAGGCCTTTCCGTATGCGGAAACGCCGGACCAACTCCAGAGTATTGCGGAGATCAAACGCGATATGGAGTCCAAAAAACCGATGGATCGCTTACTTGTCGGTGATGTTGGCTTCGGCAAGACCGAGGTAGCCATGCGTGCGGCGTTCAAAGCGATGATGGATGGCAAACAGGTTGCTTTTCTAGTGCCGACAACAATTTTGGCCGAGCAGCACTACGAAACATTCCAGAAGCGTTTCTACGATTATCCGTTTGAAATTGCATTACTGAACCGATTCCGAACTTCAGCTGAACAAAAGCAGACCATTCAAGGGTTGAAAGATGGCAGTGTCCAACTCGTGATCGGCACCCATCGCTTACTATCGGAGGATATTCAATTCCTCGATCTCGGACTTGTAGTTGTCGACGAAGAGCAGCGCTTCGGTGTGCAGGCTAAAGAACGACTGAAAACATTGAAACAGACGGTCGATGTCCTCACACTGACAGCCACCCCGATTCCTCGTACACTCAATATGTCGATGACGGGTATCCGCGATCTGAGTGTGATCGAAACACCACCTGCTAATCGTTATCCCGTGCAGACCTATGTGATCGAGCAGAATGAAGGGGCGGTTCGCGATGCCATCCAGCGGGAAATGGCGCGCGGTGGCCAAGTATTCTACCTTTTTAACAATGTGGCGCGCATTGAGGAAAAAGCACATCTGATTGAAACACTGGTACCGGACAGTCGGGTAGCCATTGCGCATGGGCAGATGACGGCCGTTCAACTGGAAAATGTGATGCGTGCGTTTCTAGAAGGCGAATACGATGTCTTAGTCACGACGACGATTATCGAGACGGGCGTCGATATGCCAAACGTCAATACACTCATTGTCGAGGATGCGAACCGCATGGGACTCTCAACCCTCTATCAGCTGCGCGGACGTGTCGGACGCAGCAGTCGCGTGGCTTACGCCTACTTCATGTTCCGTGCGGACAAAGCGATGAACGAGAGTGGCGAGAAACGACTCACGGCATTGCGTGACTTCACTGCACTCGGTAGTGGGTTCAAGATTGCCATGCGCGACCTTTCGATTCGTGGTGCAGGCAACTTACTCGGGGCGGAACAGCACGGCTTCGTGAATTCAGTTGGCTACGATCTGTATATGCAGATGTTGCGTGAGGCTGTCGCAAAGAAACAGGGACATCACACGGAAAAACCGAAAGATCCAACCGAAATCAATTTGAATATCGATGCCTATCTCCCCTCAGAATACATTCCTGATGAAAATCAAAAAATTGAGTTCTACAATCGCATCATTAAATTACAGACGGATGATGAACGCTGGGCACTCGACGATGAAATGCTCGATCGTTTCGGAGAACCGCCACAACCGGTGCAATGGCTACTCGCCGTCGGATTGATGCGCAATGTGGCGACGCAGTGTCAGATTAAGTCGATTGTTAAGGTTCGCCAGCAGATCGAACTTAAAACGTGGCCGACCGATCAACCGGAGAAAGTGACGAGTGGCGTATTTGAAGCTATCGGTGATTTACCGTTTAAATTGCAGATGCACTCAGAGGACAAATGTCTCGTGATTTCGCTCGGAACAGGCAAATTAACCACAGATCGCTGGCTTGATGCCTTATTACAGTTTTTAATGCAGTTGGAAAACATTTTGAATGTGCATGAAGAAGGAGAGAAAGAATGAGATTAGACAAATTTTTGAAAGTCTCGCGTATTATTAAACGGCGCCAAGTTGCTAAGGAAGTAGCTGATCAAGGACGCATTAAGATCAATGATCGTGTCGCCAAATCGAGTACATCTGTTGCAGTCGGTGATACTTTAGAAATTCGCTTCGGGCGTTCACTGGCTACATTTGAGGTCCTCGCTTTGAGTGAATCAACGAAGAAGGAGGATGCGGAGAAAATGTTCCGTATGATCGATGAACAACCGCTGGATTCCCAAAACACTGAACCAGAATTTTACGATTAATGTGAGAAGGGAACGTCTATCTTCGGGCACTCCTTTTTATCAGGATCATTAAAACCGTTGTACTAATGGTTGACTTATGATAGAGTCAAAATGTCAAAAGATTAATAAAATTGTAGGATAATCAGTAATCGTATATACAGCGTATGAGCTACTGATGCTTTGTAATTGCAGAAAGGTGGCAGACAATGAGTCGCACAGTAGGTATATTTGGACAGGGAAATGTCGGGGCTGCCGTTGCCCACCAGTTAGTTGTTTCCGGTATGATCGACCATTTAGTTTTATTTGATACTAATGAGGGTAAGGCGGAAGCAGACGCGATCGATTATCGCGATGCTATGATGAACTTGCCGCATCACACAAAGATCAGTTATAACGACAATCGCTTGCTCGATGACTGCGATATTTTGATTTCAACGGTCGGCAGTATCGGTATGGTACAGAATAATGACCGTTTCGGCGAACTCGGCTTCAACACTAAGGCTGTCGAGGGCATCAGCCAGAATATCAAGAATTCGCAATTCGATGGCGTCATGATTGTGATCTCGAACCCAAATGATGTGATTGCCAGTCTCTATCAACAAGAAACCGGCTTACCGAAAGAACGTGTCATCGGTACGGGAACATTGTTGGATTCTGCGCGATTACATCGTGCGCTCGGTGAAGCCTTCGATGTCGATCCGCGCTCGGTAGAAGGCTATGTGCTCGGTGAACACGGCAATTCTCAATTTTCAGCATGGTCGACCGTACGCATTAATGGCCAGGCAGCGACCGATCTGTTAGCTAACCACACGATCGACGCTGATGAAATCGGTGATAGCGTGCGCGATGGTGGCTTTGTAGTCCTCAACGGTAAGGGCTATACGAATTACGGTGTGGCGGCTGCTGCAGTGCGCTTAGCATTGACCGTATTCAATGATGCACACACTTTATTACCGGTATCCCACTACTTGCCTGAATACGATTCCTACCTCTCTTACCCAGCGATTGTCGGTAAAGATGGGATCGTCGCGGATGCGAAACTTAAACTCACCGACGAGGAAAAGGCACAATTGAAACAATCTGCCGCATTCATTCAAGAGAAACTGCACAGCTAGATGCGGGAGTGTTGATACTTTTTTTGAACAGTACCATTCATCATGCGATGAGTGGTATTTTTTAGATTGTGGGAGTAACGGTTTCCTTGATATTGCATTTGTTGGTGCTTTCTCTTAGAATTGAAATAATAAGATCTAGAGGGAGCACGAGCGACACGTGAAGCAGACAGAGCAGCAGCCATCCCCTACCGTACACTACTATGAACCGGGGATTAAACATTATCAGGAAGGCCGACACAAGAATCAATCGTCACAGCAGCGGATGTATGACTGGCTCATGCGTTTACTTGCGTTTGTAATGATTGGTTTTTCGATGCTTTTCCTCTTACTATCCGTCAAAACGCACTTTAATACGGCTGCTGTGGTAACTGAGAGACAGCAAGTCGAACAGTCGGTGGAGAGCGAAGAAAAAGGACTCAAATCATTAAAAAATGAAGCGACGTTGCTCAAGGATGATGACTATGTCATGAAGCTTGCGCGCAGCCGGTACTACATGAGTAAAGATGACGAAGTCATTTTTAGTACACCTGAAGACAACGCATCTGATCAGGCAAAACAACTCAATCCACAACAAAATCAGCAATAATAGTCGTGTGATCCAATCAAAGAGGAGGAAAAGTGATCGATGGCAGTGCAAGTCGGTGACAAATTAACAGGTAAGGTAACAGGTATTACAAAATTTGGCGCTTTTGTCGATATTAATGAGAATGAAAATGGACTAGTCCACATCTCAGAGATTGCCAATGAATACGTGAAGGATATTAATGATTTCGTTAAGGTTGGCGATGAAGTGGATGTTGTCATCACTAAGATTGCAGCAGATGGTAAAATCGCGCTGTCGATGAAACAGGCACAACCGAAGCCAAAACATGAGAATCGAGGCCCTAAACGTACGGATCACTCGCACCATCACGCCAAAAAGAAAGCGCACGGTTCAACGGATGATTTTGATAATATGATGTCGAGCTTTTTGAAGGACAGTGAAGACCGGTTGAGCTCATTGAAGAAGAATACCGAGTCTAAACGCGGTGGTCGTGGCGGCCGGCGCGGGCATTAAGCGGACATATTCTGAAAATATATAGGGAGCTGTTGAGCTCCTTTTTTCATTAGCTTCGGATAGCTTGAAATGGAAGGATGTAGTATGGGTACATTACCTGACAGCGCAAAACTCACTGAGCGTTTGCACCAACGATTGCTTGACTATGGGGTGGACATGAACGGCGGCATACTCCTGGCAGTATCGGGCGGTGTCGATTCGATGTGCTTATTGGCACTCTTTACGGCGCTGCGCGATGCCGGGAAATTGACGTTCGATGTGATGCATATTAATCACCAATTGCGCGAAGATGCCGCGCGAGACCAGCAATTAGTCATCGATTACTGCGAAGCGCATGATATTGACTTGGCGGTGCGGATCTGGCGCCACGGTTCTATTACTTCGGGAATAGAAGCGCAGGCTCGTGATTTTCGATATGCGAATTTTGCGGAATACCTCCATTCCCACCATTATCGCTATTTGATGACGGCACATCATCTCGAGGATGTGAGTGAAACCTTGTTTATGCGCCTGATTCAAGGGCATGGTGTTCAGTCAGTGCAGAGCATTCGGCCACTGACAAGACTTTATAATTACCCGGCAGCGACGGTCGTGCGTCCGCTGATCGATATTACCAAAGCCGATCTGTACGCATTAGCGAAGAAATGGGCGATTCCCTACCGTGAAGATTCGAGTAATTCCGATTCTACGTTTACGCGCAATCGCATTCGCAATCATTGGCTCAAAGCACTGGAAACGGAAGATCCCAAGGTGGTAACACATCTGTTTGATTTTGCTCGGGAATTGCAGGCAACGGTGACGCTCGCCGATCAGCAGCTCGAGGCTCTAGCTACGGATGCATTTACGATGATAGACCACAAGCACTGGCTGATCGATCGCCGCGCATTGCCCGACTTAACCGCGGATGTCTGGGAGCAGCTATTGATGCATTGTCTCTATCAGATTGATAGTGAAGCTTTTCAATCGTTTGGTCGCAATGGGCGCCGTGCGTTAGCTGATTTTATACTGAGCGATACACCACAAGGAGAGTGGTCGTTGCCAGGGGATTATGTGTTGCGTAAAGAATACCAAGCGCTCATTATCAGCCGCTTAATGAGTGATAGCGACAGACCATCTACCCCTTCACCCAGTGTATCGAAAACAACGACAGGGACAGATGCGTTCCCAATCCCAGCAGAGTACACTGCTGAGCCGTTGCGCATCCGTCAGCGCCAAGCGGGAGACCGGGTGCGTTTAGCGGATGATCATCATCAAAAGGTGACACGTTTCTTAGTTAATCATAAGATTCCACAGCCTGTTCGCGATCGCCTATGGGTGGTGGTTGTGGGGACGTCAGAAGTCCTCGGATTGGTCGATCCGAACGATCTCACGGTTCTCTACGCATATCAGTCAGCGAATAGCCACGCATCAGTGTATTGGCACCTCGATAATTAAGCGAAAAAAGATGACATTTAGGTATAATTTGATAAAATGAGAACGTATTTTCTACGAAGAAAGTGGAGGAGCAAAAATGAGAACCCCTGAAAATCCGGATATTGAACGTATATTGATTGATGAGGACGAAATCCATGAAGCTGTCGCTAAATTGGGTAAAGAATTAACGACATATTATAAAGATAAAAATCCATTGGTTGTCGGGATATTGAAAGGTTCCGTGCACTTCATGAGTGACCTCGTGCGCGAAATGCACTGCCCACTGGAAATGGAATTTATGTCAGTATCCAGTTACGGGGGTAGCATGGAATCATCGGGACACGTGAAAATCTTAAAAGATCTCGACGTCTCCGTTAAAGATCGCCACGTCCTATTCGTGGAAGATATTATCGACACAGGTCAAACGATCGATCGCCTGCGCGAATTATTTGAATACCGCGAAGCAGCATCGGTGCACGTTACCGCACTGTTGAACAAAAAGGAACATCGCCAAACAGGCTATACACCGGATTGGGTCGGTATCGAAATTCCAGATGAATTCGTTGTCGGCTATGGGATGGATTACGATCAGAAATACCGCGGTTTGCCTTATATCGGCGTATTGAAACCGGAAGCTGTTTAGGTGTTTGCCACCTTAATAGAATAATCACGTTTATCGGTAATGAATGTGTTATAATTACCGCTACGAGTGTTTTTTCGAATGAACGTTTCAATGAAATGATTGTATAGAAATGGAGCAGTTGAATGCAGAGAGGAAATCAGCCGAAACGACCGAATAGTTTCCTTAAGAGCGGCCTCTTATGGGTGTTAGTGTTCTTTGCTTTACTCGCTATCGTCAACATGTTCACGGGCACAAATTCAGGATCGCAGCGTGAGCTAACGCAATCTGAATTTGTCCAACAGTTGCGCGATGGTAAAGTCAAAGAATTCGAAATGCAACCTAAAGCTGGGACTTTTGAGGTTACAGGAACGTATAAAGCAACAGATAATAAGGAACAGGATAATCAGGAAGGCGTTACGATTTTCGATAATCGGACCTCCGATCGCCCGGATGGCTTCATTGTTGATGTATTGCCGAATGATGGCACCATTAATCAGATTACCGAAGCTGCTGATGCGACAGGTACACACGTTAAAGCCCTCGAAGAAAGTCAAGCAGGCGTGTGGGTCAGCTTGTTATTTAGTGCCCTGCCAATCCTATTATTCATCTTCTTGATGTATGCGATGACTAGTCAGATGCAGGGACGCGGACCAGGCAACCCAATGCAAGTGGGCAAATCTAAGGCTAAAGATCGCGCCAAAGAATCGAAAGTACGCTTTTCCGATGTTGCGGGCGCCGATGAAGAGAAACAGGAATTAGTCGAAGTTGTTGACTTCTTGAAGAATCCTGGGAAATACCATGAACTCGGTGCGCGCGTACCGAAGGGGATTCTGCTCGAAGGCCCTCCGGGAACTGGTAAAACATTGCTTGCTAAGGCAGTGGCCGGAGAAGCCGGTGTGCCATTCTATTCAATGAGCGGGTCTGAATTCGTGGAAATGTTCGTCGGTGTCGGCGCGAGTCGTGTTCGTGACTTGTTCGATACAGCAAAGAAAAATGCGCCAGCCATTATCTTTATCGATGAAATCGATGCGGTCGGCCGTAAACGTGGTAATTCCATGGGCGGTGGCCACGATGAACGTGAACAAACATTGAACCAGTTGCTCGTTGAATTAGATGGTTTCGAAGAAAAAGATAACGTCATCGTGATTGCAGCGACGAACCGTTCTGATGTGTTGGATGATGCTTTGCTGCGCCCAGGACGTTTCGACCGTCAGATCTTGATCGGGCGTCCGGATGTCAAAGGGCGTGAGGCAATCTTGAAAGTTCACGCACGCAACAAAAACTTAGCTGACGATGTTGACTTAAAAATTGTCGCACAACAGACGCCAGGATTTACCGGTGCGGAACTTGAAAACGTGCTGAATGAAGCTGCGTTGGTAGCGGCGCGTTTAGACAAGAAGACGATTAGCATGATCGATGTCGATGAAGCACAGGATCGTGTCATCGCTGGTCCGGCTAAACCGAGTCGCCAAGTTAACCAAAAAGAACGTCGTATTACCGCGTTCCACGAAGCTGGTCACTCCATCTGTGGGTTGGTCTTGAGTGAAGCACGTGTCGTTCATAAAGTAACGATAGTGCCACGTGGGAAAGCCGGCGGATATAATATTATGTTGCCGCGCGAAGATCAGAATATGTACTCAGCAAAAGAATTAGATGAACAGATCATCGGTTTACTCGGTGGGCGTGCCGCTGAAATGGTATTCTTCAACTCCGCAACAACAGGGGCATCTAACGACTTTGAACAGGCAACGGCTATTGCTCGCCAGATGATTACTGAATATGGAATGAGTGAAGAACTCGGTCCTATCAGTTATGAAGGTAGCCACGGGATGCGCGGCGCTAATCCGTACGCAGACAAATCTTACTCAGCGGAAACAGCTGCGAAGATTGATGAAGTGCTACGCAATAAGATGAACAAATTATTGGATCGTGCGATGGAAATTGTGAGAGATCACAAAGAGCAGGTAACCGTTATTGCGGAGGCATTGCTCGAACGCGAAACCTTGAACGAAAAAGAAATTCGTAGCTTATATACGACGGGTGAATTACCGGAAGATGACGAAACTGCTGAAATGTCGGAAGGTAATCCATCTTCTTATGAAGAAGCGAAAAAGAAAATGCAACGCCAGGCGCGTGAACGTCAGGAAAAGGCACAGACGGATGACGATGACACCTCATCGCGGTCATTTGATGAGGAAAACTCGCATTCAGAAGCTAATGAGGAGTCAGCAGAATCATCAACGTCGCAGCGCCCGACGCATGAGCAGCGGGTTAAATCACACAGCGATCGTCCGCTGAATGATGATATTGATCAGACGCAAGATATTGATGAACATGATGATCGCGATTAAGGCGAGTCAGAGAAGAGGGATCGGTAAGCCGATCTCTTTTTTTATAGCGTAAGGATTCGCGGTAAATCACGCTTGCCATTTGAAACAGATTTTTAGATAATGGAAAGGTATATGCAAAGGAAACGAGGGAAGTTGAGTGACAGACAGCTTATTGAGAGCATTAGCATTTGATGATCAAATCCGCGTGATGGCGATCGATGCGACCGATACAGTGCGTGAAGCGCAGGAGCGCCATGATACGTGGGCAAATGCGAGTGCCGCGCTGGGACGTACATTGATCGGTACGCTGTTTTTAGCAGCAACAATTGGGGAAGATGATCTGCTAACTGTGCGCATTGCCGGTAATGGCCCATTAGGACAGATTTTAGCAACGGCTAATGGTAAACATGAAGTAAAAGGCTATGTGGTTAAACCACATGTCGAATTACCATTGAATGAACAGGGGAAGATCGATGTGCGCGGTGCAGTCGGCACAGAAGGAACATTCACCGTAACGAAAAATCTTGGTATGGCGCAACCATTTAGTGGTCAGGTACCGATTGTCTCCGGAGAGATTGCGGAAGATTTTACCTATTATTTAGCACAATCAGAGCAAATTCCCTCTGCAATGGGACTCGGCGTGCTGGTGGATAAAGATGAATCGATCAAACAAGCTGGTGGCTGGATGGTTCAAGTGCTACCTGGTGCTGATGATCACGTGATCGATGCCTTGGAGCAACAAATTCAGACACTGCCACCGGTGACCACCATGTTGAATGCGGGAATGACGACAGAAGATATTGTAGACGCTATTGCTGGTCCTGATCACTACCGTGTGCTGGCGGAGGAACCTGTCGCTTTTCATTGTGATTGTTCCAAGGAACGCTTCCGCAACGGCCTAGCATCGATTCAACCCGAAGAAATTGAAGCGATGATTGCAGAAGATCATGGAGCTGAAGTTATCTGTCAGTTCTGTGGTAAAAAATATCACTTTAGCGAAGACGAGTTAAAAGCAATAATTGCCTAAGCAGTCAGGAGGTCGTATATCGTGATAAAGATTGGTGATATTGAAATAACAAATCCGATCGCCGTGGCCCCAATGGCAGGTGTGTCGAACGTGGCGTTTCGAACAATGGTTAAACAGCAGGGCGCTGGTTTAGTTGTCTGTGAAATGATTTCCGATCAAGGCATCCACTATCGCAACAAAAAGACACTCGAAATGCTCAAAATTGAAGACAGTGAGTGGCCGTTGTCACTACAGATTTTTGGCGGCAATGTCGATACATTAGCTGAAGCTGCTGAATTTGTAGAGAAAAACACCAAAGCAGCTATCATCGATATCAACATGGGGTGCCCTGTGAATAAAATCGTCAAGAGTGGCGCGGGATCTAAAATATTATTAGATCCAGAAAAAGTCTATCAGCATGTCAAAGCAGTCGTGGAAGCAACCGGTTTGCCGGTCACTGTGAAGATGCGGATCGGCTGGGACAGCGACCACATTTTCGCTGAAGAAAATGCCTTGGCTGCAGAGTCCGCAGGCGCCAAAATGATCGCCATGCATGGACGTACACGTGAACAGATGTATGAAGGCAAAGCGGATTGGGATATTCTTGATCGTGTCGGGCAGAAACTGACCGTGCCGTTTTATGGGAATGGTGACATCCGGACACCTGAAGAAGCAAAATATGCACTCGATAACTACCATGTCGATGGCGTGATGATCGGTCGCGGTAGCCTTGGAAACCCGTGGCAGATTCAACGCATGGTTCATTATGTTGAAACGGGTGAACTTTTACCTGAAAAGAAAGGCTCCGAGCGTATTCTGGCGGCGATTGATCATCTGGAACGGCTAGAAGACCTACGTGGCAGTGATCACGCTGCAAATGAATTTCGGAGCATGGTCAGTTATTACCTCAAGGGCATCCCGCGCGGCACGAAAGTCAAAGTGGCCTGCATGGAGAGCGAAACCGTTGAAGACACGCGCGATATTTTGAAGAATTTTTATGACAAAACAGTCGAACGCGAAGCAAAAGTAGCCAATCGATAAAACACTTACGGGAGGATAGGAATGGCAAAAGATAATGAATTAAATGACCAAATGCAAGTGCGCCGCGATAAGGTTGAAATGCTGAAAGAAAATGGCTATCAACCGTATGCGAGTGCAGATGCATTCAAACCAGAACAACATTTTCAAGAATTACAAGACGAATACAAAGATGATGATAAAGAAACCCTCGAAACTAAGGGCGTCAAGGTCAAAGTCGCCGGCCGTTTGATGAGCAAGCGAGGCAAAGGCAAAGTCGGCTTTGGTGATTTACAGGATTCAACCGGACGTATTCAGCTCTATATCCGTCGCGACGAAGTTGGTGAAGACGATTACCGTGCGATTTGGAAGAAAGCCGATCTCGGGGACATCATCGGCATCGAGGGTGAAGTCATGCGCACGGATATGGGGGAATTGACGGTACGTGCTGAACGTATCGTCCACTTAACGAAATCGTTGCGCCCACTGCCAAAAGACCACTTTGGTTTGAAAGATCAAGAGATTATTTACCGCGATCGTCAGCTCGATCTCATTATGAATCGCGATAGCTATGATGTGTTTGTTAAACGTTCAAAAATCATCACCGCTGTACGTGAATTTTTAAATCAGAATGACTATCTCGAAGTTGAAACCCCAGTGCTACATAATTTAGCCGGTGGGGCATCCGCACGTCCGTTCATTACCCACCACAATGCGTTGGATATGGACTTGTACTTGCGTATTGCGCTCGAGTTGCACCTTAAACGCCTCGTCGTCGGGGGAATGGAACGCGTCTACGAAATTGGGCGCGTATTCCGCAACGAAGGTATCGACCACACACATAATCCAGAATTCACTGAGCTCGAAGTGTACACGGCGTACTACACCATGTATGATGTCATGGATTTGGTACAGCACATGTTCCAATACGTTGCTGATAAAGTGAACGACGGGAA
The DNA here is from genome assembly GCA_022768285.1 of Aerococcus sp. Lineage (GTDB taxonomy): Bacteria > Bacillota > Bacilli > Lactobacillales > Aerococcaceae > Aerococcus. Next base: position 108,603 of record JALEMJ010000004.1, read on the forward strand.
TCGTACGGTTGTTTATGACGGTAAAGAGATCCACTTAGATGGCGAATGGCCACGTGTTCACATGGTCGATGCGATCAAAGCGGAAACAGGCGTTGATTTCTGGCCAGAGATGAGTGATGAAGAGGCGCGCGCATTGGCTGAGAAACACCACGTGCCTTACAAAGAAACCGATACTTATGGTCATATTGTCAACAACTTCTTCGAAGAATTTGTCGAAGACACGTTGGAACAGCCGACCTTCATTTACGGTCATCCAAAGGCAATTTCGCCGCTTGCTCGTGGAAACGAGGAAGATACTCGATTCACTGACCGTTTTGAATTCTTTGTTGCGGGGCATGAATATGGCAATGCATTTACGGAACTTTCTGACCCGATCGATCAGCGCGAACGTTTCGAGGCACAGATGGAAGAAAAAGCGAATGGTAATGACGAAGCACAACCACTCGATGAGGAATTCCTGCGGGCACTGGAAGTGGGAATGCCACCGACGGGAGGACTCGGTATCGGTATCGACCGCATGGTGATGCTCTTTACTGATCGTCAGTCGATCCGCGATGTCTTACTATTCCCAACCATGCGCAACAAATAAAATAAAAATAGAATTTGAATTGACAGACCAATGGAGAGATGATACTCTACATAAGGTGCTTTTTGTATGCAGATTCCTGTATATGATTCATACAGTCGTGCTGACTGATACATAAGCCACAGCTAGTATAAGCTAGCTGGTAGCATTTCATTTCTACAAAAGTCAATGTGGGACGTTCAGTCCCCATTTTTCCAGGTAAAATGACACACCTGGCACTGTGGAGCATGAAAATGGCCCAACATAAACGGAAGGAGGAGCAGGTTTAATGCCTACAATTAACCAATTAGTACGCAAACCACGTAAGTCGTCTCATGCTAAATCAAAATCTCCAGCATTGGGATACGGCTACAACTCAATGAAGAGTAAACCAACACGTTCAAATTCTCCACAAAAACGTGGGGTATGTACCCGTGTTGGGACAATGACGCCGAAGAAACCGAACTCTGCATTACGTAAATATGCGCGTGTACGTTTGTCAAACTTATTAGAGGTGACAGCTTACATTCCAGGAATCGGTCACAACTTACAGGAACACAGCGTCGTATTGATTCGTGGTGGTCGTGTGAAAGACTTACCAGGGGTTCGTTACCACATTGTTCGTGGTGCATTGGATACCGCTGGGGTTGAAGATCGTCAACAAGGCCGTTCAAAATACGGTACGAAGAAACCTAAGAAATAAATCAATTAAAATAATCATTCCTAAATGAAAGGAGGAAATTGAATGCCTCGTAAAGGTCATGTCGCTAAGCGTGAAGTGTTGCCAGATCCAATTTATCAATCTGAATTAGTTAGCCGTTTGATCAACCGCTTAATGTTAGACGGCAAACGCGGAAAAGCAGCAACCATTTTGTACAACGCCTTTGATATCATCAAAGAAGAAACTGGTCGTGCACCAATGGAAGTTTTCCAAGAAGCAATGGAGAACATTCAACCATTATTGGAGGTTAAAGCTCGCCGTGTCGGTGGTGCGAACTACCAAGTACCAATGGAAGTTCGTCCAGACCGTGGACAAACATTAGCCTTACGCTGGTTAGTTACGGCTTCCCGTAACCGTGGCGAAGGTGAGATGGAAGTTCGTTTGAGTCGTGAAATTATCGATGCTTCTAACAATACAGGTGCCGCTGTCAAGAAGAAAGAAGACAGCCATCGTATGGCAGAAGCAAATAAGGCTTTCGCTCACTTCCGTTGGTAGGATGCGGCTCACAGTTCACTATTGATAACGTGCTGTGGGATAGTCTTAATAGTTGCTTGTAACATTTAATCTTGATAAAAAGGAGTAACTGACAAGATGGCAAAAAGAGATTACCCTCTTGAGAAAACAAGAAATATCGGGATTATGGCGCACATCGATGCCGGTAAAACGACAACGACGGAACGTATCCTGTATTACACTGGTCGTATCCACAAGATTGGTGAAACTCACGATGGGGCTTCACAGATGGACTGGATGGAACAGGAACAGGAACGTGGGATTACCATTACTAGTGCGGCAACAACTGCTCACTGGAAAGATCACCGTGTAAACATCATCGATACACCGGGACACGTGGACTTCACAGTCGAAGTTGAACGTTCGTTGCGTGTATTGGATGGTGCGGTCACCGTATTGGATGCGCAGTCCGGGGTAGAACCACAGACTGAAACTGTATGGCGTCAAGCAGATACTTACCATGTTCCGCGTATTGTTTTCGCAAATAAGATGGACAAGATCGGAGCTGACTTCTTATACTCCGTTGATACCATCAAGAGCCGTTTAGGTGCGAACGCTGTGCCAATCCAATTGCCAATTGGTTCCGAAGATTCCTTCTCAGGAATTATTGACTTGGTAACTATGGAAGCTGAAATCTACGGGGATGACTTAGGAACAGTTATCAACGAAGAAGAAATTCCAGAAGAATACAAAGAAGACGCAGAAAAATGGCACAACAACTTAGTTGAAGCCTGTGCTGACCTCGATGATGATTTGATGATGGCTTATCTCGATGGTGAAGAAATTGCACCTGATCAGTTAAAAGCTGTTATTCGTCGTGCAACTTTGGACTTAGATATGTTCCCAGTTCTCTGTGGATCTGCCTTCAAGAACAAAGGGGTTCAGATGATGTTGGACGCTGTCATCGATTACTTGCCAGCACCAACTGATGTTCCACCTATCAAAGGTGTTTCTAAAGATGACCCGGATGAAACGATTGAAGTCAAAGCTGATGATAAGGCACCATTTGCTGCTTTAGCCTTTAAAGTAGCAACCGATCCTTACGTTGGTCGTATTACTTTCATTCGTGTCTACTCTGGGACATTGAAATCTGGTTCTTATGTACAGAATACTTCAAAAGACACACGTGAACGTGTTGGACGTATCTTATTGATGCATGCCAACTCCCGTTCTGAAGTGGATGAAGTATTCTCCGGAGATATTTGTGCCGCTGTTGGGTTGAAGAATACGTCAACTGGTGACACGCTCTGTGACGAAGATAATGAAGTGTTACTGGAATCAATGGCCTTCCCAGAACCAGTGATCGAAGTTGCAATCGAACCTGATACCAAAGCTGACCAAGATAAAATGCAGATTGCTCTCGGTAAGTTGGCTGAAGAAGACCCAACATTCCGTGCATCGACTGATGATGAAACCGGTCAGACAGTAATTGCCGGTATGGGTGAGTTGCACTTGGATATCATCGTTGACCGTTTGAAACGTGAATTTAACGTATCTGCCTCTGTTGGTGCACCTCAGGTATCTTACCGTGAGACCTTCACTAAACAGACAGAAGCTGAAGGTAAATTCGTACGTCAGAGTGGTGGTAAGGGTCAATATGGGGATGTTTACATTGAATTCATTCCTAATGAAGAGGGTGCCGGTTTCGAGTTCGTTAATGAAATCGTCGGTGGTGCCGTGCCTAAGGAATACATTCCTTCCGTTGAAGTTGGGTTGAAAGACGCAATGGCTAATGGTGTATTGGCTGGTTTCCCATTGGTTGACTTGAAAGCACGTCTCTATGATGGGTCTTATCACGATGTCGATTCTAGTGAAGCAGCCTTCAAAGTTGCTGCTTCCTTAGCATTGCGTGAAGCTGCTAAGAAAGCTGAGCCGGTCATCTTGGAACCTATCATGAAAGTTGACGTTGTTGTTCCAGAGGAATACCTTGGGGACATCATGGGACACGTTTCCGCACGTCGCGGGCGCATTGAAGGACAGGAACCGCAAGGAAATGCCGTTCAATTGCACGCATTTGTTCCACTTGCTGAAATGTTCGGTTACGCAACTACCTTGCGTTCAGCAACTCAAGGACGCGGAACTTTCACAATGACATTCGATCATTATGAAGCTGTTCCTAAATCTGTCCAAGAGGAAATCATCGAACAATACGGTAAACACTAGTATCGTCAGCACAATAAATATCGAGCGATGAATCCATTCGTTGCTTGACTTTTAACAAATGATTTATCTATAATGAAGCCAAATCGTTAGTTTCATTAGTAAGATTAATGAATGATATATTTTAGGAGGATACATTTACATGGCAAAAGAAGCTTATGATCGTAGCAAACCGCATGTTAACATCGGTACTATCGGCCACGTTGACCACGGTAAAACGACTTTAACTGCAGCAATTTCTACTGTTCTTTCACGTCGTGGAATCAACAAAGAAGCTGCTTCTGACTACGCTGCAATCGATAATGCTCCAGAAGAAGCAGAACGTGGGATTACAATCAACACTTCCCACATTGAATATGAAACAGAGAATCGTCACTACGCACATATCGATGCACCAGGACACGCCGACTACGTTAAGAACATGATTACCGGTGCTGCTCAGATGGATGGTGCAATCTTAGTTGTTGCTGCTACTGATGGTCCTATGGCTCAGACACGTGAACACATCTTGCTTGCTCGCCAGGTTGGTGTGCCTTATATCGTTGTATTCTTGAACAAGACTGACCAAGTAGACGACGAAGAATTATTAGAATTAGTTGAATTAGAAGTTCGTGACTTATTATCTGAATACGACTTCCCAGGCGACGACATTCCAGTAGTTAAAGGTTCTGCTTTGAAAGCTCTTGAAGGTGACGAAGCTGAAGAAGAACACATTATGGAATTAATGGAAGCTGTTGACAGCTACATTCCTACACCAGAACGTGACGTTGACCAGCCATTCTTGATGCCAATCGAGGACGTGTTCTCAATCACTGGTCGTGGTACTGTTGCCACTGGTCGTGTTGAACGTGGTCGTATCGAAGTTGGTAAAGAAATCGAAGTTGTTGGTATCCGCGATACTGCAACCACAACTGTAACAGGTCTTGAAATGTTCCGTAAGACTTTGGATTACGCTGAAGCAGGGGACAACGTTGGTGCATTGCTACGTGGTATGACACGTGACACTGTTGAACGTGGTCAGGTATTAGCTGAACCAGGTACGATTACACCTCATACGCAATTCGAAGCTGAGGTTTACGTATTGACAAAAGAAGAAGGTGGACGCCACACGCCATTCATGGATAACTACCGTCCGCAGTTCTACTTCCGTACAACGGACGTAACTGGTATCATCAGCTTGCCAGAAGATACGCCAATGGTAATGCCTGGTGATAACGTAACAATGAACGTTGAATTGATTCACCCAATCGCTATTGAAGAAGGTACACGCTTCTCCATTCGTGAAGGTGGACACACTGTAGGTGCAGGTACTGTATCTAAGATCAACGGCTAATTTTTAGACTATAAGTATTAATCGAAAGCGCTTGGTAGCGATGCTGCCGGGCGCTTTTTTTGTATAGAATTTTATGCTTTTCTTAAACTTCTATTCCTTGAATTAGTATTACAGAAAGATTACACTGAATAATCAGTTGATACTTGAATTACATGAAATTGAGGTGTGCAGATGGCAGGATTTATTGGATTAATCAATGTCGAACGTGACAGGCAAATTATGGACAATATGTTGAAAACAATTGTCCACCGTGGTCCGGACTATCGTAAAGATTTTGAAGATGGTTATTTAAAACTATCTTATCTAGGCATTGATTTAGATTACCAATTTGACGGTAAGGAAATATTTGAAGACGACCAAGTGACCGTGCTATTAACAGGGTACGTGAATAATATTGATGAAGTGAAGGATTATGCACGTCGCTACGAGGCGAATAGTTCGGAGCTTACACCTGCTGCATTAATCGCAACCATTTACAAGCACGAAAGTGTCAATGTCGCTAAGGTGATTAAGGGTGGCTATGTTGTTACTGTTTATGATAAAAAATCACGTAAAGTAATCTTCATCCGTGATCGCTTCGGTCTGCAGCCTTTCTACTACTATCAAACAGATGAAGGATTAATGGTTGTTTCTGAAATCAAAGCGTTGTTAGAGCATCCACAATTTGAGAAACGCTTGAATTCGGAAGCCTTAGTTCCTTATCTCGTTTATCAAGTCCCGGTATTGAATGAGACTTTCTTCAAAAATGTATACACTGCGCCTGCTGCATCTTATATTGTTTACGATGGTCATAATATTGATATCGAAAGCTATTGGGATATTAAGTTTGAACCAGAGGAAATGACGGTCAATGAAGCAGCAGACGAAATTAACCGTCTCATCGGTAAATCCATTAAAAATAAATTGCAGTACTTCAATCATCCTGAGATGATTGCTCAGTCACTCTCAGGTGGGGTGGATAGTTCCTACCTAGCTGCACGCTTGCAACCGAAAGAAACATTTACGGTTGGTTATAATAGTAAGGAATTTTCCGAGATCGACAATGCGCGTGCGTTCTCAGAGATCATTGGCGCGCATCACACTGCTAAATTATTAGATGCAGACGAGGCATTCTCAGAACTGCGCAAGATTGTGTACTTGTGTGACCTTCCATATGCGAACTTATCGGCTATTCCGATGTACTATTTGTCTAAGACGATTAGTCGTACGACCCACGCCTTATACTCCGGTGAAGGTGCTGATGAATTCTTTGGTGGGTATCACGAATACGAAGAGCCTAAGAGCATTCAAACTTATCGGAAGTTACCAAAAGCCATTCGCCAAGCATTAGGACAGCGCGTATTGAACAGCGACCACGACTTCAAGGGGCGCAATTTCTTAATTAAGGGCTTGCCAGTGGAAGACTGGTACATTGGCCAGAACAAGATCTTCCATGAAAACAATGCCTTAGCTCTCGTTACTGATGCATACAAAGATGCACCACGTATCCATGATTTGACCGAGCCTTACTTCCAACATATCCCGAATTACAGTGATATTCAAAAGAAACAGTATTTGGACTTCCACATGTTCATGTTGCATGATATTGCACTGAAAGCAGACCGCATGAACATCGCGAATTCTGTCCAACTTGTTACACCACTGCTCGATGAAGATTTGTTGGACTTTGCGCGCCGCATGCCTGACAAATTAAAAGTTGATGGTGAGAAATCAAAAGTTGCTTTCCGAAAGGCCGCAGAAGATTACCTACCAGATGAGTGGACAAAACGGAAGAAACTCGGTTACGTTACGCCGTTGAAATACTGGCTAAAAGAAGATAAATACCGTCGCCAAGTTCACGATGTTGTTACCGGAAACCTTGCTAAACACTTCTTCGATGTTGATCAAATTGAAGTACTGTTCCGTGATGATGAACGGGGACGTCGCGCTGAACATCGTAAAATCTGGACATTATATATGTTCCTAATGTGGTACGAAGAATACTTCATCAAGCGTTAAACAATTAAAGGAATAATCACGAGATCAGCCTGTTATAAGGCTGATCTTTTTTGTATTGTGGTACGGTAGCGATACCATTCTTAAATGTATGAAAAATAGGTATGATGTTTTGAAAATAGACGTGTCAATCATATGTTTTTTCATAAATAACCCTTGATTCAAACGTCAAATCCCGTTATACTTGTAAGAGTGTTTTTTCTACATCAAAGGGCGTAGTGCGCGCTCAGGACTGTAGTGGCACAGGCTTCGACGTATGAGGTTGCGACACACCCGGGTACATTGTCATGACGGGGGCGTCGGGAATTTGTACCGAGCAAGTCATTAGATCATTATTGACGAGGAGGAAAACTCATGGCAAAACAAAAAATTAGAATTCGCTTGAAGTCTTACGAACATCGAGGATTGGATCAATCTGCTGAGAAGATCGTTGAGACGGCTAAACGTACTGGTGCACAAGTTTCTGGCCCAGTACCGTTGCCAACTGAACGCTCACTCTTTACGGTTATCCGTAGTCCACACAAAGACAAAGACTCTCGTGAACAGTTTGAAATGCGTACACACAAACGCTTGATTGACATTGTCAACCCAACACCAAAAACTGTTGATGCATTGATGAAGTTAGATTTACCATCCGGTGTTGACATCGAAATCAAACTGTAGTGAGAAATAGGCGATATTTACTTTAATTCGTTAATCATATTGATTAAAAAATAAATCTATGGAGGTGTAATCATGACTAAAGGAATCTTAGGGAAAAAGGTTGGAATGACTCAGTACTTTAAAGAGTCTGGTGAACTCGTCCCAGTAACTGTTGTTGAAGCAGCACCTAACGTTGTTCTTCAAGTGAAGACGAACGAAACAGATGGCTACGAAGCTATTCAGTTAGGATTCGACGACAAACGCGACGTTTTATCTAACCAACCTGAACAAGGTCATGTAAAGAAAGCAAACACGACGCCTAAGCGCTTCATTCGGGAAATCCGCGACGTAGAGCTTGGCGAGTACGAAGTAGGACAGGAAGTAACGGTAGAGACTTTCCAAGCTGGAGATATCGTAGACGTTACAGGAACTTCCAAAGGTAAAGGTTTCCAAGGGTCAATCAAACGTCATAACCAACATCGTGGACCGATGGCTCATGGTTCTCACTACCACCGTGTTTCTGGTTCAATGGGTATGGCTTCAGATCCAGGACGCGTATTCAAAGGTAAGAAACTTCCTGGTCAAATGGGCGGTAAACGTATCACCGTTCAAAACCTTGAAATTGTTAAAGTTATTCCAGAAAAGAATGCTTTACTGATCAAAGGTAATGTGCCAGGATCTAAAAAATCATTAGTCGTTATCGAAACGGCAAATAGTGCTAAATAATTTTTAGGAAAGGAGGAAAATCGATGGTACAAGTTAAATTATTCAATCAAACCGGTAATGAAGCAGGAAACATTGAATTATCAGACGAAATTTTTGCAATCGAACCAAACGAAAATGCAATTACTGATACAATCTTGATGATTCGTGCTTCTAAACGTCAGGGGACACACGCTACTAAGAACCGTTCAGCTGTTCGCGGTGGTGGCCGTAAACCATGGCGTCAAAAAGGAACTGGCCGTGCACGTCAAGGTTCCATTCGTTCCCCACAATGGGTCGGTGGTGGTACTGTATTTGGTCCAACACCACGCAGTTACGCATACAAGTTACCACGTAAGGTTCGTCGCTTAGCATTACGTTCTGCACTTTCTCGCAAGGTAGCAAACGATCAGTTAATTGTGATTGATGAATTACAATTCGACGCACCTAAGACTAAAGACTTCAAGAAGTTGTTAGATACTGTTGGAGCTGACAAGAAGGCATTAGTAGTTATCGACAAAGACAACGAAAATGCCGTTCGCTCCGCGCGCAACTTAGCCCAAGCTACGCTGGTTGATGAGAACCATGTTAATGTTTATGATCTTGAAAACAGTGACAAAGTCATCATCACGCGTTCCGCACTTTCTAATGTAGAGGAGGCGTTAGCATAATGCATGCAGAAGACGTCATTATTCGTCCAGTAATTACTGAGAAGAGTATGGACGCTATGGATGAGGATAAATACACTTTTGAAGTATCAATCCATGCATCAAAATCACGCGTCAGACAAGCAATCGAAGAACTCTTTGATGTTAAAGTAAAAAACGTGAACATCGTTAATGTCCACGCTAAGAAGAAACGTGTTGGACAATACACGGGTAAAACGGCTCGTCGCCGTAAAGCTATCGTAACGCTAGCTGAAGGTGACAGCATCGAAATTTTCCCAACAACCCAGGATAACGAAGAATAGGAGGAATCGTCTTGGCTATTAAAGTATACAAAGCGACATCAAATGGACGTCGTAATATGACGGGTTACGATTTCTCAGAGATTACTAAATCAAAACCTGAAAAATCGTTATTAGAATCCCAATCAAAACGTGCTGGTCGTAACAACCAAGGCCGTATCACTGTGCGTCACCAAGGTGGTGGCCACAAACAGGCTTACCGTTTAGTTGACTTTAAGCGTCGTCACGATGGCGTTGAGGGTATTGTTAAAGCGGTAGAATATGATCCGAATCGTTCAGCTAACATCGCTTTGATCCAATACACTGATGGTGTGAAGAGCTACATCATTCACCCACGTGGATTAAAAGTTGGTGACCGCATTGTTTCTGGTGATGCTGTCGACATTAAAGTTGGTAACGCAATGATGTTGAAGAACATCCCGGCAGGTACCCTTATCCACAACATTGAATTAAAGCCTGGTAAGGGTGGCGAATTAGTACGCGCTGCTGGTACAAGCGCACAAGTGCTTGGTCGTGAAGATGGTAGCAAATACACCTTGGTAAAATTGTCATCTGGTGAAACACGCTTTGTCTTAAATACCGCACGTGCAACAGTCGGTGCTGTTGGTAATGAACAACACGAATTAGTAAATGTTGGTAAAGCTGGTCGTAAGCGTTGGTTAGGTAAACGTCCTACTGTTCGCGGTTCGGTAATGAACCCTAATGATCACCCTCATGGTGGTGGTGAAGGTCGTGCACCAATCGGTTTGAAACACCAGAAGACACCTTGGGGTAAACCGGCTCGTGGTGTTAAGACACGTAAAGGTAAGGCACGTTCTAACAAATTGATCGTTCGCCGTCGTAACAGCAAATAAGCGCTGATAAAGAAAGGAGTTTAGAGAATGAGTCGTAGTGTAAAAAAAGGACCTTTTATTGATGAACACTTACGTAAAAAGGTAGAAGCACAGCAGGGTGCTTCAAAGAAACAAGTCATTAAAACTTGGTCACGACGTTCAACAATCTTCCCTAATTTTATTGGGCTGACGATTGCCGTTCATGACGGACGCAAGCATGTTCCGGTCTACATTCAGGAAGACATGGTAGGCCACAAATTAGGTGAATTTGTGCCAACACGTACTTTCCGTGGACACGCTAAAGAAGACAAGAAAACCACAGCTCGCTAATCGGAGAGGAGGAAACAATAAATGGTAGAAGCAATTAATACTGCTCGTGCAACTGCAAGAACAGTTCGTATTACTGCACGTAAAGCTCGCTTAGTTATCGACTTGATCCGTAATAAGCCGGTTGGCGAAGCTATTGCTATCTTAGAGAATACACCTCGTTCAGCATCTCCGATTATCGAAAAAGTTTTGAAATCGGCGATCGCTAATGCAGAACATAACTTTGATCTTGATGTTACTCGCCTCTACATCAGCAAAGCATATGCTGATGAAGGACCAACGATGAAACGTTTCCGTCCACGTGCGAAAGGTGCTGCTTCAGGCATCAACAAACGTACGAGTCACATTACCATCGAAGTTAAAGAAGCAGAGGAGGAATAACCAGTGGGGCAAAAAATTAATCCAAGCGGCTTGCGTATTGGCGTCATTAAAGATTGGGATGCACGCTGGTATGCAGAAAAAGACTACGCTGATGTCTTAAACGAAGACCTTGAAATTCGTTCATACATCAATGAAAAATTGAGTGATGCATCAATCGCACGTGTTGAAATCGAACGTGCAGCAAACAAAGTCAACGTCAACATCCACACGGCTCGTCCAGGGATGGTTATTGGTCGTGGCGGCCAAGAGGTTGACAGTTTGAGACAACACCTCAACAATTTGACTGGTAAGAACGTCCACATCAATGTTGTTGAAGTGAAGAAACCTGAATTGAGCGCGAAATTGGTTGGCGAAAACATTGCCGAACAATTAGAAAACCGTGTAGCTTTCCGTCGTGCCATGAAACAAGCAATTTCTCGTACGATGCAAGCTGGTGCTAAAGGTATCAAAATTCAGGTTGCCGGTCGTTTGAACGGTGCTGATATGGCACGTATTGAAACATTAGTTGAAGGAACTGTTCCTTTACATACATTGCGTGCAGATATCGATTACGAACTTTCTGAGGCTGATACTCAGTACGGAATTATTGGTGTTAAGGTTTGGATCTTCCGTGGTGAAGTTCTCCCAACTGTAGCACAAGAAGAGGAGGATTAAGCGTGTTAGTACCTAAACGTGTAAAATACAGACGTGAACACCGCGGTAAAATGCGCGGCGAAGCTAAAGGTGGCAAAGAAGTTGCTTATGGTGAATACGGCTTACAAGCGTTAGATTCTAAATGGATTACTAACCGTCAGATCGAGGCAGCACGTATTGCTATGACACGTTACATGAAACGTGGCGGTAAAGTCTGGATCAAGATCTTTCCTCATAAATCTTATACGTCTAAAGCTATCGGTGTTCGTATGGGTTCCGGGAAAGGTGCCCCAGAAGGCTGGGTATCTCCGGTAAAACGAGGCAAGATTTTATTTGAAGTCGGTGGTGTTCCTGAAGAGGTAGCCCGTGAAGCATTGCGTTTAGCATCTCACAAATTACCTATTCGAACGAAATTTGTAACTCGTGGAATTGGTGGTGAATCGGATGAATAAATTTAAAGATTTAATCAATCTCTCAGCTGATGAATTGCTTAAACAAGAAAAAGAGTACAAGCAAGAGCTATTCAATCTTCGATTCCAATTGGCCACTGGTCAATTAGAGGACACGGCGCGTATTCGTACAGTTAAGAAACAGATTGCACGAATTAAGACAGCGTTGCGTCAGCAAGAATTAGCAGAATAATTCAATCAGTTAGGAGGGAATGACTAAAATGGCAGAAGAACGTAAGCCACGTCGTATCTTACAAGGGCGCGTTGTTTCAGACAAAATGGATAAAACAATTGTGGTTCAGGTAGATACGTTCAAATTTCACCCGACATACGGGAAACGTATTAAATACTCTAAGAAATATAAAGCACATGATGAAAACAACGAAGCTAAGCTCAATGATGTTGTCCGTATCATGGAGACACGTCATCTCTCAAAGGACAAGTATTTCCGCTTAGTTGATATTGTTGAAAAATCAGTCATTATTTAATGAGAACCGGAAGGAGGATATAGAATGATTCAGACAGAGACACGTTTAAAAGTGGCAGATAATTCCGGGGCTCGTGAGGTTTTAACCATCAGCATTTTAGGTGGTTCTGGTCGTAAGACCGCTAATATCGGTGACGTGATTGTTGCAACTGTAAAGAGCGCTACACCTGGTGGCGTTGTTAAGAAAGGCGACGTCGTTAAAGCTGTTGTCGTTCGCTCTAAGAGTGGTGCGCACCGTCCAGATGGTTCTTATATCAAGTTCGATGAAAATGCATGTGTCATCATCCGTGATGATAAGACGCCTCGCGGGACACGTATTTTTGGACCAGTAGCTCGCGAGTTGCGTGATAACAACTACATGCGTATTGTTTCGCTAGCTTCAGAGGTTATTTAATAGGAGAGGGGTGTCTATAAATGCGAATTAAAACAGGTGATAAAGTAGAAATTATCTCAGGCAAGGATAAAGGTCACCAGGGAACAGTCACAAAAGTATTCCCTAAACGTGATCGCGTCATCGTTGAAGGCGCTAATCTCGTTAAGAAACACCAGCGCCCTTCTCAAAGTGATCCACAAGGTGGGATTCTTGAGATTGAAGCACCGATCCACGTCTCCAATGTTCAGATTTTGGATCCAGAAACAAACGAAAAAACACGTATTGGCATCAAAGTAGAAGATGGCAAGAAAATCCGTGTTGCTCGCAAGTCAGGCAATAGCCTTGATTAAGAGAGAGGAGGAGTATTGGACTTATGGCTAATCGCTTACAAGAAAAATATCAATCAGAAATTGTTTCAGCATTAATCGATAAATTTGGTTACACCTCTCCAATGCAAGTACCTAAGGTTGACAAGATTGTGATCAACATGGGTGTTGGTGATGCTGTTTCTAACTCCAAAAACTTAGAAAATGCTGTTAATGAATTAACGAAAATTTCTGGTCAAAAACCAGTCATTACAAAAGCTAAGAAATCAATCGCCGGTTTCCGTCTACGTGAAGGAATGCCTATTGGTGCCAAAGTTACCTTGCGTGGTGAACGCATGTATGACTTCTTGGACAAATTGATTTCAGTATCATTGCCACGTGTACGTGATTTCCACGGTGTAAGCAAACGCTCATTTGATGGTCGCGGTAATTACACATTAGGTATTCGCGAACAGTTAATTTTCCCAGAAATTGACTTCGATGATGTTGATAAAGTACGTGGTATGGATATTGTCCTAGTAACAACGGCCGATACTGATGAAGAAGCGCGTGAATTATTAACGTTGCTCGGTATGCCGTTCCGTAAATAATCAATAGGGAGGTTTACATTTTGGCTAAAAAAGCAATGATCAATAAGAATCAACGTCCGGCTAAGTTCTCAACCCGTGAATATACACGTTGCCAACGTTGTGGACGTCCACATTCTGTATACCGTAAGTTTGGCTTATGCCGTATTTGCCTTCGTGAACTCGCTCATGATGGACAATTACCAGGCGTTAAAAAAGCTAGCTGGTAAGAGTGTCAGCGACGAACAAAAGGGGGTAAAACAGAATGGTTATGACCGATCCAATTGCAGATTTCTTAACACGTATCCGCAATGCGAACACTGCACGTCATTCACGTGTTGAAGTACCTGCTTCTAAGATGAAAACAGCTATTGCTAAAATCTTAGCCGACGAAGGGTACATTAAAGGCTACGAAATTATTGAAGATGACAAACAGAATGTCATTCGCGTATTTATGAAATACGGCAATGACAACGAACGCGTAATCACCAACCTTAAGCGTATTTCTAAACCAGGTTTACGTGTTTATGCCAAAGGTGATGAAATTCCTAAGGTATTGAACGGCTTGGGTGTTGCGATTATTTCAACATCTGAAGGTGTCATTACTGACAAAGAAGCACGCGCCAAGAACATTGGTGGCGAAGTCCTCGCTTATATTTGGTAATACCTGAGATAGAAAGGAGCAGCTTAATGAGTCGTGTAGGTTTAAAAGCGATTGAAGTCCCAAGTGATGTAACTGTTACGATTGATGGGACGACAGTTAACGTAAAAGGACCTAAAGGAGAACTAGAACGTACCTTTAGTCCAGTTGTTACGATTGCATTGAATGACAACGTTCTGACTGTTGAACGTCAAAATGATGCAAAAGAAAGCCGCGCTCTTCACGGAACCACTCGTTCTTTGATCAACAATATGATCGAAGGGGCACATACCGGTTTCGAAAAGAAATTGGAACTTACTGGGGTTGGTTATCGTGCACAGATGCAAGGTAAAAAATTAGTGCTTCACGTCGGGTTATCACACGATGTTGAATTCGAAGCACCAGAAGGCGTTGAAATTGAAGTGCCTTCTAACACTGAAATTACAGTTAAAGGGATCAACAAAGATACAGTTGGTCAATTAGCTGCTGATATTCGTTCAACACGTTTACCAGAACCTTACAAGGGCAAAGGTATTCACTACGTTGGCGAACATATTATTCGTAAGGAAGGTAAAACTGGTAAATAGTCACAGGATTGTGATTATTTATTCGTTAAATTTTATAAAGAGGTGACTATTTTGATCAGTAAAGCCGATAAAAATAAGTTGCGTCAGAAACGTCACGGACGTCTTCGTCGTAATTTATCCGGAACAGCAGGGTGCCCACGCTTGAGCGTATTCCGCTCAAATAAACACATCTACGCGCAATTAATTGATGACGTAGCGGGTGTTACGCTTGCCAGTGCCTCTGATGAAAAAGAATTAAACGTTGGAACTAAAACAGAAAATGCCCAGGCAGTAGGTAAAGCTATTGCAGAAAACGGCAAAGCAGCTGGCATTACTGAAGTTGTCTTTGACCGTGGCGGTTACCAATACCATGGCCGTGTTCAAGCACTTGCTGATGCTGCCAGAGAAAATGGTTTGAAATTCTAGAAAAAGGAGGACAGTAGAATGGCTCAAAACTTGGAACAAACAAAAGATAATGTCAACGAACGCGATATTGAAGACCGTGTTGTAGCAATCAACCGTGTATCTAAAGTTGTTAAAGGTGGACGTCGTATGCGTTTCGCTGCTTTAGTTGTCGTTGGTGATAAGAATGGTCATGTTGGCTTCGGTACTGGTAAAGCAGCCGAGGTTCCAGCCGCAATCAATAAAGCTATCGAAGACGGCAAGAAGAACTTAATTACTGTACCACGTGCTGGAACAACCATTCCTCATGAAGTTATTGGTGAGTTTGACGGTGGTCAAGTGTTATTAAAACCTGCTAAACAGGGATCTGGAGTTGCTGCTGGTGGCCCAGTCCGTGCCGTCATCGAATTGGCTGGTATTTCCGACATCACATCGAAGAACATCGGATCAAATACCCCGATTAGCATGGTTCGTGCAACAGTTCAAGGGCTGATGGGATTAAAATCACCTAAAGAAGTTGCCGAATTACGCGGTAAGTCTGTTGAAGATTTGTTAGGTTAGGAGATTGACACATGGCTGAAATTAAAATCACTTTAAAACGCAGTTTCATTGGTCGTCCCGATGATCAAATCAAAACCGCAAAAGCTTTGGGACTTACACGCCCGGGCCGCTCGGTTGTTAAAGAAAAAGATGCTGCGATTGAAGGCATGATCAACAAGATTTCACATTTAGTTGAAGTTGAGGATGTTAAATAGTAAATTGAATTGAGGAGGTGCGAATAAATGGCATTGCACAATTTAAAACCTGCAGAAGGATCACGTAAAAACCGTAAACGTCTCGGACGCGGTTCCAGTTCTGGAACTGGTAAGACTTCTGGACGTGGTCAGAAAGGTCAGTTAGCACGTTCTGGTGGTAAGACGCGCTTAGGCTTCGAAGGTGGCCAGACGCCGTTGTACCGTCGTATTCCAAAACGTGGTTTTACAAAACCTAACCGTAAAGAGTATTCAATTATCAATGTTGAAGACTTGAACGTCTTTGAAGATGGTAGCACGGTAGAACCAGCTGACTTTGTAGAAAAAGGTCTAATCAAGAACGAGAAGAACGATGTCAAAGTTTTGGGTTACGGTAAATTAGAACGTAAGCTGACAGTTAAGGCAGCAAAATTCTCTGCTTCTGCTCAATCTGACATTGAGGCTGTTGGGGGAAGTATTGAGGTGATCTAATGTTCCACACTATTTCCGGAGCTTTTCGGGACAAGGACATTAGAAGACGACTTTTCTTCACATTGATAATGCTGATCTTATTTAGGATCGGTAGTCATATTACCGTACCATTTGTTAATGCGGAGGCAGTCACAACGTTGGCTAATTCCGGATTATTTGGTTTATTGAACACATTCGGCGGTGGCGCGCTATCGAGTTATTCGATTTTCTCTTTAGGAGTCTCACCGTATATTACAGCTTCCATTGTGGTACAGCTGTTGCAGATGGATATCATTCCTGCATTCACAGAATGGTCCAAACAGGGTGAAGTTGGTCGTCGTAAATTAAATAGTTGGACACGATATATTTCAGTTGTTGTTGCCTTTGCACAAGCAATCGCGATTTCGCTCGGGTTCAACTCACTCGCACAGTTCGGGTTGATTACGAATCCCGGGCTGTCTACTTATTTAATGATTGGCTTAATTATGACTGCCGGTTCGATGTTTACAGTCTGGATCGGGGATCAAATTACAGCTAACGGTGTAGGTAATGGTACATCGATGATTATTTTTGCCGGTATCGTTTCCCGAGTGCCACGCGAAGTGATGACATTTGTTGATCAATCGATTCTCGGCAAGTCGGGCGATGAGATGATGCAAAATATCGGGGTCTTAGCGATATTTATCGTCTTGATGATGCTCGCGATTGCATTCGTTGTTTACGTCAATCAGGCAGAACGACGTATACCAGTCTTATACTCTAAACGCGCGAATGTGGCGACTCAGCGTTCGCATTTGCCATTGAGTATTAATTCTGCTGGTGTGATTCCGGTTATTTTTGCTAGTTCGCTGATCATGGTGCCACAAACAATTTTGGGGCTATTAGCTGGTAAATTCGGTGATGCAAACTGGTATAAGATTGCGCTGCAGGTATTTAGTCTGCAGGAATTACCGGGTATTGCGTTATACGCATTCACGATTATCGTCTTTACATTCTTCTACGCACACATTCAGATTAACCCTGAACGTATTGCAGAGAATTTCCAGAAATCGGGAGCTTACATCCCGAGCGTTCGACCGGGTTTAACAACTGAGCGTTACATCTCCAAGATTTTGAACCGTCTGAGTACATTCGGTTCGGTATTCTTGATGGCTATCGCTACGGTGCCACTGCTTGTTTCATATATTCTCAAATTACCTCAAAATATCGCGTTAAGTGGAACGAGCCTTTTGATTGTTGTCGGTGTTGCACTTGATACCTATAAACAAATTGAAGGACGTTTGATTAAACATCAGTACGTCGGCTTTATCCATGATGGAGATTTAGAAGATGAGGAAGAGTAATATGAAACGTAATATAATCTTGATGGGATTGCCTGGCGCTGGCAAGGGCACTCAAGCTGAGCGCATTCAAAAAGCTTTCGGCATTCCACAGATTTCGACCGGGGATATGTTTAGAGAAGCTATGGCTGAGGGTACTGATCTCGGCCGTCAGGCACAAACATATATGGATGCTGGTAACCTCGTACCAGATGAGATCACTAATGGTATTGTTCAAGAACGCTTAGGTAAGACTGGCGAAGAAGGGTTCATGCTTGACGGTTTTCCAAGGACAATCAACCAAGCTGAAGCCCTGACTGACATCTTGGAGTCGCTCGCATTGCCACTCGATGCTGTCATTAACATTCAAGTGCCTGAAGAAACGCTAAAAGAACGTCTATCCGGACGTATCATCTGTGATAATTGTAAGGCAACTTATAACATTCACTTGAATCCGCCGAAGGTAGCTAATACATGTGATCGCTGTGGTGGACATGATTTCCACCAACGTGAGGATGATAAGCCAGAAGTCGTAGAAAATCGTTTGGCAGTCAACAAGAAACAAATGGCACCAATTCTAGATTACTATGACGAGCAGCATGTACTGGTTAATGTCGATGGCACTATCGGTATCGAAAATGTGTTTAACACGATTCAGGATATACTAGAAGATAACTAAAAAGTTGCGTTATCCTTTTTAGTATGTTATTCTTCTCTGGTTAAACAACCCTATGACCAAGATCTATCCGTGTCATCGTTGGGAATACCGGCGCTTTTTATAAATAGGAGGTAGCCTTTTGTCAAAAGAAGATATGATTGAAATCGAAGGTACCGTTACTGAAACGCTGCCTAATGCGATGTTTAAAGTAGAATTGGAAAACGGTTTTGAAATTTTAGCTCATGTATCCGGGAAGATTCGTGTGAATTATATTCGTATCCTTCCGGGCGATCGAGTGAAAGTCGAAATGTCCCCTTATGATTTATCTAAGGGGCGCATTACGTATCGATTTAAATAATACGATATCATCGGGAGGTAGAAAGAATGAAAGTTAGAGCTTCTGTTAAGCCAATTTGCGAAAATTGCAAAGTTATTCGTCGTCAGGGAAAAGTAATGGTTATTTGCAGTAACCCTAAACACAAACAACGTCAAGGATAGGAGGAAAGCATCAATGGCTCGTATTGCAGGGGTAGATATTCCACGTGATAAACGTGTTGTCATTTCGTTGACTTACATCTACGGCATTGGTAATACCACTGCTAAGAAAATCTTAGCTGAAGCTGATGTTGATGAAGATACGCGCGTACGTGATTTATCTAATGATGAATTAGATCGCATCCGTAGCGTCGTTGACAAAATCAAAGTAGAAGGTGACTTGCGCCGTGAAGTGAACATGAATATCCGTCGTTTACAGGATATCGGTTCTTACCGTGGTCTTCGTCACCGTCGTGGTTTGCCTGTTCGTGGTCAACACACCAAGAACAACGCCCGTACGCGTAAAGGTAAACGTGGACAAGCAATTGCTACACGTAAATAATGAATTGAAATAGTAGGGAGGGAAAACATCAATGGCACAAACAAGAAAGAATAAATCACGTAAACGGCGTAGCAAATTAAAAGTTGAGAACGGTGTCGCTCATATTCATTCAACATTCAACAACACAATTGTAATGATCACTGATCAACAAGGTAACGCTGTTGCATGGTCATCTGCCGGTGCTTTAGGTTTCAAGGGTTCCCGTAAGTCAACACCTTATGCAGCCCAATTATCGTCTGAAGCTGCAGCTAAAACAGCAATCGATAATGGAATGAAGAGCGTCGAAGTAACCGTTAAAGGTCCGGGGTCTGGTCGTGAATCTGCCATCCGCGCACTGCAAGCTGCTGGATTGGAAGTTACTTCTATTCGCGACGTTACGCCAATTCCGCATAATGGTTGTCGTCCTCCGAAACGTCGTCGTGTCTAGTCTTCAAAACGCGATACCGTCTTTGGTGACTGCTATAGGATTTTTGGCATATCACGTTTTGAAAGGAGTTACTGCTTAAGATGATCGAGATTGAAAAACCGAGTATTGAAACAGTTGAGGTAAGTGAAGACAATAAATTTGGTAAATTTGTTGTTGAGCCATTAGAGCGTGGCTACGGGACGACACTCGGCAATTCATTGCGCCGTGTATTGTTGTCATCATTACCTGGGACTGCTGTAACATATATCCAAATTGATGATGTCCTTCATGAATTTTCAACGATTGAAGGTGTTCGGGAGGACGTTACGCAAATTGTTCTCAACATTAAGCAACTCTCTTTGAAATTGTACGACGTTGACGAAAAGGATATTGAAATTGATGTCGTAGGACCTAAAGAAGTTACAGCTGCTGATATCACTGCTGATGCAGATTTCGACGTCATGAATCCAGAACTACATATTGCTTCTGTAGCTGATGGGGCACGCCTACACATGGTAATGCATGTTGCCAGTGGCCGTGGCTTTGTTCGTTCTGAATATAATAAGGACGAATCAATGCCAATCGGTGTGATTCCAGTCGATGCGATTTATACACCAATTTCTAAGGTCAATTACCAGATTGAAAATACACGTATCGGACAGGTCAATAAGTATGACAAATTGACGCTAGATATCTGGACTGATGGAACAATTGGTCCAAAAGAGGCGCTCGGTTTGGCTGCTAAAATTTTGACAGAGCACTTGACGATCTTCATTGATTTAACGAATGAAGCGCGTCAGACAGAAGTCATGATCGAAAAAGAAGATCATACAGAGAAGAATCTCGATATGACGATTGAGGAATTGGATCTCTCTGTACGTTCATATAACTGCTTGAAGCGTGCAAGCATCAATCGTGTTGAAGAATTGACCAATATGACTGAAGCCGACATGATGAAAGTTCGTAACTTAGGTAGAAAGTCATTAGAAGAAGTTAAACAGAAATTAGCTTCGTTAGGATTATCCTTAAAAGATGAAGAAAAATAAATAGAGACAGGGGGATGAATCAATGAGTTACCGTAAATTGGGGCGTACGAGTTCACAGCGCAAAGCGTTATTGCGTGATTTAACAACTGATTTATTGATCAATGAACAGATTGTAACTACTGAACAACGTGCAAAGGAAGTACGTCGTTTTGCTGAAAAAATGATTACTTTAGGAAAACGTGGCGACTTGAAAGCACGGCGTGAAGCATTAGCTTTCTTACGTAACCGTATCGCTGATGTTCGTGCAGAGGATGACGATGTTGTTATCGAAACTGCTGTACAAAAGTTATTCAATGACATTGCTAAACGTTACGCTGAACGTCAAGGTGGTTACACGCGTATTTTGAAGGTAGGCTCTCGTCGCGGTGATAACGCGAAACAGGTTATCTTGGAACTTGTGTAATACCGTACGTTTTTGAGTGTTACGATGATGAAGCATGTGCGATGCTTCAAGTCTAGCTCATTCATTCTTGGAAGGTACTTCCAGGAATGTTTTTTTTTGCGCTGAATACGTGATATGCGAGCAATACAACACGTTGTATGCAAACATTAAGCATTAGCATAGTGTTTGTAGTAAATAATAGCAATTCTTTGTAATTAAATTGTAATATTTTGTTAAAATTATGCGATTGCAATCGTTTGATAATTATGTGTTTTGGTATAATGAACAGGATATTTTGAAGGAGGCGCTAAGTCTGCGATGAAGAAGCAATACTATGGACAATTGGATACGGTGCGATTATTAGCGATGATCGCTATTATTTGCTATCACTATTTTACGCACACGGTTACCGCAGGCTTTCTCGGCGTCGATATCTTTTTAATTTTATCTGGTATTTTGATGGCTGATCATCTTGAAAAACGCTATATGAATCAGGCAGAGGATGGTTGGTTGATCCGCTTATTCCGTCGCATTAAGAAGCTCATCTGGCCGATGTTCGTGGTGATGATGTGCTGTTTAGTCGGCATTGTGCTGTTCAGGCGTGATTTATTAGTTAATATCCGTTCCAGCGTGTGGAGTGGGTTATTGTTTGTGAGTAACTGGCATCAGATTATTGCGGGGGGCTCCTATTTCGCGAATTTTCTTCATCCGGATATTTTTGCCCATTTATGGTACATTGCTGTCTACTTGCAGTTGATTGTATTGATTGAGCTCTTCTATCGGTTCTTGAGGCGTTTTTTCTCGAAACCACAGACAGTCGGGTGGTTTTTCTTTGGTTTGAGTGTTGCGAGCGCCTTAGTGATGGCTATTTTGTTTACCCCCGGTCAGGATCCGACGCGTGTATACTATGGGACGGATACGCGTTTCTTCAGTTTTGGTCTCGGTGTTGCGAGTTATTTAATCATTAGTCCGACGATCGCAGCGCTACGGCATGATAACCAGATTCACGAAGAGCGCCGCAAGAATGGCACGGTTTATGCCGATTATAACTACCGAACGGGAACGGTGCCTGTTCAGGAGAATGAGAAATCTGAAGAGAAAAAAAGTGTACAAGACTATTTTCACCTTGTACTGCAACAGGGCTTTCTGACGTGGCTCGTTGATATTGTGGCGGCGATAGCTATCCTAGTATGTCTTTTCCTCATGTTCAACTTGACAGACTCCGGAACATTTACATATTATGGGGGGATGTTTTTATTCAATATTATAGCCGCTGTCGGTCTTATCGCATTGATGCAGCCGAATAGTTGGTTGGGGCTATTGTTACAATTTCCTATTACAGCCAATCTCGGTAACCAGACATTCCCGGTATTCTTGTGGTATTACCCGATTTTTATTATTTTCTATGCGAGTGTTCCAAACGGCAATTGGTTCACGAGTAAGCCGTGGCTCCAAATTTTGTTGATCTTTGCGCTCGGTTTTTTGACGCACCAATTATTGATCGAGAAGCGCTATCAGGTACCATTCTTTATCCGTGAGAAAGGTGAACCGCTGCGTTTGTTCCAAGAGGCACAAAAATTAAAGGATAAGTCAACATCTCTGCCACGAAAGATTATTTTTGGTGCAATGGCACTCGGATTTGTGACAGCTATCGGTACCGTGATTGCAGCACCGACTGACGATACAGCGCAGAAGGAGACGCAGAAAGCACTGGAGCAACAGAGTAAGAATGCGCAGATGAACTCGGAGCGTGCGGCTCATAATAAACAGCAACCAGAGGAATCGGTCGATCAGGCGACGATTGACGGCTATTATCAGGCGCTCGATACGAATCAACAGTATTTGTTAGAGTTTGTATCCAATGGTGCTAAAAAGCATGCCTATCAATTTCCTGTAACATTTATCGGTGATTCACTGACTGTGGGGGTCTCCCCAGCAATCTACGCATTGTATCCGCATGCGATTGTGAGTGCACAGGTTGGTTTGCAGATGTACTCTGTCGCACCGATTGTAGCTAGCCTTGCACAGCAGGGGGCGTTGCAGAACAATGTCGTGCTCAATCTGGGGGCGAATGGGCCGTTTACTGCGTCTCAGTTCCAACAAGTTGATGATGCTATCGGACCGGGACATAAAGTCTATTTAATTAATACGCATGTGAATCGTCAGTGGCACGATCAGGTCAACCAGTTCCTCGCCCAAAAAGCGAAAGAACAGCCCGACCGGTTTGTATTGATTGACTGGGACACTTATTATCAGACTCACGATCACAGTACGTGGCTGGAGCCGGACGGTTTGCATCTCAATAAAGAAGGTTCACGTTATTGGATCGCTTTTATCGGCGACGAATTAGCAAAACGCAACTAAAATTGAAGCGTTACCGTTGCTTTTTTGCGGCTGCTCCATTAAACTTGGAACAGCGGTAGAGTTTCACTAATTGAACGAAAGAATGGCGAGCGGACAGCGCTCATTTGTGAAGCTTTAGATTCACAGGATAACTGTTCTTAGATATTTAATACATTAACTAGTTGACACTCTTCTGTATCACTTACAGAAGAGTTTTTTATTGAAATGGTGGGAAAGATGGCGAAGCAAATACTAGCGGTGGATCGGCTTAATTTTTCGTATGATGAAGAAGCGAGCAGTCAGACACTGAAAGATATCAATTTTGAAGTAGCAGCTGGCGAATGGGTCGGCATTATCGGCCATAACGGTTCTGGCAAATCGACACTGGCGAAGTTAATCGATGGATTGTTGGAAGCTAATAGCGGCACGATAACGGTTGATGGCATTGCGCTTACAGAAGAAACGTTATGGGATGTTCGTGCTCGTATCGGGTTAGTCTTTCAGAATCCGGATAACCAGTTTGTGGGTGCGACTGTGGAAGATGATGTCGCCTTTGGATTAGAAAATGCAGGCATCCCACATGATGAGATGGTTGAAAAAGTCGAAGCAGCTTTGTGTGAAGTAGACATGTGGGATTTTCGAGATAAAGAACCTGGCAATCTCTCCGGTGGTCAGAAACAGCGCGTGGCCCTCGCTGGTGTGATGGCGCTGCAACCCAAGCTCATTATTCTGGATGAAGCGATGAGTATGTTGGATCCGGAGGGGCGTCGCGAAGTGATGCAGGTGATTCGGCGTTTGAAGGAACGCAATCACCTCACAATTATTTCGATCACGCATGATCTGACAGAAGCTACAGCAGCCGATCGTTTGATTTTATTGAGTCACGGCGAAGTTGTGCAGCAGGGTACACCGGATGTGATTTTCAAAGATGCGGAAGCCCTAATTGAACGCGGATTACTATTACCATTTCCAGAACGCGTTAAACGGGCATTGAAGCAAGTAGGAATTGCCGTTCCCGAAGCCTATCTTACTGAAGAAAGTTTGGTGTCTTGGTTATGTCAATAGTCTTTGATCATGTGAGCTTTGCGTACAGTGCGGGGACGCCATTTGAACATCAAGCGTTGGATGATGTGAGTTTCACCATTCCAGAGCGTCAATTCACCGCATTGATCGGTCAAACGGGCAGCGGGAAATCGACAGCGATTAAACATATTGCCGCATTGGTAAAACCTTCGAACGGTGTCGTCAAGATTAATGATTTGACATTAAATTCAAGCAGTAAGGGAAAAATTTTGCGCGATATTCGTAAACTCGTGGGTATTGTTTTCCAGTTCCCTGAGTCACAATTGTTTGAGGAAACAGTCCTTAAAGATGTGATGTTCGGTCCTAAAAATTATGGGGCGAGCGAAGAAGAAGCAGAACAGCTCGCGAAAGAGGCTTTGAAGCAGGTTGGCATCAAGGAGGAACTGTTCGATCGCGCGCCTTTTGATTTATCTGGCGGTCAGATGCGACGCGTGGCGATTGCCGGTGTACTCGCAATGTCACCAGAAATTTTGATCTTAGACGAACCGACTGCGGGCTTGGATCCTAAGGGACAGCGCGAGATCATGACAATGTTTTACAATTTATACTTGGAAAAACAGCTGACCGTCATTTTAGTAACGCATCAGATGAACGATGTCGCTGAATATGCGGATCATGTGGTGGTAATGGAGCGGAAGCACGCGATTCGCGAAGGGAAACCGCAGGATATTTTTGCGGACAGTGAATGGTTGGCGACGCATCACTTAGACTTACCGGATACTTATCGTCTGGCGAAGCAACTCCAGGCACGTGGCTTTTTTGATGCGGATGAATGGCCACTGCGCTTTGATGAGTTAATTGCACATATTAAACAGCACAAGGAGGAGCAGCGCGATGTCGAGTAAATTGATTTTAGGACGCTATTTGCCGACAGGGTCGATCATTCATCAATTAGACCCGCGCGTGAAGTTGCTTGGAATGTTCTATTTACTGATTGTCGTTTTCTTTGCCAATAATTGGTGGAGTTACCTCGTGCTATTTACGCTAGCGATGGCAGGCGTCTGGCTCACACAGATTTCACTGCGCGTCTTCATTCGCGGGTTACGTCCGATGATTTTTTTAATATTGATGACGGTCATTCTTCAGCTGCTATTCACGCATGAGGGTACAGTGCTCTTTTCGTTCGGACCGATCGCGTTGACAACGGGCGGGATCGTGAATGCGTTCTTTATCCTGCTGCGCTTCATATTCATCATTTTTATCTCGACGTTGCTAACGCTCACCACGGCGCCGTTGGATATGACTAACGGTTTGGAGACACTCGCAGGACCGTTAAAAAAAGTTTTGCCGGTTCAGGAAATGGCTCTGATGCTGGCGATTGCGTTGCGCTTCGTTCCAACGCTGATGGATGAAGCTGAAAAAATTATGGATGCGCAGCGTGCGCGTGGTGTCGATTTCGGTGAAGGCAGTTTGCTTCAACGTGTAAAGTCATTCTTGCCGGTATTGATTCCGCTCTTTATCAGCGCGTTCGATCGTGCGTACGATTTATCCATTGCGATGGAAGCGCGCGGATATCGTGGGGATAATGAACACCGCACCAAATATCGTTTGCTCCACTGGCAAATGAAAGATACCGTAGCACTTTTAGGCATTGTTGCGGTCGGCATTCTAGCAATTCTTGTGAGACAGTGGTGAGTGGAATGGTAGAAGTCACGCAACGCTTCAAAGTTACTGTCGCTTATGATGGCACCCCATACGCTGGCTTTCAAATTCAGCCAAAATTAAAAACTGTTCAAGGCGAGATCGAAAATGCCCTAACGAAAATGTCGAAGGGGTATACGATTCCGATCATCGCTTCTGGACGTACCGATTCAGGTGTCCATGCGCTAGGACAGGTCATTCATTTCGACTATCCGAGCGATATTGCAGCTAGGTCTATGCAGAAAGCACTGAACAGTTTATTGCCGGAAAGTATTCGCATCACCCACTGCGAAAAAGTCAGTGCTGATTTTCATGCGCGCTACGATGTGAAGTCGAAGCGCTATCGTTATCGCGTGAATTTTGGTGAGGTGGTTATGCCGTTTGATCGCCAGTATATTCTGCATCATCCCTATCATACGGATGTCGCGCGAATTTTGCAGGCATTACCGGTCATTATCGGTACGCATGATTTTTCATCGTTCTGTTCAACCAAAACAGACAAGACCGATAAAGTGCGCACGATTACTGAGGCTTCGTTCGACTATGAGCCGGCGACACAAATCGGTGAATTTCATTTTACGGGTGACGGATTCCTATATAATATGGTGCGTATTCTCGTTGGCACATCGTTGCAGATCGGAGATGGCATCCGTCCCATCGATAATCTCCAGTATCTATTAGATGTGAAGGACCGAACGAAAGCAGGGCCGACCGCACCGGCGCACGGATTATTTCTCGAACAAGTGCGCTATCTGTCACCAAAAGAGCGTCAAATTAAGAATGATTATTACGCAAAAAATGACTGACTATTGAAACAATAAGTGATAATCCACTACAATAGGCATACATATACATGAAAGGGGCACACGCTATGTCAGTAATACCCACATTTCCAAAACGTTCGGAAGTACCAGAAGAAAGTACCTGGGACCTCACTGCAATTTTTGAAACACCAAAAGCTTATGAAGCGGCGAAAGAAAAATTAGTCGCCGATTCCAAAGCATTCAAAGAAAAATATGAAGGCCACCTCGACAGTATTTCAGTAATTCAAGAAGCGATTGCGGCACTGTCTGATATCTATCGCTCGGCTTCTCAGATTGATCACTACACCTTCTTACCTGTTGAAGCGAATCGCAATGACCATGAAGCCGCTGTCCGTTTACAAGAAGCAGCACATGCCCTGCAGCTCGTTAATAAGAATACGTCTTTCTTGCGCTATCAGCTCTTGGAATCGGACGATGCATTGCTTGATGAATTGGCAGCAGCTGATGCGCGTCTAGCAAACTATGTCCGCTTGATTAAACGCGATAAGAAAATCTATCTCGGCAAGGAAAAGGAGAGCACCCTTCAGGAATTTGAGACGGTCTTTGGGGGACCATATGAGACATATAATCAAGCGAAGCTCGCTGATATGACGTTCCCGTCGTTTACCGTTGATGGTGAAGAATATCCGCTAAGCTTTGTGCTGTATGAGGACTACTATATGTACCATCCGAATACGAAATTGCGTCGTACTGCTTTCGATGTCTTCCAGAAGACGCTGCGCCAGTACCAAAATACGGCGGCACAAGCATACTATACACACGTGATGACTGAAAAAGCGCAGGCAAATTTGCGCGGTTTCGACAGTGTGATCGACTACTTACTGTTCGATCAAGGGGTCACGCGTGAAATGTACGATCGCCAGATTGATACGATCATGAGTGATCTTGCACCGGTGATGCGCAAATACATCACCCATTTAAAAGAAGAAAATAATCTGGATAAGATGACATACGCGGATCTGAAGATCGACCTCGATCCGGACTACAGTCAGCCGATTACTTGGAAAGATGCGGAGAACTATGTACGCGAAGCAGCGAGCGTACTCGGAGAGGATTATGTCAATACGATTATTCCGGCATTTGAAGAGCGTTGGATCGATTATACGAAGAATGAAGGCAAGTCGACGGGTGGTTTTGCGACCATGGCTGGTGGTGTGCACCCGTATATCTTAATGAGCTTCAATGGCCAGTTGTCTGACGTCTATACGTTGATTCACGAACTTGGGCATGCAGGACAGATGATTAATGCCGAGCGCAATAATCTTTTCTTAACAGACGAACCGAGCCTCTATCTCGTCGAATCGCAGTCGACGTTCAATGAGCTATTGATGGCAAATTATTTGAAGAAAACGCAAGAAGATCCGCGGACGCAGCGTTTTGCGCGCGCACAGATGTTGACCAATACATATTTCCACAACTTCATTACGCATTTATTAGAGGCGGCATATCAGCGTGAAGTCTACCGCCTTGTTGATGCTGGGAAAGGTTTTACCGCGGACACGTTATCTCAGTTGACTTCCGATGTGTTACATCAATTCTGGGGTGACGCAGTAGAATTGAATCCTGGCGCTGAACTCACGTGGATGCGTCAACCACACTACTACATGGGACTATACTCCTACACGTACAGCGCTGGTTTGACGATCTCAACGGAAGCTTACTTGAATGTGGTCAATGGTAAACCAGGCGCAGTTGACGATTGGTTGAATTACTTAAAACTCGGTAGTGACGATGTTGTTCCGGCAGCACAAGTTGCTGGTGTCGATGTGACGACGAAAAAGCCACTCGACGATACGATTGCGTTCTTGGATCAGACGGTTGATGAAATCATCGCCTACTCTAAAGTATTGAACAAAGCACACGCTGAAGTGACAGATTACGTGAAGGAACAATTAGAAGCGAAGGAAAGTGTCAAAGTATCCAGAGACAATCATCAATCGCATGAGGAATAGGTGAAGCAGATTGACAGGCATACAGATTTGGCTGCTCATTGCACTGATTGCGGATACGCTCCTCTTGATTTCAGGCGTGTACCTCTATCGTCGGGAACAAAAGACGCGATATTTGATTGCCCTGTTTATGGGCGCATTGCTGCTGGTTGTACTCGCGGTATCATTTGCACTAACGATTGCAATAAATTAATTTTCTGAATGGAAGTGGCGGCGCATCGGTCGTCACTTTTTTCAGTGTGGCGTGATATCGTGAAAAGATACGGCCTTTAACGAGTGAAAGGATGGAGGGAGAGCTATGCGCGCACATACTGTGGAATTCTCATTAGAAATTTCACCAGCTGAATCGAGTCGAGGTGTTCCTATAGAACAGTTGTTATCAGAATTGATTCCATTAGAGCCGGTGTTTATTACCGTGACTTATGGGGCAGGAGGTACCGAAAAAGGGGAAATGAGTGCGTTACGGTCCCTCAAGGTTGCACAAGCGATAGAAGCGCAGGGGATACCAGCAGTACCGCATTTGACAGGTATTGGTTCGAGCAGTGCGCAGATTGATCGATGGTTGGACGAACTGGCGACGCATGGCATCGACAAAGTCTTCGCCGTTCGCGGTGATTGGCCCAGGGATTGGAATCCTGAATTACACATGCCTGGTGATTTTCGTTACGGTAATGAATTGATTCGTCACATTGAAGCTTACGGTGGGTTCGAAATCATGACCTCCGCGTACCCTGAAAAGCACCCAGAAGCTGTTTCATTGCCCTGTGATATTGCCTACCTTAAAGATAAAATTGCACACGGTGCAACACGTATCTTGACACAGTTTTTCTATATAAATGATGTATTTTATGATTTTTTGTCAGCGTGTGAAGTAGCAGGAATTCACGATGTACCGATTGTGCCTGGCATTATGCCCCCAATCAATCTCAACCAGTCTTTGCGTCTTGCGCACGCTTGCGGAGTTTCATTTCCAGATGATTTATACGACTTACTCAGTCGATATGCGAGTGATAAACAGGCAATGTGTATAGCTGGGATTCAGTATGCGATTGCTCAGATTGTCGATCTGATACGTCACGGTCATCACACGATTCATTTATTTACGATGAATCGACTGGAAGTCATAAAAGCAATTGTGCAAGGTGTAAGACAGGCCGTAGTTGATCCATCGTCAGCGAATAAATAACTACCAAAAAACCCTCGAGCATTCACTCGAGGGTTTTCGTTTATGAATATGACAATGGTGGAATTAGTCGTTGAGGTAAGCTTTTGCGATTAATACGAATTTTTCGCAATATGCGTAGTAATCTTCCAAGAACATAAACTCATCAACTTGGTGAGCAACCGGCGCGATCCCTGGGCCGAAGAGCGCAAAATCAGCTTTTTCATTACTCTTTAATAAGAAGGAGGCATCTGTTACGCCATCAGCAGTGAGAATTGGATGTGGATTTTCTTCATAGGCCTTTTGGAGTTTATCAATATCTACATCAATATCTTTTTCCTCGAGGTATTTCTTAGCTGCTTTAGCCCAAGCTTCATCATAATCATGTGTCTCGTTAGCCTTTTGGATGGCTTTAATGAGATCGCTATCTTTAGGACGAACAACAGGAATAGCATTCTCTAAGACATCAATACTAATTTCGCCTTTTGTTTCGTCATTAACTTCTTTAATCACTTTTTCAACGATTTCTAAGAATTTATCGTTGTCAAAGGCATTTGTTGTACGTGCATTACCATATAGGATGGTTTTGGCTGGGACGCTGTTTACTTGGTCACCGCCGTCAATGCGCGTAAAGACATTAAATGTTTTATCAAGTGCGTCATCTTCGTGTTCGGCAACGTAACCATCACTTGCTTGTGCGATACCATCCATAATTTTACGAGCAATATCAATGGAATTAATTCCAAGTTGTGGCATCGAACTGTGTGACTCTTTACCTTTAATCGTAATTTTGTATTGGAAAGAACCCTTGTGAGCGGTAATAATTGCGCCGTTCGAAGGTTCGGCTACAACTAAAGCATCAGCATCTTTCATATCGCCACGTTCGTCAGCTTTTTCGGAACCTGGCATTTCAGATTCTTCACCGGACGTTAAGATCAAGCGTAATTTGCCGTTGAAGCTCTCGCCACTTTCTTTTAATTCGATCATGGCGATAGCGATAGCAGCAGAACCAGATTTCATGTCGGTAACGCCACGGCCGTAGATAATACCATCTTCTTCAGTTAATTTGAATGGGTCGTGTTTCCAATCATCGACATCACCAGCACTGACGACATCGAGGTGTCCGCTGTAGACTAATGTTTTGCCTTCACCGTCACCTTCGAGTTCTGCAACGAAGTTCGCACGGTTTTCACCTTCATCGAGTTCGACAACTTCTGACGGAATGTCATATTCATCGAAAAGTTTTTTAAAATAGTCACAGATATCTTTCTCGTTATCACCGACTGTTTCCATTTCGATGATATCGGATAAGATTTGTAATTTTTTCTCTTTTTCCATATCTATCTGCTCCTTTGACAAAAGTAATGCAATAACGTTTAATATCACATCCATCTTTCATTATACTACTTCCTGAACGTGAATGTCCCAAATAACTAAAAAGAGGCAGAATGAACAGGCAATAGATAAATTGTCTAACGGCAACACGCCGTGCAATATCCCTACAAATTTTCTGGTTCATTATTGACTTAATACCTAAAAAACGATAGACTGTTCATCGGTATTGTTTGCCCCACGATTAGCCCCGGAACTAATTGTGAATCAGACAATCTTTGAATAAGTAACGGAGGAATACACATGCGTCAAACATATATGGCTAAGCCAAATGAAACAGAGCGCCGTTGGATCGTGTTAGACGCGACTGATATCCCATTGGGTCGTTTATCCACAGTCGCTGCTACGTTCTTGCGCGGCAAAAACAAACCGACATTTACACCAAACGTTGATACTGGGGATTCGGTAATCATTATCAATGCAGAAAAAGTACGCTTGACCGGTAAGAAAGCTACCGACAAGAAGTACTATCGTCACTCTGGCCATCCAGGTGGAATCAAAGTGACAAGTGCTGGTGTAATGCGTGAAGAGAAACCAGAACGCTTAGTCGAAAATTCGATTCGTGGCATGTTGCCGCACAACAGCTTGGGACGTTTGCAGATGAAACATTTGCACGTTTACGCTGGTAGCGAACACAACCATGCTGCACAGAAACCAGAAGTCGTTGACATCAACGAATTACTTTAATTAAAGGAGGGGAATAGACATGGCACAAGCACAGTATCAAGGAACTGGTCGTCGTAAAAACTCTACAGCTCGCGTACGCTTAGTACCTGGTAGCGGTAAAGTTGTTTTCAACGGCAAAGACATGGAAGATTACCTTCCTTACGAATCTTTGTTCTTAATTGTTCAACAACCATTCAAGGTAACCGCAACAGAAGGACAATACGATACCTACATCAACGTTAACGGTGGTGGCTTCACTGGACAGTCCGGTGCAGCACGTCACGGTATCGCTCGCGCTTTATTGGAAGTTGATCCAGACTTCCGTAAACCGTTAAAAGCAGCCGGTTTATTAACACGTGACTCCCGTGAGAAGGAACGTCGTAAACCAGGTCGTAAGAAAGCCCGTAAATCACCACAGTTCTCCAAACGTTAATTGGTGGAAATTTCTTACACATTTGCATGGCATACCATCTCTTGGGTTTAGCGACTCACCGACGCTTTACGCGATAGGTGGCAGATGAATAGAAAGGTGAACATTCATGTTATTAAAATCAGAAAAAGACGCAATCATTGAAAAGTTTGCGCAACACGAAGGCGACACTGGCTCTCCGGAAGTCCAAATCGCTCTGTTAACAGCAGATA
This sequence comes from Aerococcus sp., assembly GCA_022768285.1. Taxonomy (GTDB): domain Bacteria; phylum Bacillota; class Bacilli; order Lactobacillales; family Aerococcaceae; genus Aerococcus. The sequence goes on from JALEMJ010000004.1 coordinate 141,776, forward strand.
TCAACAAATTGAACGCACACGCTAAGACGCACAAGAAAGACTACGCATCTTACCGTGGACTGATGAAGAAAATCGGTCACCGCCGTAACTTATTAGCTTACTTGCGTAACAAAGACGTTACACGTTATCGTGAGTTAATCAAGGCATTAGGTTTGCGTCGTTAATTATGATGCATGTCAGAGAGTCGAGCAGCTTGCTCGGCTCTTTTTTTATTGCTTGAATCATTTGCTTCGCACTAAGAATCACTTTCTAAACAACGCCTTAGATTACAATTGTGGCTGGCCCGTATCTTTGCTAAAATGAAAGAAGTATTTTCAACGGTAAGTCGCTAATTGAAGCGATGCAGTGACTTTAGTCAGGGGACTGAAGGAAACAAAGTGAAAGTTAGAGAGGAAGCTATAATTCATGAGTGATATTAAGATTCTTTCACTCGGTGGGGTGCGTGAAGATGGCAAGAATATGTATGTCGTTGAAGTTAATCAATCGCTATATATTCTCGATTGTGGTCTCATTTACCCACCCGATGATATGTTAGGAATCGATTTTATGATTCCTGATTTCACATATTTAATTGAACACCAAGATCAAATTGCCGGCATCTTTCTGACGCATGAGCATGCTGATGCGATCGGGGCTGTACCTTATTTGCTGCGCGAAATATCTGTGCCAGTGTTTGGTACCGAATTAACGATTAACCTGGTGAAACAGGAATGTCGCAAGCGCGGTGTCCGTCAATTCAAAGACTTCTATGTCATTACTGAAGATAATGAAATTGAATTCGATGATGTGACGGTTAAGTTCTTCAAGACAACGCACACCGTCCCAGATTCAATCGGTATTTCGTTAGTGACGGATGAAGGAAGTATTGTCTACACCGGTGATTTTAAATTCGATATGACTGTGAGTGATGCTTATCAAACGGATTTCCAGAAGCTCAATGAGATCGCGAGCGACGGGGTCCTCGCATTGTTATCTGAATCGAAGCAGGCAACCAGCTATTTTGAGAATGAACCGGAGAATCAGGTTGAACAAGCGTTGATCGGGGAGATTCGAAAAGCAGAAGGACGCGTGATTCTAGCGAGCGTTGGCAGCAATATCCTGCGCATTCAACAAGCGATTAATGCAGCTTATGCATTGAAGCGCCATATTTTTGCGTCGGGAAGCGATGTTGAAAATATGATCGATGCAGCCATTCGCTACAATAAATTAACTATTCCATCGAAAGATCTCTTTAAACCACTGGACGAACTCAATCAATATGAGGACTCAGAGGTCATTATTTTAGAGACGGGCGATACGGGAGAGCCGTTATCTGCCTTGCGTAAAATGTCTACCGGACAGTATGGCGATTTAAGGATTCAGCAGGGGGATTTAATTATTCTTTTGACGACGCCGAACGCCGGGATGGAAACCGAAGTTGCACGGACAAAAGATGATGTGTACCGTGCAGGTGGCCATACGATCGATTTATTCGGATCATTGCATACGAGTGGCCATGCAACGCCTAAGGATCTCCAGATGATGATCCGTATGATGCAACCGGAGTATGTCTTCCCAGTGTCAGGTGAATTTCGTCAGATGCACGCGCACAGTCAACTCGCTGAGGCAGCGGGAATTCCGAGCGATCATATCTATTTGCTTGACCGCGGAGATGTCGTGCAGTATAAAGACCATAACATGTCACTACTGTCGAGTGTGCCAGCCACTAATACGCTGATCGATGGGAGTGGCGTGGGAGATATCGGCAATGTGGTCTTAAAAGATCGTCGCATTCTTTCTGAAGATGGTATTTTCGTCGTTATCGTTACGATTTCACGCAGCGAGGGTAAAATCCTTGCTGGCCCAGAAATTATTTCACGTGGATTTATATTTATGAAACAATCTGACGATATCATTGCGGAAAGTCAGTCGCTAGTTCGCAAAATCGTTGAAAATCAATTAAACGATCAAAAACACTTTGATTGGACAAAATTGAAAAACGCTATTAGAGATGATTTATCACGCTATCTGTATAAAGAAACGCAACGCCGTCCGATGGTATTGCCAGTGATTGAAGAGGCATCGCATCGCCGAAAGAAACATAATTTTATGAAAGGTTAGGTGATCAGTGAATGAAATCTTCTGATTGGTTAGTTGTCGGCGTTGAATGTTTGGTGATGACCGCTATCGCCATCGCTATCAACACAGTGATGGGGTACATCCCGTTTGCTGTAACGTCTGCATGGCAATTGGGCAGCTTTATGGTTATGCTGTTTGCTTTTAGACGCGGACCACTGCCTGGCTTCCTGAGCGGATTATTGTTAGGCTTCGGTCAATTAGTGATTGACTACTTGACAATGGGTACACCGTTCAATGTCCAGACCGTATTAGTCGCGATCGCAGCCGTATTGTTCGGAAGTGCCGGCTTATTTGCGAAAAACTTGCAGCGAACTTTGAATAATCGTCGCATGTCATCCGTCTATTTGAATTTAGGGACGGGTACAGTGCTAGCTGTGCTCGCTTATTTTCTTGTCAGCGGGCTGATTCGCTTCTTATTTGAAGAGAACGTGATATTTCAGAATTTACTACAGACAGAGGGCATTCGCACATTAGCTTCAGGTGCATTAGCGCTGGTTGTGTTATTCGGTTTATTATTTATCAAATCCGATCAGTATATTCCGAGACATACGCCGTACTTAACGCGTCGCGAGCGTTCACGCTTGCTCAACGATTAGAAAGGGTAGGGCGTAGCATGAATTTTATTTGGAATATTATTATCTTTTTATTAATGGTTAACACCATTGGGGCAATCATTACTGTCTTTAACGAAGATCGTCCAGTGACTTCAATCTGGTCATGGTTATTAGTGTTGATATTATTCCCGGGGATTGGTTTCATCGCCTACTTCTTCATTGGACGGCGTATATCGAATAAGCGCATCTATATGTTGGACGAGACTGCCAAAATGGGTATTGACCGCACCAAGAAAAAATATTTGGATGATGATGGTAATCAGATCTATAGGCAAGATTACTCCGATTCTGAGAAGCAACTTATTGAATTATTAGGGCAAAATGGCCGGTGTATTCTGACGGATAACAACAGCTATGATCTCTATTTCGATGGAAACGAGTTTATGAATCACTTGTTGGAAGATTTGAAAAAAGCCAAACATCATATCAGTTTCCAATTCTATATTTTCGAATCCGACGAACTCGGTGAGAAATTTATTAAAGTGTTGGAAGAAAAAGCAAAAGAAGGCGTCCATGTACGTTTCCTCTATGATGTTGTCGGGGCACGTAAAATGGATAAGGCAGATATGAAGCGCCTCAAAGATGCAGGGGCTGAGGTCGTATCATTTTTAGGCTATTCACACTGGATTCAGAACATGCGTTTAAATTTCCGCAATCACCGGAAACAAGTGGTAATTGATGGGAAAGTCGGTTATATCGGTGGCTATAACATTTCCACTGAATATATCGGTCAGCGTGATCTCGGTTACTGGCGCGATACGCACATGCGTGTCGAAGGGGATATTGTTCAAGGAATTCAGGAAGTATTCATCAAAGACTGGTGTGCAAGTCGTCGCATCTACTACAAGGACTTCCTGAAAGAATTTGGTTCTGAAGAATCAACAGAAGCATATTTCCCACTACAGGAGACCGAAAATCATGTGCCGATGCAGATTGTACCGAGTGGGCCAGAACATGACTTACAACAGATCGAAATGGGCTATACCAAGATGATTACGATGGCGAAGAAGAGCATTTTTATTCAAACACCGTACTTCATTCCGAGTGAAGCAGCCTTTGAATCATTAAAATATGCCGCCATGTCCGGTGTCGATGTGCGCATTATGATTCCATGTAAGCCGGACCATCCGTTTGTGTACCGCGCGACTGAATATTACTGTCGCGAAGCCATAAAATATGGTATTCGTGTGTACAAATATGATAATGGGTTTATTCATGCAAAAGTGGTCGGTATTGACGATGAGGTTGTCAGCATGGGAACAGCCAACTTTGATATTCGCAGTTTCCAGTTAAACTTTGAGGTAAACAATTTCATTTATGATGACACTTTTGCGAAACAGATGCATGAGCAGTTCGACAAGGATATCTTGAAGTCAACGGAACTCAGCCGCGCATACTTCAATGATCAATCACTATGGAAAAAATTCCGTCAGAACTTCTCACGGCTCTTATCACCGATTTTATAATGAACAATTCAGCGAGGATCTCACAGATCTTCGCTTTTGTTTATTTTAGGGGCTTGATCATCAGTAAGTGTTCAGCAGGAATCAGGCGATGAATGTCATTGTCGATGTCATAGAATTGGAATGCTTGCCCTGCCATCTCAGCTTCTAACGTGCCGAAGTGGGTATCGCAAGTCAAGCCATTGCCCATGCGTCGACTGATGGTAAGGTAGACAGGTACCTGCGCATTGGCATAATAAGCCACGGTGTCTCTGAGCTCATCAATTGACCGCAGATTCGTTTGCGTTGGGATGGCAGGCTTTGATTGGTGCGCTGTGTCTGCTCTTTTGACGAGGCGGGGGAACATCGGCCACGGACGGCGATAGGTATTTTCCATGATAATACTCCTTTACGAACATGCGTTCTCTTTTTCGCGTAATGAGCTTATCGAACATTTGTTCGCAAGTCAAGAGATATTTTACGAACAGATGAATTAAGACCCACAAAAAATCACAGCGATGCTTTAATGCGGTTGGTTTTTTGTGGTATTATGAATAGCACACTATCGAGATTTGGATGAAAGGTGCACTATGAAATCGAAAGGATTGTTGGTCGTTCTGTCCGGTCCCTCAGGTGTAGGCAAAGGGACCGTCAGAAAAGCATTATTCAATACAAAAGAAGGACAGGCTCAGTTCTACTACTCTGTGTCAGCAACAACGCGTCAACCTCGTCCAGGAGAAGTAGATGGCCAGGATTATTTCTTCGTGAGCAAGGATAACTTTGAAGAAATGATTAACGAGGAGCGGCTGCTTGAATATGCAACATATGTTGATAATTACTACGGTACGCCGATCGATTATGTCGAAAGCATGACCGAAAAAGGAAAAGATGTTTTCCTTGAAATCGAAGTGCAAGGGGCGCTTCAGGTAAAACGCCGTATGCCAGAAGGTGTTTTCATCTTCCTAGCTCCACCTAACATGCGTGAGTTGGAATCGCGCATTGTGAATCGTGGTACGGACAGTTCAGAAGTCATTGCGAAACGAATGGACAAGGCGCGTGATGAACTGCAGCTCATGACGCAGTACGATTACGTCGTTGAGAATGACGAAGTCAGCCGTGCGGTTGAGCGCATTCTAACGATTATTAAGGCCGAGCACTTGAAGGTTGATCGTTTTATTGATGATGTTGTCGAGAATTATTTAGGCGAAGGGGATATGTCATGATTATTTATCCATCAATTGATACATTGTTAGACAAGGTTGAATCGAAATATTCGTTGTGCAGTGTTTCGAGTAAACGTGCACACGAATTACAAGCGGAACAGAATCCGATGCTGAAAACTTACCAGTCTCCAAAGTATGTTGGCCAAGCGTTGGAAGAAATTACGGATGACAAGTTGGTTATTTCTGAGGGCGGTAAACAGTCAGAACATACGGAAGCTTAATTAAATATTCATTGGCAGGCAATGATGGATTGGTGGTGGCATGCGCCACCTTTTTTATTGGTGAAAGATAGGCGGTGACAGCATGGAAGCAACAAATCGTTATGCGAGCGTGATAGTGGACGTGCCAACACAACAGACGAATCGGCCGTTTACATATGAAGTCCCCGAAGAGTTGCGCGATACGATTGCGCTGGGGATGCGTGTGAAAGTCCCGTTTGGTGTGCGTGAGGTAATCGGATTCGTAGTTGGACTTAGTAACACGGCAACGTACGATGGCGAATTACGACCACTCAACGGTCTCATGGATGAAGCACCGGTCGTGACACAAGAACTCTTGCAATTGAGCTTGACGATGTCTGAGCGCCTCGTCAGTTTTCGCATTCACTGCCTTGAAGCCATGTTGCCGAGCATGCTCAGAGGTCAGTATGAAAAGACTTTTTATCCAACGCATACGTTAACTTACATGGAGCGCGAAGCTGTTTTTCAAGATGACTCGGCGATGACCTGGAAGGAAGCTGAAGCGCGTCACGTGCTCGCGACACTATTGACCTGGCGTAAACAGGATAAAGTGCGCTTAAAATACAGCGTGAATGACCAAACGACGCAAGCGACGGAGACCTGGATCCAACCCCTCCTCAACTATGCGCAACTGGAAGAAGAAAAAGCAAAGCTCCCTAAAACGGCGACGAAACAGCGACTGCTCTGTGAAGTTCTCATGCAATTGGACGGTCAGCGAATATCTGTCAAAGCCTTGCGCGATGATTATCAGTTAAATCTGCAAACCATCCGTCGCGGCGAGGAAAAAGGTTGGCTCAAACGCTTTGATGAAATCGTTGATCGTGATCCGTATGCGGATAAAGTCATCGAGCAAACGACTGCAAAACCACTGCTTCCCCAACAGCAAGCTGCGTACGAACCCGTTGCCAAGGCTATTGACACCAATCAAGCGGAGACTTACTTATTGGAAGGCGTGACTGGCAGCGGCAAGACGGAGCTCTATATGCAGTGGATTCAGCAGGCACTGGACCGAGGACAAGAAGCGATTTTGCTGATTCCAGAAATCGGCTTAACACCGCAGATCGTCGGACAACTTAAAGGCCGTTTCGGTGACGCAGTAGCCGTGCTTCACAGTCGCCTATCAGTGGGTGAGCAATTCGATGAGTGGCGCAAAATCAAGGAAGGTCGCGCCAAGATTGCGGTTGGACCGCGGTCGTCGATATTTGCACCGTTCCAAAATCTGGGCGTGATTATTATCGATGAGGAGCATGATTTAGCTTATAAGCAACAACAGGATCCGCGCTATCATACACGGGATATTGCGATTGCACGTGCCCAGTATCATCACTGTCCCGTCGTGCTGGGAAGTGCAACGCCAGCATTGGAATCACGCGCACGCGCACAGAATAAAAAGTACCAGCTCCTACGCTTGACAGAACGTGCGAATCAACGGCCATTGCCGACCGTCTCTATAGTGGACATGCGCGAAGAGTATAAACAGAAAAATTATCACCAGTTTTCTAGGAAACTCTATCACGATATGAAGGACACGTTGGCAGCAGGTCATCAGGTTGCGCTCCTTTTGAATCGTCGGGGCTATGCAAACTATTTGATGTGTCGTGATTGCGGCCATGTGTTCACCTGCGTCAACTGCAGTGTATCGTTAACATACCACCGCAGTGAACAACAATTACGCTGTCATTACTGTGGCTACACGATGCCACTCCCACAACGCTGCCCGGTTTGTGGGGAAACGCGATTGCGTGACTTCGGCTCAGGAACAGAGCGTGTGGAAGAGGAGTTGAATGAACTATTTCCGAACGAGACGGTGATTCGTATAGATAACGACACGACGCGACGGAAGAATAGTTACGAACATCTATTAGCTAAGATTCGTGATAATGAAGCAGGTATTCTGCTTGGCACCCAGATGATCGCCAAGGGACTTGATTTTCCTAATATAACGCTGGTCGGTGTGCTCAATGCGGATACGTCACTCTTTATGCCGGACTTTCGCTCGGCCGAACGCACCTTTCAGTTATTAACGCAGGTGAGTGGTCGTGCGGGACGCGGTGAAACACAGGGACATGTGATCTTTCAGACGTTTAATCCGGATCATTATGCAATTCAACTGGCAGCACAACAAAATTACGAGGCGTTCTATCGGACGGAAAAGCGCTATCGAAAGCTGAACCACTATCCGCCGTACTATTTCACGGTACAATTCACTGTATCGAGTGTGGAAGCAAATGATGCGATGCGTGTCGCGATGCAACTGGGGGCAAAATTGCGGAAACATGCGGAACAAAACAATGACCGCGTGATCGGTCCGAGTCAGGAGCCAGCGCGTCGTCTCAAGAAACGCTACTATTTCCAAATCCTATATCAGTATCGTCAGTCAGATACACTGAAGCCAGTACTCGAAGCTATTCGTGAGCAGGCCCAGGAATGGGAGAAAAAACGTATATATATTACGATTGATATTGAACCGCAGCAATTTTTATAACGAGGAGAGATGAGGAATGTACAAGATAGTTTATATGGGAACACCAGAATTTTCGGTTAAACCACTCAAAGCGCTAATTGCCTCACCAAATTATGAGGTCAAAGCTGTCGTTACCCAGCCGGATCGACCGGTGGGACGCAAGCATAAATTGACACCTTCACCAGTGAAGTCAGTCGCCTTGGCACACGATATTCAAGTCTTTCAACCTGAAAAGATCAGCAAAGATGATACCGTGTTGCACTTCATTAATGATGAAGCAATCGATCTAATCATTACTGCAGCATTTGGGCAGTTCCTCCCAGAACGTTTGCTCGAGGCCCCGCAATACGGCGCGATTAATGTGCATGCGAGTCTCTTACCTAAATATCGTGGGGGCGCGCCGGTGCACTATGCTATCTGGAATGGTGATGACGAAACCGGTATTACACTGATCAAACTCGTTAAGAAAATGGATGCGGGTGACATGCTAGCACAGGCGGGGATACCAATCGAAGCTGATGATACAGTTGAAACGATGTTTGAGAAGCTGAGTACGCTCGGGCGGGATGTATTAATGGCTAACCTCGATGCTTACTTGCAGGGAAATATCACACCGATACCTCAGAATGAAGCTGAAGTGATTATTTCACCGAATATCACGCGCGAGCAGGAACGCATTAACTGGGATGAATCTGCACAACGTATTCATAATCAAATTCGCGCCTTTAATAGTTGGCCAGTGGCGTATACAACGATCGAAGATGTCCGCTACAAAGTATGGGCAAGTGAGGTAGTGCCATCAGCTACAACCCAAGCGGCACCAGGAACGATTATTAAAATTGCTAAAAAACCAGCGACACTTCAAGTGGCATGTGGCGATGGCACCGTGCTTGCGTTGACTGAAATCCAGCCGGCTGGTAAGAAACGGATGGCTATCGCGGGCTTCATCAATGGTGGCAGTGGCAATCTTGAGGAAGGAAAACAGTTTGACAGCAACGAAGGATAAAACCGCACGTGAACATACTGCGCGCTATCAAGCGATGCGAGTACTCAGTCGCGCAATGACTGGCAAACAGTTTCTCAATGACGGTATCCAAACCGTAATCAGTCATTCAGACGTTGATGATCAAGATACTTCCCTTTTTACGACGCTCGCGTATGGGACAATGCAGCGCCACTATACACTGGAGCGTATCCTGTTGCGATTCGTCGAGCGACCACATGCGATGAAACGCTGGACGCGCGAGTTACTGTTAGAGAGCCTCTACCAGTTCTACTATCTCGATCATATTCCCAATCATGCCATTGTAGATGAAGCGGTTAGCATTGCTAAAATGCGTGGCAATAAGGCTATTGCCGGTTTTGTAAATGGCGTGCTTCGTCGCGTCATGCGCGAGGCAACTGATCTAGAGGCAGTGTTGCAGAGTTTAGCGGACGATGAAATAGACTACTGTAGTCTAAAGTATAGTTTACCGATGATATGGTATGATTATTTTAGAAAACGGTGGGGTAATGAAACTGCTGATAAAATTGCTGAGTCACTGAATGAACCAGCACCGATCAATATTCGTTTTAGCGAACTGAATGCGCTGTCAGAGCACGAAAGTGTTGCACGCATAGCACAACAAGGTGTGGCATTAGCACCGAGTGAGATTACACCGCATGTCTATCGGGTGCTTTCCGGCGATCCGATGCAGCAGACGATGTTCCACGAGGGACGCTATACCATCCAGGATGCCTCAGCTGCACTGGCAGTAGAAGTTCTCGATCCACAACCGGGGGAACACGTGCTCGATGCGTGTGCAGCACCTGGCGGAAAAACCGTACAACTGGCAGAAAAGGTTGGTGCTAGTGGTCAGATAGTAGCGTGTGATATTGATGTGCGCAAGTTGGATACGATACGGACGAATATTAAACGCATGCACGTCGCTGATCGTGTGGCCGTGTCGGCTGGCGATGCGCGGCGATTACCTGATCGCTTTGAAGCAGCGTCATTCGATCGCATTTTAATCGATGCACCGTGCTCGGGGATCGGTTTGTTCCGTCGTAAACCAGATACCAAATACAATAAGCAGCTTGAAGATCTGCAGTCACTGCAAGCGATCCAATTAGCGATTTTAGACGCAGCTGTGGGTGTATTGAAACCTGGTGGAACGCTCGTATATAGCACATGTACAATCACGGAAGCCGAGAACCACGAGGTTATCTCACAATTTCTCAATCGACATCCTGAAATGCGTATCGCAGCAATTCCAGAGACGCTGGAAAAACCGCTGCGAGCATCAATATGCACCAATGGGACGATTGAGATTTTACCGCATCAGTACCATAGCGATGGCTTTTTCATCGCAAAATTAGTAAAACAAAAATAGCAAAGAATGGATAGCGTAGGAGAAGGTGATCGTATGCAGATTGCAAAGCGAACAGATGTTGGAAAATGGAGAGAGAGTAATCAGGATCAGGCGGATGTATTCACGAATCGATCGGATCAGGTACTCGCTCTACTGTGCGATGGTATGGGTGGACATAACGCTGGAGATGTTGCCAGTGAAATGGCACTCTACCAAGTTGGTGTGGCATGGCAGAAAACAGACAAAATGACTACCGAAAGCGTCCGTAAGTGGTTCGAGTCAACCATCGAAGCGGCCAACCATCGTGTATACGATGTATCAACCCAGTATCAGGATCTTGCTGGTATGGGGACAACGATCGTCGCCCTTGCCCTGCTCGGCGACTGCGGCATCATTGCGCATGTCGGTGATAGTCGGCTCTATCGCCTGCGCGATGGTCAGTTTGAACAGTTGATGAAGGATCATACGTATGTTCAAGCGCTCGTTGACCAAGGTGTGATGACGCCAGAAGAGGCCAATCACAGTCTGCAGAAGCATCAGATCACCCAGGCGATCGGTGTCGATGACAAGGTGAGCGTTGCCCTCAGCGAAACGGAACTACAGCCTCAGGATAAGTATTTATTATGTTCTGATGGCCTGACAGATATGTTAGCGGATGCGCGTATTCAAGCCATTTTGGAACAGGAATCCACTGTCGATTCATTAGCTACAGAACTGATCCAACAGGCGAATGACGCCGGCGGTCAGGATAATATTACGGTGGTTGTTGTGGCGATGGAAGGGAGCGATAGTGAATGAAACAGGGCGAAATGATCGATGATCGCTATCGCATTATTAAGCAGATCGGTTCCGGTGGGATGGCTACCGTCTATTTAGCGATGGATGAATATCTCGATCGTCAAGTTGCCATTAAATTTTTGCGTCTCAATGCGACATCAGATGAACGTGCAGTTGAGCGGTTCCAGCGCGAAGCGTATTCTATTTCGCAACTGAATCACCCGAATATCGTGAATATCTATGACATCGTGGATAATGACAAAGGCCACTATCTTGTCATGGAGTACGTGGAGGGGATGGACCTCAAGAAGTACATTAAGGCGAATCAACCGCTCTCAGCCGAGGAGATTCGCGATATCCTCGTCCAGATCCTCGATGGTGTGCAGTCGGCGCATGAGCATTACGTGATTCATCGTGACCTGAAACCGCAGAATATTATGACTAAGTCGGATGGCACGATTAAGATTATGGACTTCGGAATTGCTATTATTTCGACTGAGACAGCGTTGACGCAGACAAATACGATTATTGGGTCGGTGCACTACCTGTCCCCAGAACAGGCACGCGGCGGTTTAGCAACGCCGCAGTCGGATATTTATGCAGTCGGTATCGTGGGTTATGAAATGATGACCGGCCACGTACCCTTCGATGGTGAATCAGCTGTCAGCATCGCCGTCCAACACTTTCAAGAACCACTCCCTGATATTGCGGAAGAACGTCCCGATATTCCCATGGCATTACAGAATGTGATCTATAAGGCTACAGCGAAAGATGCAGATCAGCGCTATGATTCCGCGAAAGCCATGCGGGAAGATTTATTATCCGCATTGGATGATGCTCGACAGGATGAAGTGAGGTTTAGCACACAGGAAGGCGTCAGTACTGCCACTGCTGTTCTCGGCGAAGCGGCGATTCGCGATGAGATGGCACAACATCCTGAAGCTTTAGCAGATGAGGTTGAAGAGACAAGTGATGACTCCGCTAAACAGGAATCCAAGAAAAAAAAGAAAGATGCCAAACCGTGGTGGAAACGCATCTGGGTTTGGGTACTGCTCGTGCTATTAGTGCTGGGTATCGGTATCACTGGTTTCGCGATGTATGATCGCAATAACCATATTGATATTCCTAATATCCAGAACATGACTGTAGAAGAAGCAACCCAGGCGCTGACGAACCTCGGTATCGCTGTGTACGGTAACAGCCACCAGTACGATGATGATGTCGCAAAAGACCATGTGATCGATACCAACCCAGCGATGGGCACACGTCTGCGCAAAGGTGATGGTGTCAGCCTCATTATTAGTGACGGTAAAGAACCGACCGCAATGCCTAATGTGGTTGGACAGGCATATGACGACGCTAAGCAACAGCTGGAAAAATTGGGCTATACCGTAGGACGTACTGATCAATATGATGATATGAATCCGCAGAACACCGTTATTGGACAGGATGTTGAAGTAGGCAAAAAGACTGTGGCTGATGAGACAAATGTCACGCTAACAGTAAGCCTCGGTCAGCAGTTATTCACGATGACGGATCTGACCGGCTATGAAAAAGATGATGTACAGCGATATGCGGATGATTATCAATTGCAGCTCAATTTCAATGAAGATTACTCCGATAATATCGAAGCTGGCAAAGCGATGGCACAGTCGATTTCACCAGGATCGCAGATTGTCCATGGTAATCCATTAACTGTTACTATTTCAAAAGGAAAGAAAGCAGAGAAGAGCGATACCTCGCATCAGCGGAATAATGGCAAATCCTCACGCTTTACGTATCGGATCACGATTCCATTCGATGATGAAGGCGATGCGGAGAGCAACGAAATTGAAGTGTATATCAATGATAAGAAACATAGTTACGATGCCCCTGCGGATACCTTAAAAATCTCTAGGAATAAGAACTATACGCTGAGATTTGAAACGGATAATGGCGAAGCTGCCAGTTTCAAAATTGTCCGCGATGGTGAAACAGTTATGGAAAGCGATGTGGTACCAAATAATGACTGATACAGTGCATGGCATGATTGTGCAAGCCATTAGCGGGTTTTACGACGTTGAAACGGATGATCAGCGCGTGATTCGAACGCGTGCACGCGGGCAATTCCGTCTAAAGCAGAAGGCTCAGGACCCGCTCGTTGGCGACCGCGTCGATATTGCATTAAATGAGGATGGGAGCGGGACGCTCGTTCAGATTGATGAGCGAAAAAATCGTCTCGACCGTCCGCCCGTCGCGAATATCGATGTTGCCTTAGTCACCGTTTCTGTTAGAGAACCGAGCATTCCGTTGCGTTTACTTGACCGACTATTAGTCTATTTAGAAAGCCTCAATGTCCAGCCGGTCATTTACCCAACGAAAAAAGATTTATTAGAAAATGATGCGGAGCGTGAGGTGATCAGCCAACTTGAAGCACACTACCAGTCAATCGGTTATACCGTCATTACCACGCCAGCCATCGAAGCCTCTGAAGCGTTGAAAGCAGCGATTAAGGATCAGACAATCGTGGTAATGGGACAGTCTGGTGTGGGGAAGACGACGCTCCTCAACAAGTTGCTCCCAGATATGACGCTGGAAACAGGCGTGGTCTCTAAAGCACTCGGGCGCGGTCGGCATACGACACGTCATATCGCGCTGTACCATAGTTTAGGTGGACGTTGGATCGATACCCCAGGCTTTTCATCATTGGATCTCAAAGCGTTAGATACTCAGACACTACGCGAGTGCTTCCCAGAAATGCGTGAACGACAGTCACAGTGTAAATTTCGTGGCTGCGTGCATCTCAACGAACCCGGCTGTGCGGTTAAACAAGCGGTTGAATCAGGTGAGATTTTAGCCTCGCGCTATCAGCACTACCAGGAGTTTTATCAAGAATTAGCGAATCAAAAACCAAATTATTGAAAGTGAGCGTAACACAATGAAGTTATATCCTTCGATTTTGAATGCGGATTTCCGCCAACTCGAAACGACCGTCTCCAAAGTATTAGCGAGTGGTGTCGATGGGTTGCATCTCGATGTCATGGATGGGCATTTCGTGCCGAATTTATCGTTTGGTGTCGAGATCATCCAATCTGTCCGTGCCTTCACGGATACCTTTTTGGATTGCCATTTAATGGTGACGAATCCAGCAGATTACATCCAAGATCTAGCAACTGCCGGTGTAGATAGTGTGACGATTCACGCCGAAGCCACATCGCATACCTATTCGGTGATTCAATCGATTCATGAACACGGCATGAAAGCTGCGGTAGCGGTGAATCCCGGCACGCCAGTAAGCATCATTCGCGAACTCTTACCGATCGTTGATATGGTGCTTGTGATGACAGTCAATCCTGGCTTCGGGGGACAACAATTTATCCCAGCAATGACGGCAAAAATCCACGAATTGAGCATGATTCGTGACGCACAAAAATTTAATTTTGAGATTGAAGTCGATGGTGGGATCACACCAGAAACGGCTAAACAGTGTTTGGAAAACGGTGCGGACTGCTTAGTGTCTGGGTCCTATATCTTCAAGGCAACGGACATCCCAGCCGCCGTTCAGTCGTTCAATGTTGAGGAAGCAGCTGATCACTAATGAAGATAGCTTATCTGATTGGAAGTTCGGATTTCGATGCGTCCTTTTTTCAAGCTGAACTCGCGCAACATACTAATGATGAGCAGTATCTCGTTGGTGTTGATCGTGGGACGCGACGCTTGTTAGCACTCGGATACGAGATGGATCTGGCAGTCGGCGATTTCGACTCAATTAGGGAAGCCGAGCGTCGCGAAGTTAAAGCGCATGCGAAACAATTCATTGCTTTGAATCCTGAAAAAGATTTAACGGATACAGAAAGTGCGCTACATACCTTACTATCCGATTTTCCAGTGATGGATGAATATCGTTTCTACGCGATGTTAGGTGGCCGATTGGATCATACCCTCCACAACATTTGGATGGGCTTTGATCCTGAGTATCGCGACGTCATCGATCGCTTTCACTTTGTATCGCCGGATGACATGCTATCTTTCTATACACCGGGGGAGTATACGCTCAAACGCGAGCCGCGCATGACCTATCTTTCCTTCATTGCGATGGAAACGGTGAGCGATTTGACGCTGCAGGGTCCAAAATATCCGCTCGATCATTATCGGATGACATATCCACAATCCTTCATCAGTAATGAATTTCTTACCGATGAGATGACTTTTTCATTCAGTGAAGGAAAATTGCTAGTACTGCAAACACGCGATAGCGCAAAAATCTAACAATGACTTGAAAATAAACGGCGAACTATGATAAAATGCTCGGGTATTCAAGTTTTCAGGAAAGGGGATCACAGCATGGCTAAGAAATCTTACTTTAGTGGCAAAGGGACTGTCGCAGGCAACAATCGTTCTCACGCATTAAATGCGACACGCCGTACATTTAAACCAAACCTTCAAAAAGTACGTATTTTAGTTGACGGTAAACCAAAACGCGTATGGTTAACTGCACGTGAAATCAAATCTGGTAAATACACGCGCGTATAATGAGTAGTAATTGATAAAAATTTAAAGCAGTAGCTCCTGGGCTACTGCTTTTTGCTTATCATCGACGTTGAGCGAGTCAATGTGTGATGATAATTTAATATATTCTTAAGAAGTTTTAAATTGATTACATTTTCTGCCAACAGTATAATTAGAATAAATAAGTTAACTATATTATGTAAACCTTTTGGGAGGTAAAACCGATGTTTAGTAAAAATAACCGTAAAATGTTGCGTCAACAGCAACAATCTAAAAATTATCATTATGCAATTAAGCGGTTGAATATCGGTGTAGCGTCAGTGGCTGTAGCTGCTTTTTTAAGCATGTCTGGTTACGATATTTTAGGTGGCGATGTCTATGCGCAAACAACTGATAGTGAAGAGATCACACCATTTGATGCGTACGATCTTGAGACGACCGCTATTAATACGTTGACACTAGCTTCGCCGGAAGAACAAGATGGTGATTATTTGTCAGAGAATAGTGAAAATGGAGAATTAAGTACCAATAGAACCGATGAACAAGTGGGTAATATTGAGAAATCGCAAACGATGTTAGAAAACTTGCAAGTAACAAGTGCTCCTTCAGAAGAAGGAATTGAAAATAAAAATGGTTTATCAACGAATACCGACGCTGTGATAGTTAAAAATGAAATATCGCCAGTAAGTTCATCACAAGAGAAGAATTTTAATTCGATTAGCCTTTATAGTTCAAGTATTTCTGATCCTGAGATAACCTCTAGAGGCTTGGGAACTAGCAATGAAGAATCAAAAAGTTGGTACCACAAACAAAATTTAGCAGTAACTTTTGATGATTTAACATCTCCAAATGTATTAAACAGTAATGAAATTAATTATAAACTGTCAGTATATTCGACTGGTAATATACTAAATGTATTTAATGGGGCAGGCCCAAATTTTAATATACGTTTAGCAATTGATGATAAGTTAGCTGCATTTGTCGATAACATTTACATGAAAGATATTGTGTCTAACGAAGAAAGAACATTACAGAAAGTTGATGGGACGACTAATATCTGGGAAATTAAATATAGTGATGTATTGCGTTTTGGCACAGCAGCTGGCTACGGATCTACCGGCACGACAGGAAAAATTGTTCTAAAGGATTCTGTCTCAAATGTATTAGAACAGATAAAGTCATCGTATATTGGTTATCGTGCGTTTATGGTAGAACCTAAAACGGGTGTCATTAATGGATTAACTAATCAGATTGGAATTTTTAAAACGGAAAATGTGCCAACTGTTCCGAATATCAGTAGTGATAAAGATTATCAAAATAAATACCGTACTTCGGGTTCAGATGCTTTCTATAACTCTACCGCAGGACCTTATGGCTCAATTATTGTAGATCATAAGATGAATAAAAACACAGCATTTCCGGAATTAAAAATAGGTAATACCTCAACATTTCATATTAAAATTGATCCTCGACTAGTTCCATATGTAGATCATGCGGAGTTGCACTTGTTGCCTTACAATGTAACGGAAACGGATATGAATAAAATAACTGCATATGATCCTAAAAGATATCGTTTGACAATTAACTTTAATGATGAAGGTCATGCCAGTTATGATGCAAGAGATTATACACTTTTCCGTGACAGAGTATTGAATATTAATTCGGAACAGCATCCTTCTGTTATTCGTGTTGTCATCAAAATGAATAAAAAATTCCAAAATATTATTAGTAAAACTGATAATGGTGAATATGTTTTTGAAAATTTTGATGGTTCAAACATTGTTCCAATTGTTACCTATTTTACTGCTCCAGACGGTGGATTAGTGGAAGGGACAGATGCATATGGTGCATTAGCTAGTTTTAATTTTAACCGTATTTTGAATTACAAGTCAGTTACAGTAGAGCCAGGTTCCAAAGAGATGATACCTGCACCCACTTACTTAAACGGAGAACCCGTTGGTAATTTAGACTTTGCTGTAACTGATGAACAATATAAAAATTGGGTAACTGTTAATCCTGATGGTTCGATACTCTTAACTCCTGCTTCAAATCTTGCGGAAGATGATTACTATATCCCAATTAGCTACGATACTGCTAGTGGGCGGGCTACCGTTGATGTACATGTAATAGTTAGCAATGGAAATGCCGTTGGTGATTTAGAAATATTAAGACAGGTTCAGGATGAAACGATTAATTCTATTGATAATTTAAAAAATCTACTTCCAGAAGAGGCAAATAATTTTAAGACACAAGTAACTCAGATAATCACAATCGATGATGCACAGCAAATTCTTGATAGAGCTGAGCAACAAGGTGCAGAGAATTTATTAAATACTAAGGAACAAGCTAAGGAATTAATTGAGGAATTAGAACACTTAAATAAAGAACAGGGCAATGAGCAGTCTCTGAATAACTATCTGGAACGTATTGAAGAAAGTGAAACTGTTGAAGAAATTCAACAGATTAAATCTGAAGCAATTGCGAAATATGAAGACGGATCGTTGATCCATCGCGAACCAGTGACAGCGGAAACGCCGAATCCGAGCGACCACGATAAGACGCATAGCGAGAATGCCGAAGAGGTGTATGTCGGCGAAGGCTCAGTGCCATCGTACGC
>JALEMJ010000002.1 GCA_022768285.1 Aerococcus sp.
CCTGAGCCTGAGCCGGAACCACAACCTGAACCGGAGCAACCGGCGCCACAACCGGAAACGCCGAGTGATGGCCGTGAGAAGACGGACAGTGCGGGTGACGGCAAGTATTACTTCTTCGATAATGGGAACGGCAATTAGATAAAGACGAACAAAATCGGTAGGTTTCTACCGATTTTTTTGAAATTTAAGGGATTTTTTAAAGACTCCCACCAGCAAACATGCACGGCTGTGTTAAAATAGCGTGAGAATACTATGAATCGCTACGATCTATTCGGATCGAAGGCTCTTTTGGAGGAGTTTCATTATGCAGAAGAATGGAGAGTGGACGAATTGGGTGCGCATGGTGATCTGCGTGGCCGAATCGCTCATACTCTTTTTATCGTATATCTTATCGTTTCTCATTCGGTTCCAAAGTCGCTATATTCCGCGTGAAAATGGTATCGCCTTTCAACAGCTGATACCGTGGATTATTCTGATCTTTATTATATTTAACTTATTGTCCGGGATTTACGTCCTCTACAACAAAACGAAGGGCGACCTCCTGTTTATCACGATCATCACGCAGGGGCTGCTCGCCGGAGTGACGATGGTGTTGTCGTTCGTGAGTCGAAGTTTTGCGTTCCCGCGCTCAGTCATTCTGATCAATTTCTTGGTGAGTGTGCTACTACTCTATCTGTTCCGGTGGCTGATTTTTACGGTCTATCGGCGCTATTCATCGGCCAAACGGATTATGATCGTCGGTGAGCAGTCGAAAGTTTATGCGGCAGTGTACAACTTCCAGAATAGTAAGAGTGCGCGCCATATTGTAACGCATATTGTGACGTCGAATTATTACGAGAACGTACGTCAGTACCTCGATGAGATCGATATTGTCTACCTCGCATCGGCCATCGATGAGAATGAAAAACTGAATATCTATTCGCTATTGATGCGCGAGGGCAAAAAATTGTTCCTCAATTCGCAGTTTGAGAACCTCGTCATGGTGAGCCCAAATATTATGAATTTTGAGGATGAATCGATCATTGAAACGAGCGATTTCCGCATTCCGAGCGATCAAGCGCTGATCAAGCGTGTGTTCGATATCGTGGTGTCGCTCTTGATGATTATTATTACATCGCCGATTATGTTGTTGACGGCGTTGGCGATCAAGCTGACCTCGAAAGGTCCTGTCTTCTACCGCCAGGTGCGCATTACACTCGGCGAGAAAGAGTTTGAAATTTTGAAATTCCGCTCGATGTATACCGACTCCGAACAGAAAACAGGTCCGATTATCGCGCGTGCCCACGATGATCGCATTACACCGGTCGGTCGCTTCATCCGTGCGGTGCGTATCGACGAATTGCCACAGCTCTTCAATATTTTGAAGGGGGATATGTCCTTGATCGGTCCGCGTCCGGAGCGCCCGTTCTTCGTCGATCAGTTCGAACAGGAAAATCCGTACTACTATTTGCGCCACAGTGTAAAGGCTGGGCTCACCGGTTACGCGCAGGTGTACGGGAAGTATGCGACGGATTTCAACAGTAAATTGAACTTTGATTTGATCTACATCAAGACGTATTCACTCGTATTGGATCTGAAAATTATGCTCCAGACGGTGAAAATACTCTTTGAAAAAGTCTCCAGCAGCGGGGTCGATGAGGAGAATCCGCCGATCGTTACCGAAGAGGATATTAAGGATATGGGTATCAAAATTATCAATTAGCTATCGACTACAGCGTTCGCTCGCGATGGTGCGAACGTTTTTTATTTGCGATTAAAAGGTGTTACAATAGAGCAGATGAAAACCGTTTATTTTAGAGATGACGCGACCCAAGGAGGACTCATCAATGATACTATATCCAGATGACGGGCTGGCACTTCATACCGACCTGTACGAAATTAATATGATCAAAGTTTACTTCGATGCAGGGAAGGCGGAACAGCGCGCCGTGTTTGAAGCATATTACCGTGAGAATCCATTCCAGAATGGATACGGTATTTTTGCTGGTCTGGAGCGGCTGTTGAATTATTTAGAGCATTTGACGTTCACAGAGAGTGATATCGACTACTTGCGTGAAACGCAGGATTATTCGGAGGAATTCCTCGACTATTTGAGCAACTATCACTTCACAGGAACCGTACGCTCGATGGTTGAAGGGGAAGTGTGTTTCCCGAATGAACCGCTGATGCAGATTGAGGGGACGCTGACGGACTGCCAGTTGATTGAAACGGCACTCCTCAATATCGTGAACTTCCAGACGCTGATCGCAACAAAAGCCGCACGTATTCGCAGTGTCGCACCGGATGATACGATTATGGAATTTGGGTCTCGTCGCGCGCAGGAAATGGATGCGGCCGTCTGGGGAACGCGTGCGGCCTATATCGGCGGTTTCGATTCCACCAGTAATGTTCGTGCTGGTAAGACGCTCGGTATTCCGACTTCAGGTACCCATGCGCATGCCTTAGTTCAGGCTTACCGCGACGACTACACCGCCTTCAAGGCCTACGCCGCTTCACATCACGATTGCGTGTTCCTCGTCGATACATACGACGTGTTGAATTCCGGAGTGCCGAATGCGATCCGCGTGGCTGATGAACTTGGAGATAAAATTAATTTCGTCGGTGTGCGTTTAGACAGCGGGGACTTAACCTACCTCTCCAAACGTGTGCGCGAAATGTTGGATAAAGCTGGTTACGAGGATGCGATTATTGTGGCCTCCAACGACCTCGATGAAAAAACGATCCTGAACTTGCGCATGCAGGGAGCAAAGATCGATTCTTGGGGTGTAGGGACGCGTATTATTACGGGTCACGACCAGCCGGCGCTCGGTGGTGTCTACAAGATGGCAGCTATTGAGGACGAGAATGGGGAGATGGTACCGACGATGAAAATCTCATCTTCACCGCTCAAAACTTCGACGCCAGGACGTAAACAGATCTGGCGCATTACCAGTGGCGACGATGGCAAGTCGGAAGGTGACTACATTGCGCTAGATGATGAAGTCATCGATACCGATCAGGACTTGTTTATGTTCCACCCGACCTATACCTACATCAACAAGACGGTCAAGAATTTCCATGCGCGTCCGCTGTTACAGACGGTGGTTGAGAACGGGAAAGTGGTCTACGATCGTCCAGCACTCGCTGATATCAAGGCGAATGCGACCCATCGCTTGAGCGAACTTTGGGAGGAGTACAAGCGCATCCTGAATCCGGAATCCTATCCGATCGATCTGTCGCAGAAACTGTATGATTTGAAGATGGACAGTATCAAGAACATTCGCCAGCATATCGGTGCGAAAACGGAAGGACGTTAGGAACAAGCGATGCGTACACAACAGAAAGAAATTATTCATGCATTGCATGTCGCACCGATCATTGATCCACAAGCGGAAGTCTCCCGCAGTATTCAGCTGATGGTGGATTACGTCAAATGCTACGATTTCGTGCAATCTTTAGTGCTCGGTATCAGCGGTGGGCAGGATTCCACCTTGGTGGGACGCCTGGCGCAGTTAGCGGTCGAACGCCTGCGCGATGAAGGCCGCGACTGCCAGTTTATCGCTGTGCGCTTGCCGTACGGGGTGCAGTCAGACGACGATGATGCCGAGCGTGCGTTGGAATTTATTCAGCCGGACGTTGTCAAAACGGTCAATATTCAGCCGGCTGTTGATGCACAAGTTGCACAGTTGGTGGCTGCAGGAATGACCATTTCCGACTACAACAAAGGTAACATCAAAGCGCGTCAGCGGATGATCACGCAGTACGCGATCGCCGGCGCAACGGGCGGTGTCGTACTGGGCACCGATCACGCAGCGGAGGCGGTTACCGGTTTTTATACGAAATTCGGTGATGGAGCTGCGGATCTCACGCCGATCTGGCGCCTCAATAAGCGGCAGGGGCGTGCCTTGTTGCAGGCGCTCGATTGTCCACCCGCGCTCTATGAGAAAGTACCGATGGCTGATCTTGAAGAGGATAAACCCCAGCAACCCGATGAAGAAGCACTCGGTGTAACGTATGACGCGATCGATGACTACCTCGAGGGCAAAGCGGTGTCTGAATCGGACGCGCGAACGATTGAACAACACTATTTAAAATCCAATCACAAACGGCACCTGCCGATTACAGTATTTGACGAGTGGTGGAAAAGTTAATAGTAAATAGCAAAAAGGACGCGAGGCTCGTACCTCCCGTCCTTTTTTCGTGCACAAAAAAAGCTGAGGTACGAACCTCAGCTTTTAGTGATTCCTATTTGATTAGTAACTCATATGAATGTCGGCAGGATCGCTGTGTGCGAATTGACTGTTGTACAGTTCCGCATAGAATCCATCAGCAGCCATTAATTCGTCGTGCGTTCCATGTTCGGTAATCGTACCGTTCTGCATGACAAGGATCATATCGGCATTCTTAATCGTGCTCAAACGGTGCGCGATAACGAAGCTGGTACGATTCTCCATGACACGATCCATGGCTTCTTGAATTAATTTCTCGAGTCGTGTATCGACGGAGGAAGTCGCTTCATCGAGGATCAGTATGTCCGGATCGGAGATGACTGCACGTGCAATCGTCATCAGCTGTTTCTGACCCTGCGAAACGTTCGTTCCTTCTTCATTAATCTCCATGTGATACGTGTTTGGCAGAGTAGTAATGAATTCGTGGACATTTGCGACTTTGGCCGCATCGACGACCTCGTAATCGCGTGCGTCGAGGTTACCGAAACGAATATTCTCCATCACGGTATCGGTATAGAGCCAAGCATCTTGCAGCACCATCCCCATGTGCTGGCGGAGATCGTGGCGCGAAATGTCCTTGATGTTGACACCGTCAATCTTGATGGCGCCGTCTAAGACATCGTAGAACCGCATGAGCAGGTTAATCAAGGTTGTCTTACCAGCACCGGTCGGCCCAACCACGGCGACTGTCTGCCCCGGTTTAACCTTGAATGAGATATCATTCATCAAGATATTGTCTGGATCGTAACCGAATTTGATGTGGTCGAATTCAACAGCACCGCGC
This sequence comes from Aerococcus sp., assembly GCA_022768285.1. Classification (GTDB taxonomy): domain Bacteria; phylum Bacillota; class Bacilli; order Lactobacillales; family Aerococcaceae; genus Aerococcus. The sequence continues at coordinate 4,993 of JALEMJ010000002.1, forward strand.
AATGGTTCAGGGAGGTGTTCATCTGTCGCCGTTTGAACCTCTTCGTCCTGATCGAGGTATTCGAAGATACGCTCGGTTGCGGAAGTGGCACTCTGGATCATCCCTAACATCTGAGTGAATCCGTTCAACGGTCCATTCATCTGTGTGATGTAAATGACGAAAGCTTGCAAGCTACCGACTGAGAATGTCCCAGCTAATACGCGCAAACCACCGATCAACGTAGAGGTCACATACGCCATATTAAAGATAAAGTTTGACACTGGTTGCGTGATCGAAGATAAGAAGTTCGAACGCACCCCGTAGCGTTGCAGTTTATTATTTTGTTCAGAGAACTCTTTAATGCTGGCTTCCTGATGATTGTAGGCGCGAATTTCGATATGTCCGGAGAGCTGTTCTTCGATGACACTGAATAAATCGCCTAATGTATTCTGCATCTTCTTGAACACCGGTTGTGCTAATTTTGTCAGCGCACGGATGGCGAAAACTTCGATGATCAAGGTAATGATAACGATAACGGACATCTTGAGACTCAGTACTAAGAGGCCAATGAAGCTGAACAAGAAGGTTAAGAAAGAGATTAACCCTTGAATAATGGCTTGTTGCAGGGCGTTGGCTACGGAGTCAACGTCGTTCGTTGTACGACTCAGGATATCACCGAGTTTGAATCGATCGAAGTAAGCGACAGGGATACGATTCGTCTTTTGGGAGATAGCGTTACGCAGATCAGTCATCGCGTGTTGAATGACATTTGTCATCATTAACTGTCCGATTAAGTGTCCGCCGACATATACTGCCGAAACTAGAATATATAGGATGGTTATTTGACCGATACGCGGGAAGTTAATTCCAGCCCCAGCAACACCCTTCGCCATGTCCACGACGTTACGTGTCAATTCGTTTGTTGCCATAGCTAGGACAATCGGTTGAATCCCGGAGCAGAGCGTCATAACCACAATACTGAAGAGCGAGAAGAAGAATTTACCGCGGTAGGGCTTGATGTAGGTCCACAGTCGTCCCCATAGATAAAAGAATCCTTTTTTCTGATCAGGCATTGGCTAATTCCTCCTCACTCAATTGTGACGCAGCGATCTCGTGGTAGAGGTCGGATGTCTTCAACAGTTCTTTGTGTGTGCCTTTCGCTGCAACCTTACCGTTGTTCAAAACGATAATCTGATCGGCATGCATAATCGTCGCGACACGCTGAGCCACGATAATTGTAGTGGCATCTTTCGTTTGATCAGCGAGTTTCGCACGCACTTTCGCATCGGTTTTGTAGTCCAAAGCAGAGAAGCTGTCGTCAAAGATGTAGACTTCATGGTTACCGATAATCGATCGGGCAATAGATAGACGCTGCTTCTGCCCACCGGATAGGTTGTTCCCACCTTCGGATAGGTGCGTATCTAGACCGCTCGGCGTACGGGAGATGAATTCTGCAGCTTGCGAAATTTCAGAGGCACGCGAAAGCTCGTCCGCATCCGCATCTGAATTCCCGTAGCGCAGGTTTTCTGAAATTTTCCCAGTAAATAGATTGGCACGCTGCGGGGTATAGCCGATTTTATCGCGTAGTGTGGCGAGATCGAGATCACGGATATCGACACCATCGAGCAAAATTTTTCCTTTCGTCACATCGTAGAAACGCGGAATCAATTTAACGATGGTCGATTTCCCTGAACCCGTTGACCCGATGAATGCGATGGTTTCACCTGCTTTTGAGGAGAAAGAAATATCGCGTAGGGTTGGTTCATCCGCATCCGGATAACTGAAGGATACGTTTTGGAATTCCAAACGCCCGCTACCATCAGTTTCGGTTATCGGATTTTCAGGGTTTTTAACTGAAATCGGTAAGTCCATAATTTCCTGTAAACGTTCAGCACTCACTGCTGCTCTCGGGTACATCAGGAAGATGTTTGAGAATAACGACAGTGAGAAGAGAGCTTCGAAAACATATTCGATAAAGGCGACAACATCACCGACGTGCAGGTTCCCCATGGACACCTGTCCGGCGCCGAGCCAAACGACCATGGCGATCCCAAACTCAGTGATGAAGTTGAATCCTGGTTGCGAACTACCGACGATTTGGAATAGACGTGTCGAAATCTGACGATAATTTTCGTTTGAGTCTTCGAAACGTTTTTCTTGATACGGTTCGCGGTTGAACGCACGAATGACGCGCAACCCGGTAATGTTTTCACGCTGGGTGCGGTTGATCTTATCAAGCCCGTGTTGTTGTTTCTGGGAGAGTGGATGCGTAATTTTAACCACGAGAATAATGATCAATAAAATCAATGGTACGGCTGGGGAAATATATAGTCCCATGCGTATCGATAGTCGTAGAATCATAGATACACTGACCACAATCATAATCGGCGCTGTCAATCCCATACCGAGAACCATGAATGCGAACTGCATTAATAGGAACGCATCGTTCGTGAGACGAGTAGAGAGCGACGGCACACCAATTTTTTGGAATTCGTGAAGCGACAGTCGCTGAATTTTAGCGTACACATCGTTTCGCATATCACGGACCATCGTACTGGATAGCGTACTAATGAAGAAACGCGACAAAATTTGTCCAGCAAAACCGATGAACACGAGCAGTAACATTAACATGATATAGTGAAATAACTCACGCTGTGATTGGTCTGCGAGGGCACCGTCGATAATGTAAGAAAGTAATGTTGGCAATCCTACACGAACGGCCACGAAGCAGACAGAACCAAAGAGCGCAAGCATGAATTTGAACGGATACGCTTTAAGGTATCGAAACATAAATTTCAAGCGTTTTTGCCCCCTTTTTATGCTGAATGTGTCGTTAGGACACGTTTTAAGTTGTCAATTTGATCGGTGCGTTCCCACGGTAGATCAATATCCGTGCGTCCAAAGTGGCCGTAAGCTGCCGTTTGAGAGAAAATCGGTTGTTCGAGGCCGAGCGATTGGATCATCCCGCGCGGTGTCAATTGGAACACCTGCTGGACGGCGGCGATGAGTATTTCTTCCTTATAATCGCTCGTCCCTTTGCAGTCGATGCTGATCGAGATCGGATGTGCGACACCGATCGCGTAGGATAATTGCACTTCGCATTTATGCGCAAAACCGCCGGCAACAATGTTTTTCGCGATATAACGCGCCATATAACTGGCGGAGCGGTCGACTTTGGTGGCATCTTTTCCAGAAAATGCGCCGCCACCGTGAGGCGCAGCACCGCCGTAAGTATCAACGATGACTTTGCGTCCGGTGAGTCCGGAGTCAGCGACTGGGCCACCGATAACGAATTTACCGGTCGGATTAATGTAGTATTTAGTCTGTTCATTCAACCATTTATCGGGGATGACAGGGGTGATGACTTCGCGGATGATATCGTCGCGCAACTGATCGAGCGTCACACTCGCCTTGTGCTGCGTACTGATGACGATGCTGTCGACACGCAATGCGCGTTGCTGGTCATCGTATTCGATGGTCACCTGCGTTTTGCCGTCCGGTCCTAAATAATTGAGAATACCTTGATGGCGCACTTCAGCGAGACGTCGCGCGAGGCGGTGACTCAGTGCGATTGGAATCGGCATGTATTCCGGCGTTTCGTCGGTCGCATAGCCGAACATAATCCCCTGGTCGCCGGCACCAATTTCTTTCTCGGTTGCTTGACCGTCGCGTGTTTCCAAGGCATCGTCAACGCCCAGTGCAATGTCGTCGGACTGTTCATCGAGTGAGACGATGACAGCGACGTGGTCCGCATCGAAACCGTAGAGATCATCGGTATAGCCGATACGTCGAATCGTTTCGCGCACAATGCTCTGAATGTCGACATAGGCGCTGGTAGATACTTCACCGAAAACAAATACGAGCCCGGTATTGACCACAGTCTCACACGCCACGCGCGCGTTTGGATCCTGTGCGAGAATGGCATCGAGAATCGCATCACTGATCTGATCAGCGACTTTATCGGGATGGCCTTCTGTCACCGATTCTGAAGTAAAAAGATGTGTTGGCAATGGTAGCCCTCCTTTATTTATGAGTTTATGATTGGTGATTGTCAGATTAACGAATTGTGAAAATCATTGCGGTAGACAACCTGCCAATTATATCATTCCTATTGTAGTATGAAAAAAATAGATACGCTAGCTAAAAAACTATCGCACAAGCGCGGATTTCTATGGGTTTTCGCGCGAAATATCACAAAAATTACAGGAATGTTACGAAAAAAGGGCGTATTTTTCAAACATGCAACAACTTTCACAGTGCGATTAAGGGTGATTGACAGTTCGCCAGATTCCCCCACAAGCGCCATTAACCGTGTTAGGATACTTCTTGTCGAAATGAGAGGCACGCAAACGACGTGCGAAGAAAATATCTAGAATCTTATGAAGGAGTTTTAATTAACATGGATTTACGTAAAGTTTTACTTGGAAGTACCGTTGCATTATCTACAGTGATCGCATTGAACTTCGGGGACGTTGCTGACGCTGCTGAAAATAACACGTGGGAAGCACGTACTGTTGAACAAGTCAAAGCTGACTTCAAAGAAAATGCAGAAGGTAAGAAGACTTACACGATTAAATATGGTGACACGCTGGGCGTTATCGCTAACGCTGCTGGTGTTGATGTCAACCAATTGGCTGCTGTCAACAACATCGCTAACGCTAACGTTATCTTCCCAGGTAATGAATTAACGTTTGACCTTGACGCACAGGGTAACGTTTCTGCAGTTGAAGTTAAGGGAACAAACGGTAACGTTGAAACCGTACCTGTTCAAGCTGCACCTGCACAACAAGCTGCTCCAGTTGCACAGTCTCAGGTACCAGCTCAACAAACGGCTGCCCCAGCAGCTATCCAAGGCGGTAGCGCTAAAGAAATTATTGCCAGCCGCGAATCTGGTGGTTCTTACAGCGCACGTAACGGTCGCTACGTTGGTCGTTACCAATTAGACGCTAGCTACTTGAATGGTGACTTCTCACCAGCTAACCAAGAACGCGTTGCTGATCAATACGTTGCTAGCCGCTACGGTTCATGGGATGCCGCATTAGCATTCTGGAACGCTAATGGTTGGTACTAAGCCGATATATCAATAAGTAATTAAACGGAGGGGCGCCTTCCCAAGCGGAGGGCGTCCTTTTTTATACGCGTCAGAAAAATTGCGTCTCCCGTTAAAACACGTTACAATGTCATTAGTCAAAGTTAGTCAATCTCAAAGAAAGAACTGAGAATTATGCAAAAGCGGAATATATCTGATATCATCGAAAGTTATCTAAAAGATGTTTTGCGCGATGCGTCGGATGTCGAAATTCGTCGCAGTGAGATTGCCAATCGCTTCGAATGTGTACCGTCACAGATTAATTATGTGATCAACACGCGCTTTACCCCAAAGCAAGGCTATGCGGTGGAGAGTAAGCGCGGTGGTGGCGGTTATATTCGCATTATGAAATTACAAGTTGTCGACGAAGCGGAATATTTGGATCGCATCATTTTAATGATCCAAGACAGCATTTCACTGCGCGATGCGAACGCTATTATCGAGAACATGGTGCACGAACAGTTGATCGATGAGAAGCAAGCGTTTATTATGCGGGCAGCGGTCGATGATGCGATCGTGCAGTCGATCGATAAACCGAACCAAGCACGCGCAATCATCTTGAAGCATATTGTCGAACGCCTGAAATATCGCTAACCAACAAATATAAGGAGTGGGTCTTATGAGTCACGAAATTTACACAGAAATGGCAAAAGACGCATTGAAGAATGCTTATAACATTGCCAAACAATTTAGTCACCGCACCATTGAGTCTGAGGATTTGCTACTCGGATTGTATCAATCCTCCGGTAGTGTGGCCGCCGATGTGCTGAACAAATTCTTGCCAAGCTACGATGATATGGTGCAGGAGTTTGATTATTTGAGTGGCTATGGGACCGCTGAAACACCCACCAATCGTAATGGGGAGCCAAATTACGCGCCGAAAACGCGCAAAATTTTGCGTGGCGCACGCGATATTGCGAAAACATTGGATGCTACACTGATCGGAACGGAACATCTTCTGCTCTCACTGATTAGTGAAGAAACGCTCGCTGTGCATATCATGCGCAATCTGGATGTTGATATTTCGGAACTCTATCGCGAAATTTGCCAAATGATCGGTGTGAATCCGAGTGTCTTAGCGAAACGCAACGGTAGTCACGGCGAGGGTAAATCGAATGCAAAGAGCGATTCGAACACGCCGTTACTTGATAGTATTGCGAAGGATCTCACCGCTCGTGCGAAACGAGGCGATGTTGATCCAGTGGTTGGACGCGATAAGGAAATTATGCGTTTGATGCAGATTCTGAGTCGCCGTATGAAAAATAATCCGGTCTTGGTCGGTGAACCAGGTGTCGGTAAGACAGCAATCGTCGAAGCAGTTGCGCAGCGGATTGCGGACGGTGATGTACCGGAAACGCTCGCGCAGAAACGCCTCATGCTTTTAGACATGGGGTCGATGGTCGCGGGGACTAAATACCGTGGCGAATTCGAGGACCGTGTGAAGAAGATGATCGACGAGGTCGAGGCAGATGGTAAAGTGATCCTCTTTATCGACGAACTCCACACGATGATCGGCGCTGGTGGCGCGGAAGGTGCTATCGATGCGTCCAACTTGATGAAGCCGGCGCTGGCACGTGGGAGTGTACAGGTGATCGGTGCGACAACCTTGAGTGAGTATCAGAAATATATTGAGAAGGATTCTGCACTCGCACGTCGTTTCTCAAAAGTTTTAGTTGAAGAACCGACAGAAACCGAGACGGTGGCCATTCTCGAAGGCATTCGCTCCGCCTATGAGGACTTCCATCACGTGTCGATCAGCGACGCGGCAATTCAGGCAGCAGCGACTCTGAGTCACCGCTATCTCTCCGATCGCTATCTACCGGACTCTGCCATCGATGTCATCGATGAAGCGGCCGCAACGAAGCGATTGAAAGATGGCAAAACGAACAATAATCGTGGTGAACAAGCAAAACTCGAACGTGATATTCAATCACTCGAAACTGAAAAAGAACAAGCCTTTATCGCCCGCGATTTCGATAAAGTGGCTGCATTACATCACAAACAAGCGTCGATGCGCAATAGCTTGGAAAAATTGAACAAAAAAGCTGAGCACCAGCGCGACAAAGAACAATTGACGATTGATGACAAGGATATCGCGACATTAATCGGTTCCTGGACGGGGATTCCGGTTGCGCAGCTGACAGCGTCTGAGAATCAGCGTTTGCAGCGCCTCGAATCGACGCTGCACAAGCGCGTGAAAGGGCAGGATGAGGCGGTTACGGCCGTAGCGCGTGCCATCAAACGCTCGCGCACGGGCATTGGTAATCCAAACCGACCGATCGGGTCATTCATGTTCCTCGGGCCGACCGGTGTCGGTAAGACTGAACTCGCAAAAGCACTTGCGGAAACATTATTCGGGACGGAACAGGCCATGATTCGCCTCGATATGTCGGAATATATGGAGAAATACAGCACGAGCCGCATGATCGGGTCTGCGCCGGGGTATGTTGGGTTTGAAGACGGTGGTCAGCTGACCGAAAAAATCCGTCAGCACCCGTACAGCGTGGTCCTTTTCGATGAAGTGGAAAAAGCGCACCCGGATGTCTTCGACTTATTACTACAGATCCTTGATGATGGCTATCTCACAGACAGTAAAGGACGCCACATCGATTTTCGCAATGCGATCATCATTATGACATCGAACATCGGTGCCACCGAAATTCGCGATGAGAAAATTGTTGGTTTCGGCGGTCAATCTAAGCAGATGGATTATGACACGATGAGCAGTCGCATTCGCGAATCATTGAAACAAGCGTTCCGTCCAGAATTTCTGAACCGTCTCGACGAAGTTTTGATATTCCACGCCCTCGAGGAGAATGAAATTCGCGATATCGTCCGTAAATTTACGGATCAGCTGGAAGCACAGCTTGCTGAACGTGATATGACGCTCAAGTTCACGGGTGGTGCGATCAAACAGATTGCGACGGATAGCTTCGACCCTGAGATGGGGGCACGCCCGATTCGTCGCTACATCCAATCACACGTCGAAGATCCATTGAGTGAACTGCTGTTAGATGGCCAGGTAGATGCTGGCGATACTGTCAAAGTCGGCGTCCGCTCCGGAAAATTGTACTTCAACGTCGAACATGCGGATGGCAGTGAAGGAACGACTGAGCAGATGGATGAATTAATTGGCGTTGAGGAGTAGACATTTTCCCAAAGAGCCAGTATGATAGGCTTAACCCGATGACTGGTTATATACCTAACAGGAGGTAATAATAATGAACAATGATCAAAAAAAATACGCATTGATTGCGCTCGGTGCCATCGCAGTGTCCGCAGCAGTCGGTGCTTTCGCTTACCACAAAGAAAAACAGAGCCACACCTTCTCTCACGCGATCGACGAAGTGAGCGATAAAGTGAACGACAAATTCGAAGAAGCAGACGTTAAAGGTAAAGTCAAGAAAGCAAAACGCAAAGCTGTTAAAGTCGCAAAAGATGTCGCAGAAGACGCAGACGTTGATGACGTCAAAGAAATTCCGGAAAGCGTCCGTGAATGGCTGAAAGGCCTTGATTAAATCAGTAAGTGTTGAATAAGTTGATCAATCGGGGGTTATCCCCCGATTTTTTTATGGAATGGAGTCAGAATGAGCGAACAGGAACAATGGATGCAAGCAGCACTCGCGGAAGGTATGAAGGCGGAAGCAATCGGGGAAGTACCAATCGGGGCCGTAATCGTCAAGGACGGTGTGATTATCGGCCGCGGGTACAACACGCGTGAAACGACCAATCAAGCGACGACCCATGCGGAAATGTTAGCGATACAGGAAGCCAACCGCACGCTCGACAACTGGCGACTGGAAGATTGCGACCTCTATGTGACGGTGGAGCCGTGCCCGATGTGTGCGGGTGCTATTGTACTGAGTCGCATTCGCCACGTCTACTACGGTACGGCTGATCCGAAAGCAGGCGCCTGTGACACACTGTATCATCTGACAACTGATGAACGCCTCAATCACCAAGCAGAAGTAACAGCCGGCGTCTTACATGCGGAATGCGAAAAACAGATGAAAGACTTTTTCAAAGCTTTGCGCGCTGAACGGAAAAAGCACTCGCGAAAGCCGCAACGCTAGTCGTTGATGCCGCGTATCCCAGACTTCTTTTGATATGCCACTAGCACATTGCGATAAGATAAGACTACAATGATAAATAGTAAAACTTTTTAGTGAGGGATGAACAGGAATTGAAACAGCGGGTATCGAATTTTGAAATCATTCGGATCTTATCCATGATGATGATTGTGTTTTTACATGTGAACTCTCACTATAGAGGTAGCGATGAAGCACTGTATCAGATGCCCCACCTGTTCATGTACTTGCAGGTTCTCGCGATGGTCTGCGTGAACCTATTTGTGATGATCACCGGCTATTTCATGGTGACAAGTGCGCGCAAGATGTCGCGCTGGTTTAAGCTGGTCTTTCAGGTCAGCTTTTTTGCATTGATTATCAGTGGGGTCATTGTCGCCCTGGGATATGATTCATTTACACTGAAGACCTTCCTCCAGAACTTACTGCCGATTCTATTCGATCGTTACTGGTTCGTGACAATGTATGTGATTCTGTACCTCATCGCACCGTATCTTAATTTTTTCCTCAATCAAGCACCGCGCAACGCATCGTTCGCATTCATCTTTATTTTGTTTGTGGTTGGTTGTATTTGGGAACCGGCGTTAGGCGTTGAGCATATCGGCTTTGGGAATGGCTTCAATCTGATTTCTTTCATATTTGTCTACTTGCTCGGTGGTTATATTCGCAAATACGATCATTTTGTTATTCATTTTAAACGAAGCTGGCACTATTTCGCGCTGTTTTTCGGCTTAGGTGCCATCTCTGCGCTACTCTATCAGTGGACGCATCAAGCGACTTTCTTGCGCTATAATCACTGGATAACGGTACTGATGACATACGGTCTATTCATGGGATTCAAGACGATGAAGCCGTTCGTCAGTCGCCCAATCAATATGCTAGCTAAAAATGTTTTTGGTGTCTATCTCGTCCATGAACATCCAATGGTCCGTCAATTACTGCACGATAGTGTGCCTGTTTCGAATTTCTTATCGCTCGATGCGCCGTACTTTACGCTGCGGGCGATTACGCTTACATTATTAGTTTTCACAATTAGTTGGTTAGTGGCGACCGTGCTGAATGCAATTTATGATGCGCTATTTAATTGGATTCAGCCGAAAGTCACGGGCGCATGGCACGCATGGATTGGAGATTAATATTCCATACCTTGTGTAATTTTGGTATGATAGTAACGAAATTATAACTACAGAGTCGTTAAGGAGCGAAAAAACAATTATGGAAGACCCCGGAGCCTCGTCGATCATCGGGCAAATTTTACTTATTGTGATTTTGACGCTGGTTAATGCGTATTTAGCCGGCGCAGAAATGGCGTTTGTGTCTGTTGACCAGTCGAAGATGAAGGATATGGCACAGAACGGTAATAAGAAAGCGCAGCGCGTGGATGAATTACTTTCTGAATCGGACAGTTTTTTGTCGACGATTCAGGTAGGCATTACCTTTGCGGGATTCCTGTCCTCCGCGTCTGCAGCGAATACCTTCGTCGGTTATCTGTCTCCGTGGATGAGTCGTATTCCGTTCGGAGAGACGCTGGCGACGATTATCGTTACGCTGATCTTGTCCTATATTTCGTTGGTTTTTGGCGAGTTATTCCCGAAGCAGATCGCCATTCAATTTCCTGAAGAGTATTGTCTTGCAACGGCACATTCGATTTTGATTGTGAAAAAAATCTTTGCACCTTTCGTGTGGTTATTGACGGCATCGACGAATCTTTTAAAGAAATTGACACCGATCGATTTTACCCAGCGTGAAGAACATTTGACGCGCCGTGAAATGCGCAAAATTATCGAAAGTGGCCGCAATGACGGGGTCATCGATGTTGATGAATTCCGTATGATGCAAGGGGTACTGAACCTCGATACCAAGCTCGGTAAAGCTGTCATGGTACCGCGCACGGATACGTTCATGTTGGATGTGGAAGATGATGAAGCCGAAAACCTCCAGGCGATTATGCGTGCACCGTATTCGCGTATTCCAATCTATCGCGGGGATAAAGATGAAATCATCGGAATCGTTCACGCGAAAGACGTCTTGCGCGCGGCTAATCGTGTCGGTTTTGAGGGGTTAGATCTTGAAAAACTCGCAAAACCAGCGTTCTTTGTACCGGAAACGATTTATATCGATGATTTACTGTTGGAATTTCGTCGTCAGAACCAGCATATTGCGATTCTGAAGGATGAGTACGGCGGGGTTGTCGGTATTGTTACACTGGAAGACTTATTGGAACAGATTGTCGGCGATATCGAGGATGAATACGATGTTGAAACGATGAAGTACCGCAAATTGAGTGATGAAAAGACCTTGATCAGCGGAAAACTCGCGATTAATGACTTCAATAAGGCGTTCCAAACGCATGTCGAGAGCGACGAGTCGGATACGATCGCCGGCTATGTGATTGAGATTTTAGGGCATTTCCCTGAAGATCACGTCCAGGAAAGTGTACAGATTGAGGATTATAAACTGACAACATCTTTCGTTGAGAACGGGCGTATTCGTGAACTGGAAGTTGTGCATGAGCCGAAAGAAGCTGATGACGAAAATACGGATGCTGCTACAGATAGCGATGACTAGCAGAAAGAGAGACCAATGGCTGAAAATAAACCGCGTCAAAATGAGATGATGGACCGCCCGATTGTAGAAGATCGTGTGCTTGATTTTTTACGTCACGGGCAAGCGCGTTTTGCGGATCCGATCGATGCGATCGAACGTGAGGCGAATGAACGGCGCGTACCGATCATTCCGCACGAAACAGCGGTATTTCTTGATTTCCTGCTGGGTATATTTGGACCAGAAGAGATCTTAGAGATTGGGACAGCGATTGGCTATTCCGCATCTGTGATGGTGTACAGACATCCTGAACGCCATGTAGACACAATCGATCGCTACGATGTCATGATTGCGGAAGCACACGAAAATTTTGCGGCGTTGGGTTTGACTGAACAAGTCACCCAGCTCGAAGGCGATGCGGCGGATATCCTGCCGACATTAAGCAAAACATACGATTTTATCTTTATGGATTCC
>JALEMJ010000015.1 GCA_022768285.1 Aerococcus sp.
TCAGGTTCCTTGAATTCGTAATCTTGGTCGAAGTGAAAACTGTTGAAAATCGGACGTGAAGATTCGTAGATCGCCTTGGTATTCGATAACTGAATCACTGGCGCAACCAAACCTGAAGTCAACTGCATCACAGAAATCAGCATCCCGACAGATAACGCACCTGAGAACACCATCAACCCAGCTAACAATAGCACGGCAAGTACCGAAACCGTACCCAGTGCACTACTGAAAATCTGGGCGAAGTACATCAAATTCTCTAACTTGAAACGCGCTTGCTCCTGAATCACACTCTTATCTTTGTATTTATCAAACACACGAGCTTCAACGCTATAACGGCTAATTTCGTCTTTAATATTCAGATGTTCATAAGTAAAACGCTGGAAGAGTTGTGATTTCTTCGCAAAATTATCGGCGTTTTGGTGGATCCGTTTCTGCGTCAACAGTGGTGACAAGGTCGGAATCATCGCCCCAATCACACCAATAATCACTGCACGCCAATCGATAGAGAATAACGTAAACATCGACAGAATCAACGTAATCACCATATCAATTGATATGAAAATCGCAACGTAACGGTTCGCATAGACAATATCCAGATTCGTACTGTAGTCAACGCTCTTCCAACCGTCTTTTACTAAGTCTTTCTTCAATAACTTGTTTTTGACAGCTAGTAATTTCTTACCAGAATTGGTATAAATGAGGCGGTAACCCCATGTCTGTGCTAAGAACCCGATAATCACTAAGGCAATACTAATGCCGATGTATAGCACAAACTTGTCCATCGTCTTGTTCGTGGCGGCATCAATAACCCCCCCCATTAGGATACCGACAATGGCCATCGTCGCTGCATGAATAAACAGCATAATAACGATCAGCACATTCGACCATGTCAACTTCTTATTCGTCTCGCTCGGCTGATCGAGCTGATCTTTCTTCATAATCATTCCTCCAGTGGCGGATCTACGCCATTTACTTCAGGCATTGCTTGCTTAGGCACCATTATACTTTAAAAATGCTCAATTCTGATAGTATTTTTTTAATATTGTTAATAATTGAATATCATGCAAATGCACAGCAAAATTAATGTCCATTAACTATTCACATTATTAAAGTCAATGATAACCCATACAAATGTTACAGTATAGCATACTTTGTGCATTTATAAAGCTTCATGCTTTTTACACAAAAAAAGTGCCACGTCCAAGGACGTGACACTCTATTACTATTTATGACGGGATTTAATTATCCACAGATGAATCAATTAGTTTCTTTTCTTGAATGCGAATGCAGTACCTGCCCCTGTCATTAACAAGCCGAGGCCTAAACCTGCAAGCGCAACACCAGTCTGTGGCAAGCTCGACGTTGCGGAAGCTTCAGTTGTAACTGCTTCACCTGGAACAGTAGCGTCAACATTTTCCTCAGCTTCTACAACACCAGTCCCGACATGATCAGCAACCGGTGCTTTATCTTCCAAGCTGTCTAAGTAGTTCAACTGTGCTTGCGCTGCCAAGTGAGCCAAGTCAGTAACCTCACCATCTTTGTAATCATTACCTTCGTATGGTGCTTTGTCTTCTAAGCTGCCTAAGTAGTTCAACTGTGCTTGTGCTGCCAAGTGAGCCAAGTCAGTAACTTCACCATCTTTGTAAGCATTACCTTCGTATGGCGCTTTGTTTTCTAAGCTGTCTAAGTAGTTCAACTGTGCTTGTGCTGCCAAGCGAGCTAAGTCTGTAACTTCACCATCTTTGTAAGCATTACCTTCGTATGGCGCTTTGTTTTCTAAGCTGTCTAAGTAGTCCAACTGTGCTTGTGCTGCCAAGCGAGCTAAGTCTGTAACTTCACCATCTTTGTAAGTATTACCTTCGTATGGCGCTTTGTCTTCACTAGCGTCCTTTGCAGTGAACACGTAAGTGAAGCCATCATCAGTTGCTTCTACGTCCCACTCCCCGAATTCATCTCTAAAGGAATTAGCAATATTAACAGAACCATTTTCTGCAGCATCCCAGTCATCGAATGTAGCAGTTTCTAATACTGTTTCATTACCTTCAGCATCACGTACCACAAATTTAGCTGTATATTCTTTAGCTTCAGTTTCTGGTTCTTGACCCTCAGGGTCTGCACTCTTTGCTGTGAACACGTAAGTGAAGCCATCATCAGTTGCTTCTACGTCCCACTCTCCGAATTCATCTTTAAAGGAATTAGCAATATTAACAGAACCATTTTCTGCAGCATCCCAGTCATTGAATGTAGCAGTTTCTAATACTGTTTTATTACCTTCAGCATCACGTACCACAAATTTAGCTGTATATTCTTTAGCTTCAGTTTCTGGTTCTTGACTCTCAGGGTCTGCACTCTTTGCTGTAAATACATAAGTAAAACTATCAGCTGCTGCTTCTACACTCCAGTTTCCGTATGTACCAACAAATGAATTTGCAATCTGTGCACCACCATCATTCAATGCCTCTGCACTATCGAATGTTGCAGTTTGTAATACATTTTCATTTCCTTCTGCATCACGTACCACAAATTTTGCTGAATAAACTGTATTACTCTGTGCTTCTACCCCAGATCCAATAACTTCCGCGTAAGCAGTTTCGCCCTGTGCTGCTACAGCAACGGTAGAAGCTACAGCAAACGCTGCAACGCCGATAGAAGCGTGCTTCAGCAAGTTCTTCTTACTCTTCGTAATTATACAATCCCTCCATAAAATAATTGATTCAGAGATATGAATCCCTTAGCCAAAGTAATTATAACTATATTTCAAGAAAAGTTAAAGTATTTTAGGCCAATTTTATGACTTTAAATTGTACTTTTTCGATAGTTTTTTACTATCAGTTAATCACTTTTAATATATCGTTGATTGAACTGCAATTATCAATCATATACGTACCATCTGTCTGTTTTTCATATCGTTCGTTTCTTCTGTTATACTATCTTTTTAGAAAGCAGGTGGAACCTTGTCATTTGATGGTTTATTTACACATGCGATGGTGAACGATCTCAATGAACAATTCGCTGGGTCGACGATCCGTCGTATTCAACAGCCGAATCGTCATAGTGTGATTTTCACGATTCGGTCACACAAGAAGAGTCATAAATTACTATTAACGATTGATCCGAATATGGCGCGTCTACAGTTAACGGAACAGTCCTATGTGAATCCGGAATCAGCGCTCAATTTTTTGATGGTGTTGCGGAAGTATATCGACGGTGCGCGCATTGAAGCGATCCGCCAATTTCAGAGCGACCGCATTGTGTTCTTCGATCTGATTCGTCAGAACGAAATTGGTGATGAGCAACCGATGCAGTTGGTGCTGGAGTTGATGGGACGCCACAGCAATCTGTTCCTGATTGATCAGGATCAGCGCATTATTGATACGTTGAAGCACGTGTCTCTCAGTCAGAATCGCGTGCGTCCCCTACTCCCTGGTGCGACATATCAATTTCCTCCGCTCCAAACAGAAAAACATGATCCGTTTGAAGCCGTTGACGAGCGACATGTTCATGTCGAGGCGATGATGTCGGAGGCTGAGTCAGTAACACCAAAAATGATTCAGTCGCAATGGATCGGTTTCGGGAAGGATTCGGCACGTGAATTAGCAACGCGTTTAAATGATGATGCAAGTCACGCTTTACACGTTTTTGATGATTTTATCGCTGCATTCGACCAGCCACAGCCGACGTTGACTTATACGACAGATGGTAAATGGCACTTCCACGCGATTGATTATCAATCGGTTGTCGGCGACAAGGAACATTTTGAGACGCTGGGGGCGCTACTAGACAGCTACTATGCAAAATTAGCGCACTCCAGTAAGATTAGTGAACTGTCCGATCAACTCGATCAGATAATCAAGCACCATCTGAAACACAACCGCAAGAAACAACAAAATCTAGAAGCCGACCTGGTTAAGAGTGAAAAAGCGGACGATTATCGCGTGAAGGGCGAAGTGCTCTCCACCTATCTCTACCAGATTGACAAAGGTAGCGAACAGGTTACCTTGCCAAATTTCTACAATAACAATGAAGATCTGACGATTGCGTTAGATCCGGCGCGCACACCATCCGGTAATGCGCAGCGCTATTTCAAACGCTATCGCAAGCTCCAGAATTCTAAGCAATATATTGAGCGTGAAATGATAAAGGTTAAGGATGAAATCACCTACTTCGAATCGCTGGAGACGCAGTTGGCGCAGGCGGATGGCGATGACCTCGAAGAGATGCAGGCGGAACTGATCGAAGGTGGCTACATCAAGCAGCAGAAGCGGAAAGCGAAAAAACTGCCGAAAGCGTCAAAACCGCGCGAGTTCAAATCATCAGAAGGCCATACCATTTATGTGGGACGCAATAATCGTCAGAATGATCACCTCACCCACCGCGAGGCGAATCGTGAGCATTATTGGTTTCATGCTAAAAATATTCCAGGCAGCCATGTGATCTTGGCAACCGATCAACCGACCGAGGCAGAAATTGAGGAAGCAGCGAAGTACGCCGCCTACTTCTCCAAATATCGGTATTCAGCCAACGTCCCGATCGACTATACACAAGTCAAGGATGTCAAGAAACCGAATGGCGCCAAGCCGGGATTCGTGAATTACTTCAACCAGCAAACCGTCTATGTCACACCGGATCGGATGATTGATGAGTAGCCGTACTTAACGAACATACGTTTGCTATTGGGATGTGTTTATGGTAGCGTATGAATGACTATTTATACGTATGATGCAGAGGAAGTGATGGAATGAAAGAACGTCAGCGCCAAATTCTTCAATTTATATACGATAACGTTGAGGCACGTGGTTATCCGCCGACAGTCCGTGAGATCTGTGATGCGGTAGGCCTAGTCTCCACCTCAACCGTTCACGGGCACCTCGCGCGGTTGGAGGAAAAAGGTTATTTATTCAAGGATTCTTCAAAACCACGAGCGTTAGAAATTACTGATAAAGGCCGTGAATTGCTCGGTATCAAGACCGATAAAGGGATCCCGATGGTCGGGACGGTGACGGCTGGTCAGCCGATTACTGCTGTTGAAGATATCGAGGGCTATTTCCCGATGCCACCGATGCTTGCGCAGACGAATGGTGAGAATTACTTTATGTTGAAGATTCGCGGAGAGAGTATGATCAATGCTGGCATCTACAATGGGGATTACGTCATTGTCCGCCAGCAGCCGAATGCTGATAACGGTGAAATTGTTATCGCGATGACGGAGGATAACGAAGCCACCTGCAAACGATTCTACAGAGAAGACGGCCACTTCCGCCTACAACCGGAAAACGACACTATGGCACCGATCATACTCGACAGCGTCCAAATTCTCGGCGAAGTTGTCAGCCTCTATCGCGATAATATTTAAGCAAAAAGGATCGCCACTTTCACGTGTGATGTGAGTGACGATCCTTTTTATTATGCACATTATTGCGCGTTGAATTATTCGCCTTCGAATTCAATCAGACTCATGGCATCCAAATCGCTGAACTGTTCGCATCCTTTGAGATCGACGAGTTCAATGATGAATGCTGCACCGACAACCTCCCCGCCGAGTTTCTCAACGAGTTCTCGTGATGCTTTAACGGTACCACCGGTTGCTAATAAGTCATCAACTAAAAGTACGCGTTGACCAGGTTTAATCGCATCTTTCAATATTTCTAATTCATTGGAGCCGTATTCAAGGTCATACGAAATACGTTCGACATCGCGTGGCAATTTGCCAGGTTTACGCGCTGGGACGAATGCGGCGTTCATGGCGTATGCGACTGGTACACCGACCATGAATCCTCGCGCTTCAGGTCCAACGATGACGTCAGCTTTCACTTGTTTGCCGTATTCTGCGATGCGATCGATGGCCTCTTTCAATGCCTCTGGGTCTTCGAACAGCGGCATCACATCTCTAAAAATAATGCCCTCTTTAGGATAGTTTGGGATCGATACAATCTTATCTTTTAAGTTCATTCTTTTCCTCCATTATTCGATACATCAAACAACGATTGTTTCAACGTCTCACGATCACTATAACGGAAAAATCGCTCCGCGTCGATCTGCTTTTGGCGCTGCTTCATCAACGGCAATCTCATGAGATCGACGGATTGCCCCGTCTCGCGAATCGATACATTCGGTGCATGGTAAGCGATCAATTGTCCTTCTTTGAGAACTTTTAACATGAATTTCAATTTGTCGACTGACCAGTGGAAATAAGCCGCTAATTTATCCTCATTGCCAACCAGCGGGATGGCACCGTGTGTTTTGATATAGATATACAGCTGACTAAAGTCTTTGCGCGAGATTGACTCGCTCAGGTAGGAATTCTTTTCCGTATAAGCGTAAACAAAAATATTCTTGACGTGAAGTTTCTGGATGACCTGGTGCAAGTGATCAAGATCTGTCAGACAATCGAAAATCACAAGCTGCTGAAATGCCTGCAATTCCTCACCATTTAGCGCTTCATCAGTCAACTCCTCAAGTAATGCCGCCTGGGATTGGGAAGGGATTTCGGCTTTTGCGCGGTTATAGTGTGTCTCATTATCGAAGAGGTATAGCGCATGTTGAATATTGAATAACGATTGGCGACTGCTGACTTTGCGCAGATCGTATACTTCCTCATCATTCGAGCGCATATCTATGACTTGTCCCTGCGCGGTACGTTCGCCCTGCCATGTATTAATCGATAGCTTTACGAGCACATCCATCCGATTACCTGGATTTAGCCAAAACGCCTTCTTACCGGATTGAAAAGCAATGAGTGGGAAACTATTTTCTCCATCGCCGACGCGCAGCTTCAGTGTATTGCGATCACGTCCCACGCGTTGGACGGACTGTACGGTGACATCTTTCAGCATGAATAGTGGTGCCTCATTGTCTTGACCGAATGGCTGCAAGGCGTGCAATGACTCGATGAACGGTACCGTGATCTGTGCAATATCCAATGTCAGATCGTATGTCTGTGTCGCTGGTTTGTCGATCACGTCCGCAAAAGGTACCATCGCTTCAGTAACCTTCGATTTCCATTCCGCATAGTGTTCCTCAGAGATGGTCATCCCTGCAGCGGCCGCATGACCACCCCAAGCCTCTGCCAGATCACCAGCTTTTGACAATACGTCATAGAGATTCACGCCTTCCGGTGAGCGGCCAGAACCTTTATAGTGATGCTTTTCCGTATCATATGCCAGTAAAATGGCTGGACGATGATATTTCTCAACCACTCGTCCGGCAATAATACCAACAATACCCGAATGCCAATCCTCACCGCTCATAATAATGATTGGTGGTAACTCATCCAGCTGGGCCAGTTGCTTATCAACGGCATCGGCGATATGATCCCCGATCGCGCGACGCTCAGTATTGAGGGACTCGACTTCTTCAATGATGGCTTTCGCTTCTTCTTCATCGAAGGTCTTTAGTAATTCAACACCTGGCATGGCTTCTTTCATGCGCCCGAGCGCGTTCAAACGCGGCGCAATCGTGAAACCGATCGTTTCTTCATCCACGCTGTCCAGTGGAACGTTTTCCTCTGCGAGCAGTAATTGCAGGCCGATTCGCTCAGTGCGACGCAATTGTGCGAGACCTTTTTGGACGATGTAACGATTCTCATCAGTTAAGCTCACGACATCCGCAATCGTCCCCATCGCTGCGAGATCTAACAATTCAGTCGGTATATGCCCCTCATTCAGGGCTGTCGCTACTTTGAGTGCAACACCGGCACCGCAGAGTTCACCGAACGGGTAATTTCCCTTTGGGTGCCTCGGATGCACAATCGCATACGCATCAGGAAGTGTGTCATCGAGCTCATGGTGGTCCGTCACTAAAACATCCACGCCCTGCGACTGCGCGTAGGCGATCGCCTCGTGTCCACGCACACCATTATCGCAGGTGAGAATCACATCCACACCGCGCTTAATGAAATATTGATAGACGGCACGATTCGGTCCATAACCATCTTCAAAACGGTCCGGCAGATAATATTCCACATCGCCGCCCATATTCTCGATAGTTTCTACCAGAATCGTCGTACTCGTAATACCGTCGACATCGTAGTCGCCGTAAACGAGAATATGTTCATTCTGCTCAACTGCCGTCTTTAGACGTTCAACCAGGCGATCCATGTCATAAAGTTCGTACGGTGAGTGGAACGTTTCAGCAGGTGATAAGTAGCTCGCAAAGGCTTCCTCATCCGTATAGCCGCGAGCGGCAGCGAGACGAACGAGCACGGGCGACCAATCATTGTCGCTCGCTAATTTCTCTATCGCTTCGTCTGATAATTGATCGGCTGCTAACGTACGCTGTTGCCATGTTTTTTCAGATTGTAACATCGCGCTCACCTCGTCTCATGATGGGGTCTGTCCCTTCACTGGAAAATAGTGAAAGAAAGCTGCAATCCCGTGGTGTACGAGTGACGGTGCGATACCCTGCAACTGAATTGCCAAGCGGAAGTACCCAGGCGTGACAATCTCATGCTTCCCCGTGTGTAACGCGCGATACATCTTTCCAGCGACGACTTCTGGTGATGTCAGGACGCTTTCGATCTTTTGACGATAATTGCGGTTGACAGCACTACGCGTAAAGAACGTGGTGTCGACCGGTCCTGGCATGACAGCAGTGACCTTGATGCGTGTACCTACCAGATCTTGACGCAATGCATTCGCAAAGCCCCAGACACCGGCTTTGACAGCTGAATAAACGGTGGTATTTGGTGTCTGAATGAGACCTGCGACCGACGCAATCAACATAATGCGCCGCTGTTTGACTGGTTCTCGGCGCAATTCAGCAGCGAAGATTTTCGACAGATACATGGTGGTCGAGAAATCGACTGCTATCATACGCTCAATCTCCTCATAATCCATCTGTTCAATCGCTTCGAAATCACCATAACCTGCACAGTGCACGAGGGCGAAAATATCACCCTGTGCTTTAGCAGTTTTGAGCAATTCATCACAGATTTTTGGATCAGCTAAATCGCCAGTAAACGTCTCAACTTTTGGGCTACCCGCAGTGCGACACGTATCGGCAGTTGTACGCAATTTCTGTGTGTTGCGTCCTGTCAATAATAGTGGATAACCGCGTCTCGCGGCATGTGCGGCAAACGCCTGCCCAATACCTCCCGAAGCTCCGGTAACGACGATCCAATCTTTCATCGGATAACCTCCTTAAATCGCATATTCATCAAAATCACGAACAACCTTCACATTTTGGAAAACTTTTTGGGCATCGCGCCGCATCGCTGTAATATCCTTACCCAGATAGCGTGCGGAAATATGGGTAAGATACAATTGCTTCACCCCGCCATCGCGCGCTAAATTCGCGGCTTGACGCGCTGTTGAATGGAAGTAGCGACGTGCCTGCCGCTCTTCGCCACCCGTGTACGTCGCCTCATGAACGAGAACATCCGCATCATTCACTAGTGGCAGTGCTAATGGGTAATAACGCGTATCACCAAAGATCGTCACAATTTTGCCTGGCTTCGGCTCACCGACGAAATCATGCCCATCGAGAATTGTACCGTCATCCAAGGTTATTGTTTCTAACTGCTTTAACTTGCCGAGCAGCGGGCCGTTCGGGACCCCGGCTGCTTTTGCTTTATCGATCAATAATTCACCCGGATGATCTTTCTCTTCAATGCGATAGCCGTAACTCTGAATGACGTGATCCAAGGTGCCGTATACAACGCGATACTGATCGTTCTCGAAACATACGCCCTCATCGTCCAATTCAACAATCTTGAACGGGTATTTGAGTTT
Organism: Aerococcus sp.; assembly: GCA_022768285.1. GTDB lineage: Bacteria > Bacillota > Bacilli > Lactobacillales > Aerococcaceae > Aerococcus. The sequence continues at coordinate 9,729 of JALEMJ010000015.1, forward strand.
CGTTCCCGATGCTGCGAGTGACGCCTTCACATATTTCGCTAAACCTTTCGGACCGTACAGCGTCAGTGGATCATCGTCACCTCCCTGAAAGCTACGACTGGACAACAAACCTGGCAGACCGTAAATATGATCCCCATGGAGATGCGTGATGAAGATCTTACTGATTTTTCGTGGCCGCAATGTGGTTTCCAAGATTTGATGTTGCGTGCCTTCGCCGCAATCAAACATCCACATCTCATTGCTTTCATCTAATAATTTGAGCACTAGTGAGGATACGTTGCGCGTACGTGCGGGCAATCCTGCACCTGTGCCTAAAAATGTTATTTTCAATTTTCCCTCTATTCTAATTGCCCGATGCTTAACGATAGAATTCGAATTGATAATCAGCAATCTGAACAATATCGCCATCCTGTGCGCCCGCCTTAACTAGCGCTTCATCGACACCGCGCTTGGTCAATTTCCGTGCAAAACGCAGTGCGGATTCATCGTAATCCAAGTTTGCCATCCGGAAGTCCTTTTCAATTTGTTTACCGGATAGTATCCAGAGATCATCTTCGCGTGTCAACGTGAAGTATGGTTCTTCAGCTTCCTGATCTGACGTCGCCATTTGATATGTTGCTGTGAGTGGCTCTTCCTCCGCTTCAGCAGCTGCTTCACGCGCTTCCTGAATGATTTGCCATGTTTTATTGATTAAATTATCCAGTCCCTCATGCCGGAAAGCTGATATTGGCACAATCTCAGGCACTGCCTGGACAATGCCCTGCTCGGCATAGTATTTCGGTAGGCGTTCCCTAAAGTCTTCCAAATACAGCTCAGCCTCGGGAACATCCATCTTGTTCGCAACAATAATTGTCGGGCGCTCGAGAAGCTCGGGATCGTAGCGATAGAGCTCCTGATTAATGGCGAGGTAGTCCTCCCACGGCTCACGGTCATCCGCACCGCCCATATCGATCACATGCAAGAGCACTTTAGTTCGCTCGACATGGCGCAGAAATTGGATACCGAGGCCGATGCCTTCCGAGGCACCCTCAATGAGTCCAGGAAGATCCGCAATCACAAATTGATCCGCGCGTTTCGTTTCAACGACACCGAGATTCGGCGATAATGTCGTAAATGGATAGTCACCGATTTTCGGTTGCGCATCTGTTAACACGGACAGTAGCGTCGATTTCCCAACTGATGGAAAACCGACCAATCCAGCATCAGCGAGAACCCGTAACTCGAGAATGAGCGTGCGCTCCTCTCCCGGTTCACCATTTTCGGCAATTTCCGGTGCGGGATTATTGTGCGTCGCGAACTTCTTGTTACCACGACCACCGCGTCCGCCGTGTGCGACAACCGCTTCCTGTCCGGTTTCAACCATATCAGCGATCACTTCACCGGTATCAAAATCTTTTACAATGGTTCCAGGTGGGACGTTAACCACGAGATCATCGGCTGCTTTGCCGTACATCCCTTTTGGCATCCCATTTTGCCCTGGCTTCGCCTTATAGTGGCGGTTATAACGAAAATCCATCAAAGTTCGCAAACCTTCATCGACTCTAAACACGATACTGCCACCGTTACCACCGTCACCACCTGCTGGCCCGCCATCCGGTCGGAATTTTTCGCGCAGGAATGCAACGATCCCGTCACCTCCCTTACCAGCAGCGACCCAAATCTTGGCGTAGTCATAAAATGTTGACATTTTTGCCTCCTCTGTGGGATCTAATCAGCCACTTTTTCATTAATACGGCGAACATCTGCGACCGCTAAAATCGCATCGGAGAGTTTCTCTAAGATAGTTAAGCGGTTATTACGCAGTGTCTCATCATCCACCATCACCATATTATCGTCGAAGAAAGCGGTGATCTGTGGGACTAAATCTTCTAATTGACTCAGTGCCGTCTCCGGTGATGCATCAGGCTCGAGTGCATTCTGAGCATCGTACAATGCAGTCTCCGAATCTGTTTCAAAGGCGTTGGTTTGAACGCGCCAGCGATCTTTCAGTGATTCCTGCGATGTCCCCAAATTGACCGTCCGCTGCCATGCTTCAACCGCATCCTTGAAGTTATCCTCACTACTCAAAGCTTGCAGGACATCGGCAGCTTCAGTAATAAAGACGACATCGCGTACCGTTGCATGACGCACGGCATCTGAAATGTCAGAACGAATCACTGCTTCTTTGAGTACAGCGATTAAACGATCATCCACAAACTTCAGCACTTGTTCTGTCAGCACTGCACTATCTTCTGCAGACATACCGTAAACATCCTCTAAAAGTTTGGGTAACTGCGTATCCCAGCGCAGTGGTAGATGCTCACTCAATAAAATTTGAACAATCCCGATCATCGCACGACGCAGGGCATACGGGTCATTGGAGCCGGATGGTATCTTACCGATCACAAAGAAATGGATGATGGTATCTAATTTATCAGCTACCGCGAAGAGAATACCTAGTGGCGTCTTCGGTTGTTCGCCTTTCGATTGGGTTGGGAGATAGTGTTCGCGGATGGCAGTGGCAACTGCTTCATCTTCACCCGCTTCGCGTGCGTAAATTTCACCGATAACCCCTTGTAAACTCGAGAATTCATCAACTACTTGCGTCATCAAGTCAAATTTATAAATAGCACCTAAACGTTCAATTTTCGGTTTGAATTCATCGTATAATTCACCCGCAAACGTGTCTGTAGTCTCCCACAAACTGTACAGTGCCTTAGCTAATGCGGTAGTCGATGCCATTTTATCTGCTAAGGAACCAATCTGTGAATGGAAGGTTACCCCACTCAGTTGTGCGGCAAAATCATCGATCGTCTGTTCGCGATCCTCACCAACAAAAAATAAAGCATCTTCTAGGCGTGCAACAAGGACCTTCTCATTACCGGCCTTCACACCTTCAATATTGGTGTCATCACCATTGCGCAAGGCAATAAAGTAAGGTGCGAGATTCCCTTCCATGTCACGAACAGCGAAATAACGCTGATTGTCGCGCATCGATGTCACCAACACAGCTTCCGGTAATTCGAGATATTTTTCATCGAAGTGACCGAGGAATGCAGTCGGCCATTCCACAATCTGTGTGACTTCTTCTAATAACTCAGGATCTTCAACTACTGATATATGCGCATCATCCGCAATAGTAGCAATCTGTTCCTCAATGCGTACCTGACGCTTGTCCTGGTCTGCAATCACATACGCTTCTTCGAGGATCTCTTCGTAGTTCCCCGCAAAATTGATCGTCACATCGCCTGATGACAATGTCCGATGTCCTAACGTCGCATTTCCTGCTGTAATATTTCTGACAGTGAACGGAATGACCTCTTTATCAAATACGGACACAATGCCGTGAATCGGTCGCAAGTATTCAAAATGCGGTTCCGTACTCCAACGCATCGTTTGCGGGAATTTCATTGCTTCAATCACATCAGCGATTCCTGGTAAAATATCGCGTGTTTTTGAACCGGAATGTTCGATATCAACATACGCATAAGATTTGCCATTAAGATCTTTGAAGTAGATGTCGTCTACCTCGGCACCTTTTGAACGCGCAAACCCTAGTGCTGCTTTTGACCACTCACCGTCTTCAGTTTTCGCAATCTTTTCAATTGGCCCCTTGAGTGTCTCAGTGAAATCGGTCTGTTTGTCCGCTAACCCGCTGACTAATACCGCAAAACGCCGTGGTGTCGCATAGGCTTTGATATCTTCATAGGACAGACGGTTGTCAGTTAAGAATGCAGCGACGCGTTCTTTAAATTGCTCACTGACAGCACGCACCATACGCGCTGGCATTTCTTCAATGAGTACTTCCACTAAATATTGATGATTATTCATGGGCTTCCTCCTCTAATAATGCTTCGGCTTCTTCGCGCGGCAGCAATGGATATGCCAGTTCCTTGCGACGCTCGACCATCAATTCGGCCACCTGATGTGCGAGGCGACGAATCCGCGACAAATAATTCTGGCGGTCGCTTACCGACACCATTTTTCCTGCATCCATCAAGTTAAAGGTGTGTGAACACTTCAAAATATAGTCGTAAGCTGGATACACCAGTTTGTTTTCAATCTGTGCTTTTGCTTCAGTCTCATAGTTATCGAACGCTGTCTGTAACATTTCGCTATTTGCCTTTTCAAAGGAGTAAACGGAATGTTCATATTCCGGCTGTTTGAAGATTTCACCGTACTTCACGCCGTTCGACCACTCTAGGTCGTAAACTGAAGCCGTATCCTGAATGTATGAGGCTAGACGCTCTAGACCGTAAGTGATTTCCGACATGGTAGGCGCAACTTCTAAACCACCGACCTGTTGGAAATAGGTAAACTGACTGACTTCCATCCCGTCAATCCACACTTCCCAGCCGAGACCAGCACATCCCATTGAAGGATTCTCCCAGTTATCTTCGACAAAGCGGATATCATGTGCCTTCGCATCAATCCCCAAAACACCCAAACTCTCAATATAGAGTTCTTGGATATTTTCTGGATTAGGTTTCATGACTACTTGGAACTGATGATGCTGATAGAGGCGGTTAGGGTTTTCACCGTAACGCCCATCAGCCGGACGTCTTGAAGGCTCCACATAACATGCAGCCCACGGTTCCGGTCCTACAGCACGCAGGAAGGTATTGGGATTCATTGTCCCGGCACCTTTTTCAACATCGTAAGCATTGAGTACTAAACAGCCTTGATTCGACCAGAAGTCGTACAGCGCCAGGATCATATCCTGCACTGTTCGTTTCGGTTCACTCATTTAAACACTCTCCTTCATATAAAAACGTCCCTATGCGCCATGTTGGCAACATAGGGACGATTACTCGCGGTTCCACCCTAATTCCGGTTATCTAACCGACACTTGATATGATTATTTTCCTTAGAGAATACGCCATTCACACACAGTCCCTGCTGTTCGCTCACACCGACCGAACTCGCTGTTAAGCAGCAACTGTCCTACTCATTCTCTCTAAAACTGTCTGTATTATACTGTAACGATAAAAAAATCGTCAAGATTCCCTCGCGTTGTTCTTCGGTTGCCAGTCGACCATCTGATCGATGAAAGTTTTGCTCTTGAGATGCAAGCCAACGTACTCTTCATAGAGTTGATCGATAGCTCGCCTGAGATTCTGAATCGTTGCATTGGACACGTGCACGGAATTTAACGTGGCGAGATTCGCCTGCGCTAATCGTTGGATCATCACCGTCGTACGCGGTGCCCAGTGCAAGCGGCGCAGATCATTAGAAAAATGTTCCTGACAGAGCAAGCCGTGATATTTCACCGAATAATCCATGGGGCCACTCGTTCGTCCACAGATGGCACATCGTTTCAAATTGATCGGTACACCGAACAGTGGCAACAGCTGCAATTCAAAAATATTTAGCACGATAGCAGCCTGCGGAATATCCTCTAAACGCTCCAATCCCTGTAGAAACAATTCATACAGCTTGGGTACAGGAATATTATCATTCACCACTGCATCCGCTAAGCCACTCATATAGGTCGCATACGCATTGATTTCAATATCCTCAACTGTCCGTTTCGGAAACTGATAATCGTTTACTTGATTCAAAAACGACAATCCCGATTTATTAATATGGCCGATAAATTCACCACGCACAAACGGAAAAGCCACCAAACGCAAGGCATTTTTTGGTGACTTAATGTTACGGATCAAAAACATCCGCTTGCCGTAATTTTCCGTTAATAGTTTGATCAGCACATCACGTTCTTTATAAGCGCGTGTGGATAGTACGCATGCGTGAAACGTTTGATAGTAGTCTTCTGTCAACCGTCATCATCCTAAATTTCTGATTTATCGTCGTAGCCGTATTCACGCAAACGCGCTTTATTATTGCGCCAGTTTTTCTCGACCTTGACGAATAATTCGAGATAAATGCCCTCACCGAGCAAGCGTTCAATCTCGCGCCGTGCATTAATGCCGATCTGTTTGATGGAACGCCCGCCTTTACCGATGATGATGCCTTTCTGACTCTTATGTTCTACAATAATGTTCGCATAAACGTGAATCTTACCGATGTGATCCTTCTGCATCGAATCGACTGTTACCGCAATCGCGTGTGGCACTTCATCGTGCGTGCGCGCAAGGACTTGTTCACGGATCAGCTCACTCACGACGAAATATTCGGGATGGTCGGTAATCTGATCTTCTGGATAGTACTGTGGGCCCTCTGGCAGATGCGTCTTGAGTGACTTAAACAGATCATCAACCCCAGCGTGTGTCAATGCTGACAACGCCACAATTTCTGTAAACTGACTCACGTTTGGAATCGTTTCGAGGTAGGCTGCGAGCGACTCTTTATCTGTTTGATCGATCTTGTTCACGACTAAGATTTTTGGTGTGTGTACTGATGCTAATTTTTCCATGACAAAACGGTCGCCCGGTCCGATCGGATCTACCGCACTAACCATCATCACGACCGCATCAACCTCTTCCAGCGAGCCGTAAGCTGTCTGATCCATATAGTCATCTAACACATTTTTCGGTTTGTGGATACCTGGCGTATCAATAAATATCATCTGACACTCTTTATCCGTATAAATTGCCTGAATCCGGTTGCGCGTTGTCTGCGCCTTGTCGCTCATGATCGCAATTTTTTCACCGACCAAAGTGTTCATCAATGTCGATTTTCCAACATTAGGACGCCCGACGATCGCTACAAATCCTGATTTAAATGCCTCACTCAAATCTTATCCTCCTATTAACTCTATCAGATGGGGAAATAGTACTAGCCCACCAATAATCACAACGGTAACGCATACCACTACGACTAAACCGGCAGCCATATCCTTAATATGCTTCGCGCGCAAATCATAATGCGCACCGACCACAAGATCGACAACTGCTTCGAGTAAACTATTAAGCAATTCAGCAGCGAACACTGCGCCCATACACGCAATCATTACTAACCACTCATTACACGTCAGATCCAGCCACCAAAAGACCGGAAGCGCGAGCACCGCTAAAATACTTTCGATCCGTAAATTGCGTTCGTTGGCCCACGCATACCCTAAACCGGCGATCGCATCACGCATCGCATCGAGCCAGTGCGCGTGTTTATAGGTCGTTTTTTGTTCTGATGCGCCTTTACGCTTCTCGGGTGAGCCCATAATCGTTCAATATATCATCTTGTAAGCCAAACATTCGCTTCTCATCCTCGGGTGTTTGGTGATCGAAACCATTTAAGTGCAGGAAGCCGTGCACAGCCAAAAAACCGAGCTCACGCTCTAGGGAATGGCCGTAGTCTTCCGCCTGACGTTTTGCTGTATCGAGTGAAATAAATAAATCACCGAGCTCATACGGCATATTTTCTGGCCATTCATTAATGCCTTCCTCTTCATCGCTCACATCATTGATCGCAAAACTGATGACATCGGTTGGACGATCGACATTTCGATAGTCACGATTGATTTCATGAATGCGTGCATCATCAACGATTGTCAATGATACTTCTGTTTCACGCGTTAATTCTAAATGTTCGGCAGCACGTGCAAGCACACCTTCGAACATTTCTTGTTGTACCTCAGTAATTTCATTCGTCTCATCACTGAATCCTATTATTAAGGTCATTCATTTTCTCCTTCATTGCTTGTTAAAGACGTCGCATCAGCATGATGATTCTCATACGCGTCAATGATCTTAGATACCACAGGATGCCGCACGACATCATCCGAAGAAAAGCGGACAAACGCCACTTCGGGGATATCCTGCAATTTTTCCTGCGCATCGAGCAATCCTGAACGTACCGCACGCGGCAAGTCGATCTGCGTGGCATCACCATTCACTACCATATGCGAGCCGTAACCTAATCTCGTAAGAAACATTTTCATTTGTGCGACAGTTGTATTCTGTGACTCGTCTAAAATCACAAATGCATCGTCTAATGTCCGCCCACGCATGTAAGCGAGCGGTGCAATCTCAATCGTATTACGTTCAAGTAAACGCTCGGTGTGTTCGACACCGTAAATCGCATACAGCGCATCATAAACGGGGCGTAAGTAGGGATCGACCTTTTCCTTCAAATCACCAGGTAAAAAGCCGAGATTTTCGCCAGCTTCTACTGCCGGACGCGTCAAGATAATTCGCTTCACTTCCCCATTTTTGAGTGCGCGAACCGCCATCACGATAGCTAAAAATGTTTTTCCCGTACCGGCCGCACCGATCCCAAACGTAATCGGATGTTTCTTGATGGCTTCAATATAGCGCTTCTGACCATCCGTTTTCGGTCGAATCGGTTTGCCCTCAAATGTCTTGCCAATCGGTGCATCATACTGGTGGCTAAACTGCTGTAATTGGTTACGCGATGCCATATGCACACCAGATAGAATGTCCTGTTCGGATAGTGCCTTGCCGTCATAGAGCATTTGATCGAATGTTTGAATTAAACCACTCACCGTATGCACATTCTGAGATGTCCCACGCACCTCGGCAAAATCACCACGGGCGACAATTGTTACATCGAATGTCGATTCAATCAGCTTCAAATGACTATCCTGCACCCCAAAAATGACCTGTGCATTCTCTGGATGGCGCAATTCTATCGTTTTTGAAATCATTGACTCCGTCAACCGGCGAAAACTCCCTTCACTTATCACTTCTGTTTCCCAAGTATAGCATAATTCTCACGGCAACAGAAAAACGCAGAGTTTGTCCCTGCGTTCCTTAATCTTCACATCGATTCTCTTAATCCGCTGTCTCGACCAACCACTGTGGTTTAAGTGCATAGGATGCTACCGCATCCTGGGCGTTTACTTCATACGTTTTTCCGAATGACGTATGCAACATTTCCCCACTTTCTACTAAAGCAATCAGTGGTTCGAGATAGTGTTTCTCCCCTTCAGGTAAAAAGTCCTGTGCAGCGTGCGCGAGTTGACCAACAATTTCTGGTACGGTCTGCCCTCTAAAAGTCGCTCGCCAGCCATTCGTGCGGCAATCCTCTTTTAATGCATCAATATCTTGTACCGAAATGCCTGCAATCTCTTGGTACAAACGATCTAATAACGGCTCGTTGTAGAAAATACCCTTAGTTAGCGCTGGTACACTAAAATTCAACGGATACGGCACCGCATCCGGACTGCGAACTTCGAGGCACTGCTTTGCGCGAATATCGAAAAAACACATGGATAATGCGAACTCTACCATGTCCTCTGAATCATCTTTACCTAGGATTTCATCGAACGTCCGTTTTCCTGTATAGATCGTATCATCTGCTGTTTCATAGAAAATTGATGGCATGGATAGAATCTTTTCGGCATATTTTTCATAGCCAAAATCGTCATCGAATGTCGTTGGGATCACACCGCAGCGATCAGGATCACAAGCTAACCATAAATCTTGACGCAATGAATACTTGTCATACGGCTTACCATCAAAAATGTACGCCGTATCGTACGCTGAATGTAGTAACGGCGCTAAAACGGTCGCCACTTGATACTTTTTACGGAAGTCCTCTTCATCACTATAGTCAAATAAAGCCTGCACACTCGCACTCGACTTCATGACACCGTATGCCCCCTGATCGAAATAGCGCTCCATCAAGCGATAGCGTGCCTTCGGAATCAGGGAGATATCTTTGAGCTGAGACTTAGGTTGAGCACCGATAGCTACTACATACTGATTCTTAGCTTCGAAAACATCGAGCACATCACGAATCGCACCTTGATAGGCTTGCTCTAATTTTTCAATGGATAGGCTCGCATCAACTGAAATCTCAAACTGACTCGCAGGCTCAGTGGAAAAACTAATGCCATCACCTTCCAATCCTACCGTGTGACCTTTTTCAGTCACTGGTCGATAACCCTTGTGGCTCAATTCAATTAATGAAGATTCAATACCATCTGCACCTTCAAAAGGCACAGTTTCTAAAGAATCCTTGTACACGGTAAAGTGCTCACACTCTAGCCCTATTCGATAATCTGATTTTGACTTCTCACCAGCACGCATGTAATCAACAATGCGCGCGACATGTGCTTCGTGACTCATTGACATAAGCCTCCGTTCCCATCTAGAATCTGAATTAATCCTCATTATAATAAACGCACCGAAAACGATACTCAAATATAATGGCTATGGGTTATCGATTAAAAATGATCGCTTGGAAGTATCAATACAAATACTCCTTTAATATCTAATGTGAATTGATCTTATTACTGAGATAGATAGAAATATGAATTATGCAATTTTAGGAGAATATTGGGGCAACATTTAAATTTGAGCAAAAAAATAGCACTCAAAGCAAGAAACTTTAAGTGCTATATTTAGCTCTGTAGAGCCCTTTTCGCGATGCCGGCGGTGGGAGTCGAACCCACACTCCCGATGAAAGGAACTGGATTTTGAGTCCAGCGCGTCTGCCAATTCCGCCACGCCGGCATGGAAAATTAATCTATAGGCAGAAAAGGCGGTAGTCGGATTTGAACCGGCGATCGAGGTTTTGCAGACCTTTGCCTTACCACTTGGCTATACCGCCACACTATAGAAAACTGGGATAGCTGGATTCGAACCAGCGCATGACAGAGTCAAAGTCTGTTGCCTTACCGCTTGGCTATATCCCAATAATAAGGGCGAATGATGGGATTCGAACCCACGCGTGCCGGAGCCACAATCCGGTGCGTTAACCAGCTTCGCCACATCCGCCATCATAACATAAATATTAGCTTAAAACAATAACAGGGACAGTAGGAATCGAACCCACAATGACGGTTTTGGAGACCGTAGTTATACCGTTTAACTATGTCCCTATGCCGCTGTATGTTTGATACAAAGCTAATGGAGGGAGAAGGATTCGAACCTTCGAACTCAGAGAGGGCGGTTTTACAGACCGCTGCGTTTAGCCACTTCGCTATCCCTCCAAAATGGTCCGAGACAGAATCGAACTGCCGACACTATGAGCTTCAATCATATGCTCTACCAACTGAGCTATCAGACCATTGAATATTAAGATGTAACGATCCCGATGAGATTTGAACTCACGATCTCCTCCGTGACAGGGAGGCATGTTAACCACTACACCACGGGACCAATAATGGAGAATGAGGGGTTCGAACCCCCGACATCCTGCTTGTAAGGCAGACGCTCTCCCAGCTGAGCTAATTCTCCAATCAAAAGATATTCGGTTAAGATGACCCGTACGGGATTTGAACCCGTGTTACCGCCGTGAAAGGGCGGTGTCTTAACCACTTGACCAACGGGTCATGGGAGATTAACGGAGAGTAAGGGATTCGAACCCTTGAAACAGGTTAGTACCCGTTTACATGATTTCCAATCATGCTCCTTCGGCCAACTCGGACAACTCTCCATTAAAATTAAACTCCGGCAGGCGGACTCGAACCGTCGACAGCCTGATTAACAGTCAGGTGCTCTACCAACTGAGCTATGCCGGAATAACGCGTGGCAACTTCCTACCCTCGCAAGGGGCGATCCCCTAACTACTATCGGCGTTACAAAGCTTAACTTCTGTGTTCGGAATGGGAACAGGTGTAGCCTTTGTGCTATCGCCACCACACTTTTTTGTGAGAACCTTGTT
>JALEMJ010000020.1 GCA_022768285.1 Aerococcus sp.
GCCGCCAGCGTTCGTCCTGAGCCAGGATCAAACTCTCATGAAAGATTAATTTCACGAGTTATCGTATCTGACTCGTAAAGTTTGCTGACAGTTTATAGTCCGTCAAGACTTTTTGAATTGTTCGGGAGAATCTAACGATTCGTCCCTGCACATTTGGTTCGTCTACTTTATTCAGTTTTCAAAGATCTATCAGTTGTTTGCACTTTTTTGCGACAACTTCTATATCATACATCAGGTCATTCGGTAAGTCAAGAACTTTTTTCAAAAAATATTTTTGAACTCCCGATCGATCTCCCTGAAAAAGCGTCGCTCAAAAACAACGTGAGTATAATTATACATGGTATCAAAAACGTGTCAACACCTTTTTGAAACTTTTTTTGAAAATATCCTTTTCAATATTCAAAGTTGATCTTTATTTCAGTAGCTTATCCCTCGTGTCAATGTTACACTATTCTGTTAGAAAGCGTTTCAGAAGGAGGAACTTATGAAGTTAACGAATCAAGAACTTGCTAAAAAAATTGATCACACGTTGTTACAACCGAATGCGACTGCTGAAGAGATCAAATCTGTCTGTCAGGAAGCCATCCAATTCCACACGGCTTCAGTGTGTGTTAATAGCGTTCGAGTGAAACTTGCTGCTGAATGCTTATCAGGAACAGATGTCAAACCGATTGCTGTTGTCGGCTTTCCATTCGGAGCAGCTAATACTGAAAGTAAGGTTGCTGAGACTGAACGTGCCATAAAAGACGGCGCAGAAGAAATCGATATGGTAATTAATATCGGTGCGCTTCTTGACGGCTCAGATGCCGTTGTAAAGGATGACATTCAAGCTGTCGCAGAAGCTACACATGCACACGATAAATTACTGAAAGTGATTATTGAAGCGTGCTACCTGACGGACGAACAAAAAGTTAAAGCATGCCAACTCGCAGAAGCAGCAGGCTCTGACTTTGTTAAAACATCAACTGGCTTCGGTAGTGGTGGCGCTACGCTTCATGACGTTGAACTCATGCGTCAGAGTGTCAGTGACCACGTTGGTGTTAAGGCTGCTGGCGGTATTCACACGCGCGACGAGGCGCTCGCAATGTTGGAAGCAGGTGCTAATCGTCTCGGTATGAGTGCAACAGTTAAAGCACTATCAGAAGAAAGTTGAGGTCATCATATGAAAAAGATTACTGTTATCGGTAGTATGTCCATCGATCACGTCGCAACGGCAGATCATTTCCCAAAAGTTGGTGAGACGCTCATCGGCGAAAAAATGACTGACCAATTTGGCGGTAAAGGTGCTAACCAAGCAGTCACCTGTGCGCGGCTTGGTGCAAATGTCACAATGATCGGTGCATTGGGCGATGACGCAATCGGCGAACAAATCCGTAATAACTTTGCTGAGAATCACGTGACCGATAGTATTGAAACGATTGAGGGAAGGATCTCCGGACAGACATTAATTACTGTCGCCAATGGAGATAATAGTATTATTGTCATTCCAGGAACGAATCACGAACTTACTGTTTCACATCTTGAGTCGCATCGCGAGGAATTGTTGACTAGCGATTTTGTCATTCTTCAAAACGAAATCACACTGGAAGTCAACAAAGCCGTCATCGACTTCTGTCACGATAATCAGATTAAAGTCATCTATAACCCAGCCCCAGCGATGCCACTCGATGATGAATGGATCGAAAAGGTTGATTATCTGACCCCAAATGAAACTGAATTTGCAGCCATTTTCAATAACGATGAACCAGAAACAATCTTAAAACGTTACCCTAACCGCCTGATGATTACATTGGGCGAAAAAGGTGTGGTTTATCACGATGGTGAAAAGCTAGTCGAATGCCCAGCATTCCAGGTTGATCATGTGGTAGATAGTACGGGAGCTGGCGACACCTTTAACGGTGCATTCGCCATTGGTTTAGTGAATGGCCTGCCGTTCGGCGAAGCCATTATCTTTGGGCAGCTAGCGGCTTCCCTATCGATTCAAGTAGAGGGCGCTCAGGGTGGCATTCCCACACTCGATGAACTTAAAGACAGTCCGCACTTTAAAACCGAGTGGAACGATAAATTTTAATTTCTAGACACTTAAAAAGGCAATGCTTACGCTGCATTGCCTTTTTTTGATGCTTAATTACCCCTTCAGATGCCAGATATCTTGATTATATTCGCGAATCGCGCGGTCGGAAGAGAAATAACCAGCGTGTGCAATATTCAAGAGGGATTTTCTATCCCACGTGTGCCTGTCTTCATAGTCCGCATAGACGCGTTCCTTAATCGCAATATAAGATTCTAAGTCCAGCAGTGCCATGAAGTAATCATGTGATTTAATATCGTGATACAACCGTTCGAGCCGTTCAGGCGAACCATAAGCTAAGAGCTCATCGCTCACGATGAAATCAACGAGCGGTTTGATAGTCTCGCGTGCGTAATAAGTCTCAGAATGGTAACCACTTGAGTGATACAGCCGCTCCACTGTCTCGCTCGATTCACCAAATGTATAAATATTATCATGACCGACTTGATCCGCCATTTCAATATTTGCCCCGTCGAACGTGCAAATCGTCAGCGCACCGTTCAGCATGAATTTCATATTTCCAGTCCCACTGGCCTCCTTGGAAGCGAGAGAAATCTGTTCCGAAATATCTGCCGCTGGGATGAGATATTCGGCCTCTGTAACATTGTAATTCTCAACAAATACCACCTGTAAGTACGGACTGACTTCTGGATCGTTCGCAATGAGCTCGGATAGTGCTAACAATAAATGAATAATATCCTGTGCTAACGTATAAGCAGGCGCCGCTTTACCACCGAAAATAATTGTTATCGGACGTTCTGGTCGTTCACCCGATTTGATCATCAAGTACTTTTTGATGATATACAGCGCAAGCATCTGCTGTCGTTTGTACTCATGCATGCGTTTCACTTGCACATCGATAATACTTGTTGGATCAATGCGAATCCCCTTCGTTTCTTCCAAATGTGCGGCGAGGCGCTGCTTCGCTTGCTGCTTAATACCGAATATTTCAATAAGTGCCTTGTCATCCTCCTGGTAAGCTGCCAGTGCTGTTAAATCACTGGTTTCCTGCCATTCAGTCCCGATCCACCGATTGAGATAGTTAGTTAGCGCTGGATTGGCCGACATCAACCAACGTCTGAACGTAATGCCGTTCGTTTTATTGTTAAATTTTTCGGGATAATACCTATAGAATGCTTTTAATTCAGAGCGCTTCAAAATATCCGTATGTAACGCCGATACTCCGTTAATGCTGAAGCCGTAGTGTATCGCCAAATGCGCCATATGGACAGTGTTTGTCTCATCGATGATCGCAACTTTCGGATCGTCGTACTGTGCATGCACACGTTCGGCGAGTTGTTCAATGATCATCACAATCGCCGGCGACACCGTTCGGATATCATCTAACGGCCATTTTTCTAGAGCTTCAGCCAAAATGGTGTGATTAGTAAACGCGACAATCCGCGATGTTATATCCACCGCTTCATCAAAAGGCAAGCCATGTTCAGCTGTCAATAAACGAATGAGCTCCGGAATAATCATGGTCGGATGGGTATCATTGATTTGGACCACAACATAATCCGCTAAATCATAAAGATTGCTACCCCGCGCGATCGCTTCCGCAATCATCAGTTGTGCCGCATTGGAGACCATGAAGTACTGCTGATAGAGGCGCAACAGACGTCCGTTGTGATCAGAATCATCGGGATAGAGGAACAGCGTCAAATTTTTCTCGATAGCTGTCTTATCAAATGCAATCCCATCCTCCGCTACTAATGACTCATCCACGGTATCAATATCGAATAATCGAATGCGGTTGCGTGTTCCCTGTTGGAATCCAGGAACGTCGATCTCATATAGCGTGGACTGCACGGAAAAATCGCCGAACTGTACCATATACTTCGTTTTGGTCGGACGTAACCAGGTCTCGCCATCTAACCAGACATCGGGACGTGCATACTGTTGGTTATCTTTGAAGTACTGCTTAAAAAGGCCAAAATGATAATTCAAGCCGACCCCATCGCCATTCAACCCGAGTGCTGCGATGGAATCCATAAAACATGCGGCTAAGCGACCGAGGCCGCCATTGCCTAAAGACGGTTCCTGCTCGATTGCCTCCACAGCTTCCAATGATTGCCCGCATGCTGCCAACTGATCGGCCACTTCATCTTTAATCCCTAAATTAATTAAGTTACTATCCAGCAGATTCCCTAAAAGGAATTCCGCAGAGACATAGTATAATTTCTTTTTCCCATCATTGAGGGGCTGGGCACCGAGTATTTCTTTCACTGTGCGCAAAAGCACAGTGTATAGCTGTTCATTCGATAAGTTACCCAATGAATCATCATATAGTTCCTTCGCGCGTTCATTCAGATTAATCATCATTCACTCCTCTATTATTCTCTCAGTGCAGGGTTTTCGCGACAGTATGTCGTAGTAATGTCTTTTAAGTGTTGTGTCAAAGTATCTGTGTAATCTTCTTCGACCATGCGCCACTGCCAATTTCCGCCGATCGTTCCTGGCGTATTCATGCGGCTCGCCGTGCCCAAATTTAGTAAATTCTGCATCGTGTAGATCGCTAAGTTACTGTGTGATGCGGCAATACCGCGATTCAGCGCCCATGCCGGTGGTTCATCCGCCGAGATACACAAGTAATGAGCCATACGTTCCTGCTTGGTCAGTTCGAGTGCCTCATACCAGCCCCGCGCTGTCTCATTATCATGCGTACCAACATATGCCACCGAATTCGCTGGATAGTGATGTGGGAGATCAGTACTGTCTCCGTCGCTATCAAAACCAAAAAGCTCCACTTTCATTCCTGGAAACCCTGTAAATTCGCGTAACGCAACGACTTGATCATTCATGAAGCCCAGATCTTCCGCAATGATTTCGGTAGGTCCGAGTTGATCGAATATCGCTTGGAATAGGGCTTTCCCTGGTCCTTTTTCCCAGTGACCGTACGAAGCGTCCGGGGCACCGAATGGAATCTCCCAATAGGATTCGAAACCCTTGAAGTGATCAATGCGCAAGACGTCGTAAAGAGATAAATTATAGCGAATACGTTCTGCCCACCACTGATAGTGATCGTCTGCCATCGTTTGCCAATCATATATCGGGTTTCCCCAATACTGCCCGGTTGCACTGAAATTATCCGGTGGCGTCCCCGCAACAGTGCGAGGATCCCCTGACGCATTTACTTTGAAAAGTTCAGGGAACATCCACATCTCAACACTGTCGCGCGCGACGTAAATCGGAATATCGCCAATAATCTTAATCTGATGGGCGTTCGCATAGCCCTTCAGCGCTTGCCACTGCTGATTGAAGAAAAACTGCGTCACCAAATGATAATGGTAGGTATTCTGATTTTGTTCACATAAGGCATCCACATGTGTTGCATCGTAGATTCGATAATCATCTGGCCACTCGTACCACGGTTTTTGATCGAAGTGCTCCTTGACGGTCATATAGCGACAAAACGGTATCAACCACTCTTTTTGCGTATGATAAAAACGTTTAAAAGATTCATCCGAAATGCCACCCTGTGCTTCGAATCGCGCCACCGCCTGTTCTAGAATATAGCGCCGAGCAACGAATAAACGCCCAAAATCAACATGTCTCACATCACTACCAAATGATATGGCTGTTAAGTCATTTGGAGCCAACAAATCCTTTGCAATTAAGCGATCAAAATCAATTAAATTGGTGTTTCCCGCATAAGCAGAGAATGACTGATACGGTGAATCACCGTAACTG
Organism: Aerococcus sp.; assembly: GCA_022768285.1. Lineage (GTDB taxonomy): Bacteria > Bacillota > Bacilli > Lactobacillales > Aerococcaceae > Aerococcus. Next base: position 5,765 of record JALEMJ010000020.1, read on the forward strand.
GTGGTTGTTAGTGGCAAAACTTGCCAATACGTTTGTTTGGTTTCAACCAAAAAATCAACGAAGCGGTATGCTGCCGCCCCCAATGTGCCGATGCCATAAGGTCCTGGCAACGACGTAATATGCATCAATACGCCACTCGAGCGTTCCATGCGCACACCTTCTCTCCCATTTGTTAACGCTATTATAAGGTAGTTTACTATTATATGCAACCGGTTGCGTTAAAGTTGCATCTTTTTTTAGAAACTATTTATAATAAAGGCGAATACAAAGGAGGATCCCTATGGCCGTTACGATCAAACAAGTTGCTGCTAAAGCGGGTGTCGCGACTTCAACTGTTTCGCGCGTCATCGCTGACCACCCTGCCATCAGTGAAAAAACCAAAGAAAAAGTTCGCCGCGTTATGGATGAATTGCACTACATCCCTAATACAAGCGCGCAGAGTCTGGCACGAAGTCATGCGGAGGCTATTGGTATTATCCTGCCTGAAGCATCCGACACGTTTTATCAGAATCCTTTTTTCCCGACCGTTCTGCGTGGCATTAACGATGCGATCACCCAGCACGACGACACAATGATTCTTTCCTCAGGCACAACAACCGATGAACGATTAGCTAATATTAAGAAAATGATTCTTGGGCATCAGGTGGATGGACTCATTTTTCTCTACGCAAAGACGAATGACCCGCTGCTCGACTTCGCACGTTCGCAAGACTTTCCGCTTGTTGTTATCGGAACCCCGGATGATCCAACGATTCCGAATATCGATAATGATAATCGTCGTATGACGTGTGTACTGACCGAACACCTCATTCAAGCGGGTAGCCGTCAGCCGTTATATATCGGTGGTGATCGCCATCAACAATTTGTCATGCAGCGCCTCGAGGGGTTCAAAGATGCCCTCTCCAAAAATCAACTGGCCTATTCATCGTCGCAGGTGCACCTGGATACACCATTCGATGCGCGTGCAGGCTACCAACTCGCCGATACATTAGCTGATCAACAGCTGTCCTTCGACGCACTAGTAGTCAGTGATCAGCTCATCGCCCGTGGTATGCGGACTTACTATCTGAAAGCTCAACTACCGCTTCCGCCAATTGCGACGTTCAAAGCCTATCAATCCGATCATACCTTGATCGGCCCCAATGAATGCTACATCGATCTCGACAGTCAGGAATTGGGACGTAAAAGTGTCGCACTTCTTTTCGACATGATTCAAAATGACAATGCCACGACTATCGATAGCTTACACCGCCTCATCCCCGCCACTTTAATTACCCCGACAAACTAAAAAAGCACGTCATCGAGAATGCGCAGGCAAACTCGTTCTGACGTGCTTTTTAATCGCTATTTTCAGTTTACTGCTCAACAATGACGCCGAAATGGTCGCTCGCTACCGGATAATTATCGCCATCGAAGATCACTGCGTGTGATTTCAGTGAATCGAAACCACGCGTCCATAAATAATCAATCCGTTTACTCTCGGGCTGCTGTGACCAACCATCGATCTGTCCAGGGACGGTGAACTGTCCCCGAACTGTATCTGCCAAATGATAGCTATCCATCAGGTCTGGTACTGTTTCACGAATATACTCATAGCCTTCGCCATCGATATCTGCCAGCTGATTGAAATCACCCGCGATAATGAGGTGATCACTCGCAAACTTCTCATTCAGTGCCGAAACCAGCTGATCCCACTCGTATACAAATCCCGAGCCGTCTGCTTGATACCAATCGAAATGGCCATTCATGAACACGAAATCTGAAAACTCAGCAGCGAGTACTACGCGGCGCCGATAATCGCGATAGGGAATCTCCGGATCACTGACTAATAATTCTGACGCTCGGAACGGTTCACGACTCAAGATAGCGATACCTTCATCGTAAACGCGATAGCCTGTATGTGCAGGGGTCCAATGCCAATAGTACGCCTCACCGAGCAGATGCAGGGCTTCGACCAGTAGCCGCGCATAGTTATCATCGGTTGGTGTGATGGCTTCCGTTTCCGCAATGCGTTCACGCGTTGATGCCAAATGCGTTTCTACTGTCGTATCCGCCACCAAATCATCGAGTGCAAGCATCACTTGGCCTTCTGAATAGTGTTGATACGTCCCGAGCCATTCGGATAGAAAGGCAGTTGGCGAATGTAATAGACCATCGACATCGTGACTCTGATTGACTTCCTGGAGACAGATGATGTCTACCTTCTCTGAGACAATCGCTTGAACTAGCGTATCAAACTTCGCTAACATATCATCTTCCTGCCACGAGTGAGTATTGAGCGTCAAAATTTTCATGGAATCAGTCCTTACTGTTGGCGAACCACGCCGATAAAGTCACCCTTACCGATATGGTTCGGGTTAGCTAAGGTTAATTTTAACTGATTATCGTGCTGATTGGTAATCACAACTATAACCGTTGCTTCTTTACCTGCAGCTTTGACTTGATCAATGTCCATCTCTGCAATCGGATCGCCGATATCGAGAACATCACCAACTTCAACATGCATGGTGAATGGTTCACCGTTCAATTCAACCGTATCAATTCCGAGGTGAACGAGCACTTCCACACCTGTATCAGATTTTAGTCCGATCGCGTGTTTGGTTGGGAAGACTGCCGTCACTTCACCTTTAACAGGCGATACAATATGCCCATTGCTCGGTTCAACCGCATAGCCATCTCCCATGGTCTTCTGACTAAAAAGATCATCCTTCACTTCCTCAATCGGCAAGTATTGTCCATCTACTGGTAAAGCTAATTCTTCAGACGTCGTGGCGACGACTGCCGCTTCCTCTTTTTCATCAATCACAGGATCTGCCTGATCAAAATTAGCCTCTGGAATGGCTTGACCGGAGTCAATCACGTCCTGGATATCGGATTTCAAGACATCTGCTTTCGGTCCGTAGACGGCCTGGACACCATTCTGTTTGATCATCAAGCGCATAGCCCCTGTTTTCTTCCAGAGTTCTTCATCGCCGACTTTTTCGGGATCGGCTACCGTGACACGTAGACGCGTCATGCAAGCATCGACATCTTCAATATTGTCAATGCCACCGAGTAAATGAATCACATTGAATACTGTCTGATCTCCATTAGCCGTTGTAGTCGTTTCTGCTGATGAGTTACTATTTGCTGGTTTAACTTGGGCTTCTTCATAGTTACCGTTACGTCCTGGCGTTGCGTAGTTGAATTTACGAATCATGAAGTTCGCAACAAAGTAACCAATCACCCCAAAGACGAGACACGCGATGAAGAAGTTGATCAAATCACCAATAAGCCCACCACTCACAATCAGTGGCACACGTGCCGTAAGTTCGATCAACCCGAAGGAATGTACACGTAAGTTAAAGATATCTGCAATACCGAATGCAATCCCCTGCAATACGGCATAGACAACGTACAACGGAATAGCGAGGAACATAAACATAAATTCGATCGGTTCAGTAACCCCCGTCAACAATACGGAGACCCCTGTTGAGAGGAACATCCCTTTGTAGAACGGCTTCTTGTCCGGATCGACATTGCGATACATCGCGACTGCAATACCAATAAGTAATCCGGCTGCACCGATCATCTGTCCAACTTTGAAACGCGCCGGTGTCACAGATGTTAATAAGTGCTGGTATGCAGCAGTATCACCTGCACCGCGCAAATTGACTAAGTCCTGAATCCACGCTAACCACAGCGGATCCTGACCTTGAACAACTTGTCCAGCCTGTGCGCCGGTCATAATAGTGTAAGTACCACCCAGTGACGTATAGTTCATCGGGATCGTCAACATATGGTGCAAACCGAATGGTAGCAATAGACGTTCGAGCGTCCCGTATAGGAACGGCGCGAGGAATGGGGCACTATCCTGAGAAGAAGCCAGCCATACCCCGAAGCCGTTAATACCGCCTTGGATAACCGGCCATACCAATGCCATCACAATTGCTGCAATCACTGAACGTAAAATCACAACGAACGGTACGAAACGTTTTCCGTTAAAGAATGATAGAACATCTGGCAGCCCGCGGAAATTGTAGTATTTATTGAATGCGGTCGCACCGATAAACCCAGAAACTATCCCGACGAATACCCCCATGTTCAGTGCTGGTGCTTCCAGTACTGAAATAAAATAGCCGTTAACAGGGATCGATTGCCCGAACCAGGTCTGCGTCATCGCATTCGGATCGGCTAACATATCTGTTGTTACGCCGAAGAATGCCCCGGTCAAACGGTTAATTAATAGGAAGGCGATCACAGCAGCAAAGGCCCCACCCGCACGTTCTTTTGCCCAGCTACCACCGATAGCTACCGCGAAGAGCAAGTGCAAGTTACCGATAATTGCCCAACCAATTTCTGCCATCGCATGACCGATCGCGTTGAGCCAACCCCAATCCGCAATCAATGGAATGGCATTACCGATACTCAGCATCAATCCAGCTGCTGGCATAACGGCAACGACAACCATCAATGCCTTTCCGAATTTTTGCCAAAAATCGAAGTTAAATATTTTCTTTATGGCACTCATCAATTCCACCTCTTTTAATGTTATCGTTTTCATAAATTATAACGCAAACGGTTGCATTGTCAATAGATATTTTTAGTTCTACGTTATTATTTCAAGCACCACCGTTGAAATTCACAGGCCTCTCACGCATAATGAAGAGGATATAACGAACGGGAGGGCATTATGGCTTTTATTGAAGCAAAAAATTTATCCAAAACATACGCTTCAGCAGAACACGACATTGAAGCAAATAAAGCATTATCCTTCAGCATTGAGGCTGGCGAATTGGTGGTCATCACTGGGGCGTCCGGCGCCGGCAAAACCACCCTACTCAATCTGATCGGCGGGATGGATGTGCCGACAGATGGTGAATTGACGATCGATGGCGAAAAGGTTTCCGATTTTGACTCCAAACAGCGCACGGACTATCGCCGTCAATCGATCGGTTTTATCTTCCAATCCTACAACCTCATGCCTAAATTGAACGCCACCGAAAATGTTGAACTCGCATCCGATCTGGTCGACAATCCGCTGCCGACCGACGATGTCCTCGAACGCGTTGGGCTCGCCAAACGTGCAAAAAACTATCCTCGCCAATTATCCGGTGGTGAACAGCAGCGTGTAGCTATTGCGCGTGCCATTTCAAAACGACCAAAATTGTTATTAGCCGATGAACCGACCGGCGCACTCGACGATGAAACGGGTAAAACTGTTCTGCGGCTCCTTCAAGAATTGAGTCAATCAGAAGATATGACGGTCATTCTAGTCACACACAATCAGGCACTAACGCCGATTGCTGATCGCGTGATTATCTTAGATGACGGCGAGCTCGCTTCATCTGAAATGAATGATTCGCCTGCTGACATCGACGATATTCATTGGTAATTTTTAGAACCCATTGTAAAAGGCACTGTGCTGTTGTTGCGCAGTGCCTTTTTTGTAGTCTTTTATAATACGGCTAACTGTAATTTGATTGTCGATTCATCGAGCGTAAACTGACGTTCAATCTCGGGAAGCAAAGTATAGCCGCGATCGTAACCGAAGATGATTAATCCGAGCCGATGCCCTGCTGGAATCACCGTATCCATACCGACAAAATCCATCTCATACGGGTGCGATTGCATCGGATCAAATGATATTTCCGGGGTGAGCCGATGATCCTTAGTATTCAGCAAATTAATCCAGCTGCGTGTCACGATACGGTAAGGTGTCGCATGGGACATTTGATTGAACCACGTTTTCTTAATTTCACGCTGCCAAGCTACGCGCTCTGTCTCCGTTAAAGTTTCTATTTTCTGATCGACAGTAATGCCGTCACCGAAATCTACTAGCCACGCGGACAAAGCGCCCGGTGCATGATCAACCGTAACTGTCAAATCGAGCGTACTGATACCGTGTAGATGTATGTCGCGCGTGAGCGGTTCACTGAGTCGCATCACCGACGTATGGCTTGATGGTGTTAATATTGCTTTTTCCCAGGCGTTAACAGATGGGTAGTCTAATTTATCCTGGAAGGTACTCTGTTGCTGGCTAAGGGATCCAACATAGTCATTCAGTACACCTTCGCTGTCAATCTGCCAGTATTGCGTCGTTGCAGTAGTCGTATCGACCAACTGCCAATCATCTGCGTCCCACTGACTCTGTACGATTCCCTGACCATCTGACCAATCCCACGTGCCGACGTCCAATAACCAGTGATCGAACCAATGATCTAAGAGCGCCAAATAATCGTAGTTCTCTAAGCTATGCAGAGAAATATGTTCGCCGCGATGAATAACGAAATGACGGTGTGCGTTGCTTCCTGCTGTCGCCTTCAGCAGTTTAAACAGGTGCGATGGTTTCACATTCCAGTCATTCATCCCTTGAATAAAGAGGTACGGCACCTTCAAATGTGTAGCATCCTTCAAATAATTGCCGCCGTCCCAATAGTCATTATACTGTCCACTCCCGCGATCCATATCATGGGTGATCTTTTCTAAAACCTGTTGCCACTGCGCGGTTCGCGCTTTTGGTGCATTGGTTGGATTCAATAAAAAGCTCTCGCAGTACCACGACAGTAAATCGATATCCTCGCCGATAAAGCCTTCCGGCGCAACGACTAACCCATTGTATCGGTAGTAATCGTACCAGGAGGCAATGGCAGCTTCCGGTGCAATCGCTTTGAGGACAGGACTCTGTGTTTGAGTCGCTACACCGATCTGCAACGTGCCTAAATAAGACCGTCCAGTCATACCAACCGAGCCATTACTCCAGTCGCATGTTACTGCCGTCTCTCCTTCTAAATCATAAAAGGCGTGCGCATCGCCGTTGACCCAGCGTAGCACACTATCGACAGCTTCTACTTCAAGTTGCGTGCCTGTCACGTTGAAGCCCTGAGAATAGTACGCGCCACGTCCAGCATAAATCATCACCGCATAACCGCGGGACACATAATGTTCATAGAACGACAAACGTTCAGCCGCTTTCGGCCAGTCAGTATGTTCACTAGTTAGCGCTTGATCCTTAATCGGGCGATGCTGCGCCGGTTGCGGTTTCAAATTAAGTGCTACTTCATCAATCGGTTCACTGTAATCTTCGCGATTGGGATGCAAATGTTTATCAAAAGCTTCTTCATTCGTTCCCATCATGTATGGATCAGCCACAAACACGATTGGTACCCCGCTTCCCGATGTAATTTCTTTTGGTCGGCGGATATACACTTCCGTCAAATCACCGTAATTGGAATCAGTCGTGGAATAGTCGCTCTCCACAAAAATCCGTTCGGTAATCGACTGGCGTTCATCATACGCCGTCAGTGCCCGCTCATGAAAAATAAGTGGCCCTTCTGGCTGATATTTCCGTAAAAATTGCGGTAAATATGCCGAATGTATCAGCTCTTCTAATACGTTAAAACGTCGCGTCACCGAAAAGCTCAAAATTTTCTCAAGCAGATCGGTCGGTGTTGTGTATTGCTGTGGCAATAACCGTTTGAGCTGATCATGGACACCTTCTGAAAAGCGTTCGCTACCAAAGTAGTCGAGAATCATCGACGTCGTGAATGCCGATGTCGCAAACAATTCCGTCCCAATTTCATGAACGATGGATTGATCAATAACTTTCATCATTTTCTCCTTTTGAGGTATTACTCTGAATCCGAGAGTGCTGCAATCACAGCTTCTAAATCATCCGCAAGTACTAAACGGTCGATATCCGCGGCTTCAATAAATCCTTCTGATACCATATGTTGATACATACCATACAGCGCGTCATAGTAACGATTCACGTTGTAGAGAATACATGGTGCATCATAGAGGCCCACGCGCACCCAAGAAATGATATCTGCAATTTCTTCAAGTGTGCCTGGTCCCCCTGGCAGTGCGATAAATGCGTCTCCGAGTTCTGCCATCTTCGTCTTACGCGTCGCAAAATCCGGTACAACCTCAAAATCCGTAATCGCATCATTACCATCCTCGCGTTGTAGTAGAAACTTCGGCATGAAGCCCGTAACTTCACCACCGTTTGCCATCACTGCACGTGAAATGGTCCGCATTAGGCCCACATCGCCGCCACCGTAGATCAAACGGTGGTGATGCGAGCCGATCCACTTGCCGAGCGCTTCGGCAGCCTGCTCATAAATTGGTGAATTTCCTGGATTTGAACCGCAGTATACTGTGATATTCATAGCGTTCCTCCTCAATTACTTTTGCTACTATTCTAACAGATTCATCGACACCCCCTGTGACAGAAACATTTAATCTTTTACTAAGGCATTGATTTCCCAGCTTCACCGTCCCCTATCTTCGGGTAGAATAGAGATCAGAATAGGAGGGATTGTCATGGCAAACTACGAATATAAAGTCATGCAAGTCACGTTAAAGGAAAAACTCTTCGGTACGGGATCGCGAAACTTGAACGGTTTAGAGGATGTACTGAATAAACAGGCAAAGAAGGGCTATCGTCTGCATACGATGACCACCAGCAGTGCGGAGAGCGACGGGGCAAGCGGTGGTGACCGCATCCAAGCGACACTCGTTTTCGAACGCCTCACTGACTAATTTATTGCATGACAAAAGCCTCCGGAAATGCGTATTACCGCATATCTCGGAGGCTTTTCTCGTTATAATTATACTGAATAACTAGTCTTGTTTAACTGGGATCAAGGCTGGCAAGTCACACATTTCAACGTAACCACTCATTGTCGTATCAACGACAGAAGGAATTAAGTTAACAAGTGGTGCAGCAGATGTAATGTATCCTTCATCGAGGTTATCAGGCATAACGTTGTTCAATGGTACGTGGAGGTAGGATGGCCAACCTTCGACACGAATGTCGTTTTCAATTGGCAATTCTGGTGTTTGTGCATCACGTACTTTGTGGACACAGCGCATCATGACAACTTCTTTACCGCGGTCAACTAATGACATATTGAAGCGGTGACCGCAAACCGTGCCTTTCTTCACTGGGCCGTAGTAAGTATCCAAATCTTCCGGTGCTAGGAAGATTTCGTGGTGCGTCTTGTATTCATCATATTTCAAACCGATGCGGTCAGCGATCTCAAAGGCTCCGGATAAGTAATAGGCATTGATGAATTTCGCAATGTGATCTTCTTCAGAGTCTGGTTCAGGAATCTCTGATAATTCTTTCCCGTAGTATAGGTTAGATACCCAGTAAGATGTGTTATCGGCATCATCTTCACCAGTCTGAACGGTAACATGGTCAACGTGCCCCATAATTCCGGAAATAATCAACGGAATGTAGGAGCCGAATGCCCCTGGAAGCAAGCCGGATGGTACGAAGGCAACATTGTGGGCTTTCGCATGTTCATCCAATAATTTATAAACTTCCGGTTGCGTCTTCTGGCAGTGATATACCGGAATCGTCGTCAATAAGTTCTTACCAGCATCTAATGCTTTAACCATTTCTGGAGTTGAAGGCGTGAATGTTCCCTCGTCATCCTGTTTGGTTGGCAAGAAGTCCAATACAATATCAGCAGGAATCTGCAAACTTTCATCTAAGTCTGAGATGACTTTAACACCGAGTGGTTCAAAGCCAAAGACTTCACCGACATCTTTGCCGACTTTCTTCGGGTCAACATCCACAGCACCTACGAGTTCCAACGTATAGGTTTTTTGAGAAATCATACGCACAGCAACACGTGCCACGTTACCGAGACCCCAAACAATAACTCTATACTTCTTACTCATGATCACTAACCTCCCTGATCAACTTATTCTTCTTTGTTAATAATTTCATTATAGCGTTTGCAAATTCGTTTGCAAGTACTTTCACAAAAAATTACCTATTTTCTATCAGTAATACTTGGAAGTGCTTATTTAGTAGCATTTAAGCGATATTTAAAAATTTTAGTTATTGTCTATAATTAACTAATAATTCACAAAATAAGCATTATCATTGCTAATAAATCCAATTTTTGCTCTTATTTTTATGCTCGAATAGCTATTATTAAAAATAAAAGCGCTTGCAATTAGTCTAATAGTGTATTACACTATCGTAAAGTGAAACATGTATATACAGGAAAGGAGATTTCCGATGGGTAAATATGAATAAGATGCCAAAGCGCTATTCGATGCTATTGGTGGTAAAGACAATATCAATTCCGTCTCACACTGTGCCACACGAATGCGATTCGTGCTTGGCGACGATTCAATCGCAGATCGTGAGGCTATTGACAAACTTCCTAGTGTTAAGGGGATGTTTACTAATGCGGGACAATTCCAAGTCATTATTGGCAACGATGTTCCGAATTTCTATAATGATTTTACAGCTGTTTCCGGTATTGATGGCGTTTCCAAAGAAGAAGGAAAACGTTCCGCTGCCAAAAATCAAAACTGGTTACAGCGTGCTGTCGGTGTGCTTGCTGAAATCTTCGCGCCAATTATCCCAGCAATCATCGTTGGTGGTTTAATTCTCGGGTTTAGAAATATCATCGGGGAAGTACAATTCAACGGCGCAACCATTGCTTCTCAATCTGTCTTTTGGCAAGGAGTTTACGACTTTTTATGGCTCCCTGGTGAGGCCATCTTCCAGTTTTTGCCAGTCGGAATAACTTGGAGTGTGACAAAGAAAATGGGGACCACACAGATTCTAGGGATTATTCTTGGAATTACCTTGGTCTCTCCCCAGCTGTTGAATGCATATGACGTCGCTAACACCGCCGCCGCAGATATTCCTGTTTGGGATTTCGGTTTTGCACAAATTCAAATGATCGGTTACCAAGCACAAGTAATTCCAGCAATGCTAGCAGGATTCCTCCTCGCCTACCTAGAAAGAGGATTCCGTAAAATCATCCCAGAATCAATATCGATGATTTTTGTCCCACTATTTTCACTGTTACCAACGATCCTTGTGGCTCACGTCATTCTAGGCCCAATTGGTTGGACAATTGGTACTTGGATTTCTAAAATTGTCAATACCGGATTGACCTCCTCCCTTTCATGGTTATTCGGTGGTTTATTTGGTGCTTTGTATGCGCCACTTGTTGTCACAGGATTGCACCATACAACAATCGCTATTGATACCCAATTGATTGCTGATTTCCAATCGACGAATTTGTGGCCCCTGATCGCTATTTCAAACATTGCACAGGGCGCAGCCGTTCTCGGCGTAATCGTAGCGCATCGCAACAATACCAAAGAAAAATCTGTTTCTGTGCCATCATTAATTTCTGCATGGCTAGGAGTAACAGAGCCCGCAATGTTACTCCTAGCCATTCGTCGCAGGAATGATCGGAAGCGGTATCGCTGGTATGATTAGTACAATTCTCGGCGTGCGTGCACTTAGTATCGGTGTTGGTGGTTTACCTGGTATCTTGGCTATTCGTCCACAGAATTACCTCGGCTTCATTATTAGTGTCGTCGTTGCAATCATTGTGCCATTCCTTCTAACATTATTTATGGCGAAACGCGGAATCATGGCGCGTGAAGGCGCACAAGTTGCTGATATTGAAACAGCTGGTAATAATACGACAGAAAGTACGTCGATTGCCGCAGCAGTTCCTGACGATGACTTCGTTGAAGAAATTATTTTTTCACCAGTTGATGGCCAATTGACTAGAATGGAAGATATTGACGATCCTGTCTTTTCGCAGAAACTAATGGGTGATGGCTTTGCAGTGAAACCAACGAGTAATAAAGTTTATTCACCAATCTTTGGTAAGGTTACCAATATCTTTGATAGTAAACACGCTATTGGCCTCGAAACAGAAGGTGGTGTTGAAGTACTCGTACACATGGGATTAGAGACGGTTGAACTGAAAGGCCGTCCGTTCGATATTAAGGTGTCTGAAAGAGAAGAAATTACGCCGGACACCCTGCTTGCTGAAGTCAATCTTGACATGATCAAAGAGGATAACAAAGCAACAGATATTATCATTGTCTTTACGAATATGAAAGACAATACTGAATGGAAGATTACGGCAGACGGTATGATTAAAACAAAAGGTACTATCGGTGATCTTAAATTATAATAATCAGTAATACGATAAAGAAAGGCCAATGGTTGGAAACTGTTGGCCTTTTTGATATTTATTTTTTGATTCGGCGTGCAAAATCGGTAAAGCGAAACTTATCCATACGGTGCGCTGACTCGGTGTATTGAAAGCACCGATTATCATCTAAATACACGAGACTTCTTACCATAACGACCTGCTTATCGCCATCCTTAAAGTCAATTAAATTCTGGCAGTCCTCCGGTATATCATCAACCGTGACATCCTTCTGCGCATAGGCAATGGACAAACCTTGAATATCTTCTAAATAGTGGTAAATCGAATTTTGTGCGTGTTCCATGGGTAAGTCTTCAACGATACTAGCGAGAAGGTAATCCGTATCTAAGATCACAAATTCACCATCAATTTGCCGCTGACGTACAACTTTCCACACTTCATCAGAGGTGCTCCAACCTGTGCGTTCACTTAATTCTTCAGATAACGGAATTTTTTTAAGCTCATTGACGACCGTCTTCTCATCAAGTTGCAATTCTTTTTGTAATTCACGAAAACTGGTTAGGTGTGATAATGGGAAATCAAAGCGTTCTAAATCAACGACAATCGATCCCTTTCCTTGCTTCTTAGTGATATAGCCGGTTTCCTGAAGCAAGTTGAGCGCCTTGCGAATCGTTTCTCGCGACGTCTGATAAGTCTCTGCCAATGTATTCTCACTTGGTAATAATGTATCTGCCGGATATTCCTTAGCTAGAATACGCTGTTTCAAATCCGCATAAATCGCTTTAAACTTGTTCATCGTATACCTTCCCCCTAAAAACACAGTCTCCAGTATATCGAAAGTTTACGCCGCTTGCCATGCCAATTAAAGGTTAATCAATTCACTGACAGATACATCATTCCACGAATGAATTGTTAAATCTGCTTCAGGTAGTGGATGATTGGATTCAAACCCGACTGCGTACATACCAGCCGCCTTGATCCCTTGTATACCGGCTTCCGCGTCTTCGAAACCAACTGCATCTTCAGGTGCTACCTGCACACACCCTACCGCCTTAACAAAAATTTCAGGGTCCGGTTTTCCTTTGGTTAGCGTATTTGGATCGACTATCGCATCAAAATAGTCACCGATGGCCAGTTTATCAATAATCAATGGGGCATTCTTGGAGGCCGAGGCAATCACGCAGCGAATCCCATGTTGCTTCGCTGACTTAAGGAAATCAACTAATCCATCGAATACATCGTCTGGTGTAATACTTTGCAATAATTTCACGTATTCCGTATTTTTTTCTGTTGCTAATTGCTGTTTTTCATCTTCTGAGAACTTATCCGTCATATTGCCGTGTGAAAGAATGCGAGCGAGCGAATCCATTCGGCTGATCCCCTTAAGTTGTTCATTGAATTCGCGATCGATCGTAATACCAATGCGCGCCGCCAAATGCTTCCAGGCAATATAGTGATATTCTGCAGTATCGGTAATAACCCCATCTAAATCAAAAACGAAAGCTTGCTTAGTCATTTGTATCTTCCTTTCCAATATTGATTTGTCGCGCTTCCCCTGCTTTTAGAGACAGTTTTTTATCTTGTACTAAAATATCGCTATTTTTATCTGAAGTTATCATAAGTGTCTGATGATCCAATGACACCTCGTAGTGCACTTGCTGCTTTTGAATCGTAAATGATAGGCACTGCCACTGTTCTGGCAGTTCGGGCTGGATAGCCAACTGTTCATTCGTTAATTCAATGCCCATAAAAACCGTCAATGGGAAGATGATTGTCGATGCCATTACGCCCAAATGAATACCTTCAGCTGTCGTACCACCTTGGATATCATCGTAATCTGATACCAATGCTTCTCGATAGAGTTGCCACATTACATCTGTCTTACCTAGATGACCAGCGAGTGCAGCAAATACAACACGAGATAACGTCGACCCATGGGAGGTATGATTCAAATAATAGTCAAAATTCTTTTCAACGTAATTCTCAGGCAAGTCATAACCCAATTCTGCTAATAACTGAGTTACTCGATTAACACCTAAGTTGAAAAAGAGCATCATTGTATCTGCTTGTTTAGCGACTTTATAAGCATTAATATCCTTACCTTCTGCCTCTAAAATGCGATCCATGCGTTGAATATTTTGGTATTTATCCCGATAGTCGTCCCAATTAATATCTTCTAAATCAAAGTAATGTGCATATTGCGCGATCAGACCCTCCGGATTGATTTCTAGATTTAACTTCTTTCGGAGAGAATCTAACTCTTGACCATCGATTTCAACATCACCCGTATGGGATTCGAACCACTGAGGGAAGGCGTTCACAAATTCTTTCATTGTCTTAAATAACCATGCCACCATCACATTCGTGTACGCGTTGTTGGTTAGCCCAGCTTCAATCGCATTCGGGCATTGTTCATGAAACTCATCAGGTCCCATCACATGCTTAATATCATAGTGGAGACCGTCATCCGAAAGAACTAATGTACTCTGCCAAAATTTTGTTATCTCCTGGAGTAATTCAAGTCCTTCTTCTTCCATATACGCATCGTCGTGCGTGTTGATCCAGTACAGCCATACATTGTACGCAATTGCTAAAGATACGTGCCGTTGTAAGCGACTATTGTCCGGTGTCCACTGCTTACTCATCGGATTAAGATGGCGAGACTGTGATTGTTCTGAGCCATCGCGTCCCGATTGCCAAGGGAACATTGCCCCGTCGTATCCCGCGTCTTTCGCTGCTTTTTTTGCTTCATCAAGGCGCAAGTACCGGTAACGTAAGAGTTCACGAGCCGTTTCTGGGAAATGCATCACGTAGAATGGCAGAATATAGAGCTCATCCCAGAACACATGGCCGCGGTAAGCTTCACCATGCAGTCCTCGAGCTGTCAGTCCTGAGCCTAATGCTTCCTTATAAGCATTAGGTGACGCAGACACTAGTACGTGAAACGTATTTAAATTTAATAAGCGTTGCGCGTAGTCATCACCCGCAATAGCCACATGACTTTTTTGCCACAGTTCTTGCCAAGCTTTTTTCGATTGGCGATAACTCTTGTTAAAATCTGGTAACTCGATCGGTGTTGGAACGTCCTTGGTCATACTAGTGGTCACCCACACCGTCTTATCGAAGGTATACGTCGACCCCTCGGTAGCATTGAAAACTAATTCTTGCATGATGTTCTCACCATCACGCGATGCACTAATTTCTGAATTATCCAATTCATCTGGAATAAAAAGCTGTGCCATTTGCGTAATATCAATATGCGATTCGAGCGTCTGTGCTGTCAGCGTCACCGTGTTGTCCTCCACTGTCTGATGAGTCACGTGAAGATGCTGGCGATTCAAATCCCGATAGCGCGCCACATTATAGTTGTACACGTCACCGCGAGCCTCACTAACAAAATGCAATTCTCCTGAAAAATTTATAGGAGTCACGGCATACTGCACGCTGTACTCGTGAACTTTTGCCATATTCGCTACACGCTTTGAATTTATCTTTAGACGCTTTCCATCTCGAAGTTTTACTGTTGCTTCGGACGTAAATAATCCTGTTTTCAAATCGAGATGACGCGTGAAATTAATAATTTCTTGATGTACTAGATCAACAACTTCGTTTCCAACCTTAATGAACATCCGTTGTAGATTCGGTGCATTAACAAAATCTTCGTTTGTAATCTTATTTCCGTCAATATTTGAAGTTGCTTCATCGTACAGTCCAGCAATATAGAGGGCTGGGTAACTATCATCCGAAATTAACATTTCGGGGGTTGTTCCACGTATTCCAATATACCCGTTACCAACAGTCAGTAACGACTCTGACGTATAGGCATCGTTTCCCTGTTTCAGGTACGTATCTTCAATGGACCACAACCAATTTTCTTTAGCTTGTTCATAGTCTGAGATTGAACTATAAATGAACGGTTTTTGATATTTTTTGGATAAATAATCGGCAAGATCAACTTGCTTATCATCTATCTTAATTATTATTGATTCAGTAATAGCAGCGCCCGATACTGCTGACTCCTCAACAATTTTATCCAGAGTTACTAACCGTTCCGCTACTGTTCCCGAAAGTAGCCGTTTCTTTCCGTCCTGATATTGAATTTCCCAGTAATCCGTTTGTGGGCTGAGTGCAATAATATTCATAATGCCTCCTGTCACATACTATTCTTGTATATACATGTTAATTTAAGTGTATTAAAAAAAGCGCTTTATGACAAGACAAAAAAGCACGACACGTATGTATCGTACTTCCTCTCACACTCATAATAGAATCACAAACCGCTGTGTGATGCGTCCCCTACCTTCTTCCAATATTTCGTCTTTTAACACGCCACCGTTGTTTTGAATCACCTTTCTGGACCCAATATTCTTTTTATCGCAAGTCAGCAATACTTCTTTTTGACCATGTTCACGGCAAATCGGTAATAATAACCCAAGCATTTCTGTCGCATAGCCGTTGCGACGGTACACTGGGGGCACACTATAACCGATATGCCCACCATGCTTTTCCAAAAATGGGTTTAATCTCAACCGATACTGCATGATACCAACTAACGTGTCATCTTCTTCGCGAATGGCTAGATATACTTCAGAAGGGACAAAATTTTCACCAAACTGCGCGCGCTGGCGGCGATCAAAATCGACCCACGCATCAAAAGTGTCGACATCTTCTAAGCCAGCAGCGCCATCGAGCGAATCGCCATTTCTCAACATAGCTTCTCTAAAGGCCATGACCTGATCAGCATATGCTGCTGTTGGTTTTACTAATTTCAAAGTCATATGGTGATCCCCACTTTCCACTAGCGATACGGCGCTAATTGTTGAATAACCACATTACAAAATTGTTCAGCATCCTCTAAAAAGGCTGAATGTCCGACACCGTGCAACTCTACATACGCCTTCTGTGGTGCCTCTACAGTGTCATAGTACTGTTTGACAAGTAGATACGGTGTTTCATAGTCCTCATCACCGGAGATCCAAATGACAGGTATTTGAAATTGATAGTGCGAGTTATGATACTGCATCATGAATTCAGTCAGTGGCGCTTGAATCTCGCGATAGCGTTTCTGCGCCAATATCTCCATCAATAACCATTGTAGATCGCGCATTGTCAATAACGGGGACGTAACGCTGAGCCATCCCACTTTTAGTTTCGTCCACAACGTTTTTTGATCGAGATACTCTCCCTTCTTCGCATCAAAGGCTTCCATTGTTTTCGGTGAATGTTGAAAACGGCGCAGTTTGGTGCGCAAGTTATGGAAGGCGCGCCGCAACTCAATAATATAGTCAGTATCTGATTCTTTCGCCGCTAAATGGTAAGCTCGATCGTACGCGATTTCGGCTTCTTTCGCAAAATCAACCATCTGGCCCACACCGATATAACCCGCGACCGTCTGGGGATGCTGGGCAAGGTATTCCACCGCAATCGCCGTGCCCCACGAATGCCCCATTAAAAAAATCGGTTGCTGATAACGTTCCTGTAGTGTGCTGATCACTTCAGCAAGGTCCGCCATTAACGCCTCGAAAGATACTGTAAACTGCTGGTGACGATTAGCAAAATAGGTGCGTCCGGATTGCCGCTGGTTCCAATGTACCAGCGTATATTGTTTTTCCAAGCGCAACTGCCAGGCATACGAGAGAAAGGCGAACGGTTCCCCAGGCCCACCGTGCACCAGTACTAATAACGGATTATTGCGGTTTCTCCCCCGAATCTGCACATACTGCTGGAGGCCACCGATCGTATAGTAACCATCCCACTGAATACCCACTTCGGGATCAATTTTAATCTTAAAATAATGTATGACGCGCGCGATAATAATAATGAGAACCGCTAACACAATGATTGCGATAATGCTCCATCCGATAATCCTTAACATGACGCTCACTGTCCATTCTCTATTAATCGTCTGTTGTTGTTTTCACCGTCCGACTGGTAACCAATAATAAAGCGATGATGGAATACAACCGCCACGAGCCGCGGCTGAAGCTAATGTACTTCGGTAGCCAGCGATTCGTAAATTTCTCTTTGTAACTGCGCAGACCTTGGAACGAGTAAAACCGCGTTCCAAACACGTACGCATAATAAGCGAAGCGCTCGAGTGTATAACTATGTAGCGTATGTCCTACTTTGGAAAGCGGAGCCATACCGAGATCGAAGCTCTGATAGCCGTTCGCTTGGGCGTAGGTGAATAGATTGATGAATAAGTAATCCATCAACCCGTTCGGTGCATCGGTCAGATTGTAACGCATCAAGTCAACAGACATCATGCCTTGTTCATATACCGGCATGATATTCGCAAAAGCGATCGGTGTACTATCGGCATCGTAAACAATCGCGATATCACCCATTTGTAAGTAGTCGCGATCGAAGAAGCCCATGGAGAACCCTTTTTCCATTCGTCCGTTGAGCCATGTATCCGAAATCTGTTCGAGTTGATCGAGAAGCTGAGTGTTGTGCGGTGCGTGAACAATTTCGAAGCGATAACCATCATTGGTAAATTTATTAATGACATACCGCAGTGGCCGTTTTTTTCGACCGGATAGCGTGAAGTTTTCAAGATCAACCACGCCACTTTCGCCGACTTTCATAAAACCATAGCCGTATTCGTGCAGTTTCAAGGTCAGGCGCTCAGAAATTTCATAGAAGACGACGCTGTATCCGTACCAATCACATTTCCCAACAAATTCCTCCAATGCGGCATCAAGATATGTATCGTCTCCGAATGGATCGCCCATCACGATGACTTTATTATTAACAGTCATTAATTGAAATGCCATGCGATCTTCGCCGTTACCATCCGTTACCCAGTATAACTGCTTATCGCGCAGAAAAACGAGACCGGAATCGTCGTGACCACCGTATTTTTCGAGCAATTTCTGGGCACGCTGTGTATCAACAGGTTCGCCAATCACCATGTTGGCATGCTGCAGTGTCACCAGTACGATCCACCAAAAAGCCACAATAATCGTGATCATCAAAAGCAACAAACCAAATGTGTGCTGATCACGAATAAAATTAATAAGTTTGAGCGAACTGTTCCCCATATTGATTGGAAGATTGCGCCAGTAGAAGTAGATATAGACAAACGTCAATAGAACCAACAGTCCCATATCAATTGTGGCTGATTCCCAAGAATAGAGAAATTGCTTGCGATACAACAAGGGCCGACTCAACCAGATCAAGCTGATCATTAACAGAATATAAACGGCCGTCAGCACGTTAAAGCCGGTCAAATTCATGTAAATAAGCGTAATAATCAGCAGCACCATCGACAATGTGAGGGCTTGATGCTGGCGGTTCATTAAGACACGGGCAACAAGCATCAATAAATAACCGATCAACATACTCGGAAATTTCCAAATCAAATTCGCGTGGATTGGATTCAAGGCGTGAAGCCAGTGAACGGCTGTCAGACGATCCGGAATCGTTGCGGACAGGATCAAGAAGACGGCGAGTAATAGCACCATACCGATACCGATCCAATACGCAATATTTCGCGCAATAAACTTGATCGGCTCCTTAACATCCGATGTATATTTTTTCCAGAAATGGTTGAAGAAAATAATTACTGCGAGAATAAATGGCACGATATAGTATGCGATACGGAAGACGAGCACCCATACCATGCTCTGTTCATAGCTGAAACCTTGGAATGACAGGAAACCGATCATCACTAAATCAAATGAACCGAGTGCGCCCGGGATAAAGGAGAAATAGCCAGCGATTTCTGCCAAAATCAGAGCGATAAACATCGGCATCCAGGCGAAGGAATACCCTAGTAGTTCGCCGACTATAAGGAACGATAACGCGTAAGCACCCCATTCCAAAATTGATGCACCAATGTATTTGAGCTGCATCCTAAGCGGCAGTCCACCGACGTACTGCGTTTTCAGGCGGTTAAAGATCAACAGCATCGTAACGATCCCACCCGACATCAACAACAGAATTCCGCGATTGACAGGGGCATAATCGTAAGCATCAATCCATGTAAATATAAATGCCAACAAACTCATGACACCGAGCCCAGAGATCATAAATGGCACGGCATTCGTACATGCCTGCATGAAGCGTTCCTTATTCTCAGGGTCATCATCGCCGTAGTAACTATTGCGCAAGACAATACTGGTCAAGCCACCGAATCCCACCAAATTTTCGATCGCATTAATGCTGTAGCTGGTGGTCAATAGTTCTGATACTGACACTTTTTTGTCAACGGTATCGAGAAATAGCTTGTCATAACCGATACACGGCACGACGGTGAGGAAACCGATTAACAGAATCGCCAGTATTTGCCACCATGTCAGTGCTTGTAAATTCTCGGAAACACCTTGCAACGATGTTTGTGCCAATAAGCCTTTGAATTCAGAGCCGACAATCACAATCACCGCAAAGAAAAAGATGACTTTTCCCCATTTTAATAACTTACGTAATTTGTCCAACGCCTTCGCCCCTTTCATCAATTATTGTGACAATTCGTACGATTATTATAGCGATTGCGCATCGCTGTGGGAGCGATCAGGAACATTTTAAAGAAAAGCTTAAATAAAAAAGAAGCGACAGCCTATTGACTTCGCTCCTTCATTCGTAATGATTGGTGAATTAATTAGTGACGCTTTTTGAACGCAAATGCAGAACCGATACCCGTCATTAACAAACCGATACCTAATCCGGCTGTGGCTAAACCAGTTTGTGGTAAGTCAGCTGTCGATGAAGTAGCAACTACCGACTGTGCAGCTCTAGCTCGCCCAGTCTCTTTCGCTGCATCCGCCATAACTACAGCACGGTCCTCAGTACCATGGCTGGCTGAATGCATATCATGTGTTTTTGTGCTGTGTGATATATCTTTATTCCCATCAGTACTTGGTAACATTGTGTCACCAGAATTAGGTGCTTTTGTCGCGTCTTCTATTGGCTCACTATCCGTTGTTTCCTCTTTATGTACGTCTTCATTAGTTGATGTACTGCCAGATTCCGTACCAGTCGTTGCATCATCTATTGTCTCTTTTGATTCGCCGAATGTGTAACCCGTCAATTCCAAGCGCACATCCTTCGTCGTTGTATCGAATGCTTCTGATTTCACACGTAGTACCGGATTCTTGATCAATTCTTTACCGTAGAAGTCACCACCCTCAGTGGAGAACTGATTGAGGTTCGGTTTTTCATCATAGTAGATAGCATTTTCACCTGTGTTAAAGGCTTCCAAGCTATTAACAACCGTCAATTCAACTTCTTTGCCACCGATGAACAGTTTCACACTGTCTGGCTTAGCGGTGACATTCACATCAAACTGCGCCTGTTTATCTTTAATGTAGCCATCATATCCGCCGATAGTCTTTCCAATCGTAAGGGTAACGTTCCCTTTTTCATCGGCATTAGAAGTAATTTCAGTCTTCGCAACTTCCCCTTCACGGTAGGCCGTTGTACGCCCATCATCCTCAGTCAACGTGAAGCTAGTATTGCCAGCTGGATAGAATTCAACAATGCGCTTCGTACGATCGATCTCACTAACGCTATTATTTGGTTCATTAACTGGGACAATCGCACCTTGACGGACGAAGACCGGTAGTTTCCAGATCGGTGCATCGAAATTATTGAGTACTTGACCACCTTCGTAAATATCGCCGGTAAAGAGATCAATCCATTTCTCACCAGCTGGGAGAACAATACCATTGCGAATAGCGTTTCCTTTATCATCACTATCAGTATCCTGATAAATTGGCGCAACGAGGAAGCTATCGCCATACATGAATTGGTATTTCACATCATCTGTGTAATTAATCTTCTCATCCGGAAAATCCAAAAACATCGCACGAGTTGATGGTAATCCCTCCGTTGCCTCATGATGAATACTATATGCGTATGGTAAGAGAACGGATTTCAGCTTCAAGTAACTGCGATTAATATCGGTTGTCGTCTGATCGAAATTGAACGGATTCTTTTTAGATTGTCCCCAACCATCCATATTCAATTGCAATGTTGTGAACGTCTTCCACTGATAATCTCGCGTGTTAATAATTGGATTCGAACCGCCATGGATACCATCCATATCCGAGCCGATATTCGGTTGACCGGAAAGCCCTGTGCCGATATAAGTTGGAATGCGGAAACGAATGTATTCCCACTGACCACCAAATTGATCACCAGTCCAGATACCACCGTTGCGCTGTGTACCACCCCAGCCATCGAGCGTAATGATAAACGGACGATCACCGTTGCTTTCTTTCTCCATGATTTCCTTTGAAGTGTCCGTCGCATTTAAACCGAAGTTATATCCAGAGCCGACCCACGCAACATCTGTTTTGAGGACGCGTACACCTGCTTCACCGACCTCTGCAGCAAGGTCACGCTGGTACAGTGGATGTACGCTCTCATCAGGCGTTAAGTCTGACTGTGTCCATAATCCGGTTTCTACTCCGTGTTCTTTTGCCCATTCTTGGAATGCTTTTAAGTTCTGGATATTACCTTCGAGCGTTTCTTCTTGGCCATAGCCAGCACCGTAACCATCATTAACGAGAATCCATCCCAGAGGCATATCATTGTCGGCATAGCGTTCAACTAATGCACGTGCAGTAAATTCATAGTTCTCATCATCAGGCTCGCCATTTAAGGATTCTAAAATACCACCATATTGTTTAATAATGCCTTCAAAGGTTTGCTCAGCTTTTGTTTCAGCTTCTTCATCAGCTTTTGCTTTTTCTTCCTCTGAAAGCTGTTCATAGTTTTCTGGCAAAAACTTCTCAGCAAGGCCAGGAATTATAACGCGGGGATTGATTTCCTGGTAATATTTCCCCGTCTTTTCAGAGTAGAAATCTGTCTCATATGTCTCTTCGCCTTCAGGAACTTCAATCCAGTAGTCACGGTTAAAGGCGTTAAGGTGACCCTCATAATGCGCAAATTCTGGCAATACAACTGGCGTCCCTGTGATTTCGTAGTAGCCGTTTAAAATATCTGCCGGTTTATCGCCAATAATGTAGAAGGCATCGAAACGGCCTTCCTTATGGTTGGTTTTAACCGCATTAATATCTGATGATTCAAAATCATAGACACCTTCTTGGAACGTATTGCGTAGGACACCATAACCATCCGTTGACCAATAGAACGGCGCTGGTGAAGCTACACCACCGTCAACCCAATCATTCTCATTTTTGATGTTGATTGTGTGTCCCTTGTGTGCAAAGCGTCCATTCTGCGTTCCGCCACCGAAGTATTGACTATCGGTATGAGATTTCAATGTCTGAGTCGTATCAGTATTCGAAATTTTTAGGGGCTCGAGTTCTTCAACAACTATATTACCTGCACTATTTAAGAGTTTGAGTGTACCTTTTTTTCTTATCAAGCTGTACTGACATGGCATCTGTCACGAGACTCGCCTGTTCTTCACTATCTTTAAGTGATACTTTGACTTTTTCAATGCTATCGAATTCTGGCACAACAATATCCGCCGGACGCGTTTCATCACGCGGTGCAGGATCTTCAAATTTTCCGGTTGGATCGACATAATAACGGACAATATTATCATCGTAGAAGTATAAACGACCTTGCTGACCCGTTTCGTAGTCTACCTCAAAAAGACCATCATCGAGTTGCTTCACCTCATCGATAGCACCTAATGATATTTGTTCTTCGGAAGGTCCATTATCCTGTTCTTGCTTGTTAAAGTCATCAATAGCTTCTTCCGCATTATTTGGATTAGACGCTGCTCGTATCTTCGGTGACTGTGCAACTTCTTCAGCTTCCACAGGCACTTGTTTCTTATTATCCGCTTCGATCTCCGTGTTATCAGTTACTGCATCAATGACCATTGCTTCAGATGATTTCGTATCTGCTGCATCTTGAACGATATCAGAGGTTTCTGTTTCCGTCATTTTGCCTGTTTCAGATGCATTTGCTGCACCTGATTGACTAGAAAGTAATGTCTGATTTGGTGTATCACTTGTTTCGACGGCAAACACTGATTCAGCGCCAGAGAAACCGATAAATGCACTTACTGCAACAGAAGCGACACCAATAGATAATTTACGCAAACCATATGTATAATTTTTAGAGCCTTGTTTTTGACGTAAAACGCGTTGATTATTCTTTCCTACCATTTGGTCAAATACCTCGCTATTTCTTTTAAACAAAAGCAACAATATGAAAATAGTATAACGCTTTCATAGGTTCTTTTCAAGAAATTAAAAAAGAGGACGTGCCTCAACACGTCCTCTCGATCAGTTAGTCATTCACTGATTATTTTGTACCAATGCGGTCAGTCCAAGGTACAGCAGTTTCTTCCAAAACATCGTTCAATGATTGGATGTTTGCTTTACCAGTTTCTTCTAACCATGCACGAGCAGCTTCGTCACCTTTCTGTGCGAATTCTGGAATAGAGTCTTTCCAGGTTGCACGGCCACAGAGTACCCCGTTAAATTCAGAACCAGCTTCTTTAGCGAAGCGTAAAGTGTCCTGGAATAATTGCGTAGATACACCAGCACTCAAGAAGATGAATGGTAAGTCAGTTGCTTCACTCTGTTGTTTGAAGTAAGCTTTAGCTTCGTCTTGTGTGTAAAGAACTTCACCATCGTCGAAACCTTCAACGTATTTCATATTAACTGGGACTTCCAATTTCAACACGTCAACGTTGTAACGGTCTTCAGAGAATAATTTAACAGAGTCTAAAACTTTCTGAGGTTTTAGTTTTGCGTATTCTTTTGATTTTTCGTCATTTAGCTTAGCGTCGTAAGTGACGATTTCGAGGAAGAATGGAATATCTTCAGCTTCACATTCAGCACCGATACGTTCAACGAAAGCTTTCTTGCGGTCGTTAACTTCATCGCCTTCATCTGGGTCGTAGTAAAGTAAGAATTTAACAGCGTTCCCGCCTTCTTCTTTAATACGTTTAGCTGATTGGTCATCAATTAAGTCTGGGAAACGGCCTGGTTCGTCAGCGTCATAACCCGTTTTTTCGTAAGAGAGCAATAAACCAGCGTTGCTGTCACGGTGCTCAGCAGCTGGAATACCGTATTCTGGGTCCAACAAGATAGAAGAAGCGAAAGGTGTCAATTCTTCAGAAACAGCTACTTTGAACTGTTCAACTAGAGATTGGATATCAGCACCTTCCTCAGCGTCTGCAGCGATCATTTTACGTAGAGAACCACGTTGATCGATAGCCAATGCTGAGATAACCTTTTTGTCATTTGACAAAGCTTCTAAATGTTTTAATTTCGCTTCAGAAATGTATTTCATTATCTGTCCTCCTAAAAACTATATACGAAACTCTACAAGCATTATAGCTTATTTTTCTCATTTTCAAAAGCTTATTTCAAACTTTTGAGAACGACTTTGAACATTAAGCTTCAAATTTCTTTTCACCATCTTGGAAGGTTGCGAGCAATTCACCGTTTTCTTCCAAGACGTTGAAGTCAGCGTCGTAGCCTTCTGCTAATTTCCCGCATTCATCGTCAATACCGACCGATTGGGCTGGGTTCAAGCTTGCCATGCGTACAGCATCTTCTAAGGAAGCGATACCCCACGAAACCACGTTTTTAACGGCATTCTTCAATTGTAATACGGACCCGGCGAGGCTACCGCTATCCTTCAAACGCGCAGCACCATCTTTAACGATGACGTCGAACTCACCCAATTTCGATGGGCCATCACCCATACCACCAGCGCGCATCGAGTCGGTAACTAATACGACACGATCGACACCGCGTGCTTTGATGGCAACTTTGGCTGCTGCTGGATGTACGTGATAGCCATCACAGATCAATTCTGCCCAGACATCATCGAGAGATAATGCTGCACCGACCATACCTGGTTCACGGTGATGCAAGCCACTCATACCATTGTAAGTGTGGCAGAAGCCATCAGCACCAGCTTTAACTGCTTTTTCAGCGTCGGCATATTCAGCATTGCTGTGGCCTAATGTCACATGAACACCTAGCGTATTCGCAAAAGCAATGTATTCTTCAACATTGTCGCGTTCCGGCGCGATCGCAATTTTTTTGAGCAAGCCTTTCGAGCTCTCTACCCATTTAGCGAGATGTTCAGTTGAAGGATCTTCCATATATTTCGGGTTCTGTGCCCCTTTGTGTTCTTCAGTGAAGGCCGGTCCTTCGAAGAAAATCCCTTTGACCTTCGCACCACCGATTTCGTCGTGATGGTCACCGATCATGCGACAAACAGCGTCCAAGTTTTCGAAAGAGTCAGTGAGGGTTGTGGGTAACCAAGATGTTACCCCTGCTTCAAATAACCCTTCAGACATGACTTTCATACCTTCGAGGTCGATATCCATGACGTCGTAAGATTTCAATCCGTGGATATGCGTATCGATGTAACCTGGTGCGAGGACTTTATCACTGTAGTCATCCACAACGTGTGTATCGGATGGCAAAGATTTCGCAATACTCAAGATTTTACCGTCTTCAACACCGAGGTAGCCGTCCTCAACAACACTATCAGATAAGATGATTTTTTTTGCTTTGTAGAATGTTTTCATGCTTATTTCTCCTCGAACTCGTGAATCGTTACCCCTTTAACAACGCGGTTAACGGTACCTGTTGGGGATGGCGTGTCCGGTTTGTTGCCGACCTTCAAAGAAGTCATCACAGCAAAAGTCTGTGCAAACAGGATGTATGGGAAGCTCAGGTAAACATCTGGCAAGCTTTCCGTACCGTGTGCAATCACAAATTGATCGGCATCGATACCGGCTTCTTTATCGGCAGTCAAGGCGAGTGTCACTTCAGCGATCTCGTCGTGGAAAACTTCATTGATCAAATCTTCATCGTACTGTTCCGTGTAGTCTTCGTTCGATACGTAGTTAACGACAATCGTGTGGTCATTCACTAACGATTTTGGACCGTGGCGGAAACCAATAGCTGTTTCGTACTGCGTAGCAATCTTACCAGCTGTCAATTCCAAAATCTTTAATTGACTTTCGCGGGATAAACCGAAGAAGCCACCAGCACCGAGATAGATGACGCGATCAAAGTCATGATCGACAACATCTTTGATTTCATCTTCACGGTCTAGAACAGAGCGACCAGCCTCAACGATCGTCTTCACGTAGTTTTCTTTTTCTTCCATCGTTGCTGGGTCGAATACGAGCAATGCGGTCAATGCCATGCAGGAGTAACTACCTGTCATCGCAAAGCCTTTATCGTTTGAACGCTCTGGCTGCAATAACAAGAGGTTATCATCTTCATTTTGCGCTTTTTTAGCCAATTCCCCATCAGGCGCACATGTAATCGTGATCTGGTAGAGATCGTCAACAATCTTCTCAGCAATGTTGACGGTTGCTACGGATTCCGGTGAATTGCCTGAGCGTGCGAAGGAAACCAAGATTGTTGGAACATCGTGTTGCAAGAAACGTTTCGGTGTGCCGACAATATCGGTCGTTGCGAATGCGCGGAATTCCCATTGCTTCTGATCATTTACTTCAGATAAATGCGGTACGATCGTTTCACCGACGAATGCCGAAGTCCCTGCACCCGCAAATACTACGCGAATGTGATCGTGTTTAGCAGCGATATCCTTGAGGAAGGCTTTGATTTCATCTTGTTTTTCCAAGTAATTTTTCCAAGCTTCTTCCCAAAGATCCGGTTGTTGATAGACCTCTCTAACGGTAATGTCAGCACCTAATGCTTTCAATTTGTCTTCTGATTCTTTAAACATAAGTTCCTCCTTAAAATGAAACTCTGCCTTTTTCTACAAATAAAGGGGCGAAACACGTTCCGCCCCTTTAATGAATTCATATCAATTACATTTCATCGTCATCATCGTCAGCTGCTGCTTGCAGTAATTCGTTGACGTGACTGATGTTAGAAGTTGTCTCTTCGACGATGTCTACAGG
The DNA here is from genome assembly GCA_022768285.1 of Aerococcus sp. Taxonomy (GTDB): domain Bacteria; phylum Bacillota; class Bacilli; order Lactobacillales; family Aerococcaceae; genus Aerococcus. Next base: position 33,530 of record JALEMJ010000020.1, read on the forward strand.
GGTTCCTAATAATTCACCATTGATGAATGCAATTACCATTGGCACATTCATACCTGCATACAAATCAATATCTTCGCCTTCAATGATCTTCTTAGAAATAACATTGCTCGGCGTCCCACCTTGTAGGTCACAGAACACAATGTAGTCGTCTAAGTCTTTAGCAACAGCATCAAATTTCTTCTCAAAATCTTCTCTGCCTTCGTCCGGATAAAGCGGAACAGTATAAATGTTCTCTTGCGGACCCATGATCATTTCAGTGGTTTCTTTCAACCCTTCACACATCGTGCCGTGGCTGATCAAAATTAAAGATTTTGTCATTCCAAACTCCTATTCCAATTAACTCACTATTATCGAATTACTGCCTTAATCATACGTTAAGGATTAAGCTTTTGCAAGAACACCAAGTGCTGACAAAACGATGCTCAAGATAACCATGATCCAGATAACTTTCGTGGAAGTCATGTTCTTGCGACCGAGCAACCAGTAAGCAAAACCAACGATCAATGCTGGTACCATACGTGGCATAATCATGTCGAGGTAGTTCTGGAAGTCGACGGTTACGGCACCGATTTGTGGTGTGAAAGGAATCTTGACGTTGATCATTGTAGCAACTAAGGCACCAACCATGAACACACCGACTAATGTTGCAGCATCAGTCAAAGCGATCAAGCGGTCCTGCATCGTTGTTACCAAGTTGATCCCTTCGCGGTAAGCGATTTTCAATTGTGACCAACGGAAAGCAACGACAATCATCTGTGCAACAAACCAGATCAAGATACCGAGCGGATTACCTTCAGAAGCTAAGGAAGCTGCGATAGCCCCGAAGATTGCTGGAATCAAAGCAGCGAAGACAGAGTCCCCGATGGCAGCAAATGATCCCATTAAACCAGTTTTCAAACCGGCAACGGCATCTTCCCCTTCAATACCTTGTTGTTCCTCAATCGCCAAGTCCACACCAGTGATGATGGTGTTGAAGAAGTTTGATGTATTGAAGAACTGGTTGTGCGTCTTCATGATTTGTTTCAATTCTGGTGTGTGGTCACCGTACATTTTACGCAACTGTGGCAAAATGTGGTACAAGTACCCAGAACCCTGCATACGTTCATAGTTCCAACCTAATTGGAAAGTAAACAAACTACGACGGTTAATCTGTGCAAAGTCTTTATCCGTCAATTTGTAGTGCTGTGGGTTACCTGGAACATTTGGATTAGAGTTCGTCATCTTCAATTTCTCCTTCCTGTTCTGCATCAGTTGCACTTGCTTGTTGAACAGGGCGTGCAGCGCTCTTTTCAGAAGATTGTTTGAATCGAATAGCACCTAATGCGAATCCGATCATGGCAATAGCAAACATTGGTAAACCGTTGAATCCCATGGCGAAGCCTTCGACACCTTCTGCTAATGCGCCACCTAAGCCAACGAAGTAGTCGAACAACGTCTTAAGCAAGGCTGTAATCGTGAAACCGAGAATTAAGTATGGGAAGTGTTTCGATACCGGTAAGTAACGGAGTAAGATAGCAAACCCAACGCCTGGTAATACAGCACCGGCTAAGGATAATCCATCACCTAACCATAATAACGGACCGTTCAACCACTCAACAATTTTTTCTACTAACGGCGCACCGAACGTTAATGCCAAACCGACTGGTACCGCACGTGACAATGCCCATGGTAATGCACCAAGTAAAAAGTTCGTTTCAACTGCACTATAGTTTTCCTCTTCGATTGCCGTATCAATACGATGTTGGAAGAATGTGTTAGCCATACGTGCTAAGATATCCAACTGAACCAAGATGGTTGCAACAGCAACCCCAATACTACCAACAGCTTGTTCTGGTGTCATACCAAGAATAATAGAGAATACTGTTGCAACAATTGCACCAGTGTTAGCGTCAATCTTAGATGCCCCACCAAACGTACCAACACCTAAAACCATCAACTGCATGGACGCACCGATCTTTAAACCGGTCGTCATGTCACCCATAACTAATCCGGCAAGCATCCCTGCAAATACCGGTGAGTTGAGGGCCGAGAAAAGTTGCAACTCATCCAAAATTTGGTAGCCAGCATATAGTGTTAACACTAAGATTTGCCACCACTGAATTTCGAGTGCCATGTCCTAAACCTCCTAATTAAATAACAACAACACAACATTTAAATTTTCACTAAAATTCTTTCCCGACTATTCACCGATTAGATATACACACATTAAAATGGCTCCGATAGCACATTGCGAGCGGCTATCAGTACTTATGAATACTCACGAAATGAATTTCAATGTTTACGAATTAATGGGGTGCCTTATTTGAATTTTTCTTCCAGTAAAGGCATGAATTTCTTCGGCGTGTCAGCTGGTACCATCTGGTTAACCAAGTTCACACCGTGTTCTTCTAATTTCTTGAAGGTATCAACATCTTCTTGAACAACGTTGATACTCTTCGTGATCGACGTCGTGTCATCCGTACGTGACATGTTACCAACGTTGATTTCATCAATGTTAACACCAGCTTCAACTAAACGTAATAACGGTTCTGGACGTTTAGCAACGATGAAAAGACGTTGTGAGTCGTATTTACCAGCATTGATGTTTGCTGCTGCTTTTTCAACAGGTAATACGCTCAATTTTGAACCGGATGGTGTGGCCATTTTCAAACCGCTTTTTTCGACATCGTTCTGTGCAACGTCGTCATCAACGACCATGAAACGACCAACGTTTAATTTACTGCCCCACAAGTTTGCAACCTGTCCGTGAATTAAACGACCATCAATACGTACACCAATGATTGCCATATTCTTCTACTCTCCTTAATACAAAATGACTAGTAATAATTTACTAACAACTAACAACACAATTACTTCGCACGGTACGCCCCGTCGACATCACTGAACAGCGGATGATCCACTAAATGAATGGTCTCTGCATAATTGCCTTCCGTTTCAAAAACGACGATTGTGTTATGCCCATCATTGAGCAGTGCACCCGGTATGTAGAGCGACTGCGCCGGTCCGACATTCCAGAAGCGACCGATGTTGAACCCGTTAACGAAGACGAATCCCTTCCCAAATTCATGGGTATCGAGATAAGTATCCTTCGCCTCATCGAGTGTCACATCGTACTGGTAGAATGCCGGTTGCCCAGCGTGCCATGGACGACTGAAGTCAACGCCTTCGATGTCCGTCATCGATAGACGAAACTGCTTCCAGTATAACATAAAATGTAAATCGGCGATGACGCCTTGACGAAAACCTTTGCGCTGAGTGTCGGCAGCTAATTTGCCACCGTAACTGACGCGGCCCATGTTCTCAACCAAGATATCGAGCTGGTTTTCTTTTTGTTTCAACGGCGCTTTAATCTTCTCACCGATTTCAAACTGATACTGTGTGGCAAGGTGTTCGCCGTTCAAATAGACAGAAGCACGATCGCGCGCGTCGATAAGTCGAAATGTCTCCTCATCGTCGCCTTTTGTATCTTTTTCGAATGACGTGCGATATAGGGTATAACCGTAATTTTGCCTCAATGCTTCCATCGTCTGTGGATACTTAGAGACAACGGGTTCAGTAAGCTGATCGAGAGTTTCGAAGAGACTGACCTTATTCTGCAGTGGCGCTTCCGTTTCCGGCAACGTGTCCTTGACCAGTGGCTCCGCTTGTTCAATATCAGGAAATTCTTCGTGTACCATCCGCTGTAGCGCATAATACGCATCGGTTGGATTGCCCTGCTCATTAAGCGGTGCGCCGTAATCATAGGACGTAATCTGTGGAAGATCTTCATCGCCACGCGCCGAACTCCCGTTCATTGCACCGAAATCCGTGCCACCGTGAAACATATACAAGTTAATACTTCCAAGACGCAGACAGTCGCGCACCGACTCGACCAACTCATCGACATCGCGCGTGATAATCGGCTCGTTGTAACGGTTGAACCAGCCATCCCAGAACTCCATACACATGAGCGGGAAGGAAACATCCTTCTCATCGAAGTAAGATTGGAGATCAGCAAAGTTCTCCTGCGGTTTAGAACCGAAGTTACCTGTTTCCAGAACACCATCTTCGACTAAACTGCCCGCACGTACGGTGCCACGCCACGGCCCATCCGAAGTAAATAGTGGCATCGTCAGACCATGTGCACGCATTAGCTGTACGATAGCACGAAGATATTCTTTATCTTCACCGTACGAGCCATACTCGTTTTCTACCTGAAACATGAGCACATTGCCGCCGTGATCTAATTGATGATCAACCAAACGTGGCAACAACTCGGCATAATATTTATCGACTGCGTTCAAATAGTTGGTGTCGTATGCACGCAGGCGAACGTCCTTCTCCAACAACCATGCCGGGAAACCGCCGAATTCCCATTCCGCACAAATATACGGTGATGGTCGCACAATCGCATACAGCCCCAGTTGCTGTGCCGTATCCAAAAATGCTTCTAGATCGTTATTTCCTGAAAAATTGAATATGCCCTCTTGTGGTTCATGGATGTTCCATGGCACATAAGTTTCCACCGTGTTGAATCCCAACGCTTTGAGATTATACAGGGAGTGATGCCAATCTGCTTTCGGCACACGGAAGTAGTGGATGGCACCGGACATAATCTTGAACGGTTGACCATCTAACAAAAAATCCTTCTTACCAATTTCAAAAACGGTCATCGAACGCCACCTATCCCTTCAAAATATACAATATGTGCTTATTCTCATGCACTGTGTTCCGATTGATATACTAAATCGTTTACAATATAATGTCAATATGATTGACATGTAATTCTAAAGTTTTTCTAAAATTTCACGAGCTGCACGATGGTCAATATCTGGTTAGAAATAGCTATAGTATAAAGAAAGCGCTATTATTATATTAACAGATGTGTTATCCTATAGTTTAAAGCTTAAATATGGTGCATAGGAGGGAAAAGCATGGCGATACCCAAATACCAGAAAATCAAAAATATCCTGACAATGCGCCTCAATGCCGGAGAGTTCAGACCGGGCGACCGTTTCTATACCGAAAGCGAACTGAGCGATTGCTTCCACGTCAGTTCAATTACTGCCATTCGTGCACTCAATGAACTCGCCAATGAGGGCTATCTCACACGCATTCAGGGCAAGGGCACATTCGTGGAACAGACGCAGCTGGATCATAATCTGCGCGTAAACTTCAGTGACGACCTTGCACGAACGGAGAAGCCGCAGGCATCCGAAATCATTGCAATTTCGGAAGCTAGTGATCAGTATTATCGCGATAAATTGGCTATGACAGCAAATCAGCGCGATTACTACTGTGTAGAAGTTATCCGGTACTTTGAGAATGAACCGTACAGCTTCGAATGCCATTACATACGTCCGGGGGTTTTGATTTGACTGCGACATTGCGCAACACAGTACGTCAGCAGGCCCTACCATTCCGTCTCCCTTTATCGAATGAACGACTGCAATTGCCTGATGAAGAGTTGTTCAAAGAAACAGATGAAATTGTCTTCCCCCTACCGGAGCGGATTGCCCACTATCTCCAACTGCCGAGCTCAGAACCGGCTGCACTGCAATTATGCACGACATATACCGCACAGTATGGGCACCCCATTCGCTATATTGAGTGCTACAAGAAATGGTATGACTACAAAATTGCTATTGCGAATTAACAACATTAACGAGCGTGCCACCACCTCAATGGCACGCTTTTGACATGACGCAACGGCTAAGACGTCATGTCTTTTGTTATAATCGAGCTAATCATCTGATATAAAGGAGTTAATTATGAAAGTTTTGCACGTCTGTTCGTACTTCTCGACGTCGCCACTCTTCAAACAACTGTTTGATCGCCAGATAGCTAAAAATGTCGATATTGATGTTTATGTCCCGATCGCACATGAATATCCCGAAGAACGCATTGCTTCTTCAGGCGCCTATACGACCACGATCAGAACGCACCATCAAAATGATCGTTTTTTCTTTCACTATAAACACTATAAAATCCTCAAAGATATCTTGACACGTTATGATATGCCTTCGTACGATCTCATCCATGCCCATTCACTATTCTCAAATGGCTGGATCGCCTACCAGCTCCATCAGCGTTTCGGTACGCCTTATATTGTTGCGGTGCGCAGTGCTGATATTGAGACATTCTTTAAAAAAGCGAAGTGGCTGTGGCACATGGGCATCGAGATTTTAGCGCATGCGGAGAAGATTATTTTTATTGCTGAGAATCACTACAATGACGTGTTTACTAAATACATTCCGCGTCGGCGCCGCCAAGCATTCAAAGCGAAATCAGAAATCATCTATAACGGGGTCGACGATTTCTGGCACGACCATCGCTATACGGATAAAGTTGCAGAACTGCATAAACCGCTACAAATCGTTGCGACGGGGAAACTCATCGGTGTAAAGCATCTCGACACGTTAGCCAAAAACATTGAAACATTAAATAGCTATTATCCAACACAACTAAATATCATTGGCCAGGATTGGGATAAAAACTTACTGGAAAAATTAACTTCATATCCGTTTGTCAATTACCTTGGGACAAAGAATAAAGCAGAAATGACAGAGATTTATCGCCAAATGGATATTTTTGCCTTACTCTCCTTCCCAGAAACATTCGGTCTCGTGTATGTAGAAGCGATGAGTCAGGGGTTGCCGGTAATGTACACGAAAAATGAAGGGTTCGACAGTTTTTTCCCGAATTACACGGTAGGTGCTGGTGTCAGACGTAATAACCAACAGGATTTCTTCGCAGGGATCAAACAGATTACCGAGAATTACCCATCTTTCATTGCGAATGCTTTGCGCGGGAGTGAGCAGTTTAAGTGGGATGATATTGTAGCGCGCTACCTTAAAATCTACCAGAATATCGTCGGTTAAACCAAACAATCGAAAAGCCTACAATAGTAAGCTATCCTTTCAAACTTACTACTGTAGGCTTTTATATTAATTATTGACTAAGTAGGTAACGACCTGTCTCAGCTCATCACGCTGTAACCAGAGTACGACACAGAGATAAATCGCATAAACAAGCATACCGACCCCAGTCGATAGCACATTGGCCGTCACATAGAACACGAGAATATGGCTGAGTATAAGCCAAATTTCTCTCCAGTTTGTTTTCATAAATACAAACTGGAAACTCGACGCATAGAGATACCACAGCAAGTAGCACAACGTTGTCGCCCAAGCAATCGCCGGCACGCTGTGAGTCATGAAGTAAACCCCGCCGACAAAGAGCAATGACAGGGTTGCATAGAGAATACTATCGCGGATATACTGCATTTCCGACCGCTGTGTCTTATACAGATTAGCGATCAAGATACGCGAAATCACGATATACGGAATAGCGATAAACGTAATCGATAGTAGTTCTATCGATGGCGTATATTTGTTGATAAAGAAAATAATAATCAACTTGAAAATGAAGAATGCCAACCCGCTCATGATCCCGACAAGCAAGCTGAGTTTCTTGATCATCGCAATCATTTGATGGTTTTGATTCTTAGCCAACAGGTTGTAAAACACCATTCCTACCGCGTTAACCACCAAGAGGATCACATTCAGAATTGAATTCTGGAAAGAGTACTGCGCAAACGTCTCGTTACTGAAGCCAAATTTGACTACCCAATTTCCGATCAGTCCGACGAAAGTGAGCGACATATTCGCAATTAATATCAGGAAACCGACGCGAAAGAGAATGAATTTATTCTCGAGATTCCCATTGAAATGCCAACCCTCTCGCCGATAAAAATGGTACTCATAGTACGCGAATAGTACAAATGCACTGAGAACGTTTAACACAATGTACAGTAAGTAATTATCAGAGTGTAAACCAAATATCGCCAGCATCAGCATAATCACGTAAATCACGCTCTTGACGATACTACCGGTCGAATAGATTTTAAAATTTCCCGTTGCCTGCAAGAAATTCTGATGGTACGTATTCATCGTGGTAAAGAACGTCACTACTGAAAACAGAACGAGGATCGGATTTTGCTGGATCAAACTATACCCCAGCATGAGCACGAAAATGATTGCTTGAAAAATCAATGAAAAAGTATGCTCACTGTGTACTACCGGCCGATCTAATTCATCATTTTCCATCCCACCGTACTTGATATAAATACCATCAGCGAATCCAAAGTTAAACAGATACACCATACTTAAATAGAGCGTATATGTCCGATAGTGCCCGTAATCATTGACAGAGAGTATCGTTGGTAAGATAAAACCAATGATAAAACTCGTTCCAAAATTGACGATATTAGAGAGCGCCACACTGATAATATTTTTAAGTAATTTCATCTTATCTCCTTATCGACAAGTAACCCAGAGCATAGCAATCATTTCAGTCAGTACATAGTAGCCCTCGCAATGATCAAATAGCCAGTGTGTGGAGGCTATTTACAATATTTCTTGACATAATGTTTGAAGAAGCTGCCGTAATAATATATCCACTGATTGTCGGCAATTTTTGCGAGGCGACTCTGATTTGGATTCACAGGTATGTCTAGTAATTCTGGCCAATTTTTTTGAATAATCCCACGATGAATCAATTTCTGCGCGCGATATTTTCGCGGTACACTTAACCATAAATTAATGAGATAGCGTGAATTAAATATATACAGCGGGTTCGTAAAGACTTCATAGTTAGCGACGTTCTTAGTGAACCACCGCCCCCAGCGACTCTCCCAGAAAAAGAGATCATAAATAGAAACGTTTGATTGTGCACCTTTTTTGACGTCTTTGAACCATTCACCAATTAAACGGCGATTTACCTTTGAATAATTATGACTCTTAGTGACAAAATACGACACCGTCGCCTTTCGTTCCGGTAAATTTTGACCAAAATTACTTTTCGCCAGTGGGATAATGTCACCAGTAATAAAGTAGCGATCTTTTAATTCACTAGTACGGAATGTGAATGCATTTTCTAAAATACGCTGATTGATATCACCAGAAAGTAGTGGTGCAATCTTTTGAAGCACACCCTCAGATAATGTTCGGCGCACTAACAGATGATAGGGTAAATCAAATTTATCACTGATCATCATTGGGATGTAAACATCCGGTGTCTCTTTATTAAAATTCTCGTGAACATAAGTATAGAGCGGAATATCTTTTTTATCTTTGAAAAGAGATAAAACCACGCGACTATCTAACCCCGCTGTCATACCAATTGCTATATTATGGCGATGGTACAGTATATCGATAAAAGGCGTCATCACGCGCGTCGTTTCATCAACAGCTTCTTGGACAGTTCGTGTGGGCAAGTCAGCGTGTGGATAATAGCGAACACTTTGTCCATAAGCCAGGTCTAGATAGTGATTGGGTAGTAATACGTTGACATTTTCGATCATTGTCAAATCATAGGGCAGTGGTTGCTGTTGCTCCATCGCTTGTTCACGTATTGATTGTGCCAACTCAGAGAACGGTAACTCGTACAGTTGGCTCAGGAAATATGCATGCGATGCGCAGGCTTCCTGTCCATTATTAACGGTATAATACACAGGAATGGTCCCTGTTGTATCTCCGACAATGCGTATTCCCTCATCAACTGTATATGAAATAACTATATATCGCCCGATAAAGTATTCGGCCGCGTTCAATAAATCACTAAAATCTGAATACTGCGCTAATTCTTTGGATAATTGTTCCATCGTTTTGTCTACATCTCTCAGATCGAACATTTCACCGTACAGGATCACTGTACGCGCCAAACCCTCCGCTTTATAAAAGGCATCTGAATTGGTTTGAAAAATTTTATCCTTGATCGTCGTTGCATGAGCGAAGCGCGCATCTTTCGCACTAGATAATAAATAAGTCATCATACCATTCATCCTTTATTTCGATCGGACGTGCTAAATCCGACGCTTAATCGCATTCCAAACATAACTGATGAAATAGTAACTCGCTGTAAGGAATGGCAAGTTTTCTAAATGATAGTAGGTATACCAGGTGCGTTTTAAGGCTGCCAATTTGTTACTCGAAATAGAGCCGCTCACCTGGCGATAATAGTTCAGTACTTCGCCAATACCGTATGCCGTTACCCCAGTTTCACGCATAATCTTGAGCCAGGTTGCTGTATCTTGGCCTTTGCGTACGAGTGGCATCATAAAATTGCCAACTTTTTCTTTGTCGATAATGACTGTGGAGCACGCAATTGCCGTATTCTTCAGTAATCCTTCATAGGATAAGGATTCTGGTACGTGCGCTTGTGCTTTGATCATCTCACCATCTTCGTTCACGAATGCGAAGTCCGTATAGGTAAACGCTAAATCATGTTCTTTCATAAAAGATAACTGTTTAACTAGTTTATCTTTTGCCCACATATCATCACTATCAATGAACGCAATGTAGCGTCCCTTCGCATTGTATAGCCCAACATTGCGCGCAACAGCAGCCCCAGAATTTTCAATTAGTGTGAATACGCGTATCCGTGAGTCTTGTTCTGCGTATCGGTCGAGAATCGCTAACGAGCCATCCGTTGAACAATCATTAATCAATAGGTGCTCCCAATTTTCAAATGTTTGATCCAATACGCTTTGGATGGTGTCGTCAATAAAACACTCCGCATTGTAGACAGGAGTGATAATCGACACTAGCGGTGCCATACGTTAACCTTCTTTCTAAATCAGATGGACAATCTTAACAGGTGCTTTATACAGTCTGGCTAAGCCGTATTGTTTCTTAAACCATTGCTTCGTTGTTTGCCCCGATTGAATAACCATAATAACTTCCGTATTCGGCATCAGAACACCTTGCAATGCCGTTCCGTCAATCGGTATTTCTTTAATATCCTGCTCAGCAATCACCACATGCTGATCATCCCGGGAAAAATTGATAAACTGCTTTGCCTGCTCAAAGCCCTCAGCTGACTGCTTAAAGCGTTCCTGATAATCATCGAAATCCCATGAATAATCGAAGGCATAATTGATACGGCGTTTCGTCAAATGAAGCACGAACAGTACGACTGCTGAGAGGAATAGACCAATGATAAGTCCAACGACACCGACAACGATCACATCAGCGGTTGAGTTGAATAGACGGTCACCGGTTAATGCCGTCGCACTCGGTACCATCGTCTGATACTCTATCGGTAGATTTTCACCAATAACTGTATCTGACAAAAGCATCACTGCCTGATAATTCATAAATGGTAAGTCACCATCAGTCACAATCTTTTGATAGGCCTTTGCTACTTTCTCATTTTCTTCGGGCGTCTTACCGACCGATACACGCAAAATCATCTTATTCGTGGAGGTATCACGAATAGCCGCCACTGCACCACGATAATCAGGCGTCTTTTCAAAGCCTAAATTTTTCTCAGCATCCAATGTGTCACTAATTTCAACGTCTGTTTCTTTCTCAACCTGATCGACGACTTCCTTTTTGGTCAGGTATTCGTCAATAATAAATGAATTACTCTGGAGTGAGCCGTCGATATCATTAATCACAACAAACTCAAATTCAGCAGGTTCTTGAGCATAGACTTCGGACAAATAATCATAGCTGCGATCAATATCTTGCTGTGAAATATCTTCAGTCGCTTGGAACTTGGCGTCCTGTACTTTTTGGTTAAGGTAAACCCGGGCCACAACAGTTAAAGCCGCAATGATTACCGCACCGATAAGCAACTTAATAATATTGTCTTTAATAAAACGCCAAAATTCGGACAATATAGTGGCTAAACTCATGCTTCTAACTCCTCTTTTAAAAATCTATCTTCCATTATTGAAATATAACTAATAATCATCCCAAAGAATACCCAGTGCCATTCAATCAGCATATTATTCGCACTGGTAATACTAGCAAAGATATAAATAATCATAAATGCGAGCAATGCATTCGTAATGTGATACTCCCGCTGATTGAGGTGCCGCCTAATCTGGAACAAGCGATAAATACTTAGCAGATAGCCCGCAACATAGGCGATAAAAACGAATACGCCGTAACCTGCCAGTATCTCTAACCACCAATTATGTAGATTGTACACATGGTTGATCGGCAATTGACTGAATAATTCCATCCACGTCTGGGTATTTCCAGCCCCGACACCTAGACCGAATGTCTCGCCGACAAAATTCAGCGCAATACGCCCCATGTTAATACGTGCAATGTCACCGGAAATATCTTGGTTAGGATTAGTAAGCAATAATTGATCGAGCTTCCCCAGTGGTCCTGGTTTAAACATCACTAGCAGGATCGCTAAACCGCCGATACCAGCAACTGCCAGTCCCAGTTGTGCTTTTGTGAGGTGTAACCGGAAATGAAAAGCGCTAAATAATCCCACAAACAGTATTAACACCAACAACGACAAGCGTGAGTGGGTTTGATAAATCAACAGCGTGGCGATGACAGTCATGGCCACAAAAAATAAGCGTTTCAAGACATTGGATGTCTTGATGAAGAGCACAACATTGGTGGCAACGTAGGCTAACAACATGGTGGCATAGTCATTTTGATTACTGAATACAGTCACAGGTACACGCGTTGAGGGATCTGACGCAAACGTCCCGTACTTATCGAGTACTGACATATCCGCAAAAAAGTAATGATTCGTTAATACTTCGAATCCCCCTAATAAGGCCAGCAACGTCATCATCAGCCAGATACCCTTTAGCAGAATGTCCCACACGGCCATCCTTCGCACGGCAAAGAAGAGCGCAAAAACACTGGATACCCCTAGTGTCAGCAAAAACATGCCGCGCAGCCAACCGACTGTATCAATAGACCACAGCACGGAAGCGAAGCCCCATAACCACCAAAAGGCTAAGGAACCAACAAACACTAACGAATACTTTCGGCGATCGATCGCTACTGCCCGATTATTCTGCCAAACAAGAAATAAGAGGCTCGGTATAACAACGATTGCTAGAATACGATAGATCGTAATCTGAAATACCGGCGTTGATATCGCCAGGAACTCCGAGCCGAGGAATACACTCGTGACTAAAGCTAATAAATAGATGATCATGCGCTTGTGTATCCCCCTTTCGCTGTCTCTAACGCGCGACGAAAATAATCAACATAAATTTTCCCTGCCGCGCGATTCGTATAGCCAGTTTCATCCAAACGATGTATTCGCGCTGATAAATCAGGTACAGGCTGCTGCACCATTGCCAATAGCTGCTGCGCCCAATCGTCAGCCGAAGCATCCAATGAAAGTGTAGCCACGACGCCGAGTCCGAGATCGACTTCATCGGTAATCGTATCCGACATCAGCATTGGTAAGCCAGCTGCTTGTGATTCGACAACTGTCGTCGGTAACCCTTCAGTCAATGAGGGCAAAATCATTGCATCGAGCGCCGGATAAATATCCGTAATCGGTGCGATCCGCCCAGTTAAATAAATATAATCCGTCAACTGCTGTTCATTAATCTGTTGTTGTAATTGTGATTCTAGTGCGCCAGACCCAATGATTAATATCTTCGCATCAATCCGATGTGCTTTGAAATAATTGGCGATTCCTAGTGTTTTTTGATGATTTTTGACAGGGGCTAGTCGACCGACGTGCCCGATTAACAACGTATCATCCGCGATACCGTACTGCTGACGATAACGCGTTCGCAAATTCTGATATTCCTCATCAGTGAGTTGAAATGCATCCTGATTAATACTATTCGGCAAAATATTCCGGGCATCTGCCTCGCCAAAGACTGAATCGATGGCTAATAAACCACAGCCAACTGGTACTTTCGTGACGTGGCGATTGATATACTGATTAAACGATTGCCGCGCCTTAACGAAATGTTTGCCTTTCGGTGGATGCACCGTGTGCGCATGAATATAAAAAGGCGCATGACTGTATCGCTTGCATAAGTAATAAAGTGGCAGCATCCGATAACCTTCGATATGGCAATGGATGATGTCATATTTGTGATCCTGCAGTGGCTTCATAACGCTCTTCTTAAAAGCTTGCCATCCTGCCTTTTTAGGATTACACAACTGATAAATCTGCCCACCTGTTTGCTGAATGGCAGTCGCAAACTCCTCATTGACAGTATCGTACAATGCGACATCGAATGTCGTCTGGTACTGTGCCATTTCCCGGGCTTTATTCATCACAAATGAGGAAATACCACCGCCAAAACCACTCATCAGATGCAGTATTCGTAAAGGCTGTGCCGAATGGGCCATACGTTACGTCTCTTCTCCGTTAAATATTCCCCGTGATTATAACATATCCACCTATCGATGCGCAGTTAAGAAAGGGTAAAGTCCTAACATCTTTCTTCGATTATTGCAACTTATTTGCTTTTTAGAGCACAAAAAAACTGCCCACAATGAGCAGTTCCTATTTTGTCTTCTAACGTATTAGTTATTACCGTAAACATCACGGGTGTAAAGTTTTGCTTCGCAGTCTTCAATGTCATTGGTCAAACGGTTGGCTACGATCGCATCAGATTTTGACTTGAATGTGGCGAGATCATTTTCGATCGTGATTCCTTCGAACGTTTCATCGGATAGTGTTGGTTCATAAATGATCACTTTCGCACCAGACGCTTCGAGGCCTTTCATGATATCAATAATCGCGGCTTGACGGAAATTATCAGAACCAGCTTTCATCGTCAGCCGATAAATACCAACCGTCTGCGGTTCACGTTTCATGATATCTGATACCACGAAATCCTTACGTGTCTGGTTTGCAGCAACAACCGCTGAGATAATATCGTTCGGTACGCCTTCGTAATTGGCCTTCAACTGTTTACTGTCTTTCGGTAAGCAGTAACCGCCGTACCCGAATGATGGGTTATTGTAGTGATTCCCGATACGCGGATCTAAACCGACACCATCGATAATCTGCTTTGTGTCCAGCCCTTTCATCACAGCATACGTATCTAACTCATTGAAGTAAGCCACACGCATAGCGAGATACGTATTCGCAAATAATTTCACGGCCTCAGCTTCTTGGGCATCCATCAATAGGATATCCGTATCTGAATCCTCAGCGCCCTCTTTCAATAAGTTCGCGAAGGTTTCGGCACGTTCTGAGCGTTCGCCGACAATAATGCGGCTCGGGTGCAAATTATCGTACAATGCATGTCCCTCGCGTAAGAACTCTGGCGAGAAAATAATATTATCGGCATTGAACTTCTCACGCACCGTATTGATAAAGCCGACAGGAATTGTCGATTTCACAACAATCGTTGCTTGCGGTGCCAACTGCAGTGCATCGTTGATGACAGCTTCTACCGAAGAAGTATCAAAATAATTGGTTTCATCGTTGTAATCTGTTGGTGTAGCAACGATAACGTAATCCGTTTGGTCACTGTACGCATCGTTTTTATCAGTGGTGACAGTTAAATCGAGCTCACAGTTCGCGAGGTAATCGATGATTTCTTTGTCATCGAGCGGCGACTCGCCACGATTAATCATGGCTACTTTCTCAGGGATGGTATCGACACCGATGACATGATTGTGTTGAGATAACAAGATCGCGTTAGCTAAACCAACGTATCCTAAACCGACGACTGTAATATTCATCGCTATGACTACTTCCTTCCTACCAAACTATTCACTATCACGTAATGCGGGATAAACTTTCGCATATAGCGCTGGTACTTGACAATAGAGTACGTACGCCCATTTTTTCTCAGCTGGGATGTGATCCGCCGTCAGCAACCGTTTATGGGCATCATGATAGGTACGCAATTGTTTATCATAATTCTTAACATTTTTACCCAATTTGCCCTTTGAAAGGGTTAGCTGATAACCCGTTTCGAGGATGCCATCCAATAGATATTCAGCACTCTCAGAAACGAGGGACGGGAAATCCTGTTTCACGCGTTCGAGCAAAGTTAAACGTGCTGTGACATCCGTCATCGATTGGGCACCGAAATGACGGTGCAATGGACTATCATCAACCGCTATAGCGACGCCCACCGTATCTGTCATCACTACTGCTGTTGCCGCTTTTAGTGCATCGTAGGTCGCACTAATTTCATCGTCAGTGTCCGAATGGTGATCAAAGACTTTAGTGATCAGTTCGCGCTTAAAGATTTTATTCTTGAGACTGAAGCCCGTGCCTGTCGCAGCGAATAAGGCATGGAACCACTGTTCTGCATCACGGAAACTACCGTTAATGCCTTCCTGGCGCTGATGCGCGTGTACCCCCGCATAGTCCATATTAAAGACGAACACGTCGGGCTGCATATTCTGCGCACGGTAACTGATAAATTCTTTGAGGATATCTGGTGATAAGATATCGCCACCATTCAAAAAGACAATATCATCACCTTTTGCCTGTGCCACGCCCGCACGATAAGCGGCTAATACCGTCGTATGTACCTCATGTGTCACATGAATGCGATCATCACGCGCGGCCAAGCGATCCGCTAACGCTCCACTGCCGTCAGTGGAACCGGCATCGATAAGTAAAATCTCAATAGCTTCATACGGTTGCGCAGTAACGCTCTGAATCGTTCGTTCGAGCGTGTCAGCGGCATTAGCAACGGGAATAATCACTGAAATTTGCACGATTAAGCTCCTTTTTCATTATGATCTAGCTGACGACTCCGGGGAGAATTGAACTCCCGACACCTCGTTTAGGAAACGAGTGCTCTATCCGCTGAGCTACGGAGCCTCATTGAGTGGTTCATTCTATTCTACCACTCTTTAGGCCTAACGGACGACTAAGAACATCCCCTGCCAATTCAACATCATATCGTAAGCGAATCGCTCGCAAGATGCAACTAGCACTGCTTAGTCTGCGTCTGAGTGTTTAGCCCCTGTACTAAAAATCGATCCCGGACGCACATCACGGAGTCCTTTATCATCACTCGATTTCTCAATCGTGACCAGTGACTGGTAAGGGAAGGTGACGTTTGCTTTGATGTGGTCGAGTTCACCGAAAACAACGCCACCGATGCAGGTCGCATCAAATTCATTAATTAAATCGATCATGCCATTGAACGTGCCACCGCCGCTCATAAAGTCATCGACTATGAGCACCTTGTCCTCCGGACTCAAGCTGGTCTTCGTGAGGGCCATCGTTTCAACTGTAGCGCTCTGATTGTGGCCCGTGACGTAGTTCACCGACACCGTCGAGCCTTCCGTAAGATCCGTTTTACGCTGTGCCATTACAAATGGAATGTTCAAAAAACCAGCTGTCGATGCTGCGAGCGGAATACCTTTGCTCGCAATTGTCATGATGACGGTCGCACCACTATTTTTGTATTTTGAGGCAATAATGGCTCCGAACAACCGTAACCACTGCGGCTGACCTAAAATATCCGTTAGATAGAAATAACCCCCAGGTAAGATACGCTGCTTGTCCACTAACTCCTGGCAGAGTTCGGTAATCTTTGACTCGGCATCAACCATGTTAATGTCTGGGATGAAACGCACGCCTCCCTTGGCTCCTGGTGTTGTTTCAATATAACCGATGCCGGTTGTTTTCAACTGATCATTCAGAATCGCCATGTCTTCCGAGAGCGAGGATTTCGCTGACTGATACTTTTCGACAAAATATGGCAACGAAATCGATTCGTGCGGGTGATTGAATAATGTATATGTTAAATCGATCAAGCGATGGCTACGTTTAACCTTCATAATCGTTAATTTCCCTTTCATCAATATTTTTCATATCATAGTATACGAATTACCGAAGAAAGACAATATTTTGTACGCAAAATATTCGGATATTTGAACAAAAAGCGACCGACAATTCACCATCGATCGCTTCATCATTATTACTATTATTTGAAAATCTTTAGGTAAATACTTTCGAGGATAAACACTACCAAGAAGATCCCAGCAATGGTGGCTCCAGGTGGCGTATCGAACGTATACGATAGGAACAACCCGCCGACCATCCCGAACAAGCCGAGTACACCGGCAGCAATGATCACGGTGTTGAACCGTTTAAACATACGTAAGGAAATCGCAGCAGGCATGATCATTATCGCTGAAACGAGCAATGCACCGGCGATTGGCATCATAATGGCGATCGCTGCCCCGGTGACGATGGAGATGGCCATCGAGATCATCTCAGTCGGTAAGCCAGCTGTTTTTGCGGTGTCTTCATCAAAAGCCAAAACGAATAGCACACGTTGGAATATAACGTAGACGGTTACAATCAGTGCAGCTAAGATCAAAAGCAGGATCACCTGCAACCTCGTAATTGTCACGATCGAACCGAACAGCGCGGACTCGAGGTTACCGGCAGTTGGCACGCGCGACAGGAGTAACAGTGCGATAGCCATCCCGCCGGACATCAACATTGCTACCGAAATATCCGAGTAATTGATGTAGACGCGCCGCAAATATTCCAATAAGATTGCCGCAAGTATAACGGTAAACATTGTTGTCAGCGTCGGATTAACACCCAACAAGTAACCGAGCGCAACCCCGGCCAGTGATACGTGCGACAACGTATCAGCCATCAGCGACTGGCGACGCATAATTAGGAATAACCCTAGGATTGGTGAGAAGAGAGCGATGGCTCCGCATGCAATGAGCGCCCGTTGCATGAACTCATACTGAAGCATCTCCAAGGCGAGTCCTCCTTTCTGACAAGGTGAATCTGTTTATCAAAGTAATTCTCGAGCTGAATATCCTCGTGTGTAACCATCAGAATCGCTTTACCGTGATCGCGCGCATTGTGCTGCAACAGACGATAAAAACGATCGCGCGAAGTCTTATCCATCCCGGTCGTCGGTTCATCGAAAACAAACAGGTCCGGATCTGTTGCGAAGACACGTGCGAGCGCAACACGCTGTTTTTGCCCGCCAGATAGCGCACCGATACGACTATTCCGCTGTTCCCACATACCAACTGAATCTAACGCGCGACGAATATGCTGCTTATCCTCATCGTCCATGCGCTTGAACCAGCGATTCTGCTGAAAGCGTCCCGACTTCACAAAGTCGTAAACCAATGATGGAAAGCCCGCATTGAAATTTGTGACTGTCTGAGGCAAATACCCGATCTGCATCTTGTCGCCAGCGATATTCTTACTGCTGACGGTGATATGCCCCGTTGTCGGATGCAATAAGCCTAAAATATTCTTGATTAATGTGGATTTCGCTGCCCCGTTCTCACCGGTCAATATCACAAATTCGCTCGGATCAACAGTAAACGAAATATCAGTGAGCACTGGTTCATCATCATATGAAAAACCAACGTCCTGAACATCGATATAGTGCATGCTACGCTCCTTCAATTTAATTTAAAACGTAAAGATTTCGATTTATTGATTCCGATTAAAATTATCATAGTAGCGGCGAAAAGACAAGTTCCATTCATTAAAGTTCAGTTTCCTATGATATAATAATATCAATTTAGTGATAATCGGTAGGTGAATGCTAGTGGAACGACCTAAAGCGAAACTGAATCAAAAAGCAAAAACGGTATTATCTGTACTGATCATCGTGGTGCTTGGTACGGCAATTTTTCTAATTCTTGCCATCATATTCGCGATAGAAAATCATTCTAAAGCGAATCAGATTAAATCACTCCAACAGCAACTCACAACTGCCCAGCAGACGATCGATCAGCCACTGCAAGCGTACAGTAAGGAAGTCCGTCAAACGCTCAATGGAAAGGGACTGAACGCCAACCTCATGTTGCAAAAAGATGAGCGATGGAACGATCTGCCATACGGTTGGGGAAAATGGAAGAATTATGGTCATAATGCGTGTGCACTCGCTTGTCTAACCATGGTGCACGCAACCTATGGCAATGGGGAATTGACACCGGATGAAGTACTGACATGGGCTGGTAATGACTACTTTACCAATCAAGGCACCTCTTGGTCGATTTTCCCAGCGTTTGCTGAAGCTTTCGATTACGATATCAAGAACCTCGGTGGCGACCTCCAGCGTGCCGAGGACTATTTGAAAGATGGAAAACCTGTGATTGCGAGTGTTAAACCGGGACGCTTTACCTATATCGGTCATGTCATTTTGTTGACTAGTATGGACACCAATGGATTCCATCTTCTCGACCCTAACGATGATCCGTTTAAACGCCACTCCCTAATCGACTGGGAAGCGGGAGAATTGCAGGACGAAATAGTCAATATGTGGATCTTACAACCGAAATAACATCGTGTGAGAGAACGATAATACACAAAAAGAGCGATGCACTGAAGTAGTTCAGCTTCGTCCATCGCTCTTTTCATATATCTATATGTAATTATGCTTCATCACTAGCTTGCGGGAATTCTATTTCGACGTTATCGGTCAGTACATCAGTGTAGCTGAAGCAGACACGTTTAAATTTATTCTCGTGCTGATCTAACTCCACCACAAAGACTGCCGGATAAATCCCGCTCAGCACCCCGTGACGTGTCGTAATGCGACGCCGTCCGGTTTGTTGAGTTACTGCAATACTCTGACCCTTCTTGTCACTCAAACGTGCTTTAATCGATGCAATTGTCTGTGGCATAGCACTCACTCCCTGGTAAGTAGTATAGCACGTTCTCCCAAAGATAGCAATACCATTAATTCATTGAGATGTCAACAACTCATCAGTTATTATTTTCAAAAAAATTAGTCGTCAACTAATACCTTTTTATAGAGATAATCGTTGTCGTTCGGTCCCTCAGAGAGATGGTGCACTCTTTCATAACCGTATTTTTCATACAAGCCTTCGTGTTTGGTAATTAAATGTGCTTCCGTCTCGCCTTCCATGATCAGCAGCCCTTCTGCCAGCTTAATGAAAGCTTCGGAGAGATGGCTGTCACGATAGTCCGGATCCACATACAACATCGTGATGAATTTATTGTATTCCGGTACATCCACGTAATCTTCTTCCGTCAAATTGAAGAAACCGACATACTTGTCGTCATCCGTGACGTAGAACGACCGTGAGCTTTCCCCGAATTTATCCTGGAACTCACCGGCAGAGAGTGCTTTATAAAGCATCTCAGCACCTTCCCAGTCAACGGTTTGTAAGTAATCTAAAAACGCTTTATCTGTTTCTTTATCTTGAAATTCTGTTAAATCCATTCGCTTTTTTCCTATTTCATGATTGATTTACTAAAAATGATCGTCTGTCCACTCAGGCTTCTGTCAATTCTTTCGTATACAGATAATCTGGGTGATGCGGCCCGTCAGGTATGGTCTGCTCCAACGTATACCCGTATTTTTCATACAAGCCGTGGTGCTGCGTGACAATATGTGCGGTAGTCTTCCTCGCCTTCGCCCACTGTGATTCAGCGTAGGCAACGAACTTCGGCGTCAATCTCTGGCCACGGTAGGCTGGATCGATATACAACAGTGCGATAAAACTATCGTACTCAGGAAAGGCGATGTAGTCCTGCTCAACGATATTGATACAGCCGACAAAATGCCCATCATCTGTCGCATAAAACGCACGAGCACTATCGCCAAAGTGTTCATTGAATGTGCCATTTGCGAGGTGGCGATGTAATAATTCCATCCCACCCCAATTCGCATTGGCAATAGCTTCTAAAAATTGATGATCAGTTTGTGGATCAGTAAACTGATGAAATTCCATAATTTATGCCCCAATCATTGCTTTTACTTCTGTTCAAATGGTATATCGAGTCGACCCGTGGCATTTGCCAGATCAGCAAATGACTCAATTGCTAGTTGCTCGGCGCGCACTTGCCCATCAATACCCGTTTCAGCCAATACCTGTTTGAGTAATGCTTCGTTTTCAGATGAGCGCTCAACCAAGCCACTGCGTAAATTATTCCACAGGGTTTTGCGGCGATGGGCAAATGCGATCCGTACCACATTAATCAATTGATCTGGGCTGTCAACTGTAACGATCGGTTGTTTTCGCCGATTAAGTACTAAAATTGCCGAATTAACTTTCGGTCGCGGCTTGAATACCGTCACTGGCACACGCTGCGCAATCTTCGCTTCGCAGTAATAATTCATAATGACGGTCAGTGAGCCGTATGCTTTGGTTCCCGGCTCTGCGGTGAGACGATCTGCCACTTCCGACTGCATCATCAGTGCGAACGTATCAATTTTGTCCGTTTCTTCCAATAAATGAAAAATAATCGGTGTCGTAATGTAGTACGGCAGATTACTGACGACAGCGAGCGGCTTGTCCGCATCAAAATTCTCCGTAATATCTGTCGCAACGTCCGCTTTTAAGATATCTTGATGCTTAATTGTCAAATTATCGAAGTCAGCGAGTTCGTTCTCAAGGACAGGGATCAAGCGCTGATCCACTTCATACGCGAGCACCTGGTGGGCTTG